>CAYMTR010000052.1:0-20571 GCA_964393405.1 uncultured Prolixibacteraceae bacterium
AAATTGTAACTTAATCTCCTTCAATTGTTTATCCTTACTTAAAATGTAACTGTTGTGTTTTAATTCATCGCTGATGAACCCATCCCCATTTTAGGACCATGCATTAGTAGAAAAATCGAAGTTTTTGTTTCTTAAAATATATTCATTTTCTGCCTCCATTGGGGTTCTGTCCTGTAAAGAACTGTGTGGCCGAAACTCATTATATTCTCTAATATACGACTCTATTTTACTTTCAGCATCATGCAAAGATAAGAACCAATTCGCATTTAAGCATTCTTCCAGTTATAAAACGTAGCGTCAGATATACCAGTCTTACGGCATATCTCTTCAACGCTTACTCCTGTTTCGGCCTGCTTTAATACAAAAGCTATCTGGCTCTCAGTAAATTTACTTTTCTTCATCGGTCTTCTATAATTTTTAAAGTTATTATTTTCCCCGATTACTCTACTTTTACTGGTCCGATTTATTGGGAGGAGGTCAGTTAGCGTTGGTAGGGTCGGTAGAATGGGAATACCTTCATTTTGTCTCTTTGAAGTTGGGATAGTCCGTTGATGTTTATGGAGAGGCTTAGGCTGCCTCCAAAGGTTCGGCTGAGGGAGCTGAAGGCTAGTCCCCAAATGTTGTTGGTCGATATCGAGAATTTTAGTACTTCACTTTTGAAGGATACTCCAACGGGAATGTTGAAATACGACCTGTTGGTAAGGTTGAGACCAGCAGAAATGCACCACAGTTCGTCTAAATTATAGTCGCCCGAAATAAGAAAAGATTCATCAATAAAATTGTCGAGAAAAGTCAGGCGGTTAACGGCATAGAGGTTGATTTTGCTGTTGTATTTGTATTCTGCAGAAAGGTATAATTTGACTGGCGCCAGATTGGCAAAAATACTTTCGTTAGGTCGCATCGCACTGTAGAAAAACGTGTCGGCAATGCTGATATTCTCTAAATCTTTAATAACGGTTTCGTCTTTGGGGAAATTCACAAGGTTCGATATGTCCATTCCGCTCCATCGACTGCTGCCGTCAATATTTATGCTGTATATGTCAGACAGCCAAGCTATATATCCTAAGTCCAATATACTGGCAGAAAGGGTCAACTGTGTGTTATATTTATATTCTACCCCGAAATCTATACCTAAGCCCGGATTCCTGAACTGAAACAGATAGTTTGACAAAGAGTATTCAGGATCAAGCTCTACTCCATTAACGAATCCTTCCCAGTTAACAGACCTTTCTATTGGTCCCGAAGCCTGAACCTTACCCTTCAATCCAATATCTATATAATCGTAAAGTGAATCGGTTGCAATTGATATATTAGCATTGGCATTAATAGCGTTTTTCCCAAAATAGATTTTGGCAGCAGCACCTATCCGAAGCCTGTCGCTCAATTCTTTGGAATAAGATAGCTGCCATGTGGTATAATTCTTTAGCGAAATAGGAATATTTGTCACGAAAGGTTCAGCAATAAAAGCCCCATTTCCTTTGTTGATCAGCTTAATTACATTTTTGTCGAAGCTGGCTGCTGCTATGGCACTTTCATAAATCTGGAATCCCCACTTTGCTTCTTTCCATTGAGTTGAAAACCGAATAAAGCCCACAGTGGAATTCATCGTCAAGGTGTTGGTCTTGCCTGCTCTTTTGTAAAGGCGGTTCATATCAATCACATAGCCATCGCTTTCCTTCGAGAAGATATCGCTGATAGAAAATGGAAGGTTTAGCTCAAAGCTAGTTGCCGATACCGGGAGAATTGAAATCTCATATTTATCTTCATTGATATTGAATGCTGGGTTGAAAAATAAAGTATTGTTTCTGTTCTGATAATCAAGAATGTTGTGCTGGGCATGAAGTGAATAGCTCAGCATGACAAAAACAGTTAAGAGAACGGCCTTTGCAAACGGAACAGATAAGTTTTTTTTATAGGTCGGCTGTGACATTCAAAATAATCTTTAGGTCAAACCCATCTTTAAATTTTAGTTTTGCCGGTTTCGCACCATCAGATGGCGACATTAAAGATGCTTTCAACAATAACGCATTTGCTTTCCTTAAATTATCAAGATCCTCCCCTTCTATTATCAACTTATTTTCGGCGACTGTCTCTGCAGTAACATTTCCAAAATCATCTGTTAGTGCAGCATCAAGAATTCTTGCAAATATTTCGTCACCAATTACAGTCTTCGTCAAGGTATCAAACGGAGTCAGAATCAGATTTATTTGCATAGGCATTTCATTTCTTGTTCTGAAAATCATTTCTGCACTCTTCACATTCTTCAGGATATTGCCTGTTGCGAGCATCAGAGTGTCGTAATAGTCAAAGAAACTACCTTTTACTACAATCGGGACTCTAAACTCCATACCAATTTTCAGGATATCGTTTGCTGAAATAAAGTTCAAATGATCACTATCAGGTTTTCCGTCGGGATTCATTCCCAGTCCTACCGAAAAGATTATCGAATCGTTAGGAGGCAGTTTAATGAAATCGAGAATGTTAGAGTTTGTATGATTAAACTGAAGCACCGAATTCTTAGGCGACTCAGCAATGCTTTCAGGGTATTCGATACGATGATTAAGGTAAGAAAGGTTAACCGACTGACCGTTTGTATTGTAAGCAGTCATATTGATGTCACTTTCAATAGGTATTCCAGAAGGATAAGAAATAAAAACATTTAACAGCGGATCTTCGCCAAAGATCTCGCCTTTCACTTTATCCCATATTTCCTGGTTGAATTTGAATCCCTGATGTGAAAAATCAATTACTCTGTTCCCAAAGTAACCTTCAACATAAGAGTACTTTAAATTCTGCAAAACAATACCATATTCATAGTTATCATCTGCTCTGAGCTTAATAAACTCATTATCAGAATTAGAATATTCAAAATAATACTCAAAGAAATTAGGCTTTAGGTTGTTTTTTGATAAATGAAGCTCACAACCTGTCAGGTCGAAAGTATTAGATATCAGTCCGTCGCTATCAAGTTTAATATTAAACGAGAACGGCTCCCCGTTTTTATACAAATTCAGGAGGTGAACAGAAATATCGCCGGAAGGCTCAAAACCCTTATTAATTTTAAACACCATTTCTCCCGACAGGATGGTTGCTTTGTGAATTTCAATAGAATCGGCAAAGGGAATCTCAATTTGCTTTAACCCGCTGTTGTAGCTGTATTCAAATGAGTTAAAGATTCCGTTGTTAAGAAGCATATTTGAAAGATGCACGGTGATATCGAAACCGTTGTACATTTCGATGATAACCTCATCGTCGGATTCAAAGAAATGGAGAGCAGTGATTTTGTAATACAAAGGAGCCTTGATTGTTTTCCCCTCCATGCTGAAGTTAGTCGTTTCAGATTCACCGGGAAAGAGCCCTATGCCCGGACGTTTACCAAACTTAATCTTTTGAATAACGTTCATTTCACTATCGAAGATTTGAAATTCACCTTCGCAATTTGCCGGGAAATTATTTCTAAGGGTAAAATCAATCATGCCGGTATGGAAATCGGCCTCCTGTATAAAATTAAAGTCTTCGATCTCCCATGTAAGAAGAGAAGAATACTCAGAACCAATACTTGCTTCAGGGAAAACCCGTCTTTCGCCATCAGAGAAACCAGATATCTCATCAGAAATACTTACCCTTTCGTTGAGTTCATAAAGGTTGATAATTTTGTGGTAGGTTGAATCTTTCAGTCTTATATAACCAAGCACTTCAGAGCTTTCAACAACATCAACATCAGAAGGAAAACGAAAGAAATCGGATACAGCAATTTCAAGGACTTCATCTTCCCTGAAAATAAAAATCAGTTCATCTTCCTGTCCTTCTTGAAACAATGAATCCTCTGTAAAGTTTGAAAGTAGATCGCCCAGATTAAATGAGCCATAAGCAATAGGAGCAATAACTTGAGTATCTGAAATTATATCAAAATCGCTATATTTTTCCAGACAAGAAGAAAAAATCAATAAAAAGGGAAGTACAATAAATATGTTTTTCAATTTCATTATATTTTTCTTTGCTCAAATATACTGTATTACAAATATTTATAAAAATACCCTATGATTATTTAAGGCTTCGCAAAATACAAATTTTAAGATTATATATTGAATAATCTTAATAACGACGACAACATACTTTATTGCAGAAGGCAAAAAATAAAAAAAATCTTATCTTAGCTACCTTTAATTTTAAACAGGACCAATGATTTCTTTAGCCAGGAAGATACGCAGATTGATAATAACCATTGTTGATGCTTTTTACGCTCCCTTTAAGAGGTACATACCCCTTGAAACATTCAGATACGGAGCTACCGGTGGCATGAACACCCTTCTTGATATCTTCTTATATTTCATGGTCTATAATTTTGGAATCGATAAACAATTTGTTGATCTTGGGTTTATAACTATAAGTCCTCACATTGCTGCATTTCTTATCGTTTTTCCGATTACATTCTCGACAGGATTCATGCTTGCAAAGTATGTAACGTTCACACAATCACCACTCAACGGAAAGAAGCAGCTATTCAGATATGGTTTATCTGTTTCAGGATCTATACTCTTAAATTATCTTTTGCTTAAATTATTTGTTGAAGTTTTCGGCTTGTGGGCAACCCTTTCAAAAATACTTACTACAGTTTTTGTTGTAATATACAGTTACATTATTCAGAAACATTTTACTTTCAGGACAAGCAAGAAGGCTTTAAAGAAAGCGGGAATTATTAACACCAAATAATTTAAAAGCCACCTTGTCGAGGTGGCTTTAAAATCTAATAATAACCCAGTCAATTAATTAAACAAACCTACTATTTAACAAATTGATTATTTTAAACATCTTATAGTCAATTGAATTTCTGGCAATAAATTTCCAAAAATATAATTTCTGTCAAATATATAAATAAGTTATTTATTGACAGCATAACAAAAGTTTTAGAATTGGTTTTAATAAATATTTTTTCATTTTAATGTCAAAAAAACAAAAAGAATTATCTCCAAAAAAGGAAATAAACCTTTCAATCTAATCTATATCGTATGAATTATAAATTAAATGAAGGCCAACCTTCAGAATCCCAAATAATTTTCTTTGTAAGAAGGATAGGCTTTCCATTATCTTTTTTCAAGTAAGCGTGACAAAAAAAGTAATCTTCGTTATTGAAAGAATAAACAGCATTGTGCCCTACCCCGTAAAATTTATCATCGCCGCTCAAAATTAAAGTACCTCCACCGTTCAGCATAGAAACGCCATTTTTATCGTAATACTGACCAGTAAGAGATTTTGATCGTCCTACCCTTACGTTATAATTGCTTTTCTCGCCTCTGCAACACAAGTCGAACGAAACAAACAGGTAATAATAATCATCCCTTTTAAAAATGAAAGGAGCTTCAATGGCAGCATTTCCCGGATCGGTTTCATCGAGCGATTTATCTCTGTCGCGCGAAGCAATAGTGTGCCATTCTTCAGGCTTAGCAATTGAAAGAAGATCATCGTTCATTCTGACAATCTTAAGTCCTCCCCAGAAAGAGCCAAAAGAAAGCCATGGATTGCCGTTTTCATCAAAAATAAGGTTTGGGTCAATCGCGTTCCAATTATCCCTTCCCGGCACTGATTCGAGCACCTTGCCCTTATCCTGCCACATAAAATCGGGATCGTCGGGATTAAGGGTAGTATTTGTAGCAACACCAACACACGAACGGTTGCTGGCAAAAGAAGAAATAGAGTAATAAAGAAAATATTTGCCATTATGGAAAGAGATATCGGGAGCCCAAATATTGCCGTCAAACTTAGGAACTTCCTTTTTTGCCCAGTCGGGAGAATTGCGAAAGACAGGTCCCAGATATCGCCAGTTGATCAAATCATCAGACTTCAGGCTAGCAATCCCTTTCCCTGTGTTAAACATGTAATATGAGCCATTCGATTCAATCGCCACAGGATCGTGAACAATAGTGTAGTTCTCTTGTGCTTTGACCCTGATATTCGAAAATACCAGGGCAAAACATACTATCATCTTTAAACCAAAAATAAGAAAAATTGATCTCATAATATATTAATCTATTTGATCTTGCCTTTAATTTGAGTAATTGAATGGGCAGGGAAACTATAAGTAACAACATTACCTTTAGCCTTAATACTCTGTTTTGTTTTTGATTCAACAGTAGTTTTCCCAAAGTCGTTTGCAGCTTTAGTGTCGGGACCATTAATCTCAACTACACTAAGTTCGCCATCAAAGTTTCCTGATTGAGAAATAATATCGGTAGTGATAGCCTTATCCTTATGTCGGTTAACAACATTGAAAATTACTTCACCATTGTATAGAGTAGCTGAAACATCGAGGTAAGGCACATCCTTTTGACGGGTAGTTGATTCACCAAGACCAACAAAGAATTCTTCAGTATCGTAAGTTTCGCAATCGACAAACAAGTCAAGAGCAGTACCATGAACATTTTTAGCAAAAAGCTGCAGAGGGTAATAGATAGTCTGTTTAAACATCCCTGTTTCGTTAGTAAAGATAGGAGCTATAACATTCACAAGCTGAGCCATGTTAGCCATCTTTACAATATCTGCATTACGAACGAACGCATTAAGGAAACCGGCAATAACGAGAGCATCTTCCAGATTATAATGTTCTTCCAAAGCTCTGGTTCCGGCCATCGTTTCGTCGGTACGAGCGCGATACCATGAGTTATATTCATCCCATGCGATATAAATAGGCTCGCGGTTTCCACGGTCAGCATTTTCCATTTCACGGTCAATCAAACCTTTAACAACACGAGTACGTTCTTCGAGCACCCTTGGAGTCGATAAATAGTTGTAATAATTATCATCAGGGTTTCCAACATACATGTGAAGGGCAAGGTAATCGACAACATCGCGCAGCTCCTTAAGAATAGTAGCATTCCATTCGTTAGGATCAGCATTTGGTCGGTAATTTGACGAGCCGGCAGCAATAAGTTTAATATCTGGAGAAGTAAGTTTCATGAGCTTAGCAGCCTCTCTGGCTTTCTTGGCATAATCTTCAGCATTGAGGTGTCCCATCTGCCAAAAACCGTCCATTTCATTACCAAGACTCCAGTATTTGATGTTGTAAGGTTCAGTGTAGCCATTCTTCTTCCTTAATTCGGCAAAATAAGGACCATTAGCAACGTTACAGTACTCTACCCACTGTTGGGCTTCCTCGATAGTTCCTGTGCCCATATTCACGGAGAAATAAGGCTCTGTTCCCATTTCGCGGGCATACTGCATAAATTCGTCAGTTCCAAATCGGTTAGTTTCAAGGCGAGCCCAAGCAAGCTCCATTCTAGGAGGGCGTTGGTCTTTCGGGCCAATACCATCTTTCCAGTGGTAGTTAGAAACGAAGTTGCCACCCGGGTAGCGGGTAATAGAAACATTAAGATCTTTAACAGCTTCAAGAACATCTTTACGGAAACCCCTATCGTCGGAGAGAGGAGAATCCTCATCGTAGATACCCCCGTATACGCAACGTCCAAGGTGTTCAACGAAATTACCGTAGAGGTTTTTATTCACTTCACCAATCTTCCTATCAAGGTCAACCTTAATTTTTGCGTTTTGTGCATTTGCCATATTTGCAATCAATGCAAGAGCAATCAGGCTTATAATTATTTTACTTTTTATCATTACAATCTGTTTAAATTCATTTTCATTTCTTACCCCAGTATGTTTTTCCATTTTGATCAATCCCAGTAAAAAGGATACAGCTATCAGCATTTGACTCCCAGTCAAGACCTCTTATTACGCGGCTTTTCTCAACAATACCATTGCTCCATTTTAATTCCAGCCATGGAGAATTGAACGACCATGTATCAGAAGTTGAATTATTTATAGTCCCGGCAGCGTCAAGAGTAATTTTCTCAGCCACCTGAAAATCGGGGCTTAACTGTTCGTCGGCATATCCCGGTACAACCTTATAGTTGAAAACGATATGTTGCCAGTCGCCCGGTATTTCATTTTCAAGCACAGGAAACTGATCAACGGCAGCATACCTTTCAGGAGAAGCAACAGGCCAACCTTCGGGAGTCCAGAACAGTTCACGTACGTGAAGAATCATATAATAGCTATCAATTCCCGGACGCCCTTGGTGAGCGATAAAATATTTGTCACCTTCTTTGAATACGCTACAATGCGAAACACCCTGCCAGCCGGAATGGCCGTTAAAACGGTAGGGAGCAACAATCATTGGGATATTATCTTTTTCAAGGCACATATCTTCGCCATTGAAGTCTAAGAAAGGTCCTTCAGGAGAATCGGCCCTCCCTACCCTGACGTTATATTTGGTTTGCAACCAGTCGTAAGCAAGGAAAAGGAAATATTTGTCAAATTCAGCATTATAAATAATTTCAGGACCTTCAATATTTCCGTTTACAGTTCCGTTGGTAAAACCCCTTTGAGCAATGCGTTTCCCAATATCACCGGGCTTAAGCGCAAGTCCGGTAGTTGGGTCAAGCTCAAGAACATAAATACCATCGTAGGCAGAGCCGTAATACATCCAGAAGCGGCCGGCCTTATCAACCAGAACAGACGGGTCGATAGCGTTAGTTTGCGTTATTGACCAATTGTCGGATGACTTAACAGCAAGCCCCTTTTCAGTCCATGGACCAAGAATCTTGGTAGCAGTAGCCAAACCAATACAACTTGTACGGTGTACGGAAGAAGACAAGGAATAATAACAACGGATTTCATCGCCTACTTTCATAACATAAGGAGCCCAAAGAGAGTTAAACGGTTCGATACCACGGCTTCGAATATATTCGGCACCCTGAACAGGCAGACCGTCGAAAACAGTTCCGACGTATGACCATTTTACAAGGTCTTTTGATTTTCTCACCTGAATTCCGGGAGCAACATCATGACCGTAACAAACATCAGTATTGAAGCAATAGAAATAATCGTTGTGCTTAATTATTGACGGGTCGTGAACATTGTAAGGTCCCCATTTTGATTTCATATCGGGAGAAGAAATTTCGCCGTACGTATCTTTGATAAGCCTGATATCGTATGGAGTATCTGTCGGTTTATCTATTGTATCTGTCCCATCATCATCAGGATTGTCAATATCCTTTTCACATCCCGAAATAAGAAATGCAGAGACAAAAAGAATAAATAAAGCACGGTAACAGTATGAAAAAATCTTTCCCATCATAAATCTTTCTAACAGTTATTGAATTTTAAATATGGATGTGCCTTAATATTCAAAGCACATCCATTTTGTATTATTAATTTGCTGAATTAGGTTCAAGATTTGGATTATTGTCCATTTCTCCTGAAGGAACAGGGAAATATTCATGTCCCGCTTTCCAGGTAACAAACTCATCATCATGAGTTGCAAGTTCAGCAAGTTTATTTGAATCGTAATACCAGCCCCATCTCTTGATATCGAATGAACGGATACTTTCAATTGAAAGTTCAAGAACACGCTGATGCACAATCTCGTCCCTCATTTCAGCCTGAGTCATATTAGGCCTTGTTTCAGAAAGGTTTGCAAGTTTTGCTCTATCCCTAACAAGTTTCAGTGGAGCATAAGCTTCAGCAGTTTTACCTGTTTCGTTAAGGACTTCAGCATAAAGCAACAAGATGTCTGCATATCTTAAAACCCTGTAATTGATAGTGCTTCCGAGGCGGTTACCTTCAGATTCGGCAGTATGACCTGGAATACGAGCGTAAGTATATTTTGCAATTGTCGGAGAATTTTTCAAAGCTGCGTAGCTCCCTAGGTCCTTACCGAAAATCTGATTGGACCTACCATCGGTAGCAGTATTATACTCTTCTTCGTAAGAAACGAGAGTCCAGTATAACCTTGGGTCGAGTGTACCATCGACAGTAGCCTCTTTTTTGAACTGTTCGTAAAGCCACTTTGTAGGTTTCAAATCGCCCCATGCACCAAAGAGAGTCAAACCGTAATTAAAACCAAGAGCATTACCCTGTTTCCAGTCGGAAGTAGAATAAGACCACCAGTTTTCAGCAGTTCCGAAATTGCCAAACTGAACTTCGAATAAAGATTCAGAATTGTTTTCGTTTTCGTATGTGAAATTATCACCATAGTTAGAAACCAGGCTATACTGATTAGAAGTAACTATTTTTTCAAGTTCAACCTTAGCCGACTCAAAGTTACTTTTCATTAGATATGCTTTTGCAAGTAGACCTGTTGCAGCGCCCCAGGTAGCCCTTCCTTTTTGACTTTTATCGGGGCCGTTGATAGCGTCGTACGACTTTGGAAGCATATCCTGAGCAAGTTTCAGGTCGGAAATAATAGCTTCAATAATTTCATCCCTTGTACTTGTTTTTGGATAATAATTTCCATTTTCAGGAACTTCAAGAATCAGAGGCACCTTTTCATACATTTCAGTAAGGTAATAGTAAGTTAAAGCCCTCAGGAAGTATGCTTGTCCGAGCAGTCTGTTTTTGTATTCAGGACTTGAATATTCAATATCCTTTCCGTGGAAAAGAACAAGATTAGCGCGGGCAATCATAATATACCATTCCCGCCAAGGCCATTCAACAACATCATAATTGCTAAGCACAGTAAAATCGCCGGAAAGAGGGTAAATAGTCCAGGGAGACTGAGACCACACATCGTCGCCTCTGACATCAGTCAAAGAAGGCACCATGCGGCAAAAGCAACCATCGGTCAGAAGCCTATTATAAGTTGCGATAACCCCTTCAGCTACATGATCTTCAGTTTTCCAGAATTCTGCAGTAGTAGCAGTATTCGGGTTTGTAACTTCCAGCTTATCATCACAAGAGGTGAGAAAGTTTACAGCCAGAAGAAAAAGTATGATATATTTTAACTTATTCATATCAGTATTGTATTAAAATTTAAGGTTAACGCCAAAAAGGAATGTTCTCGGAACGGGGTAAGAACCGGCATTATAACCGGGAGACCACACGTTTCCATTTTTAAAGTCAGGGTTAAAATCTTTATACTTAGAGAAAGTGTAAAGGTTCTGACAAGTCACGTAAACTCTGGCAGAAGAAACTGCGTTTTTAAGAATCGACCGTGGGAAAGTATATCCGAGAGTAAGATTCGAGATTCTGAAATGAGAGCCATCCTGCAGCCATCCCGGTCTATCGGAATCGCGTCCGTTATCATTAGGATCCTGATAAACAACCCTTGGAATATCTGTGCTTTTATTATTTTCAGACCATGCGCCAAGAATATCTTCATGCCAGTTAAGTCCACCACCTGAGTGCATCAGGTTACGGTAGAGGTTACTTGAAATGAGGTATCCGTAAGCACCTGAAGCAAAAGCACTAAAATCGAAGTTCTTATAATAAGCAGCGAAAGAAATTCCAAAAGTAAAATCAGGCAAAGCGCTACCTAAATCAGTCCTGTCGTATGAGTCGACAACCCCATCAGGCTCATTACCCTCTTCACTAGCAATATCTTTATATCTGATATCGCCCGGAGAAGTAGAAGCAGTTTGAAATGCGTGATTTTCAACTTCCTCTTCAGTCTGGAAAATACCATCATAAACAAAACCGTAGAAACGACCTACTTCAGCACCCTCAACAGTTTTAGCAAAAGCACCATAAATAGGCTGTCCGTTTTTCCCAAGCTGAAGAACTTTATTGTTTAAAGTTGCAAAATTAGCAGAGATGTCATATTTGAATTCATTTTTCTTATTGTGGTAAGTAACGACACCTTCAAAGCCCTGGTTTTGCATTGAACCTGAATTCACAGTAGGTTTATCATCAATAGAACCAGCTGAAAGAGGAATATCAACCTCAACGAGCAAGTCAGAACTAATAGAATTATAATATTCAGCAGATACTTCCAAAGCCCTGTCAAAGAAGCCAAGGTCAAGACCAATGTTAGTCATCTTCTTAGTTTCCCACTTAATACCGGGGTCAACAATAGAAGAGTTAGTACCACCAATAACCAACTGTCCATTAAAGCTATAAACATCGGTACGCCCTACTGAGCCCATATATAAATAATCGCCAATATTTTCATTACCAAGTTCACCATAGCTGGCGCGAAGTTTAAATTCAGAAACGATATCCTTGCTGAACGGGAAGAAAGCCTCGTTATGGAACTTCCAACCAATTGCTGCTGATGGGAAAATACCATAGCGGTGTAAGTTTGAGAAGCGAGAAGAACCATCGCGACGTGCAGTTGCAGTAAGAAGGTATCGGTCACCAAAATCAAGGTTTATTCTTCCAAGATAAGATGACAGATAATGTTGGCTTTCGTAAGAACCAGAAGACTTCGTTGTTGCGTTTGCGAGTTCTTTGTAATAAGGTTCACTAAAGCCTTCGCCATGCCCTGTTACAGTATAATATGAACCTGTTTGGTACATTTGACCTAAAAGGAAATCTGCTTTCAACAAACCGGCAGTAAAACCGTAGTTAAGAGTGTTCTCAACCAATCCGGTAGTATATTCTCTCCAACCTTCGCTTAACACAGCCGAAGTGTTTGTGTAGAAAGAGCTTAAAGAGAAAGATGGTATCCAGTCGAAATCATGACAATGAGTCTTATCGTAAGAAAGATTGATCTTATATTTCAAAGTCTGGTTTTTCATACCAAAGAGCTTAGCAAAATCAAGTTCAGACCATCCGTTAGCAAACATCCTATCGACGTTAACATTCTGCTCCATTATATTATTCATTGCGATGATATTCAAAGAATAATCTTCACCTGTAATATCAGTATCGTAAGTACCGTAACCTGTTGAAGTTGTTTCATCGTAAAGAGACATGGTAGGAATAAGACCAAGAAGTTTAACCACCATTGGAGGGTTGCCTCCCGAGAATTGAGTCCTGTCGGTAGAATTTAAAACATTTTGAATTGAATGAGTATAACCCATTCCGGTTCCAGCCTTGAAAATACCCTTTTCAAAAGTGTTATTAGCGCGAACAGAATAACGGGTATAGTCGGGACCATAACCTTCAAGAGTCCCTTTAGAATCAACAAAATCAAGAATCACATTATAAGTAGAGTATTCACCACCACCAGAAAGTGAGACATTATGATTGTGGCGGACACCGGTTTTAAAACCTTCTTCCTGCCAGTCGGTATCAACATTATCAATATAATATTCAGACGTTGGGTCGTTACCCGGTCTAACATCCATATCGTTAGCAATCAATGATTGATTATATGTTTTTTGGTAGTCAACTCTTTTTAGAAGAGGCATCCTCTGCCAAACATTATCAATACCCAAATAGCCATTATATTCAATCTGCAGAGGAGTATCTTTTTTACCCTGTTTAGTTGTGATAATAATAACGCCATTTGCTGCACGAGATCCATAAACAGCAGCAGCTGAAGCATCTTTAAGAACCTGAATAGATTCAATGTCATTAGGAGAAAAGTCGCGAACAGTAGTTCCAACCGGAACTCCATCAATTATATAAAGAGGAGAACCATCGCCGAAAGTAGAAATACCGCGGATACGGATAGTTGGATCAGATCCCGGTTCACCGTCAGAAGTTACGTTAACACCTGCGATACGGCCTTGAAGCATAGAGCCCATGTTTGGATTCGACACTTTCTTCATTTCTTCCATATCAACAACAGCCACCGACCCAGTAAGGTCAGCCTTCTTTTGGGTACCATAACCAACAACTACCACTTCATCGAGATCAGAATACTGCTGTCCCAGTGATATATTAATGGTTTTCTTGTTTCCAACAGGAACTTCGAGCTTCTCAAATCCAATAAATGAAAAAACTAATACAGCGTTAGCATCGTCCACCTTAAGAGAGTAGTGGCCTTTTGCATCTGTTACAGTTCCGGTTGTAGTACCTTTAACGACCACATTAACTCCGGGAAGAGTAGATCCTGATTTACTGTCAGTAACAGTACCATCAAGGAATCCTTGCGCCATAACAAAATTATAGCATAGCAAGAAAAAGATTAAAAAGGTAAATTTTGATTTTTTCATAGTTTAAATCAGTTAAAAAAGTTTTAACAAATCTATCAAACCGCCAAAACAGAGAGGAGGACTATTTGTTTATTGAGGTGGACATATGATTACACTTTAATAGTAATGAAAATATAATCAATTTTTTATACTTTTAATACTTGTTTTTACCTGAAAAATAAAGACTTTAGCAGGATAGTAAAATTTTTAGAACAGGGATATAATTCATAAGAATGAATTCAAAAAGTGGACAATTCAATATTATAGGTAGATTTTTCGTAGCAGTATTAATCATTCTACTTAATTCTGCTTCACTGTTTGGGCAATACGGAACCAATTATCGCTTCATGTACCTACAGATTGAAGATGGGCTTCCACAGAATACAATTAATGCAATAGCAAAAGACAGTTACGGATTCATGTGGTTTGGCACCAGCAATGGTATTTGCAGATATGATGGTTTTTCATTCGAATCATTCAAATATGACAAAGAATATCCCAATTCACTTCCCGACAATATGATTAACGCTATTGAACCGGGTCCTGACAATAAGCTTTGGATAGGTTCATCGGCCGGAATATCTTATCTGGACCCGGTATCTGATAAAATTATAAAATTCTCGACTCAGGAAAATGGCTGCCAACAAATAAGAAGAGTAACATCAATAGTTGCCCGGGGAAACGATTTATGGGTAGGAACATCAGATAACGGCATATTTAGTTTCAAGAAAAACACAAATGGAAAATACGAGCTTGTAAGCCATTATTGCGAACAGGAAAGAAATCTTGGAGAGAACAATGTCAATGCGTTGTTTATGGACCAAAAGAATCAGATTTACGCAGGCACAACTGGTGGTTTGTATTTATTCAATGATAAAAGGAGTGATTTTGAACTGTTCAGCGCCAGTAATACTATAAGCCCGATAACTAACATCTATGACATCTTTGAATCAAGCAAAGGCGACCTGTATGCAGCTTCATTCAACGGACTAGCCTTAATAAGAAAAGGAGAAAATTTAGCAACATGGTATCTGCCCGATATTTCAAATTCAAGTTCCTTGTCGCATGGTACTATTAATAAAGTCTGTGAAGACATAAAAGGAAGAATATTAGTTGGTTCGTTAGGAGGTTTACAGCTGTTCAACCCTTCAACAGGAACATTCTATAGTTTCCCAGAAGAGGGTCCGGATCATTTTAAACTAAACAATCAATTTATCAATACCATTTTCCCAGATTCAGCAGGAAATGTATGGGTAGGGACAGAGAAAGGAGGAATCAACAAGTTTAATGTATACCAAAAGCAATTTGATTTCTACACTAACGACCCCAATAACCCAAACAGTTTGAATGTAAATACCGTCAATTCAATCTACAAGGAAAAAGAATATCTGTGGATAGGCACTGCAGGGGGCGGATTGAACTTAGTTGATCTTAGCAAAGGGAAATTCTCCCATTTCAGGTATAGTGCATTTAACGACAGAACAATAAGCAGCGATTATATATCTTCAATCACAAGAGGAAGTGACGGGAATATCTGGGTTGGCTCATGGGGTGGAGGACTAACATGTTTTAAAGGATCGCAGGTTTCTCCAAGCGTTCAAAGAATTACAGTAAATACTCCCGGAGTTGAAAATGACCTGGTCGATTACTTTGTTTCAGCATTATACAACGACAACAGAGGGATGTTGGTTATAGGAACTCAGGGGGGATTGTCAGCTTTAAAATATAACAACCTAAAATTTACAACTTTAACAACTCCTTCAAATTCAACACTCCCATCGTTGACGGAGGTTGGGTGCATACTAAAAGACACAAAAGATTACTACTGGGTAGGAACAAGAAACGGCTTATTCAGGTTTCCTGCCGGATCAATAAAAGAAACTGAGGGTGCTACACTGGAAGTTGAAAATCTCCAGTTTTTCACAAATGACATCAATGATTCGCTATCGTTGCCTGGGCGTTATATAATTTCATTAATGGAAAGCTCGGATGGAAATATCTGGGCAGGAACATATGGAAACGGATTTTGCAAAATAGATGTTCAAAGAGACGGAACATTACAATGCACATCATTCTCGCAGAAAGACGGTATTTCCAACAATGTAATCTATAGTCTGCAAGAAGATAAATGGGGAAATATTTGGATAAGCACAGACTATGGACTTTCTAAGTTCAACCCTGAAACACTGCTATTCAGAAATTTCTATAAACAGGATGGACTTCTAAACAATCAGTTTTACTGGTCGGCTTCATTTAAAGATGAAAAAGGAGTATTATATTTTGGAGGAACAGAAGGGCTTAATTACTTTGATCCTAAAGATATTGATGAATTTGCCCATCTTGCCTACCCTAAGATCACCCACCTTAAAATATTCAATCAGGAAGTTAAGAGTGGGATGAAAATCCACAATAAAGTTGTGTTAAAGAAGCCTGTTTATACATCAGACACAATATTGCTATCATACAGGGACAATAACCTGTCATTTGATTTTTCGGCCTTTGATTTCAACTTGCCCGAGAAAACAAGTTTCGCCTATATGATGAAGGACTTGGATAAAGAATGGATAGTAGTACCTGCCCAAAGAAGATTTGCAACATATAACAACCTTCCAGCCCGTACATTTGAATTTCTCATTAAAGCTTCAAACTGTGACGGTGTATGGAATGATACACCGACAAAGGTTACGATAATAATAACGCCTCCATTTTGGAAAACCACCTGGTTTAGAATATTATTCATCATAAGTGTACTGGTTATTACCTTTTTCTCAATTCAATATCAATTGCAAAGAATTATCAATCAGAAGAAGTCGCTCGAAGAAAAGGTACATCAAAGGACAAAACAAATAGAAGAGCAAAAGATAATGCTTGAAAAGCAGGCATCTGAACTAATAGAATCAAACCATAAACTAGAAAGAAGGCAAACTCAGATAGAACTTCAAAAAGAAGAACTAGAAAATAAGAACAATGAAATTTCGTCGCAAAGAGACGAACTCATATTGCTAAATAGTAAGGTAGAGGAGATAAACCAGCAACAAATGATGTTTTTCACAAACATATCGCATGAGTTCAGAACACCTCTCACGCTTATTATTTCACCAATAGAAAGGTTATTGAGCAAGTTAAATTCTGCTGATGATTCAAATGGGGTATTAAAAATCGTCTTAAGAAATGCCCAAAGACTTCTAATGCTTATAAATCAACTTCTTGAAATAAGAAAAATTGAAACAGGCAATCAAGTATTGAAAGTAGAAAAGACTTCCTTAGAGCCATTTATACTTGAAATCTTCAATTCTTTCGCTGAGCTTGCACAAAAGAATGAAATAAACTTTTACAACAAAATATCTGTCGATACAGAAGAAACATGGTTTGATAGGGAAAAGCTGGAGAATGTGCTTTACAATCTACTTTCAAACGCCTTTAAATTCACCCCAAAACAAGAAAACATACATCTTGAAGCATCGACAAGCGACACTAACAATACTGATTTTCTAAAGCTATCAGTAAAGGACACCGGAACCGGAATATCAAAAGATCATATCGATAAACTGTTTAATCGGTTTTATCAGGTACCCGAAAACCGGGCAAGCGGGATATCAGGAACAGGCATTGGACTATCGCTCGTGAAAGATTTGGTTGAAGCGATGCATGGCAGTATTGAAGTACAAAGTGAGCCTGGCCATGGAAGTTTGTTTACTGTAGTTATACCGATTTCAAAAAATTCCTTCTCAGAAGATGAAATTGATAAAAGTGCACAGGTTTTTGAATCTGACATCAAGAACAAAGTATCACTTTTATCAGTACATATGAATTTAGCTGAGAAAGCAACATCTGAATGCGATCATTCAGAGAATGAGACCATACTTGTAGTAGAAGACAATCCAGACATGCGCTCATTTATATGCTCAAATTTATCGGAATATTACAGGGTATTAGAGGCAGAGAATGGCAAGATTGGCTATACGATGGTAAAAGATGAAGAGCCATCATTAGTCATCAGCGACATAATGATGCCGGAAATAAATGGACTTGACCTTTGCAGGAAAATAAAGAACAACCTATATACCAGCCACATACCCGTAATATTATTAACTGCAAAAGGAGAGGTCGAAGACTACGTAGAAGGGCTTGAACAAGGAGCCGACGATTATATATCAAAACCATTCAACATTGAAATACTAATTGCCAAAGCCAATGCAATAATTGAGAACAGAAAAAAACTAAGGAACAGATATAATTCAACTGAAGATATAAATCCGGCTGATCTTGGTATCTCCAAGCTTGACACTCAATTCTTAAATAAAGTAAATGAAATTGTAGAAAAGAATTACTCTAAACCTGATTTTGATGTAGTACATTTTGCATCAGAAATGTTTGTCAGCAAGAGTCAGTTATATAAAAAAATCAAAGCATTAACAGGCTTATCCACCAATGATTTTGTCAATGTATATCGATTAAAAAAATCAGTAGAATTGTTGAAACCCGGAGATCTTCAAGTTAGTGAGGTCGCATACTCAGTAGGCTTTAACGATCCGAAATATTTCAGCAGGATATTCAGAAAATTCTTCAAAACAGCACCTTCAGAGTATTACAAGAAAAATCAATAAAAAAAGTCATCCGAGAAATCTCGGATGACTTTCCAATTACTAAAAAACCCTACTAACTATTTGTTTGAAAACTTATAAATGCAAACATGATAGTAATTATCTCCCGGTTCAAGCACTGTTGAAGGGAAATTTGATTTGTTTGGTGAATCAGGGAAATGCTGAGTTTCAAGACATAATCCACTTCTGAACGAATAAGGCTTACCAGATTTTCCTGATACTCCCCCATCGAGGAAGTTGCCGGCATAGAATTGAATACCCGGCTGGTCGGTCAAAACTTCCATTTTGATACCAGTAACAGGAGATTCAACAACAGCAGCTAACTCAACACCTGAATCTTGTTTATTAAGAACCCAATTGTGATCATATCCATTACCATATTTCAATTGTTCGAAATCAGCATCAGCCCTTTCTCCAATTGCTGTTGGAGCAGTAAAATCCATTGGTGTTCCTAAGAGAGAAACGATTTCGCCTGTAGGGATTAAAGTTGGATCAACAGGAGTTGTATTATCTGCAAGAATTTGAAGAAGGTGGTCATTAATAGTTTCACTTCCTTCACCTGAAAGATTGAAATAAGTATGATGAGTCAAATTGCAAATAGTCTTTTTATCGGTATTTGCCTTGTATTCGATTTTAAACTCATTATCAGGAGTCAACTCATAAGTCATAACTATATTCAAATTTCCAGGATATCCTTCTTCTCCATCAGCAGACAAATAAGAGAATTCAATTTTCGAATCGCTTACCTGATTTGCTTTCCATACAACATCGCAATATCCTTTTACACCGCCGTGAAGATGATTTTTCCCATCATTGGCAGCAAGCTGATATTCAACAGAATCAAGCATAAACTTTGCATCACCAATTCTGTTTCCATAGCGACCTATTGTTGCACCAAAGAAGTTTTCCACGTTGTTAATATATTCATCAACAGAACTATACCCCATCACAACATCAACAAGATTACCATTCTTATCAGGAACACAAAGAGCAACTACACGAGCTCCATAATTAGTGACTTTCATGGATATACCGTTTACTCCTTTAAGTTCATAAAGAGAAACCTGTTGGCCATCAATAACTTTAGTAAAATTAGCAGCATCAATTTTTTCGACAACATCTGTAAAAACAGACACTTTCTTACAACTTCCGAAGGAAAGAAGTAAAACTGCAATCAATAAAATATTCAATACTTTTTTCATAATTAAGTGTATCAGTTTTACATTAATTGTTTTTCAATTGGATAAGCACAACTGAATGAGCAGGTAATTCAACAGAAAGTTTTCCGTTTGCAGGTTTCTTAACCTTGAAGTCGGTCATGTTGACTGTCTCAGCCTTACCAAAATCATTATAATCAGTGATATTCTTTGCAGAAATTATTTGTCCGGTAGCGCTTGAATATTCCCCTTTTCCAATATTGCAATCAATGGAGATGGCTTTATTAGGATTCATATTGCTCAAAGTAATACTTAGAACACCATCTTTCAATGAAGAAGAAGCATTTACAGCAGGAATACTTTGTCCTTTAAAATCATAATTCTCACATTTAAGTTCAGAAGGGACCAAGGTAGCATCCTGATGTACATTATACATCTTGAACACATAATAAGTAGGAGTTAAAACCATCATCTCATCTTTAGTAAGAATGACAGCTTGAAGAACGTTAATAATCTGAGCAATATTTGCCATCGAAATACGGTCGGCATTATTGTTGAAAATATTAAGATTAACACCTGCAACCAATGCGTCCCTCAAAGTATTTTGTTGCTGAAGGAAACCTGGATTTGAACCCGGTGTTGGATCGTACCATGTACCCCATTCATCAACAACAAGACTTATACGTTTCTGTGGATCATATTTATCCATTATTGCAAGATGCTTTTTAATATAATCCTCAACATAAAGAGTTCTTTTCAAAGTTTCAAACCATTCAGCTTCACCAAATACAGTTGAAGATCCTTTTGCATTCCAGTCGCCTGTAGGAAGAGTATAGTAATGTAAAGATAAACCCTGAACAAGATTCTTTTTGTCCTTAAGGTTGTCCATCATTTTTTCAGTCCAGTTTAAATCATCACCTGAAGGACCAACAGCAATTTTCTGAAGACCATTTC
>CAYMTR010000053.1:0-19872 GCA_964393405.1 uncultured Prolixibacteraceae bacterium
TTGTCCAGAAAAACAGGGGTGATTGGACCGCTATTCCAATAAATGATATCACCCAAACAATAAATGAAACTAAACAAATAATGGCCGACAACTTGCCGGTTCTCAAAATAATATTATTCATGATTTTTGATTTTAATATATTTATAATTAGATGATTAAAACAATACGAGAGTATTTATCTTAAACTAGAAACGTAATCATCTGTGTAAAATACATTAAGAATAAATCGTTTGATTAATAAAGCCTTAAGGCCGTCAGTCTTATTGATTTGAGTAGTTAATGTTTGTTTGTTTTTTAAGCTTGCAATTCTTTCAATTACCCTAAATTCAGACTTGTCTTGCAAATGAATAGTAAACTTCTTAAGGATTTCCCTTGAAATTTTAATAAAAGAGCAAGTCTTTCCTTTTAACTCTGATCTTTGGTTGCTTGTAACAATCTCAGTCTTTGTTATCCTATTGTTCCAGATAAATATTTCAAATAACTTTCCAATAGGGAAGCTTAGTGATAGAATTGTTAGGAGTAATATTTTATAAGCTGTTCTCATAGATTGAAACAGGAACAATAAAATTCTTTGCAATATGAATTATAATGATTAGAATTTAAAATTGAAAATTAAATAAAAAAATCCAAAGAGCAATCTTCCGGCATTTCGAATATTCCATTTTCATCTGCAGGAAAATCAATAACTTTCAGTACCGCTGACAAATTTATCGGTCCGTATACATGTGGAAAAAATTTACCAACAACGGGATCATGATCACCTCCGCCGGTCGGATCCTCAAATTTACATTCAGGAATAAGCTTATTTTCATCAATACAAAGAAGAATTAGCCCACTCTGTCCCTTGAAAAATAAATTTGCAGTATCGACTACCTGCCGGGGTGTTGAACAATGAATAAATCCGTCTGAGCTGAGAGAAGGTGTAATATATTCCCCTGCTAGCTGTGCCTGCTCCCATTCTTTGGAAGTTGTAATGTGTAAAATCATATCATTTTTTCCTTTCTATCTTTTCTAAATTCAATTAATACTTTGAGCTGCCATTGCCTTTCCTGATAAATTTTGCTTTTACAGTCGAAAAAAGCTATAAACATTCTCTTAACTGTAAATATTTCCGTAGTTATTGACTATTGATCAATGTTTTTTTCAAGAATTTGTTCTATTTGTTTCTGATTTTCAGGAAGATAATTTATGGCAACATCCCAAATTATCTCATAATCGATTCCAAAATATTCGCGTGATACTTTATTGCGCAGTAAATACATTTCACTCCAAGGAACATTTGTGTGTTTTTCTTTAAACTCTTTAGGTAAGTTTTTAGAGGCTTCACCAATTATTTCGAAATTCCTAATTACAGCATCTACTGTTTTGTAGTCCTGTTTAAATTTTATAAAAGAATAACTATCAATATATTCTGCTATTCTTTTCATTGCTAAAATCATATCTTCAAGATAGAATCTATATGTCCGGTTATCACTTTTCACTAAATAAAATCTACTTTTTTAAGGATGTCATCTTTTAGCTGTTCTTTAAGAGAATTCTTAGTTACAAGATCAATTTTTTTATTAAATATATTCTCTAAGTATAGTTCCAATGAAAAGAATTTCCACCCAATGGGTTTTTCAAGTTCAATTAGAATGTCTATATCACTTTCTTCTGAAAATGAATTGTCGGAATAGGATCCATATAAACCAATCTCTTTAACGGCATAATCCCTATAAAGAATTGGTTTCAATTCAGCCAATTTAGATAGTATTTCAGATTTTGAAATCATATTCCAAAGGTAATCAATTTTTGAAACTGGTTTACCTTTCAGATAGAAAACCAATTTTGTCAACTATCTCATTTGTAAGGTTCTTTTAAATATCTATACAAATTCATCTTCTTTTGTATAGAAAATGCAAAAATCTTTACATATAAGCCGTGAATGTATAAATTATCCAATCCTGCTTATTGCACTTTTATTACCAATTTCCCCTTAGCATGTCCGTCACTAAGATAATTGAATGCTTCAGCAGTCTTTTCCAAAGAATAATACTTTTCAATAACTGGCTTGATAACACCCTCATCAACAAGCTTCGCAATGAATTCCATATCTCCTTGTCTTGTTTTCGCTGCAAGGGCATATATTTTTTTCGAGCCGAAGGACATCAACCACCCTAAGAGGAGGGGTTTAAATATCTGAGACAGAGAACCACCAATCGCTACATATATACCTTTCTTATTTAATATTCTCTTGCAAGCCAACAGAGAATAATTTCCGTTTATAGCAATAATGATATCGTAGTGCTTTTTGCTTTTCGTGAATTTCTCTTTTGTGTAATCAATGACAAAATCAGCTCCAAGACTTTTTGATTGTTCAACATTTTTAGTGCTGCAAACTGCCGTTACCGTTGCGCCGAAATATTTTGCCAACTGAACAGCAAAGGTTCCAACACCGCCCCCGCTACCAATTATAAGAACATCATATCCTTTCTGAATATTTCCTTTGTCGCGTAACGCTTGTAGGGCTGTTATACCTGCCATTGGTAAAGCCGCGGCATCTTCAAACGATGTTTTTCCGGGTTTACGTACCAGTAGTTTTTCCGGAGATACAGCAAACTCTGCCAATCCTCCAAATCCATAATCTGCAAGCTCTCCAATTACTTCATCCCCGGGTTTGAATTGTTGTATATTTTTACCTGTTGATTCAATTATACCTGCTATATCTGCTCCGAAAACCTTTTTCTTTGGAATCATTCCCATTTTCATTGAACGATAGTCTGCAGCGTTTATAGATACTGCGATTATCTTCACCAGTACTTCGTTATCCTTTGGAGCAGGCTTTTCGATATCACAATAGACCATTTTATCAGGACTGACATATCTATTATAAACTATTGCTTTCATGTTTTATTTTTTTGTTGTTTGAACGATTTGTGCTTATTTCTAATAATTTCTTGGATCATCTTCAACAATGGCGTAATGATAATTATCAACCCAATTACCTCTTTTTTGTATTTCTTCTTCTTGCGATTCTATTAATGGACGAATAATATCTTTTGTATCTTCAATACTTTTGGGTATTCCGAGAGTATTATACTCATCAACTTCAGGACATGAATGGAGTAATTAAATCATTCCAGTTGATTTCAGTCAATTTCAATCTTGGGGTTTCTATATCCATTGTATTTATTTCAATTTAACCGTTATTTATTCTATTTTTTATAATTCGCTCTTACTGAAGGCAATAATGCAATTACGATTATTAAAATTCCTAAAGAAGAATAAATTGTATGGATTATCTCAACAGAATTCAATATCAAGGTTTGAATATTTATCCACATTATTAAAGCAAGTCCCAAATACACTGAATATGTCCATGAAAAATGATAATCCTTGAACATATTCAATCTTTCAAGTATCTTATTTTCTGGTCTTTTAATAAGACCGATTATTACAAATATTGGTATAAGTCCAAACATTGTAAGTAAAATGAATCCGGGAATCAAATAATTGCTAAACATGGAATCTTTCAACATGCTTGTGTCCATATTGAAAAGTGATCCATCAGGTTTAATAATAAATCCAATGCTGCCGTATAGAGCTGCAACAGAAAGAAATCCTAATAAAACAATCAAAAAATTTCTCATTTATAAGTTATTAAGTTATTGCTCTTTAAATACTTCTCTATTATCTTCACTGTATAACTGATGTCATTCTTTTTTGTGTCTTTTCCCAAACTTATCCTGAGTGTTTCCTGTGCTGAAGTGTCCGACAAACCTATAGTCTTTAATACACGTGAAGGTTTGTTGCTCTGCGAACTGCATGCTGAACCTGACGATACCGAAATGCCATGATAATCTAACATCATCATCAGCTCTTTGCTATTTATGCCCGGCAGGGTAACACTGATAGTATTTGGCAAGCAGTTCTCTGATGGGGAATTGATTACGATGTCAGGTTTAACTACTCTCAATTGTTCTATAAACAGTTCTTTAAGCATTTTAACCTCCTTAGAATGAGACACAAGATTCTCAACTTCATTACAGGCTACTCCAAAACCGGCAATATTATGCACCGATTCTGTTCCTGCACGCATACCTTCTTCCTGATGTCCACCATGAATGAAGGGCTCCAGAGGACTGCTTATTTTTGCATACAAAGCACCTATCCCTTTTGGCCCATAGAGTTTATGCGCTGAAAAAGTGGCATAATCAACTCCCAATTCTTTTACGTCGATTTTAATCTTTCCAAATGCCTGTACGCAATCAGACAAAACTAAAACGTTGTGTTTTTTAGCAATAGCCGATATTTCCTGAATATTTTGTATTGTCCCTATCTCGTTGTTTGCATACATACAGCATATTAAGAACGTCTCATCGTCAATAATCTTTTCCAGTTCTTTCACCGACATGAAACCAAAGCTGTCGACCGGAACATATTGAACTGTTATCCCCTGAGTTTCCAGAAACTCCAAAGTTTTTATTACTGAAGGATGCTCAATAGGGGAGGAAATGATTTTTCTTTTCTCAGGGTAGAAATGTTTGCTTAAAGTATTTAATACCGCATTGTTTGATTCAGTTGCACAACTAGAAAAGTATATCTCGTGCGCATGAGCATTAATAGATTTTGCAACTTGCTCACGTGCTTTTTCAATAGCATTTGAGGCCGTTTTACCCTCTTGATATCCCGACGAAGGATTTCCCCATTGATACCTTAAAACACTGTTTATAGCCTTTATTACAGGCCTGCTTGCCTTAGTGGTAGCATTATTGTCGAGATAAACTTTACGTTTAAACATGTTTTTAATTTTTATGCTTTTGCCAGTGCTTCAATTATGTTCTTACAACCACCATTTTTAATATACTCTGAGTGCTCGTCAATTGTATTGAAATTCCTATTGCAGATTTTATTGCACGACACTTCAGAATCGGTTAGCATATAAAAAGTCCTTAAAACTTTCTTTGCATCCTGATTACTAAACATCGCTTGAGTCTGTCCGGGATTCTTTTTACCCCAGTCAAGCATTTTGTACCACACTGCAGCACCCAAAGCACCGCAGGCATTGCCACTTAATCCTATTCCACCTGCAAAACCTGCAACTATGATTGATTCTTCTTCTGTGCCTCCCATTCTTTTTACAACCTCGGTTGCACAACTCAGACATGGATTATTATAGCTTATATTTTCCGAGAGACCCTTTTTTGCAGCCTGAATAGCTTCAGGAGTCCACTTTACGATTAAGTTAAAGCAAGGACTGAATACAAATCCATGGGCAATCGTTTTCAAAATGAAAAAAGTAAACCCCGATTTGCTTTCCATATTCACGTTAGTAATGTCGCGACAATTTAAATGCTTAGCTCTTCTTTTAAATGAATCAGCCAATATCTTTGAAGCATTGATTGCAACAGCAACCACCATATTATTGTCTTCGAACCTATGAAATGCTTCATTACCAATACCCAAAGCACCTCCCCAAAGCAATCCGCATTGATGTCCTTTTTGAGCAATGCCCCCTGCCAACATATCAGCTGCCTTTTCTTCCTGAAGCTTCACATTGTCAAACTCATAATTAAGAAGATAGAACATAGAATTGGAGCATGCACCACGCTGCCAGAATATTTTACGAGGGTTCAACTTGATCTTAGGTGTATCAGCTTCCATGGTAAGATATAGATAAAGTAATTGGTTAATTGTTAGATTCTAATATTTCGGGCAAATGTTGAAATAACACTCTATCCGGATTTTAATTATATGTCTGGTAAAATTTTAATAATTACAGGAAGGGTTGATATTTAATTCATTTGTAATCTTGTTTTCATTTCAAACTTTACTTTTTTTATAGAAGTTGTCATAGAACTCAGCATAGGAGTCAAGCAAAAATTGAAGGGCTTGTTTTGATATTTCAGCCTCAGTAACTAACGTGTCAAAAGAATGAAAAGCTTTTGGGAATACTTTGAATTTTACAGGAATATCAGCTTGTTCTATGGACTTAACGTATTGAATAATTTCATCTTTAAAGGGCTCAAATTCTCCGACAAAAGTAATTGTAGCTGGTAAATCTGAAAAATCCTCATTTAAAGCAGGCGAAGCATACGCAGGAATTGGAATATTTTTATCTGTCAGCCCTTTTAAATATAAACCCCACGCATATTTATTGATTTTTGTATTCCAAACCGGAACTTCAGTATATGCATTAGCAGACTCAGTTGTATTTCTATAATCTAACATGGGATATAAGGGCATCTGAAAAGCTATGTCAATATCTTTTTGATCCCGGTTTTTTAAAGTTACAGCAGCAGTTAACCCTCCGCCGGCACTATGACCGGCAATCATAATATTATTGCCCATGCCTCCAAATTCATTTGCATGTTCTTTAATCCAGAGAAGAGTATCATAGCAGTCGTTTAATGCAGCCGGATAAGGTGCGGTCAATGCTTTTCTATATTTAGGAGACACAATTATACAAGGTCTGGTGTGAATAAAATTTTCAATTAATGGCGTTATTTCAGGAGTTCCAATAATATAACCGCCTCCATGAATGTATAATAAAACAGGAAGAGGTTCATCAGAACAGTTTGTAGGTTTATAAATGAAGACAGGAATGTCAGATCCACCATTGCGGCTTTTAATAAGTTGTTTTTCTTTTTGAACATTCTTCAGCTTTTTATCAGTAATGAAATTCAAAAGAACATTTGCAAGTTTAATTCCCCATATTCTTGTTAAAAGGAATGTGAAGATTTGTCCAATTGAATAATAAGATTGTAAATCCTTATCAAAATCTTTTCTCTCTACTTTTGTCATAATGAGTTTCCAATATTTTTTGGTCAAATTAATCAATATTGCCCATAAATGCTCATCCCTCCTCCGAAATATTGATGCTTGAGATGCTCAAAGACTAAATTTGTCCTTAAATCCACATCATCATTTTGATAGGTAGGATAGGGCAGGACATCAAAAAGTGTTTTGTTGACGTAATTATAAACCGCTGCTGCAGTAGCAGATTTTTCTGACCATTGATCAACTTTCAATTTTTCCTTTTTCAATTCTTCTATTAGCTGAACTGAAATCTTTTTGATCTCTTTCTTTTCATTTTCACTTAGACTCTTGCCCAGCCTGAGAATATCGAAAATTGCTTTCTGTTCATCAGTCAGACCTTCTCTTCTTGTATCAGCTTCTTCTTCTGAATATGAATTTACCAGCTCAATAAGCTTTCTAAAAGTCTCTTTTATTACAACTTCATCTTTTCCTCTGTTATATTCTTCAATTATTTCCTGATAACGTTTGTAATAATCAACTGTTAAAGGATTACGTTCAACCATCTGCTTTAATTGCCTTTCAATCTTATCCTTAAGCGACTGGATAAGGGTATTCTTGTTTGCTGTTTTAAGGAAATATTGCTCAAGTATTTCAAAATTCAATTTACTAAGGTCAATTATTTTTCCTTCATTATCATCTGGCTCAGAAACCATGTTTTCAATTGAATCATCAACCACAGCTTGAATTTTCTTCATCATTTCCGACACATCGGCACTCTCGACATTATCTTCTATTGCTGAATAGATGACGTCTATAGCATTTTTACGTGGTGAATATAGGTTTAATGCTTTGTCGGGCTGCAATGCCTTGTACTTTTTAAATACCGCACGTGCCAATATTTGAAACTTCCGTTTTGTTTCATCATTGGTATAAACAGCATTTACTGCTTTTTCAATTGAAGCCAGTTTATGTAACCCTTCAGCTTCTATCAATTCTTTTAATTCAAAATTTACCTCTTCCTGTAAAAATATTTCTGTTGCTTCTAATGCTTCTTCTAATTGTTTTATAAGCTCTTCTTTAGGTTTTACAGGTGGTTCTGGATTTCCTTCCCCTCCGTTTTCACCACCGGTGCCATATATTGCCAATGCATCCAATAATGCCGTGTAGGTTTCAATGTAATCGACTATCAAACCGTTGTTCTTTCCTTCACTGATGCGGTTTGCCCTTGCTATTGCCTGCATCAGTGTGTGCGATTTTAATGGCTTGTCCAAATACAAGGTTGAAAGTGTTGGTACATCAAATCCTGTAATCCACATTGCGTAGACAATCACAAAACGGAAGGGATCATCTTCTTCCTTAAATCTGGTTTCAAGGTCTTGGGTGTTCATTTTCTCCCTGTGCGGTTCAATGTCCAAATCCCATTTCCTAAAATTGTTAATTTCGTTTTGCTCTGAACTTAATACCACACATATCTCTGTTTCTTTTATCCATTTTAACTCGCGGCTTTTCTCCAACAATTCCTGGTCTCCATATTTTCCTTTGGAAACTTCCTTTTCCAGCTGCTCAACATACTTTTCCCAATGTTCGGTTATCAGGTCATACATTCTTACTGCAGTAAGCTTATCGAGGGCTATGAACATTCCTTTTCCCTTATACCCTCTATTGCAGAAATGCCAAACCACATCTTTGGCAATGGCATCTAACCTTTTCTTTGATGTCAGAATTGGATAATCACGTGCAAAAAGCTGTTCTATCCTGCTTCGTTGATCACTGTCGAGGTCTTCGCCCTCAGCATCAATAACAGCCCTTATCTGATCATTTATGACAGGGTTTTTCAAACCTAAATATTCACCCCTGTTTTCATAATAAAGTGGAACTGTAGCTCCATCATCGACACTACGCTTAAAATCATAGCGTGAAACATAGTCCCCAAAAATCCGTTTGGTTATTTCATCATCTTTGAAGAGGGGAGTGCCGGTAAAACCAATAAATGAAGCATTGGGCAAAGTATTTCTAAGGTTTAGCGCCAGTTGACCGTTTTGCGACCTGTGTGCTTCGTCAGAAATCACAATAATGTTTTCCCGTTTTGTTATTACTTCTTCAAAGTTGAATTTGTGGATCAGTGTAAACAAATAGCGGTGCTCTGAACTCAACAGTTCTTTCAGATGGTTTCCACTATTGGCCTTTAGAGAGTCTTTCGCACCAGCTTTTATATCAGGCACTGCTCCAATTCCCCTGAAAGTGCTATAAATTTGAGTGTCTAGTTCGTTCCTGTCGGTGACTATCAGAAAGGTATAACTGCCGTTAAATTTATGGTGGATCTTCTGGCACAGGAAAACCATTGAATACGATTTACCGCTGCCTTGTGTGCCAAAAAACACCTAATTTCTGTTTTTCTTCCAGACTTATTTTCCCAAGCTTATAGAGCCCCTCTTTGTGGCGTATATTGTCGATTGCTTTGTTTACTCCAATAAACTGATGGTTCCGGGCAATTAGTTTAACTATTTTTCCCAGCGAACTGTCAATAAGGATGAAGTTTTCAAATAAATCCAGAAATCGTTTCTTTTCGCAAACGCCAACAATTATCCGATCTAAAGCAACTATGCCTTCATCGTCTTCAGTTATACGTTTCCATTCATGAAAGTGTTGATATTTTCCTGTAACACTGCCTATGCGGCTTTCAATTCCATTGCTCAGCACCACAAAAGCATTGTAGTAAAAGAGTTTTGGGATTACATCTTTATAGTCGGTGAAATTATCGTTATAGGCATTTTCCAATTTGCGGTGGGCGGCTTTCAACTCAATAAACAACAGGGGAATACCGTTTACAAAACCAATTATATCGGGTCTCCGCTCTCTGTTGCTTTTTCCCTGTATCCATAGTTGGCGGACTGCCAGAAAATTGTTGTTTTCAACATCGTCAAAGTCGAATACCCTTAATGTTTTGTTTTTTACCAGCTCACCTTTTTCATTAGTAAAGTCGACGGGAATGCCATTCCTGAGCAATTGGTATTTCTCGAAATTTATTTCAGCCAGCGACTTGACAATAGTATCTTCAGTCAGCTTTTCGTATGCCTGATTATATGCCTGTTGTGGCAATCCGGGATTAAACGTTTCCAGTTTTTCAAAGAAAATCCTTTTCAGAAGTACTTCTTTTTTATTGAGCCTGCCCAGAGTACTGCCTTCACCAAAGCTTTCTTTGTTATATGCAAGTGCAGTATCCCAGCCTAATTTATTAAAAAACAAATCAATGGCTGTCTGTTCAATCAAGTTATCTTCCGAATATTCCCAGGTCATTTATTCAGTTTCTTTATGCTATTGTTATTCAAAAGCGATTTCATTTGAGCAATGGCGATTATGTTTAGTTGAATCAATCTTTCGCTTTGCGATAAACCTTGATGAATCAAAACAGCATTGATGCTTTCCATATTGCTAAGCACTACCAACTGTTCAATAGTAGCGGCATCGCGAATATTACCATCAGCAAAGGGGTTTGCATCTCGCCATTGTTTTGCTGTTAAACCAAACAATGCCATATTCAACAAATCGGCTTCGTCGGCATACACAAAATTAATTTTCTCCTTGGAAAGAGTACTAGGAATGAGGTTTTCTTTTATTGCATCAGTATGAATACGGTAGTTTATTTTGGCTAACGTCCGTTGAAAGTTCCAATCAAGTTTCAAACGGTCGTTTTCATCTTCTTTTAGTCGTTGAAATTCTTTTACCAGATAAATTTGAAACTCAGGGCTAAGCCACATTGCAAAATGAAAGGCGATATCTTTATGAGCATAAGTACCACCATATCTGCCGGCTTTTACAACCATACCAAGTGCTTGTGTTCTCTCAACCCACTGACCTACAGACATTATAAATCTGTTTACACCGGCTTCTTGTTCAATTACCCCGAATTCAGTGTAATTGAAATTGGGATTATTTATTCTTTCCCAAGTTCCAAGATATTCCAGCGTGTTCTTGTTAGTAATCCATTTGCCTATAAGACCACTGCCTTCTTTAAAGCTGCCGGTCATATCTGTAAGACTGATAAAATCCGTTTCGTTTTCAGCAAAAACAGTAATTTCAGTCCCTTTAACTGTAATAATTTTGTTCTTCGCCATAATTTATACTTCTATTTGTCCGCTCATTAGTTTGGGTAATAAAATATCTCGTGCCTCACGAAGTTTGGTGTTTTGCTTTTGTAAAGTATCAATTAATTGAAAAATGGGTTTTATCTTAATATTGAACTGATTAATGATAGCTTGATTTGGCAATTCAATAAAGATCATTTTAAAGGTATCAACGATAATGGTATCGAAAACACCGCCAACTGCAAGTTGCTTTAAGTGGTCAATCTTATCAATCAAAGCAAGGAATAGGAAATAATTTGAACTACCGTTTCTTGTGGTAATCGCATAATTAGATTGACTGATGGCACTTGGAACTTTAGCTAAAACTAACTTCCCGACAGTTCCACGAGCTGTAATAAAAATTGTATCTCTTGGAAAAAGACGACTGTTACATTTTTCTAAGCCGAGTTCTGTTAATTTTCTTTCCGTATCATCAAGGTAATAACCTGATTGATATGATAAATCCTTTGGAGTAAAAAATGGAATTTCACCTTCCCAATAATTTGGATTTGTTGTGCTGGGTGTTCCTCCGCTCATAATTTCAGCATAATCGAAAACTGAAGTCTTCTCCAACTCCTCACTTTTCACAATCCCCTTATACCTCAAGAACGCCTTCTCCTCCAACAATTTTATCCGCTTCAAATTGTTTTCTATCAAATCATCATAAGCAGATAAAATGGAGGCTATACGGCGTTGGGTGGGGAGAGGGGGGATTTCTTCTAACTCAAGATTTCTAATGTCCTTCATATTTAAATGAGCAACAGTTGAACCTCCAGAACCTGCAAGCATTTTATATTGAATTTTGGGACTTAGAAGATAATAACATAAAAAGTAAGGACTCACTTTTTTAATGTCTGGTCTTGCTAAAACAGTTCTTTGACCTAAGCAAAGCTGTATGTCAGGTACTAATGCAACATTTCCAACTGGTGCTTCTCTTGCAATTATCAAATCATTTTTTTGAGGAATCGCTCTTTTAGTCCATTCAAAAAAGGTTGATTCATCAACATACTTAATATCTTTATCAAGAATAAGTCTACCCTTTCCAATATTTGGGGTTCTAACACTTGGAATACCAAAATCAACATTTGGCGCTGTTTTGTGTTCTGTATCAATAATTAATTCACAAACTTCATCTAAAATCATAGCTTCTCCTCCTTAAAACTTCCAAATCCAATTTCCTGCACCTAATTTGTATTAAAATTATATTCCCATGATTAATCATACTATCATCCAAATCAACTAAATCACAGTTCAGACATTTTTTCATTTCTCTTCCTTTTTTAATTGGTTTATTACCAGTTGCGCCAAACTGTCCATTCGCGAAAAGGCAAACCATTTTTCCCCCAGATCTTTTAGTCGCTTTTTAATATACTCGAAACAGCAGCTACACCTTGCTCGGTAAATACAAACGGCAAATACCCCCCTAAGCTTTGCCTGGAAGGTATCGCATTTTGCGATACCAATAAATCAACCTCTATATCGGTCAATTGAAAGACAAAATCCGGAGGAAATCTCTTGGGGTTTCTTTTTAATTGCTCTCTTAATCGAATGGGCTTAACTTCATAGAATATAGCTAAATCTTTATCTAAAATAACCTGCAGGTCTCTGATTACTAAAATTTTTGACTCAATATTTTGTTGTGTAATTATCTCCATTTCTTCAGCCTAAAATTGTTTAAAAATTCTCGGAAATAGTTTTCGCCAACTCAATAGCTTCCTCATTCAACCCCTCCAATTCAATATGGATTTCTTTAAGCCGCTCTTCATAATCAAAATCATCATCTGTAGCAGCATCTACACCAACGTAACGTCCCGGACTTAGGCTCCAGTCTTTGGCTTCTATTTCCGATTGGCTAACAACCTTGCAAAGTCCTTCTACATCAGCATAAACACCATCTGGGAAACGGCTTGTTAGCCAATTGGCTTGCTTGTAAAAATACTCTGCCTGGTGTAAAAGGCCGGGTTCTTCTTCATCGGGATTTCCGCTTAGTTGTTGCTGTAGGTCTTTCAATAAATCAAGCTGTGGTTTTAAGTTCAGCTCTTTCCAATCTTTATTCTTGTTCAATTGGTATTCTTTTGTAGCAGTGCTTATAGCATCCAAAAGTTGTTTAATAAGCTTGTCTTGAGGCTTTCTCAATGATTTACACTGATGGGCAATATTTTCTAATTCCAAGGTCTCAGCTTTCGCACTTTTAGCATCACCAATTAGTTTATCTTGCTGTTCATATATAGTTGCAGAATCTTCAAAATCCAATGAATCAACAAAAGCTTGTGCCTCTTTATTTTCTTTAACGTATTTTATTGCAAAGCCTGTAACAGTTTCAATTACAGCCTTGATTTGCTCCTGCAGCTCGGCTGTAGTTTCAGCTGCATCCTTAGCTAAGCTTGAAGCTGTTTCCAGATATCCTTTGACAGTTGTTTTAAATTTCGCATCATTTCCTCTATATAGGTTCACAATGCATATGAGGTTTTGTAGTTGCTCAGGGCTAAAGTCATTGATTTTCTGGGTTACCTTCCTGTAAATCTTACGGGCATCGAGCATCAGAACCTTATCTTTCCTTTCAGCATCCTGCTCTTTAGACCTATCGAAAAACCATAGAGTGCAAGGCAATGAGCGGGTATAAAAGAAGTTGTTGCCAATAGCAATCATCACATCAACAGCACCTGTTTTGACCAAATTTTCCCGAATGTCTTTTTCGCTATGACCCGCATCGCTGGCCGACGATGCCATTACAAAACCTGTACGACCGGTAGGCTTCAGATAGTTGTAGAAATATTGAATCCAGAGATAATTGGCATTATCATTCTTTGGCAGGTTTACTTTGCCTTCAAGCATCAACCGAGGGTCTTTCTTAACAGCATCTTTTGCTTTGTCAACTCCATCAACATTAAAAGGAGGATTGGCCATTACAAAATCACATTTGCCAACCAGGTCGTGCTTATCTTCGTAGAAAGTATTGCCCTCCTGAATGTTACCTTCCAATCCATGAACTGTAAGGTTCATTTTTGCAAGCTTGGTATTGAGTTCAGCTTTCTCCTGACCGTAAAAAGTAACCTTCTCGGCAGGTTTCAACCCTTCGTTTTCAATAAAATAGCCTGTTTGAACAAACATGCCCGCACTGCCACATGCCGGATCAAACACAATGCCGTGGTCAGGTTCAATAACGTTAACAATAGTCTGCACCAGGCTCATAGGTGTAAAAAACTCGCCACCTTCCTGAGCACCGGTCATGGCAAATTTGTTAAGGAAATATTCATAAATCTTCCCAAACAAGTCGCCGTTGGCCTTTTGTAGTACTTCCTTATTGAAGATGCGGAGCATTTCACGCAATAGATCTTTGCTAAAAACAGAGAAGTTTCTGGGCAGCACACCTTTGAGGTTTTCATATTCGTCCTCAATCAATTTCATGGCGTTGTCAATAGCCTCGCCAATATCAGCGCTTTCGGGCAGTGAAACCAAATAATCGAACTGCGATTTCTCAGGGAGGAACATCGAATTCTTCTCCTCGAAATCCTTTTTAGTCAAAGGTCGTCTCCCTCTCTGCGGATGTACCGGCAGGTCCTTCTCAACTTCAACTTTTATCTTCTTGAACCGGTTATATGCATGACGTAAAAATATCAGTCCCAACACTGGCATTGAATATTCAGAAGCTGTCAGTTTACTATTCGCTCTCAACTGGTCGGCAGCCCTCCACAGTTCAGCTTCTAATTTTCTAAGTTCTTTCCCTTGCATTATATCTTACTCCAATTTGGTTTTATTTATCAAAAATAACATTTTAAGACGGGTGATATAACAAAACTATTATAAAGGGATGAAAACTATCTTGTGTTTCTTCTTCTATAATGAACATTACACTCTAGGTTTGGCATTATTTTAGCACATAAGTTGCTAAAACATTATGAACATCATAAACATTCACCGACTTATTAAACTGTTTTTTAATACTTGGCATTTGCTCTCCGGAAATCCAAATCTTAAGTTCTGCATCTAAATCAAAGGTGCCGGAAGTCTCAATGCTAAATCTAGAAATACTTTTGTAGCTTATTGATTTATATTCAACCTTACTCCCTGTTAATCCTTGTTTGTCTATCAGAATTAATCTCTTTGTTGTAAAAATAAAAAGATCTCTAATTAATTTAAACCCTAATTCAATTTCTTCACCTTCAATCAAAAGTTTGCTGTAATCTTTTTTAAGTTCTTCTTGGTTTACTGCGCCAGCATTACCAAGTAAAGCAGAAAATAATCCCATTTTATTAATTTTTTTAATATCCTACTCATATGGCTTTTCGGTAACGCCCCGTTTTTAAAAGTGGGTTCTGGTCTCCACGTTTATTTCCTATATATTTCTTGATTTCGCTTCCAAAGCCAATTGAATAAATGGTTCTCCACCATATATTGAAATAGTTTTTTCACGGAAAGTAGTCTTTAATACAAGTGAACAAAATAATAAATTATTTGTAATATCCTCATTTCCAGCAATAATTTTACATAAAACATTGAAATAGTTCTGTGATGCGTGTGTGGTAAGGCATTGGGGGAGGGGATTTCTTTCAAAGCTCCGTTTCACTACGGCTTCATTTCGTTCGCAACGACGGATAATCCAAAAAGAATCCATAAACAACTGAAAGAATTTTGAAAGCTACCAAAGACCTACCAAAGTCGTAGTATCTCCCATTATAATGGGAGATACTACGACTTTGGTACGACTCTGGTGGCTATCTGCTATTACTTTGGTATATAGTGTAACCTTTATATATCAATACTAAAATTGGTTTACTCATTTTAGTACTTTCACTGTAAAAAGCATACTTTGACTTTTGCTTGAAGTTATGAGGGTTGAAAAAGAAAATCCGGCATATACCGGATTTCAATTATTGTAAATGCTTTAAAATAAAGGTTATCATTTTTTCAATATTTTAGAACGAACGATTATTCCGTTGTTGTCTTTTATTTCAATGAAAAGAATTCCTTTTTCAGCATTGTTGAGTGAAATAGTAGTGTTCCCACTGAAATTAGTCTTGCTTAAAATTTTCCCGGAAATATTGTAAACAGAAGCTTCATATGTTCCCGATTCCTCAGTTTTTATATTAAGGTTGTTGACAACTGGATTTGGACCAACAGTAAATTTGGAGTTGTTCAATGAAATAGATGAAGTAGGATCTACTTCAGGGTCAACCGGTTCAGTGGAGTTGTCCGAATAATAATAATCTGACGAATATGCCGAGATCATTGTATTACTTTCATAATCATTAACCAGATAGCTTACTTTTTTCAATCTTCCGAAATCAAACACTTCTGAAGAACAAAAATCATTAGTGGTAGAGTTTTCAAAATAATTATAAGGAATAGCAATTTCCTTTGATTTACTATCAGAGTCAATTTTTAATTCCCATCTTTCAAATTTTTTAACTTCACCAGATTCTTCATCGGGATAAAAAACAGAAACTGAGTTGACTATTTTACCAGTGTATTTGTATTCTGATTTAAATATTAAAATCATTTCACCGGAATCGAAACTTAACGAAGAATATTCAACTGACAGTAATTGATTGTTTTCATTGAAAGTATAGGTATTCTGAAGCATTGGTATTACAGTACCGAAAAAATTCAAATAAGTCATTTCCCGGATCACATCCCCATTGGAGTTAAGCTCTGATTCTACCCGCATTTGTTCTTCCCAAGCGCCTGTTTCTTGATTCTGCATTTCTGCAGTCATTAAAGTAGCAACACCTTGCTTGTAGTTTTTATAGAAATATCTGTAGGTGTAAGCAAATTCACCTGTTTCTTCATCTTCAGCCCATACATCATCATAAAGAATTTGATTCTGGTCATTGAAAACAGCAACACTTTTACTCACAAGTTTCCAGTTTCCTTCAGATTCGAGGTTATAGCTGTAATCGTAGGTTGTAATTGTCAGTCCGTCATATTCGATGGTTGTTTTAGAATATAGATTGAATTCATTGTTTTTGTAGAGAGACAAGATTTCAGAAGTTAACCTTCCCTGAGAATCGAAAGTTGTTTCTTCTCTTCTACCATGCATCAAACCACCCATTGCATCATCAATTTCAATGGTATACAGGGTTTGGTTACCCGAAGCATCATAGGAGATGTTATGCAATTCTGCAAGATCTAAGCCTCCGGCTGCCAGAGTGAAGATCATGCCGAAGCCTAAGAAAGCACCCGTTATTCATCTTTCCCATTCCCATGGTATATTCTTCTGATTCCTTTTTTTCAGGTTCAACTAATTCTTCCGACATGACGACTATAGATTAAGGTTTGTTCATTAAGTTGTTATAGCAAACTTAATAAAAAAAAATCATCGTCAGAATTATGTTACAATCAAAAAAGGGTAGGGTGTAATGTAATTTGTGAACTTTATAGCTCGTATATGCCTATTTTATAGAAAAATTTACGTTTTATATTTTTAATTAGCTCTCCATTTTGAGCTGCTAATTATTTCACCATTTGTACTTTCAGTTATTTTTATTTCCTGATAAAGTTTTTTCACCCATGTTTTTCCGGGAGATGGTTGATATCCTTTTGTAGGTTCTAATTTAAGTATTATTTCATTTCCCTTTCTATTAATGGAATAATCTCCTCCATATACACCTCGCTTTTCATCAACATTAATGATAAACCTTCCGGATATTTCAATATTTTCCTTCAGACATAATAATTCAGGAAGGTTGGGTGAAAACTCAATTTCTCCGGAATGTTTTTCTTTTCTGAACTTAATACTTTCAATTTCCATATAACCGCTTTGATCATCAACTTTATATGAGATAGAATCATTGGTGAAATCTTCTTTTGCGAGTCCTTCTAGTGTTTTGTTGTGGTTTTCATTCCACAAAATAAAAATCGGATTAAATGACCATCTCGCCATGTATAATGTTTTCCAGTTCACTAATCCTGGTATCTTCTTAACAGGATAAATTGAATCATTAATTGACACAGATGCTTCTCCTTCTTTAGTATTCAAGAAATTCATTTCCTTCATATAAAAAATTGGAAAAGAACTATAAAAAGAATAATTATAGTTTACTAAACCTACAGGAACTATAAAATCGATATTTTCGGGATAGTAACCACTCAGCGATGCAGAAATTGAGTTTCCATATTTATCTTTGAATTTTAAGTTAAAATCAAGTTGTCCATTGATATAATTGAATGCATATTCCGGATTAAAGATATTTACAGGAATGGAGCGCTGTAAAGAATCAAAGTAATATAATTGCTGTTTCATTGTCAACCCGTCGGTGTGGTACATCTCTAATCTGTCATCGTGCCTCATAAGCATACAAACAATGCCTTCACCGTATTCTTCATTGTTATAGAACTGACACTCAAGAAATTTATACCGGTCGTTTCCCTTAAAATCAAATAAAATCAACTTTTCCGCATTGTCAATATGCATTGTAAATGGTGAATAAATTAATCCCTTCGATGGGCTTGAATAAATGTTTGCCTGATGATTCTTCTTATTCATAAATACTTCTGTATCAACAGATGTATCTTTTATAAAAGTGCAACCACTGATAAATAAGACTCCTAATAGTATAAATACGAAATTCCTCTTCATTGTAATTGAATTATTGGTTTATATACTATTGGATAAAATCAAAAGTAAAAAGGGACGGGCTACTGCAAATTATTTTCAATAAGTTTCAGAATGTCTATTTTGTGTTTAAGCTTTGGCAGCTTCTTAAAAACAGTCTCAATGTCTTCTACTTCATTTATTTTTTCAGTCGCCATTCTATAATACTCAGGTTTGTTTGACGCTTCAATAATTATATTTTGAATATCAGGGGTCATGTTTAGAGCAAATCCTATACATTTTTCACAAGTGCAGCTTCCATTTTTGTTATACAATTGACACCTTTCTTTAACATGTTTTTTCAGGTTCTCCTTTGCCCGCTTAAATCTGCTCTTGACAACCTCTTCGCTTGTATTAAGAATTGCTGCGGTTTCAGAAAAAGAAAATCCTGACATAATCCGTAAGATAAACACTATACGTTGTTCCTCAGTTATCCTGAAAAGCATGAAATGATGGCAACCATCTTTAACCTCTTTCAACAAAGCTTTATAAATATATTCTTTCTCAGGATTTATACTTAACTGTTTTATTTCATCGGGAACAACATTTTCCAACTCTGATATTCCAGTGTCAACATTTTTAAAGTGAGCAGCGTCTAACTTAACCTTTCTGATAATCTTGAGTGATTCATTTAGGGCAATTCTGTAAATCCAAGTATAAATTTTGCTTTCACCCCTGTATTTATCAATATTCAAGCATAACTGAAGATAAGTATTTTGCAAAGCATCTTCTGCATTTTCTTTTGTACCGGTAATATTATATGCCAAGTTAAAGATGTCATTACTATACAGGTACAATATCTCTTCTATTTTTGCTTTATCAGTTTCCATTTTTAAAATAAATATATTTAAAACATTGTGATGCCAGATAAATCGGCTTTTCCGTTTTTTAGGAATTCGTATGTCATACGATCGGCCTGGCAATCAATAAACTTTATCCCTTTTAAACTCCTGTTTTTGAAGAAATTGTTGATAAGCTTTGCGTTTTTGAATGTCACCTTTTTAAATGAGCAGTTTTCAAAATAACAGTCGTCGATTGTGCCATCGAAAACCACATCATCAATACTTGTTCCAGTAAATGAAGTGTGGTTCAGTACAGCATTTTCCATAATGTTTTTTACGAATGAGCTGTTTTTAAACTTCACTCCTGTGAAATCAGCCCCTGTGAAATCACAGTCGACAATGCTGCTTTCTGAAAATCTGGATTCCTGAAGCAAGCAGTTAGTAAACTTGTTGCTGGCAAGGCTCGAACTTTTAATTTGGCTGCTCCTGATATCTGAATCGGAGAAGTCGCAATGATCTACATTATTAGCAGATAGGATTAGTCCTGATAAATCAGAATCAATAAACTTGCATTTCTGCATGTTGGAGGCGCTGAATTTTTCATGAAGATTATTCAATCCTGAGAAGTCAGCAT
>CAYMTR010000054.1:0-19520 GCA_964393405.1 uncultured Prolixibacteraceae bacterium
CATTTGCAGTTGTACTTACAAAAGAAATTTTCTGGTCAAATGTCAACCTTTTTGATAGTTTCTGCTCAGTGTTGATACGGAAAGTGAATCTTTGATAATCACTATTTCTAATAATACCCTTTTGATCTGAATAACTTGAACTTATCAGGAATGATGAAAATTCATTACCACCAGACATTGAAACATCGTAATTCTGGGATACAGCAGGTTGGAAAACATATTCCTGCCAATCTGTTGTTTCTAAAGTGTCAGTACGAGAGTTTATACCTTTTACTAATTTCCCTTTGTAATCAACTTCCTCGTTAACTGCCATGTATTCCTGAGAATTCATTAATTCCAGCTTACCAATTGATGATTCAATCCCTCTGTAAACGTTAATACTGGTAGTTACTTTGCCCGCTGTACCTTTCTTAGTTGTAATAAGAATTACACCATTACCTCCTGTAGCTCCGTAGATTGCTGCAGAAGAAGCATCTTTCAATACTTCAATAGATGCAATATCACCCGGATTTATATTATTTATATCACCGGCAATTCCATCAATAATTACTAAAGGCTGAGTACCATTAATAGAACTAACACCACGAATCTGGATGTCAACAGCTTCACCCGGACGACCTGATCTCTGTGTGATATTAACACCGGCAGCTTGTCCCTGAAGAGCCTGGTCTATATTTGCAACAGGCAACTTGCTTAACTGTTCTCCGGAAACGGAAGAAACTGCACCGGTAAGGTCACTTTTCTTTTGAACACCATACCCTGTAACAACAACTTCATCAAGACCAAATACATCTTGAGCTAATTTTACATCAATACTGGAATTATTACCAACTGGAATTTCCTGTTTCGAATAACCAATAAAACTGAAAACTAAAACATCCTTGCTTGATGCATTGATTGAATACTTACCGTCAATATCTGTAACCGCACCAACAGTAGTTCCCTTAACAACCACTGTCAATCCAGGTAATGGATCGGAAGTTTTTGCATCTACAACTGTACCCCTGACCAGTTTTTTGTCTTGCTGCATCTCGCTTGCAAAACTAGTCTTAGGGCTAAACTGACAGACAAATAGTGAAATGACTGTCAGCAATAGCATTCCTTTGTGAAAAAAGGAATTCAACAATCGACTTTTTTTCATAAATTTCAGATTTTAATTAAAAACTTTATAGTTAGATATCATTAATGCTCCCAGAATAAATTACACAATCAAAATACTAGTATTTCAACGTGATATGTTTTATTAAAAACAGTTTCAAAACTATCCTTTTTATCAAGAATGTATATTCACTATTAAAGCATGAAATTTAATTCTTGAAGCAAATGCACTTTCTTTTCTTAGTAATCCAATTATTTTGCCTGCCCCTTTAAATCAGATGGTGATTTACCGTAATATTCTTTGAAGCTTCTCGTAAAATATGACTGAGAACTAAATCCAACACTATAAGCAATTTCACTTATATTTAAATTCCCCTCAGATAAAAGATTCAGCGCTTTTTTCAAACGTATTTGCCTTATGAATTCATTTGCAGTTAAATCAGTTAAGGCTTTAATCTTTCGATATACCTGACTCCTACTAAGATTCATGTTTTGTGCAAGTAAATCAACCGTCAACTCAGTATTTTCTATGTTTAACTCTATATATTGAATAACTTTCTTTAAGAATTCTTCATCAATTTTATTAGTAGAGAACTCACTAGGTATTATGACATTCTTTTGTGAGAATGCCCTATACATATTGCTTCTTTTTTCTAATGTATTCTTAACTAAAACCTTTAAAAATCTCATATTAAAAGGTTTAGGTACGTATGCATCAGCCCCAGTTTCCAAACCTTCTATTTGATATTCAATTTCAACTTTAGCTGTTAAAAGTATAACCGGAATATGAGATGTTTCAATCCTGTTTTTTACCTTTTTACAGACTTCAAGACCATCGATACCGGGCATAATAATATCGGAAATGACAATATCCGGAAGATTTTTATTTATAAGTTCTAAACCGGTCAATCCATTGTCAGCAACAAATATCTTATAGGTGTTTGAAAATTCTTCTTCCAAGTAATTTCTAATCTGAGAATCATCTTCAATAATAACCATTGAATATTTAAAGTTTTTCGACTGATCTTCTTCTATATTATCCATTCCCGGATTTTTCTCTTCGATGTAACTATTTTTTAAAGTATCTTCAATCGTCACATCATCAACTCCTGAATATGAATTAATATTCACAGGTACATTGAACCTGAAACAAGAACCCGGTATATTTCCACTCTCAACCTCAAGTTCTCCCATGTGGACTTCAGCAAGCTCCTTGCATAATGCCAGTCCAATACCAGTACCTCCTTTATTAAATGCTGATTTACCCTGATAAAAACGCTCAAAAATCAAAGGTAGTTGATCCTTCTCTATCCCTACTCCGTTATCAATTACTTCAAAAGTAAGTTTGTCTTCAGAAATCTTCTGACTAACCCTTACAAAAACAAGACTGTTATTAGGTGAAAATTTAATCGCATTTGATAATAGATTGTGCATGATTTTTTCAACCTTATCAACATCTATGTAATAAAATGAATCGGAATCAAGAGGCTCAAAAACAAGCTCAATCTTTTTTTGTTCGGCATTTAACCTATGAAGATCGATCACATGTTCAACCACATCATTTACATTAACATTAGAAAGGAAAAGCCCCATTTTACTATTATCAAGCTTCCTTAAATCAAGTAGCTGGTTAATAAGTTTTAAAAGTAATTTGGAATTCTCACCTGCATACCTTACTTTTTTTCTTGCTTCTTCATTCAAACCGGGTATTTCAAGTACTTCTTCCAGTGGTGATATAATCATCGACAATGGAGTTCTGATTTCATGAGAAATGTTTGTGAAAAACTGAAGTTTTCTATCCTTTAAATCCTGGATATTTTGATTTTGTATTCTTTCATTACGTAACATCTCCTTTTCAATTAATCGTCTCTGATATACTCTTGAAATCCAGTAAAATATTAATGACAAAATCATGATATAACAAACAAATGCCCACCAAGTTGCCCACATTGGCGCTCTAATCTGAATGTTTAGTATTGTCGGTTCCGGATTCCATATCCCATCATTATTAGATGCTTTAACTTTAAAAACATACTTACCGGGATCAAGATTAGTATATGTCGCTGTGTTGACTTTTCCTGCATGATTCCAATCTTCTTCAAAACCTTCAAGATAATATGAATACCTGTTATGCGAAGGTTCTGTATAATTTAATGCAACAAAGTCAATAGATAGTACAGATTGGCTATGATTAAGTACAATATCTTTTGTCAGCGAAATATGTCTTTTTAAAATCGATTTTTCATCGATGTTAACAGATTTATTAAACAATCTGAAATCAGAGAAATAAACCTGAGGAATGTTTTTATTTTCTACAATTTGATCAGGATTGAATTTTATAATTCCATTGCTTCCTCCAAAATACAAATAACCTTCATCGTCTATTGTTGATGACCCCATTTGAAATTCCCCGATGCTTTGTAAGGTCCTTCCTAAATAGGGTTTTAGTTTATAATCAACAGGATTCAGGCAAGCAATGCCTATGTTAGTTGATATCCAGATATTATCCTTCTTATCGCTTATAATAGCCCTTACTGAATTCTCTGGCAATCCGTTTTCAACAGTAAATCTTCTAAATTTTTCATTTTCTACATCAAAAAGATTAAGACCTCCTCCAATTGTTCCAACCCAAATCTGCTTAAAGTTATCTTCAAACAAAGTAACAACGAGATTATTACTCAATGAAGTAGAGTCTCCATTATCGTATTGATATCGTGTAAGTTTGTATTCATTAGAATTCTTTGATAATTTATAAAGACCATCCATCGTGCCCATTAAAATATCACCGGAATTAGTTTCCAACATACAGTGTATATTTTCTATGTCAAAGTCAGGGTTCCCTAAATCTTTGCCGCTAAAATGAATAAGCATGTCCTTTTCAGGAGAATAATAATTTAATCCATAACTGAAAGTCCCTATCCATATTCTACCATTCCTGTCTTTCAAAAAAGACGTTACATGCTCAATATCTAAAACTGTGGTTTTGTCTAAACATTTCGTGTAATGTTTGAATGACTTAGTTCTATTATCAAAGACGTCTAACCCTGAATCCCATGAACCTAACCATAATTTACCATCTTCTTCAGGAAGAATACACATTACAGTATTAGAACAAATGCTATTTCTAGACGGATTTCTTGTGTAATGCTCGAATTTACCATTTTCAATATTATAGTAAGTTAATCCTCCACCATCTGTTCCAATTAACAACTCATTACCCACAATTTTTATATTTTTAACTATATTACAATTAAGGAAATTCGACTTTGTGGAATTCTGAAAAAAATGCTCAAATCTTATTTTATTTTCATCATAAAAACACACACCTTGGTTATATGTGCCAACCCACATTATTCCATCCTTTGATTGAAATGTTGTATATATAGAATTTCCTGAAACAGACTTCAAATCAAACGGATCATTAATAAAATGTTTTGTTGTGTTATATGTCGGATTATAAACAAACAAACCTCCGTTCTCTGTCCCTATCCAAATATTTCCATCTCTGTCTGAATTAAGTGATAAAACATTGAATACTGGTTTATAGGAATAAAAGTCTTTGTAAAATAAAACCTGCCTAAAAGATATGTTTTCCCCATTCTCAATAACCTTGTGCAATCCCATACTTCTTGTTGCCACCCAAATACTACCATCCCTACCCTCAGTTATAGCTGTTACGTAATTGTTGAATAATGATGAATTATCTCCAGGAATATGATTGAAACTGTTCACAACATTCCCACCTTCAATTAAGGATAACCCGTTTTTTGTTCCAACCCATAACCTTCCCTTCCTATCATATTTTATGGCATTAACCCAATCATCACAAATTGCCTTAGGTTTATTTCCTGATTTCAATTGTAATAATTCTCCATTGTTTATGTTTACTTTAAAGAGTCCATTATCAATTGTCCCAATCCACACCTCATTCTTTGCTCCTTTCTCTATTGAAAGAACTGTTCCGAAAGTTGGTTTTGAGTTATCGTTTGTGTAATACCTGATATCATGAAATTTAAACTGGCGTGGGTCGAATAAAGACAAACCTTCATAAGTGCCAATCCAAAGCATACTGTCATCTCCAATTGTAATAGTGTTTATAAGGTTGTTTATAAGCGAAAGGGAGTCTTTGTCTTTATGGTAAAATGAAATCAAATTTTCTCCATCATACCTATTTAAACCATTACGAGTTCCAAACCAAATGAAACCTTGTTTATCCTGGTTTATTGCCAAAACGTTTGAGTGTGGAAGAGGAAGGGACAACCTATCAAAATTTATTCCGGATGAGAATAAAGATACTGAATAAAACAAACAAAAAGATAGAAGTAATTTAATTCTAATAAGTTGACTATACATGTTTTTATGTGTCTAGTTTAACCTTGAAATTAATAAAAATAAAATCTTGAAATTACATCAAATTATTCAATAATGCCCATCTTTTTCATAAGGAATGTGGCATTCATCATCTTTGTAATGCCACTTTTTAACTTATAATCAAAATGCATTTCATTATCTAAAATATCAATCTCAAAACATAAGTTTGTTATATTTTCGGGATACTCTTTTTCCATCTCGGTAAGTTTTAAATCATGAGTTGCAATTATCGCAGGTGTCTTGAATTCAATAAGTTTTTTTAGTAATTTTTGTGATCCTTTAAGTTTATCTTCAGAATTAGTACCTTTTAATATTTCATCAAGGATTATCAATAACTTCTTGCCAGATTTTATTTCATCCAGAATCAACTTTAATCTTTTAAGTTCAGCAAAAAAATATGATTCGTCACTATATAATGAATCTGTTGTCCTCATGTTTGAGAAAACAACAATAGGTGTTAATTTAAATTCTGTTGCACAAACAGGGGCTCCATTAAGCCCAAGAACAATGTTTACACCCAATGTGCGTAGAAAAGTACTTTTCCCGGCCATATTAGCTCCAGTAATAACAATTAACTTTTTTTCACCGTTAATCAGGAAGTTATTATTTACTCTTCGTTGAGAATTAATTAGAGGATGACCTAAATTTTCAGCTATTAACTCAAATTCTCCATCCCTAAATTTTGGATATATATATTCAGGATTATTGAAAGCATAATTAGCAATTGAGTTGCGCGCATCAAAAAAAGAAACAACAGAATCCCATATTTTGTAATTCTCTTTATTCTTATTGTGCCATCTTATCAGGAGGTAAGAGAATAATATGTCCCATAAAAATGTAATGTTTAAAAGAAATCCAACGAGAAAATTGTTGCGATTATCATATATTGAAGTTATTTTTTTTAATTTGAAAATTTCTTTGGAAGTCGCTTCTTTATAAGTCATCTCTTTAACCAAGATCTTATTTTCTTCTGACTGCCATTCCTCATTCTCAATCATTTCTATTAAACTAGAATATAAAGACAGAATTTCTTGCTTCTTTCCGAACAAACTATAAATCAACGTGGTGTTTTTCCTTTCTGAAATCCACAATACGGATTGAATTATCCCGGAAAAAAGGAAGAGCGAAGCGTTACCGATAAATATCCATATTAAAAGCGTTAAAAAAGAGAATACAGGTAAAATAAACAATAGAGGCCTTATGATTTTTTGAAGCTTAAGACTATAGTCTTCTTTCCCCCAAATATTTAAAAGCTTGGTATAAATATTATTATCAATATACAACTGCCCTTTCGCTGAATAAGACTGTCTCCAGTCAACCTTCAGTGCAAGTTCCTTAACAGAATCCTGACTCGCTTCAATATCCTCAATCTTTAAGCTTGGATATAGCAACATTTGTGCAAGTTTACTTTTACCTGAAAGAGTAAATGTCCTATTTAAAAACTGGAATAATGAACCAGCCCCGAAAATGTCAAGGTCATAAGAATTGAAATGATTTGGGTCAATAAACTCCTTACCTTCATCAAACTGCGAAAACTTATGTTCTAGCGAAAGTAATTCATCACTGTTAATCTTAATGAGGTTTTCTATTATTCTTTTTTCTCTCTTTGCTTTTATTGACAGACGGATAAGTGCTAGAAATAAAATTAAAAGAATTATTAGAAAAAAGACACCAGTTAAATGACTAACTGGATATAGCTTTATAGGTACAATAATGAGAAAAATAAAAGCGAGCAATCGACAAACAACTAATAAATTAAGTCGTTTTTTAATTCTTACAAGCTTTAATTTTTCATCTTCTATCCTCTGAGAATAAAAAGATACCATAGAATTCATAAAATGTTAGTTTATAATATGAGTCCCAATTATTTTAGATGAGATCAACAGAGTACAAAATATAAATATAAATGCAAAAGTAAATGGCCAAACATCCTCCTTCGCCCACGGCCCCAATCCGAAAATTGCTTTTCTCCTATACTTCTTATCAAAAAGGGTTAGTAACAAATATATTCCCCAACCTATCAAAGCTCCGAGTATTCCTCCACAAATCAGATCTAAAGGATAATGTACACCAACGTATATCCTAGAATATGAAACAATTACTGCCCAAGAAAAAAACAAAATACTTATTACTCTATTCTTAGAAAGCATGCTCACTAATACTGCAAGTGAAAATACATTTGTTGCGTGACCTGAAACAAAACCATACAAACCTCCCTTACCTGTCAGGTTATTGACTTTCCCTATTAGCATTGGTTCATGAGACGGTCTAAGCCTTTGAACAACGTCTTTTATCAATCCTGAAAGTTGGTCACTTATTACAACTGTAATAACAAAAAATAAAATCACCCATAAACCATTAACCTTATACTTTTTTATCAACATGAATACAAGTAGCAAATAAATTGGAAACCACACCTCAAGACTTGTAATCAGGATAAAAAACACATCAAAAAAAGAAGAGTGGGCACTATTCAAATCAAGGAATAATTGTGTGTCAATATTATTTAACCACTCAGGCATTGTAATAATTTTATGAGTTAAGTATCTGCCAGATTTTATCTTTCAATTTTTGAATATTGTAACCTGTAATAGATGAGATAAACATGTGTGGTATGTCCTTAAATTCCATACTTATTTCTTTCATTAATTCCTCATCAAGGAGATCAGATTTTGAAATAGCTAAAAACCTTTGTTTATCGAGTAATTCAGGATTATATTCTTTCAACTCATTTAAAAGGATATTATATTCCTTCAAATGGTCTTTACTATCTGCTGGAACCATAAAAAGCAACATAGGATTTCTCTCAATATGACGAAGAAATCTCAAGCCTAATCCCCTTCCCTCATGCGCTCCTTCAATAATCCCCGGGATATCAGCCATAACAAAAGATTGATTCTCTCTGTGCCCTACAATACCCAGATTTGGGACTAATGTTGTAAAAGGATAGTCCGCAATTTTAGGCTTAGCAGCTGAAACTACAGAAAGCAAAGTTGATTTACCCGAACTTGGGAAACCTACTAATCCAACATCTGCCAATATCTTTAATTCGAGTATTCTCCAACCTTCTTCGAGAGGTTCTCCGGGTTGAGCAAAACGGGGAGTTTGAAGAGTTGAAGTCTTAAAGTTTGTGTTCCCAAGACCTCCCCTACCTCCTTTCATTATTATCTGTTCCTCACCATTCTCAGTGATTTCCATTAAAAATTCTTCCGTTTCGCCATCTTTGATTATTGTTCCAAGCGGAACCTCAACTATGATATCTTCACCATCAGCACCGGTACTGCGTTGTCTTCCTCCTGACTCACCATGTCCAGCATAAATGTGTTTTCTGTATTTAAGATGCAAAAGAGTCCAAAGCTGAGCATTTCCCCTAAGAATTATATGCCCGCCACGACCTCCGTCACCTCCATCAGGACCTCCTTTTTCTATAAATTTCTCATGACGTAAATGAGTTGAACCCGGACCACCATTGCCTGATTTCAGGAAAATCTTTACATAATCAACAAAATTTGTATCAGCCATTTATGTTTTTTCTGCAAATGTAGTAAATGAAAGGGCATCAGCAAACAAAGCCAATAATCAAAAAATGCCCGGGTTGAATAAACCCGGGCATTTAAACTACTCAACTAATTTAACGAAAATATTCGTCTCAAAGCCCTAGCTCTTATTGATTTTGTACTTTATCTGCACTTTTTGCTTTGCAACATTCCTTTCTAGCTTCTTTGCAACATTTAGACCCTTGTGAATCAGTATTCTTACTTACATCTGAAGATTTAGTTTGGCTACATTCTTTTTTTTCAGCGTTTTTACAACACTCTTTCTTGGAATTCTTATATTCAATTTGTTTTAAAGCAGTACAACCTTCATTTTTCACACTACTGTCTTTATCTTCTGTGGAAACCATACAGATATTATTGTTTGCCGCTTCTACAACTTTGGGAGATATGACAAAAGGGGCAACAAATAAAATAATGATGATAATAATTTGTGTTTTCATAACTTAATTATTTAAAATTTATCTATATTTTTTATTTCTCAAATTTAAAACCCAATACACTTCCTTAGTGTTATAAGGTTGTTATAAAATGTTAACGTGATGTTAATCTTACTTTAGTTTATTTTATTATATCTAATTTTGTATCTATGAAGAATTTAGACAAACAAATTATATTGGCAGTTTTTACATTTATCGCCCTTGTTATAATATTGTTAATCCAAATTAACTGGCTTTTTAATGCTGCAAAACTTGAAGAAAAAGAGTTCAATTTAACAATAGCCAAAGCATTGAACGAAGCTAGAGATGAGATTGGCAAGAGGGTTCCCCAATGTAATAACATGAAAAATTACTTGTGCGGCCACCCTTGTCATGAAAACATTCAGGAGCAAACAGTTAAGGAAATAGACTCTATTATACATTCTAAGCTGCACAATCATCAGATAGCTCTCGAATATAAGTTTGAAATTACTGACTCAATTAATGCAAAGTCTGACTCTAAACTTTTCGGTCAAAAATGTTATTTGCAAAGCTTAAACGGATTACTTGAGAAAAACGGAATACAAATAAAGCTCGAATTCCCTGAAAGAAAACAATTTCTTGTTAACCAAATGAAAGGAACTTTTCTACTTGCTTTCTTCGCAGTAATCTTCGTGATGATTTCTTTCATAATAACATTCAAGCTGTTTAATCGAGAACGAAGGCAACTCAGGCATACTTCTGATTTTATAAATAATATGGTACATGAATTTCAAACTCCATTATCAAACATACGACTTGCTGCAAATCTCATTAAAAAAAGGGGGAGCAAAACTGATGAAAAGATTTTTGAATACACTAACGTAATAATTAAAGAAAATGAAAAGCTGGAAAACCACGTGAAAAACATTCTTGAAGTTTCAAACAACGGGGAAAACAGCACATTAATAGAAAAAGTTAACATGCACAACATAATATTTGAAACTGGAAAAGAATTTAAAACCAGACTTGAAGGACTTAACGGAAACATTGAATATCATCTCAATGCAAAGAATTATATAATATCAGCATTACCTAGCCATTTTACTCTCATCTTCTCTAATCTAATAGACAATGCACTGAAATATTCAAAAGAACCCCCTTCTATTATCATTTCTACAATTAACCGTAAAAATAATATTGAGGTGTGCGTTAAAGATAACGGAGTAGGTATTGACACCAAAGATCTTCCAAAAATTTTTGATAAGTATTTTAGAGTTTCAACTGGAGATGTGCATAACGTCAAAGGGTTTGGTCTCGGATTGACTTACGTCAAAAAAATAATTGACCATTATAAAGGGAAAATTGAAGTCCTTAGTTCCAAAGATTCTGGCACACTTTTTACAATTACCTTACCTTTAGAAAATGAAAAGAACTAGAATCCTTCTTGTTGAAGACGACACAAACCTTGGTTTCTTGATGGTCGATTTCTTAGAATCTAATGGTTTTGATGTAAAATTATATCGCGATGGAGAGTCAGGTCTAAATGGATTTAAAGCCGGTAGTTTTGATTTCTGCATCTTCGATATTATGCTCCCGGGTATTGATGGATTTTCACTAGCTCAAAGGGTTAGAGCTGAAAACAATTCAATACCAATCGTTTTCCTTACTGCTCGTTCAATGAAACAAGATAAAATAAAAGGATTCCATATTGGAATAGACGACTTTATCACTAAACCCTTTGATGAAGATGAACTTTTATGCAGAATAAATGCAATTATTAATAGATACAACATTTCACCCGAAGAGCCAGTTAACTCTGATCAGTTTTCTATTGGAAAATACATCTTCGATTATAAAAATCAGAATCTTAAATTTGAAGATGAAGTTCGAAGGCTAACAAAAAAAGAAAACGAAGTTCTAAGAATGTTATGCTTGTCTCCAGATGAAATAGTTAAGAGAGATAACATTCTTTTTGCGATCTGGGGGAATAATGATTATTTCAATGGGCGGAGCCTTGATGTATTTATTGCCAAACTCAGGAAATATTTAAGCAATGATCCTGATCTGCAAATCAATAACATTCCAAAAGTAGGTTATTCCTTGGAGTACAACAGAAAATAATCACCTAAATAGTATTAATAACTTCGCATAAATTTTGAGCAATTTCCTCAATTGAACCAACACCCTTTATTGGATAATATTTTCCTTGCCTACTATAGTAATTAATTAAAGGAGCAGTTTTTTTGTGGTATATTTCAATCCGGTTTTCAATAATAGAAATATCTTGATCATCACTTCTCCCAGACATTTTCCCCCTTTCAAGCAACCTATCAATCAACTCTTTATTATCAACCTCTAGAGCTAACATCCCTGAAACCGTTGTATTATTTTCTTTAAGCAAAATATCTAAAGCTTCAGCCTGAGTTACTGTTCGTGGAAAACCGTCAAAAATGATCCCTTTAATTCCATCACTTGAAGAAATTTTAGATTTGATCATTTCAATTACTATTTCATCAGAAACTAATTCTCCCTTGTCAATTAACATTTTAGCCTTTATTCCAAGTTCTGTTTCTTTAGCTATCTCACTCCTTAATATGTCTCCTGTTGAAATGTGCAACAAACCAAATTTGTTAATAAGAAATTCAGACTGAGTTCCTTTTCCTGCCCCCGGGGGACCAAAAAGTATAATGTTTAGCATGAGTTGATTTTAAAGTTATTATTCTACAACCTTATAAATATCCTTTAGATTTCTTCCTTTCCTATTGTAATCAAGTCCGTATCCAACGATAAAATCATTTCCAATTTCCATTCCTTGATAATCAATATTCATCATATTATTGAATTTGCCTGGTTTAACAAGCAATGCGGCAATTTTTATACTTTTAGGGTTACGGCTTTTCAGAGTTTCCATAACCTTAATAATTGTATTACCTGTATCTACTATATCTTCAATTATTACAATTATCCTTCCTTCAATTGGCTCATTCAAACCGATTAATTCATTTACCCTGCCAGTGGTATCTGTCCCTTCGTATGAGGATAGCTTCAAAAAAGAAATTTCTGATTCAAGGATATTTATTTTTTGCATCAATTCTGCCGCAAAAACAAAAGCGCCATTTAGTATGCAAATAAAAAGTACATCCTCACCTGCCAGCTCCTGATTTATCTGTTTTGCCATTTGCGTAACAGCACTCTCAATTTCTTCATGTGGTATGAATTTTTCAAATTCTTTACCGGCAAGTATTATTCGATTCATCTTTTTGTAAATTTGATGCAAATTAAGTTACAAATAATTGTCTATATATTCAAATATTAAACTTTTTTGAATTGAAAACATAAACTTAAAATTGAAAACATCATAATTATGACACCTATAGTAAGTATTATAATGGGCAGCACTAGTGATCTGCCTGTAATGGAAAAAGCAGCCAAGCTACTTAATGAATTTGAAATTCCGTTTGAAATGAATGCATTGTCTGCTCACAGAACTCCTGGAGAAGTCGAAAAGTTCGCAAAGGAAGCAAAAGGGAAAGGCATAAAAGTAATTATTGCCGCTGCTGGAATGGCGGCCCATTTATGTGGAGTAATTGCATCAATGACTTCAATACCTGTAATTGGTGTCCCAATAAGTTCAACTCTAGATGGTATAGATGCTTTACTGGCTATTGTCCAGATGCCTCCGGGAATACCTGTAGCTACTGTTGGAATCGATGCTTCTTTGAACGCTGCAATACTTGCTACACAAATTCTCGCAACTAGTGACGAAGAAATTGCAGATAAACTTAAATCCTACAAAGAGTCTTTAAAAGATAAAATTGTAACAGCCAATTACGAGCTGGCAAACATAAAATTCAAATTCAAAACAAACTAATTAATATATTTGATTAAATTATTTAATTAATTGGATTCACATACCGACAATAAGTAGTTTATCCAATAACGTTTATAAATCCCCCAAATCTGACAGATATGAAAAAGATCATATTGCTGCTATTATTTATATTATCAAGCTTTAATGTTTTTCCCCGAAACTTCAACTATACGTCAGGCAGTCATGCAATTGCTATTGGGAATGCCTTCGTCAGTAAAAAAGATGCTTCATCAGCTTTTAATAATCCGGCTGGATTGTCTGATTTAAAAAACATTTATCTTTCTTCTGTTTATGAAAACAGGTTTTTAAACAGCGATTTAAACTCTTTAGCCATTGGTTTTGTAATACCCACTAAGTCTGGAAATTTCGCATTTATCTTCAATAACATTGGCATTTCCCCAAGGTCAAAAACAAAAATATCTGCAGCATACTCAAAAAAACTTTCTCAAAGCTTATCGGCAGGGATACAATTAAACTGTTTTCTTTCAAATTTCTCAGAAAATTATAACGTCTCAACTGAAACCGGAATTGAATTAGGGCTTATTTATGAAATTGATAAAAAGTCTTCATTGGGAATACACGTGTCAAATCCTTACAATATAAACTTATCAAATAATTATACAAATAGTAAAAACTACTCTTTGAGAATTGGTGGTCACCACAATTACAACGAAACATTAATTGTTTCTTTTGAGGTTGAGAATTTTAATGTCAAAGAATTCAATTTTAAAGCAGGAATTGAAAGTAAAGTCTCAAGTGGAATTCTTTTAAGAGGAGGATTTAACACTAACGAATTTTCATTATTTGGAGGAATTGGATTCAAAAAAAAAAATTACACTATTGAACTCGCTTCTGCTTTATACCCAAGAATAGGTATTTGTCCTTCTCTCACTTTAACTTATATAATAAAATGAGTCAAAAATATTACTGGATATTACTCTTTATTATTTATCCTATCTTTTCTTATACTCAAGGTCTTGAAACAGTCAGGAATCAAGCTTTACTCGAAAGAATCGCGGAAACTTATATTGATAAAGAAAGTGAAGATTTGGATTTAACTATTCCTTTGAATGAGCTAGAAAAACTTCATGATAGCCCTTTGAATATTAACTCGGCAACAAAGAAACAACTTGAACAAATATTCTTTTTAACATCATATCAAATTGAAAACTTAATTGAATACAGAAATGGTGTAGGACAAATCTACTCAATTTATGAACTAATTGCTGTAGAAAGCTTTAACCCCTCTTTAATCGAAGATATTAGTTGTTTTCTTATAGCTGGTGAAGTTGATTCTCCTATCAAAAATACAGTTAAAAACGAAATCAATATAAGATCTCAATACCTAATTGAAAAATCAGATGGATTCTCAGAAAAAAAAGATAGTACAAAAGTATATACAGGTATAAGACCAAAGCTTTATTTGCAATATAATTTTGATAAAAACGAAACCTTGCATTTTGGCATTACGGCAGAGAACGACTCGGGAGAGGATTTTTTCAAAGGCAGTAACAAATATGGTTTTGATTTTTATTCTGGTTACCTTGGATGGAAAAGTAAAAAGTTTATTCAACAAGTCATTATTGGAGATTATATTGCACGCTTTGGACAGGGTATAATATTATGGACAGGATTCGGAAAAAGAAAATCTGCCGAGTCAACAAACATTAGGTTTTCAGGACAAGGAATTAAGGGTTACAGCTCCAGCAATGAAAATACATTCTTAAGAGGTTCAGCTATATCTTTAGTAAAAGGCAATCTTAACCTTATCGTTTTTTATTCTAACAAAAATTCAGATGCTAATATCACCGAAAAAGATTCAACTGGAAAACCATTGGAGGCATCTTCTTTACAAACTTCTGGATATCATAGAACAAAAAATGAAATTGAGGATGAAAGATCATTAAACGTTGAAACAATAGGTGCAAGTATCAGATTAGACGGAAATAATTTTTCTTCTGGTATTAATTGCGTTTATCAAAAATTCAATATTCCTCTTATCCCGGCTGCCCGGATTTATAATAAGTTTAAATTTACAGGCAAAGAAAACTTTAATATAAGTTCAGATTTTTCTTATGTCACACGAAAATCAAACATTTTTACAGAAGCCGCTATAAGTAAATCAGGAGGAATAGCTTTCTTGGTTGGCTTAGAATCAAATCCGGTCAGTGAATTTGCCTATTCAATGTTGTATCGGAATTATTCTTCTACCTTCCATTCTATCGGTGGTAATTCTATTTCGGAATCTAATATCATAAACGAAGAAGGATTTTTAATGTCTTTTGCCTGGAATCCATTCCCGTATACAAAAATATCAGGGTATTTAGATTGTTACAAAACTAAATGGCCTGAATTTAACGGAGTCAGTCCGGCAAATGCAACCGATATTTCAGTAAATTCAGAGTACTCTGTTAGTAGTCGATTTAAATTATCTCTAAGATTTCGAGAAGCAACGTCAAATAAAGCAGTGCTACTTGATTCATTTTCAATAAAAAAAGATATAAACATCATAAATAATAATTTAAGACTAAAAATTGAATGGCAACCTGCAGATTTCATGTCACTAAATTTAAGGGGCGAATTATCTTCATACAATAATGAAAGTTCCGTTTCATCGGGCTGGCTTTGCATGGCTGATGTTTCAACTTCTATACTAGAAAATAAACTTTCGCTCTCAATCAGGGCATCTATCTTCAAAACTGACGACTACAACTCTAGGATATATGCTTTTGAGAGCGATTTTCCAAATAATAATTATATCCCTTCGTTTAGTGATAGCGGTTCAAGAATGTATTTAAACATCAAGTATAAAGTGATGAAAAATGCAACTTTATATTTGAAAGTAGCCCGGACTCATTTATTTGATGACGAAAAAACAATTAGTAGTGGGCTAAATAAAATAAATGAGAACCACAAAACTGATGTAAAGATTCAAATCAAATTTAGGTTATAAGTTTTCTCCATTTTGATTACATTTGCACTTCAAAAATTTTAAATATGGAGAATTTCGATAATATCCGCCCATACTACGACAACGAAATAAATGATGCTATAAACATCTTAATTGCTGACCCAGGGTTTTTAAGGATAGTCGAAAGGCTTTATCCCCAACTCACTGTTCGGGATAATATTATTCAAATATTAAAAGGTATAAATACTATTGAAGAGTTTCAAACAAAAATTACGTTGCCACTTCTAGCCCAAACAGAAAAAAATTCTACGACTGGTATTAGTTTCAGTGCTATGGAGCAATTCAGAACTGACGGAAATTATCTTTTCATTTCTAACCACAGGGACATAATTCTTGATTCTGCTTTTCTGAATGTTATCATGCATAAACACAACTTCAGAAAAACTGAAATAGCTATAGGAGACAACCTTCTTATTCATGACTGGATCGAAAAGATTGCCCGTATTAACCGATCGTTTATTGTGAAAAGAAATCTTGGGATTAGAGAACAACTTGATGCATCTAAAGAACTTTCTTCATACATAAGACATGCTTTAACAATAAAAGGAGAATCAATTTGGCTTGCACAAAGAGAAGGAAGAACTAAAGACGGAAACGACCAAACTCAACCTGCTCTTCTGAAAATGCTTAATATGAGCAATGATGGCTCACTACTTGAAGGATTCTTTGAATTAAATATCGTTCCGATGGCAATTTCTTACGAAATAGAACCCTGTGGAATATCAAAAGTGGAAGAGCTTTTAAGTAAGAAGTATAATCCTGATTTTACTAAGACACAAAAAGATGATCTTAAAAGTATGGCTAATGGCTTTATGTCTCCAAAGGGAAGGATTCATTTTTCATTTGGCAATCCATTAAACTATAGACTAGTAGAACTCATAAAGGGGAAAAAACAAAACGAAGCTATTACTGCTATATCTGAATATATTGACAAAAGAATTTATTTCAACTACAAACTTTGGTCAAACAACTATATAGCTTACGATATTCTTTTTAAAACTAATTCTCATTCTGATAAATATTCTAACGAAGAGATGGAATTGTTCGTTTCTAAAATGAGTGAAGAAATATCTACTATAAATTTCCCGGAAAACGAATCAAAAGAGATGTATCTTTATTTATATGCAAATCCGGTTATTAATTTCAAGAAACACTTCGGTTAATTCCCGAAATGAAGACACAATTTCAAAATATTAATACCATTATTTGGGACTGGAATGGCACTCTTTTGAACGATACAGATATATGTATTGAATCTATTAACGAGTTATTATTACAAAGAGGCTTATCAACTCTATCAAAAGAAAAGTACCTTAAATTATTTGGCTTTCCTGTAATCGAATATTACAAGAAAATTGGCTTTGATTTTGATAAAGAACCTTTTAATATCCCAGCACATCAATATATTGAAATATACTCTTCTAAAATCAATAAATCAAGTTTGCACAATCAAGTTCCTGAGGTTCTTGAACATTATAAAAGAAAAGGTCTAAAACAAATTGTGTTATCAGCATCTGAGCATATCAAACTATTAGAATCTATAGATCATTTTAATATTTTAGATTTTTTTGATGAAGTTTCCGGTCTTAATGACCACTTCGCAGTTTCAAAAACAACGCTGGGAATGACCATGCTAAAAAAGAAGGGAATTGCTCCTGTTAATGCCTGTTTTGTCGGAGATACCGATCATGATTATGAAGTTGCAAATACTTTGGGTTGCAAATGCATTTTAATAGCAAATGGTCATCAGTTAAAATCCCGTCTAGTTAGAACTGGTGCTGTCGTTTTGGATAAAATTTCTGAAATTTTTAAGTGCTTTTAATTTTTAAATTTCTGATTTCTAAGAAACAAAAAAGGACTTATACAACAAATTGTTATATAAGTCCCAAAATATAAATAAAATTTGTCTGTGAGGGCTTACCTAATTTATTTCTTAGACTTTGGCAACCTACCGCTTTTCTTAAGAGCCTGATCTAATATATATTGAATCTGCCCATTTATACTGCGGAACTCATCGTTGGCCCACTTCTCAATTGCGCTCATCGTATCCGAATCGATTCGCAATACAAAACTTTTCGTTTTATTTTCCTTTTCCGACATTCTAATTATAAAGTGATCCTGTATTTAAAACAGGTGTTGCATTTTCATCGCTACAAAGTACGACAAGTAAATTACTTACCATCGCAGCTTTCTTATCTTCATCGAGTTCAACAACATTTTCTTCCGACAGTTTGTTCAATGCCATTTTAACCATCCCCACTGCTCCGTCAACAATCTTTTCTCGTGCCGCAATTATTGCATCAGCCTGTTGTCTTCTAAGCATAACAGCAGCGATTTCAGGAGCATATGCAAGATAATTAATTCTAGCTTCAATTATATGTATTCCGGCAATCGATAATCTCTCGTTTAACTGTTTTTCCAAAATATCATTAACTTCCTCTCCCCCTGACCTTAATGTGAGCTCATCTAAACTACTCGAACCTGAATGATCATAAGCATACATTCCTGCAACATTTCTTAATGCAGCGTCACTCTGAACTTTAACAAAGTTCTGATAAGATTTCATCTTATCATTAACTCTTTGTGTAGGAGTAGACGAGGAAGTAATTGTTGACATAGATTCACTGTCAATGTCAAAAGTTGCTTTATAAGTGTCAGATACATGCCAGACAACAACTAATCCAATCATTATTGGATTTCCAGATTTATCATTCACTTTTATTGGCTCAGCATCTAAATTCCTGGCCCTTAAAGTGAGTTTCTTTTTTGAATAAAAAGGATTTACCCAATGAAAACCATTTTCCTTAACAGTACCTGAGTATTTACCAAAAAAGACAAGCACCATAGCTTCATTAGGCTCTATCTGCATAAATCCATTCCAAAAAATACAATTCAAAAAGAATAGGATTACATCCAATATAAGCAAGAATACTTTTACCGGAGTATTCTCATTGAAATTTGTAACTGTCCAAATAAATAAAAGTGTTATCCCAATTAAAAATAAAATATTAAGGATAAGCATTAAAATTCCGGACATTTTAAAACCTGTAAAGATTTCTTCTTTTGTTTTCATTTCGCTTAGTATTTTGATATTATTTTGATATCACAAATATTCAAATAAAATTTAAAATAAAAAAGGCTTTTAAAAAATAAAAATAAAAAAAGTCATCCTTTTGAGGATGACTTTTTAAAAATTATCATTGTCTAGTCCTGAAATAGCGATACACAAAAAGTAATGCTATGGAAGAAAATAA
>CAYMTR010000055.1:0-18223 GCA_964393405.1 uncultured Prolixibacteraceae bacterium
ATATTAATACCGACTATTTTATTTACAATCTGGCAACTTGTATTTTTTGTATTAAGTCCGAAACCACTTTATGGAATTATATTAGTAATATTTGTTGGTGCTTTGATTTTTATATATCAAACATTTCTCAAAGACAAAAAAAGGCACTGTACGACGAATAAAGCATTTAATTGACGCAAATTATGCATCGATAATTTTTCAAATGCGACGAATAAGACGTACTTTCGTTGCAAAATATACGACGAATGGAAATTTATATACATCAAAAAGATAACTGGCCAGATTTTATCTGGAGAAGCGAAGAGTTTTTAAAACAATTAAGTGAAGCAAGAAATTTGCAGGGACGATTAATTGGAAAGATGGAATCATTAGGCTTTGATTTGAGAAACGAAGCTTTACTTGACACTTTAACATTAGATGTTATAAAATCAACAGAAATAGAAGGAGAATTTTTGAACCCCGACCAAGTTCGTTCATCAATTGCAAGGAGATTAGGAATGGAAATCGCTGGCTCAATTGATTCTGACAGGAACGTTGACGGGATGGTAGAAATGTTGATTGACGCAACTCATAATTGCTTCAAACCATTGACGGCAGACAGACTTTTTGATTGGCACGCTGCATTGTTTCCAATGGGCAGAAGTGGTATATTCAAAATAACAGTTGCCGATTGGCGAAAAGATACAACTGGACTGATGCAAGTTGTTTCTGGTGCAGCAGGAAAAGAAAAAGTTCATTTCCAAGCTCCCGATGCAGATTTAATTGAGACTGAAATGAATCGTTTTCTGAAATGGTTTAACGAAAACGATCAGATTGATTTAGTAATAAAAGCCGCTGTTACTCATCTTTGGTTTGTTACAATTCATCCTTTTCAAGATGGTAATGGACGGATAACAAGGGCATTAACCGATATGTTATTAGCTCAATCAGACAAAAGCACTCAACGATTTTATAGCATGTCGGCTCAAATCAGGATAGAAAGAAAACAATACTATGAAATACTTGAGAAAACACAAAAAGGAGAACTAGATATAACTGAATGGGTTAAATGGTTTTTAAGCTGTTTAATAAATGCCTTAAAATCAACAGAGATAATATTGACAAATGTCTTATTCAAAGCATATTTCTGGAATAAACATTCAAAAACAATTATTAATGAGAGGCAGAAAAAGCTAATTAATAGATTGTTAGATGGATTTGACGGAAAACTAACTTCGTCAAAATGGGCAAAGATTGCAAAATGCTCAAAAGACACAGCTATTCGAGACATTAACGATTTGATATATAAAGACATAATGCAAAAGGAAACCGCAGGAGGAAGAAGTACCAATTATGAATTGAAAAAATGAAATAAATTGACTCGTCCTAAAAAATGTTTACAGATTAATACTTAAACCCTGATATATATTTACTCCAATCTTAATTTTATCTTCATTATAACCTTTTATACCTATCCTCATTATTATTACCCCTTATTCTCACCCTCTATTGTATTATCTTTGCCTTAATTATAAACTCAATTCCAATACCTTCTATTATTGAATAAATATTTTTGGAGGGGTGAAAATAACGTTATGACTAAAAATATCCGCAAAGAACTTGAAGAAAGGGTGCTCGTGCTCGATGGTGCAATGGGGTCCATGATTCAAAAATATAATTTGTCCGAAGCTGATTACAGAGGCTCATTATCTTTAGACCTTCCTAAAGACCAGAAAGGCAATAATGACCTGCTATCATTGACCCGTCCCGATATTGTCAAAGAAATTCATTCCAAATATCTTGAAGCAGGTGCCGATATCATCGAAACTAATACTTTCAATGCTACTTCAATTTCTCTATCAGACTATGGAGCTCAACACCTATCATACGACATAAACCTTGCTGCTGCTAAAATAGCAAAAGAGGCTGCCGGTCTTTTCTCAACCCCTGATAAACCAAGGTTCGTGGCAGGGTCGGTAGGTCCTACTAACAAAACTTGCTCGCTGAGCCCCGATGTCAACGACCCCGGCTTCCGTGCCGTCTCTTTCGACGAAATGAAAGAATCATACAAAACTGAGGTTAATGGATTGATTGATGGAGGGGTAGACTTGCTACTCGTTGAAACTATCTTTGATACCCTCAACGGTAAGGCTGCCTTGATTGCTATCGATGAGGTATTTGGAGAAAAGGGTATCGAACTTCCTGTTATGATTTCAGGTACTATTGTTGATGCAAGCGGCAGAACTTTATCGGGGCAGACTGTTGAAGCTTTCCTTAACTCCCTCTCCCACTTTAAACCTTTGTCGATTGGACTAAACTGCTCCCTTGGTGCCAAAGATATGAAGCCTCACCTCGAAACCCTGGCAGCAAAAGCTCCTTTCTTTATCAGCGCTCATCCTAATGCCGGACTGCCAAACCACTTTGGTCAGTACGATGAGACTCCTGAAATAATGGCTGCCCAAATCAAGGAATTCCTTGATAAAAAAATTGTAAATATTATTGGCGGCTGCTGTGGTACAACTCCCGAGCATATTCATGAGTTTGCCAAACTGGCTCAATCTGCCTCTCCGCATAAGAAGAACAAAGAAGAACATAAGACCAAGCTAAGCGGTCTGGAGCCACTAAATATTACTAAGAACACCAACTTTATAAATATTGGGGAACGGTGTAATGTTGCCGGTTCCAGAAAGTTTGCCAGATTGATAAGTGAAGGCAAATATGAAGAAGCCCTTTCCATAGCAAGAAACCAGGTTGAGGGTGGCGCTCAGGTAATCGACGTCAACATGGACGATGCGATGCTTGATGCCAAAAAGGAAATGGTCACTTTCCTCAATATGATGATGTCGGAGCCTGATATTTCAAAGCTCCCGGTGATGATCGATTCATCAAAGTTCGAGGTCATTGAAGCCGGACTGGGCTGTCTGCAGGGAAAATCTATCGTCAACTCGATAAGTCTTAAGGAAGGCAAAGATAAGTTCATTGAACAAGCCCGAAGAATATTACAATACGGAGCTGCAGTTGTTGTTATGTCCTTCGATGAAAAAGGACAGGCTGATTCTGTTCAGCGACGTAAAGATATCTGCCAAAGAGCTTACGATATTCTTACCAAGGAAGTTGGCTTCCCTCCTGAAGATATTATTTTCGATCCTAACGTGCTTACTATAGGTACAGGCATCGAAGAACACAATAACTATGCTGTCGACTTCATAGAAGCAACCCGCTGGATCAAGGAAAACCTCCAATACGCCAAGGTAAGCGGGGGAATCAGCAATGTTTCATTTTCTTTCCGAGGAAACGATATTGTCCGTGAAGCTATGCACTCTGTATTCCTGTATCATGCAATAAAAGCTGGTCTCGATATGGGTATTGTAAACCCGGGAATGCTTCAGATTTATGATGAAATTCCTGCTGAACTCCTTACTCTTGTTGAAGACCTGGTGCTTAACCGTCGCCCCGATGCTACTCAGAGACTACTTGATTTCGCTGAAAATTTAAAAGGGCAGAACGGACAGGTCATTATAGCCGATGAATGGCGCTCACTACCGGCAATAAAAAGAATTGAACATTCTCTTGTTAAAGGCATTACCGAGTTTATCGAAGCCGATATTGAAGAGATATTACCCGATTATTCGCCCAAGCTGACTATCATTGAAGGTCCACTGATGTCCGGAATGAATGTCGTGGGTGAATTGTTTGGCAGTGGCAAAATGTTCCTTCCACAGGTAATAAAATCAGCCCGGGTAATGAAAAAGGCGGTTGCTTTTCTCCTTCCGTATATCGAGGCTGAAAAGACAGGCAATGAATCATCACAACTGAAGAAGATTCTTCTTGCAACGGTGAAAGGTGATGTCCACGATATTGGTAAAAACATAGTAGGCGTTGTGCTTGCATGTAATAATTTCGAGGTTATCGACCTTGGCGTTATGGTTCCTACTGAAAAAATCATTGAGACAGCCCTTAACGAGAAAGTTGATATTATAGGCCTCAGCGGACTAATAACACCTTCGCTCGAGGAGATGGTAAACTTTGCCAGAGTGATGAAAGAACGGGGCATAGACCTTCCAATAATGGTTGGAGGGGCAACTACTTCCAAAGTACATACTGCGGTTAAAATATCGCCTGAATATGATTTCCCGGTGGTGCATGTCAAGGATGCTTCCTTAAGTGCAGGGGTAGCTACTAATCTTATCAATAAAAACGAAGATTTCTTCAACGATCTTAAGAATGATTATGCCCATCTCAGGGAAGTACACTCAGGGAGAAAGCATAAGGAATATCTTTCTATTGAAGATTCAAGGAAAAACAGTTTTAAGACTGATTGGGATACTGTTGAAATTTCGAAGCCTGAGGTTACTGGCGTAAAGTCTTTCCCGGGATACTCGCTTGAAGAAATACGCGAATATATCGACTGGACATTTTTCTTCATGGCATGGGAAATGAAAGGCACCTTCCCAAAGATCCTTACTGACGAGAAACAAGGTCTGGAAGCAAGGAAGCTTTTCATGGAAGCAAACACCCTGCTTGATGAAGTAATTGAAAACAAGATGTTCAGGGCTAACGGTGTTGTTGGCATCTGGCCGGCAAATTCCATAGGTGATGATGTGGAAATTTACAGCGATGAGACTCGTTCCGACATCAAAGGTAACTTTAGATTCCTGCGTCGCCAGATAAAATCCAAAGATGGTAGTCCAAATATATCACTTTCAGATTTTATCGCTCCCAAGGAAACAGGCAAGACAGATTATATTGGTGGTTTTGCGGTTACAACGGGCATTGGAATGAAGAAATGGGTTGAAGAAGCGAAAGAGAGTGGAAACGATTACCGGGCTATACTGCTTCAAACATTAAGCGACCGCCTTGCTGAAGCTTTTGCTGAAGTGCTGCACCTGAGATTACGCAAATCATTGTGGGGCTATTCAAAGGATGAAAACCTCAGCAAGGAAGAGCTGACCAAAGGAATGTACCGAGGCTTACGGCCTGCAATGGGTTATCCTGCATGTCCCGACCACACAGAAAAGAAGGAGCTGTTTCGATTGCTTAATGCAAGTGAGGTAACAGGAATATCACTTACTGAGAATTTCGCCATGTACCCCACTGCTTCGGTAAGCGGATTATATTTTGCCCATCCCGGGTCACATTACTTTGGAGTAGATAAGATTGGCCGTGACCAGATTGAAGACTATTCAGCACGAAAAGAAATGCCGATTGAAGAAGTTGAAAGATTTCTGAATGCTGATTTAAACTACAACTCTTACAAGAAGTAACGTGGTGAAAGTATCTTCTGGTCTTTAATCACGAAGTCGTAGCTTATAAAAATTTCGTGTGAGCCTGAATTATACAACTTCAAGCGCGAGTTGTTGAGGTCGTAAGAATAACCTATCTGGAGGTTTTTATTTATCTGCACCCTGCCATGAGCAGCAATAGCATCGCCAACACGGTATGTCAATCCAAACCAAACCCGGTCGTACAAGATAGCTGTGGCGCTTACTTCAATAGATGCAGGTGAACCATTTACAAATCTGGTCATAGCACTTGCTTTCAAACGCCAGAAAGGATCGTCGATTACGAAAATATATCCTGCAGTAAGAAAGAGGTGTCTTTCCTCCTTGCCCATAATTAAATTCTCACTATCCTTGATTGTGTTTCTCAGAAGCTTAGGCACTGAAAGTCCGGCATAGAAGTTATCAGTAAAATAGAATGCCCCAATCCCGAAGTTTGGCAGAAAGACCTTATTACGCGGATCAGCAGCAATATATGGATCATACTCGTGCATCACCAGATTCATAAGGTTAATATCGAAGAAGTTAAACCCGGCTTTTAGTCCGAGGGCAAGAGTTCTACCCTTTTTAAAAGAGAAATATTTTGCATAATCGACATAAAAACCTACCTGATGCAGAGGGCCTATCTGGTCGTCCAAAAGAGTAACACCAAGGCCTATATCGTATTTGTTGTAAGGAGCGTTAACAGAAATGGATGTAGTCATAGGGCTCCACTCCTGCCCTACCCACTGTTTACGGAATATACCATTGACATTTGTAAGTCCTTTGCTTCCGGCATAGGCAGGGTTAATAAGTCCGGGGTTATTCATGTACTGGGTAAACATAGGATCCTGCTGAGAAAATCCCCTGACAGAGATAAGCATCACAGCAAAAATCAAGCAATATTTTACCATTCTTCCTTTCATCCTCTACCTCTCTAAATACAAGCCTCCAGATTTCACACGGTTCTTAGCATACTTCAGGATGTAGTAATACACACCAACAGGTAATGGCTGTCCACCGAGTTTATATTTTGAATTTGACTTTCCATCCCAGTCGTTAGCATAGTTTGTTCTTTCGTAAACCTTGTTTCCCCACCTATTGAAAACTATAAAATCGTTCGCCGGATATCTTTCCAGACCATCGATAATGTACCGGTCATTGTATCCATCGTCGTTAGGAGTAAACACTTCCGGGGCAATTATTATATCCTCAACAGAAACTGTAACCAGAGCTGTGTCGCAGAAATTATATGAATCGCAAACAACATAAATGAATGAGTCTTGTCCCATATAATCTTCTGACGGTTGGTAGTTAACTTCCCCGCTGTTGCTGTTTATATTAACATAGCCATTGGCAGGATTGACAATAATATTCAGGGTTGCGGGAATCATTGTTGATGAGTCGTTTTCCATAACCGATATCCATATAGGAATTTCAACGCTGGTAGTTGCACGGTCGTCAACAGCTTTTGATTTCCAGTCTTCAAGATAATCAGGAATACCGTTCTCGTTCAGGTCGCCCGGTTCATCAAAAGAAGGAATCCCGTCGTTGTCATCATCATCATCAAGGAAGTTTGGCTTCCCGTCCATATCGGTATCGGTATCGCACAAGTTATCGGTACCAACAATATTTTCGTTAATATCAAGAATGCCGTCGTTGTCAGTATCTACGTCAGGGTTTATCTCTACATTGATGAAAACAAACGCCTCATTTGAAGTTATGCCTGAAATATTTGAAATGACATAAGCGAATGAGTCAGTTTCAAAAAAGCACTTATTAGGTTTGTAAGTTATTTCGCCGGTTTCAACGTCGTATGATAAATCTCCATTTTTAACAGGAGTTAATATTTTAACACTTGAAGAATCGAGAAGACCCTTGCTGTCGTAATCGTTGTAAACCACTTCGATCAGACTGACGGTATTATGCCAAACGTCGATAGTATCGTTAACAGCAACAACAACATCTTCGGCACAATCGGGGGCCTCTAATCTTTCAGTTGCAGTTTTGCTTCCGGGGATATCATTAAACTGAACATTCAGGTCAACAACTGATAGCCCTTCAGCGGGAATATTGTTTGCTTTATCATCAAGACCCGGCCACCTTGTGCTGCCCGATACCGGAGCATCAGCAATTTCTTTCAGAAGTGCACCTTGGGAATCTGATATTTTAATGTTTAAAGTTTTAAGGGTAAAGCCATCAGCTGTAGCATCCCATCTGATCCATGGTTCGCCATCCTGACAGAAAGTAGATGCTATTAGTTTACCGGGGGCTTCAACTGTGAATGGCCATGCTTTTCTGTTGGCACAACCGTTATCTGCGGTCATGGTGACCATGAGGTAGTAGTTTCCTTCCTGCAGCCATTTCACCTGGACTTCGTTCTCACGACCTTCGCCCATGGAAATAATCTCAGCTTGTTCGGGAGCAGCAGGAACTGTGTATCGGGCATCGGTAAAAACTGCCCATACAGTACTAAGAGTACCGGGTTGTTTTGTGACCCTGTAATCTTTAACTGAACCTTGAACAACGACATGACGACCCTGGCCTGCAACCTGAGTTACCGGCAGGAAAGCTAAAATAAATATCCATAAAAATTTATAATGATTCTGTCGTTGCATATTCCAACACCTCTCCTTTTATAAGGGGTAAGTGTATATTTTATTCAAAGACAAAGGCACAAAGCCACAGAGTATTAATAGAACGAACTTTGTGTCTTTGTGTCTTTGTATTGAATATATTATATCTCTTCTAAATCCGAAATTACCGGCATCACCGTTATGCGGTGCTGTACCCGGTCGTTCGTAGGATCACTGTCATTTAACAGTGTCTGTTCTTCTTTCTGGTTGCGTATTTCAAGTGTCACCACTTGTTCTGTGCCTTCATAGTTCCTAACCTGCAGCGCAACAATAACCTCATCATCAGAAGAAGCTACTGTGTACATATTTGAAGCATCAGCAGTAAGTGTGCCTGAAGTGGCACCTGTAACTGATACTATTGCGACGTCAAGATTCCATGAAGGATCAATTTTCACAGCAGGCTCAAACGACCAGCCCTTGTTACCGCCCTCGCGCCGTACCTTAAACTGGAGGGTTGTAGTTCCGGCACTATATTCAGAGGCCAGAGCATTAAACCCGTCAGCATCGGCAACGGCAGGACAGCTTTGAGTATTGTCGACCGGGATATTCTCGCTCAACAAGTCGAAAGCATTTATCTGCGGTGTAATCCTGAGGTAGCGGCTCACTGAGCAGCCTCCGGGATTAGTAATTGATATTCCTAAATAGAACAAATGTTGTGATGCCCCTATTTGCCATTTCACAGGCAATGAAGCTTTGTTTTGCCCGGGAGCAACAACACCTGAAAGCTCTCCCAGAAAATCGAATTCAAAAGTCGATCCGTCATCCAATATTCCATATCCATCGGCTTTTGAAGCCATAAAGAATGAATATTCAACCCCTGAAGTTAAGCCATCGACCACGTAGGTGTGGGTTGCTCCTTCATAGGGATGCGAAGGTAAACTTTGGGCTCTGACTGAAAAGACAGAGCCACAAAGAACCAACACAACAACGAAAAACGTCTTTGAATAAGTCATTATATAATATTATTAGAAGCTTGAGCCAAAAGTTCCAACTGTTGGAACAGGACTTACTGTCAGAGTTGCAGTGTTTTCACCAACAGTATTAGCATCAACTTCAGTTCCACCGGCATCTTCAGCATTGGATATTGCAAAAGTCAATGCTTCTGATACTGTCTGAACTGGCATCAATGCCCTCACATAAATTGTGTTTACACCTGCAGCAATATTTTGATTCCCTGCAGTTAGCGCGCTAAATGTTGTATTTCCAGCAGGTGCAATTTGCCATTCTGCAGTAGCAACAGCTGGGTTTATTGTTGTATTAGGAGTAAATACCCATGCAGCATTTATAAGAGGATCACTAGCACTTGGGGTACGAACAACCTTGAAATATACATAAGTGCTACCATCTGTCATGGAATTATCTGTAAGACTACCTGCAACTAAATCTTGTCCGAAAGGCACTGGACATATTGTTCCTCCAGAAGTTGGAAGTGATGTTCCTGTAGGAAGGAGTTGTAAATCAGCAAATGAAATATCTCCATCATCAACAGTAACTGCTAAAACATTGAAATTAACAACATAGTCAACAGGAGTAACTGGAACAACAGGTAATGATCTCCAAGTTTCGCAACCAGATTGATCAACAACATGAATCCATACCCAAAGAGATACTCCTACAGAAGCGCTACCCCATGTTACTTCTAAAGAAGCAGTTCCATCAGTTACAGCTGTACCAGCAGCAGGTGTCTGCGACATTGCCGCCCATGTGCCAGTACCTGAAGCTACATTTGTATATGTAGTCGCACCATTTGAAACGCCCATTGTAACAAGGTCTCCATTTGTCAATCCGTCAACCACATAAGTATGAGTAGCACCGGCATAAGGAGCCATAGGTGTACTCTGTGCAAACAATTTGCTGCTAAAACCTACCAGCCCAATTAAAATCAATAAAGTAAAAATCTGTTTTTTCATTGTGTTGAATTTTTAAATTAACATTTTAAATAATCTTATCTCTTTATCTCAAAATTTCATTTATTACTGCAAACAACAAAAGCACTTTTCAAAGAAGCGCTACCCGATATTCTTAAAAGGAAAATATTCAAATGTGAATGCTTAATAAATAAGGAGGTAATATAAACAGAAATCCCCCTCAAACTGTTGGTAAGTCTGAATGGCAACTTTTCTCTTAATTTCTTTAAACAATTGTTCCTCTTCATCTCAATTCATTCCCTAAAACGCACTAAAAAAATAATGGCAGATTTAACTACTTAAGTAAAATTGAGAGATTTTTCAAGGGTGAGGTACTATTCCTTTTTATGGAACGAAGCCTAATCTTAATAATACACAAGGCTCTTAAGTGTTTTAAATCTAATTTTCCTTCCCTCTTAAATCTTCTCCTCCATTATTTTTAAAACCAACCGTTATGTTTTTCAAAACTTAATATGATTGATTTTTGAACGCTTCTCTTTTATAAAACTATTATTCTTAAATTTACTTCCCCAAATAAATTCTAGAAACAGGAGTAAAACAACTAAGTTCTGAATACATATGCAAAGGTTTTTGATGAATGGTAGTTTTATATTGACGAAACTACATCTGTTAATAAGTAGTTTTTTTTATGTTTTTCAGAATTAAAGATGATACTATAATGAATAAAGGAAGCTCAAGAAAACATATAAACATACATTTTGCATTTTTGCTCATTCTTATAACCATGATGCTAGTCCCTGTACATGAGATATATGCAGAGAAAAACAAAAGCAAATTTGCCCATATAATGTTTGAAGACAATAATGATGACGGCTCCAAAACATATATCGCAAACCTCTCACAGAAAGAATTGTATAAACTGAAAAACGATTTGGCATTTTCAGGATCAGCAGCAAACAGTAAAAAGAGTTTCAACGAGAATAACCGTGACGACCGCGAGAATTATGTGAACAGAATTGCCTCAGGGAAATACCCTAAGAAGAGAAAACAAAATGCAGAAAGGGAACTATTCGGTCACCAAAGTATTAAAAATGAAAAGTCGAAGGCCAAAATAGCTGCAGCTAAATCTGAAAGCCTTACTGCCAAATACGAAAAGAACAAGGAAAAGAAGGATAAATTAGCTCAAGCAGAAAATAAAATCAGAAGTCAGAAAAGACAACCTGCAGCCTATAAAAAAGGTGCAAGGAGGATACGTAACGGACAAAGCATTAAAAAATCTGCAGGTAATGTTGGATTCCTGGTTAAGTACTCAATTGTTGAAGATAGTTACGTTAATACCTATGTGACTTTTTTCGAAGATTACCTGAAAGAAGGTAGCCACTACAAACTAAAATATCATGGTACCGGCAGTAACAGAAAATATTACCTTGAATATGTATCTGTCCCATCAATTAACTGACTTTCTAAGGACTTGCTGGAACCATCAATATATTGAAGCCTTTCAATATAATAAAACAGTCTGTTATGTGTGTAAAATTTTCGTAAACTTTTTATTAATTCATTATTAGCTGATAATCTAATATTTGATTCATTATTTAGAAATAGTGAATTATTGACTCCCCTTTTCCATTGGGAAAAAACAAATTCGCATATTTGCGCCAATAATTGTTTAGTAATAAATTGTTAATCGTTTTTAAACAATAGTCATTCGTTTAGTAAATATTATCTGCATATGGATATCTCTAGAATTCTTAAGTTTTTTATTCCTAAGGAAAGAAAGTTTTATGGAATGTTCAACAACATTTCCTCAATAGTAGTTGAAGCTTCAACTGAATTTAAAAAACTCATCAACGCACCTACTTACGAGGAAAGAAAAGCTTTTGGTGCTTCAATAAAAACTATCGAAAGAAACTGCGATGATATGACCAACGGTCTCTTTGAGGAATTGCATAAAACTTTTATCACTCCTTTCGACAGGGAAGATATTACAGTGCTTACTGCTTCTCTCGACGATGTTGTAGACCTGATTTACGGTTCAGCCGGCAAGCTTGAATTCTACCATCTGGATAACATCAGTCCTTACATGAAAGAAATGGTAGAACAGATATATCAAGGCACGTTGCAGGTTCAGATTGCCATTGAAGGTCTGGAAAAAATGAACAAAGAAAACAAGGTAAAGATTGCAAGTAAAGAAATCAATAAAATTGAAAGCAAGGTTGATACTTTATATCATGAAGCCCTTACTTGCCTTTTCGAAAATGAAAAGAACCCTATAGAACTTATCAAACAAAAAGAGATACTTCAGAATATTGAAAAGATTGCAAATAAATTAGAGGATATTTCTGACATAGTGAAGACCATAATCGTTAAATACGCCTGATCTTAAGAAGGGAATTTTAAATAAATCTGAAGAGGAATATGCTTACACTACTGATAATCATTGTTGTTTTAGCCCTTGCTTTTGATCTGATAAACGGTTTCCACGATGCAGCAAATTCTATTGCAACCATTGTATCCACCAAAGTACTAACCCCTTTCAGGGCAGTAATATGGGCGGCCTTTTTCAATTTTCTTGCTTATTGGGTATTCGACCTTAAAGTTGCAAATACAGTATCAAAAACTGTAGAAAGTGGTTCAATCAACCTTCAGGTTATACTTGCAGGAATAGTTGCAGCTATCATTTGGAACCTGATAACATGGTGGAGAGGGATTCCTTCTTCATCGTCGCACACTCTTATCGGAGGATTTGCAGGAGCTGCAGTTGCTCATACCGGGACTTTCTCTGTAATAAACCAAGCTGTTATACTCAAGACTATCGGCTTCATTTTCATCGCTCCGGTAATAGGTATGTTCATTTCCTATGTACTTGCTATCATACTTATGTGGGTTTCTAAAAGATTGAACCCTCATAAAACCAATATTTGGTTTAAACGGATGCAGTTAGTTTCGTCAGGATTATTCAGTTTGGGCCATGGAGGTAGCGACTCGCAAAAGGTAATCGGTATTATCAGTGCTGCTATGCTTGTTTTCGTAGCTTCGTTGCAACAACAGGGACTTGAAATTCCTGCATGGACACATGTAAGCCAAACAATTGATGAAGCAGGAAAAACACATCTGCACGTACCGGGATGGCTTCCTATCAGCTGTTATACAGCCATTGGACTTGGTACTATGATTGGAGGCTGGAGAATAGTAAAAACAATGGGCACAAAAATCACAAAGGTAACCCCGTTCGAAGGTGTAGTAGCTGAAACAGCCGGTGCAATCACTCTATTTGGTGTTTCTCAGGGACTAGGAATACCTGTTAGTACAACTCACACAATCTCAGGTTCAATAATGGGAGTTGGAATGACAAAACGCCTTTCTGCAGTAAGATGGGGAGTAGCATCAAACCTTCTTGTTGCTTGGATAATTACAATTCCAATAAGCATGCTGATTGCAGGTCTGGTATATTATTTTATGATTCTAATTGGTGTTGGTTAGTAGACAAGTAAAAAATAATTCCTTTGTTTTCTTTTAAATAGTTTGATTATTTTTGAAGAATTAAAAAGAGAATCATTAAACCATTATTTTTTCACAATGCGAATTAAAATAGGCTTAAACATATATTTTGAATTCTCCCTCATCATAATTTTCTTATTAACTTCATGTCTCACACTAAAAGAGAACTATATTTCATCAAGTAATCCTTCTTCTGATGCAAATTTTATTTCCAAGCCTGTGTCTAATGCTGAAAGAAAACTTCTGAACCATCAGGCCGACAGCATTATGAAAAAGCTTTCTGAAAGAAAAGGTGCTGAGTTACACATAAAAGCAGAAGATCTTAATAAACTTTATACCATATTCTCCCGACAGATTGAATACGACCGATATTATAATTCGATATTACTGAAAGGAGCATCAGATAACGATTCCATCACTTCAGAACAGTGCCTCGCATCCATATATCTCTTAAATTCAGCAGCTTATTATGACAAGACCTACTATGCCAATAAAAAGGTAAGAAGGGCTCTCAATCGGGGTAATTACAGCAATAACATACCAAAGAATACACTTCAAAAAAGCAATGAGTTTCTGTATTCACCGGAAATAAGAAAAAGCATCTCTCCTTGTCTTGAGAAAAAGATATCCCCGGAATTCGACAGCATTTATAATTCGTTGCCAAGTACCGATTATTTACATGCTTCAAAAAACTGGTTTAACAGAGGTAATGAAAGCGTCAGCTCATTTGTTTACGATGCAACAGGAGCCAGTAGTTATGCCTTTGGAAATACAGTGGGGGCATTCAACCAAAAGGTTGATCAGGTAAGAAGGGCCGAAATGATTGCCCCCTACCTTAAACCTTACGACATCATTATTTCTAAGTCGCCGCACCATCTTACCGATAAATTCATACCAGGATATTTTGGCCATTCAGCCATTTGTTTTGGGGAAGATATTTCAAAACCTAAATACGATAACAACAATCGTATAATTCGAACGGGCAAGCATGGTGTCTTCAATAAAACCTTAGTGGAGGCACTGCGTCAGGGAGTTAAAGTAAGCTCACTGGAAGAATTTGCCGATGGTGATGTTTATCTGATTATTCGAATCAAGAATCTTAGCAACGCTCAAAAATTCTCAATGATATTCAATGCCCGCCAACAAATATCAAAACCTTACGACTTCAATTTCGATATTGAATCATCAGAAGCTATTACATGTACAGAGCTTGTATTTCTGGCTTGCGACTTTATCGACTGGAAGGTAAGGTACACTTTCGGTCGTTTCACCCTTTCGCCCGATGATTTACTTTCAACGGCAATAGAAAACGACAATCTGGAAGTGCCGATACTAATAAGTGGCGACAAGGTTATTGAAAACCCTGGAACAGAAATATTAAAATCGCTGCTTTCTCAGGATTAAAAACCCTTATCGCCAAGTCTCCGGTGATAACACCACCATATTTACTCACTAATATCAATCAGCTCTGTTTGCTGACGCACTGAATCTTCATGTATCAGCTGAAAAATATTCTTTATAAAAAGAGGATCTATATCAAGTTTTTGACCTAAACTTACCCTGGCAGCCATCATCTTTGAGAGACGATCGACTTGTAAAGCCATAACATTGTTGCTTTTCTTATAAAGAGCGATTTCTTTAACAATATTTGCCCTTGCAGCCAATGTTTCGATCAGCTCATTATCGAGTGCATCAATCCTGCTCCTCAGTCGGTCGAGTTGCGATTCGTACTCTTCGTTTGTTGAATTCTCATTCCTCACAATCAGCTTGTCAAGCATCTTTGTCAGATCGGTAGGAGTAAGCTGCTGCTCTTTATCACTTAAAGCGCAAGAAGGATCAATGTGCGATTCAACTATAAGTCCTGAGAAGCCCATATCATAAGCCTTCTGCGATAATTCAAATAGATACTCACGCTTCCCGGCAATGTGACTAGGATCGCAAATAATCGGCAAATTAGGCATTGAATGCCTTAATTCGAAATAAGTCTTCCAACCAGGATAGTTGCGGTATTTTGTCTCTTGGTATGGAGAGAACCCCCTGTGAATTCCAAAGATCTTTTTAATACCTACTGCGTTAATCCTTTCAATAGCACCCATCCATAAAGACAAGTCAGGGTTCATTGGATTTTTTATCCCAACAATAGTATCTGTACCCTTAAGTACATCTGCTATCTCCTGAACAACGAAAGGACTTCCTGTAGAGCGAGCTCCAATCCAGAGTATATCAATACCTGCTTTCAGGCATTCTTCAGTATGTTGTGCATTAGCAACTTCAGTTGCTGTAAGAAGACCCGTTTCCTCCTTGACTTTTTTAAGCCATTCAAGCCCTATAGAACCAATCCCCTCAAATGATCCGGGTCTTGTACGTGGTTTCCATACTCCGCCTCTGTAGGCTGAGATTCTCTTTTCTTTTTTTAATTCACGCGCTGTGGAAAGAGCTTGTTCCTCGGTTTCAAGGCTGCAAGGACCTGATATCAAAAGTGGACCATCAATTTCCGGCATCCAGCTTGATATTGGTAAAATGTCTAATTCAAGTGTCATGATATCTTATTAATTTTGTTTTATAATAGTGTTCAAACAAGTTTATTTCATATACATCTTAGTAGTTGTTGATTCCTCTCTAACAAAATCCTGACTGTTTCCATTTAGAATGTCTTTAATTTTATTTGCATTCCTCATTTGCTCATATAAGTTTGTTTCATCCTTATCAATAAGGCTTTGCTTAAATTCTTCAAGGTATTTTATATAAAAATCAAGAGATTCAACAACGTAATTCTGGTTTTGCTTAAAAATAGGTCCCCACATTTCAGGCGAGCTTTTTGCAAGACGCACAGTCGACTGAAATCCCCCACTTGCAAGATCAAAGATTATCTTTCTGTCGTTTATTGCCAGCACAGCATTGGCAAGAGCAAATGCAGCAATATGTGGAAGGTGGGATACATGTGCTGTTGTATGATCCTGCTCGTCTGCAGTCATGTATGCAACGTCCATTCCAATAGTGTGGTACATCTTTTCAACCAAGGCCATGTGCTGAGGGCGACTCTTTTGCTGATCGCATAAAATACATATCTTCCCCTTGAACAAGCCCTCTATTGCTGCAGAAGGACCTGAAAACTCCGTACCGCACATAGGGTGAGCAGGCACATAATTGCCTCTTTTCGGATGGTTCTCAACCACATCACTAATACGCTTTTTTGTCGATCCAACATCAGTAATTGAAGTAGAAGGATCGATGATATCAAGTACATTGGGAAGAATCTTTGCAATCTTATCGACCGGTATTGCCATAACTACAATATCGGCACCTTTCACACCATCTTCCAAAGGAAGAATCTTGTCGGCAAGACCAAGTTCAAGAGCCTGTTTCTGATGCTCTTCGTTATTGTCTACCCCGATAATCTCATCTGCAAAGCCTGTCTTTCTCAGATCCCTTGCCATTGATCCGCCAATTAAACCCAGTCCGATAATTGTTACTCTCATATTGTATTGCTTTAAATTTTTATCAAAAAAAAAGGGCTCCGTTCCCGGAACCCTATAAATCTGTATTTCTTTACTTTGCACAACACATATCTATATGATCCCGGTTTTGTTGCCGAAATAATAATAGAAATAAAAAAATGTGTTGCTCCAGTTGTTCATGTCGTTAACTTTATCTGCTGCAAATATATCTTTTTTTGATATAAATATTCAACAGTCCACTTTTTTTATGACAGATTCATATTAAAATTAACAGATATCTTATATTCTCAAAGGAAACAGCACCTGTTTCCTCCAAAACATTACCTCACCCTTTGGTTCAAGACAATTATACATGAATAACTCGTATTAATACTCATTAAATCTGTTAAAATGTCATTATCAGATACTTATCTTTGCCAAATTTTCATGTTCCCAAGGAAAAAGAATGTCAAATTTTCCGAATTAATGATTGGTATTTATTTTGAATAAGTAGACATGAAATTAATTTACAAATAATGTTTAACAAAAATAATAGGAGGAAAAAGCCATGACATTAATAAGAAGAAATCAGAATTATTTTCCATCATTCCCTTCATTTTTCGACAATTTCGTATCACGGGATTTGACAGATTGGAACAATCGTAACTATTCAAATACAGATACAACTTTACCGGCTGTAAATGTAAAGGAAGACGATGAAAAGTATCAGATCGATGTTGCTGTACCGGGGATGAAAAAGGAAGATTTCAAGATTAAACTTGAAAACGATGTGCTTACAATTTCATCTGAGAGAAAAGAGGACAAGGAAGAAAAGAACGGAAATTACACCCGCAGGGAGTTCAGCTATCAGTCGTTCCAGCGTTCATTTTCAATACCTGAAGGACACATTGTGGGTGACAAGATCACTGCAAGCTACAAAGACGGCGTACTGCAGATTGAGCTACCAAAGCGTGAAGAGGTAAAACCTCAACCACCAAAAGAAATTGAGATTAATTAAGTTATTGTTTATCTTAAAATTGAGGCTGTCCATATTGATATATGGACAGCTTTTTTTATGCCAAAACTTCATTATCTAATTATGAACATTAAAGTTGTTCAATCTAAAAATACTGTTCGGTATTGAATTAGTGCTATTCATAAAACAACACCTCAAGTTATTAACAGTATTCTTTCTTACACAACTAATTTCATAATTTTAACATCTCAATTTATAAAACATGGTATCCTTAATCAATAAAAACAAAACCCCTTAATAATATCTATATGGAAAAGATCACAATAGCCAGATTAAACAAACAATTTGAGGAATACGCCTACGAACAGGAAGGTATTGAATATTGGCTTGCAAGAGAATTAAAAGAACTACTTGGATACACTGAATGGAGAAACTTTCTTAATGCAGTAAATAAAGCAAAAGAAAGTTGCAAAACCAGTGGTGAGGAGGTTTCTAATCATTTTGTTGACGTCAACAAAATGGTATTACTTGGTTCGGGTTCAGAAAGACAAGTAGATGACATCATGCT
>CAYMTR010000056.1:0-18082 GCA_964393405.1 uncultured Prolixibacteraceae bacterium
CCTTTGTCATCTTTAACAAGGTCGTATTTCACAGCGCCAATATCGAGTTGTACTTTATTGGCTTCAGGAGCAGAAATCTGAACCCTTACACGACCTTCAGAATTGACCTGAGGGTATTCTTTATCAGGTTGATTAACTGATGAAGGTTTAAAATCTTCAATAACATTTTGCTGCTGTGCCCGGCACAAAGAACCGGAAATGACAAGCATCAAAATAAAAACAAATAGATTTTTCATAATTTATTTAATTAGAATTGATTGATGTTTAATATTTATTAAAAAATTTATTTAAGTCCATTATTTGTAATTCGGAAATAATCGAACGCTACATCAAAAGGTGTGTTTGGTTTGGTTGTATCAGAGTTGAAATAGAATGTGCTTTTCATGCCCTGAATTATTATTCCATCGCAAACCAATAATCCGGCTTTAATGTCCTTCAATAAAATACTTGCAGTTCCCAGCTTATCGAATTTCACTCCATCCAATGAATAGAAAGCGGTATAATTGCTCCCTTTTTTCTCCAGTTTTAAGATCAAAGCATTATTGCCGGTAATTTCTTTTTTAAGATTGAAAGAGGCAATAGATTTAGCGATCCCTTTTTCTTCAATAATTAAATCGATAGTACCGGGTTGTGTTTCAGCAGCTTTTCTATCGCCACCTCCCCTATGGGTTTTTGTAACTGCCCTAAGCACCAACTTTACAAAGTAGTCGTCGCTTTCATAAACAAGTATCCCTGCATTTTCAGGTTGTGATGGCACCCTTGAGCCAATCAATTTTGTTTCAATAGTCCAATCGTTGTTAGCGCTCTGCAACAATACATTCTTTGCATTGTTAGCAGCTTCTGAAACATCGCCCACTTCGCTAGTGATGGTAATAGCGCCTGAATTCTTCAACAAGTTATAGTTGTCCTTGCTTTCTCTAATCCAATTCCAATGACTACCAAGCGATCCATTAAATTCATCGCTTACCGATTTTACATCAAAATTCAAGTAATAACAATCAGTTTCCAGAGTGATATTGTCGGTTAATTTAACTACAGCAGTACCCGGCACACCTTTAGCTTGATCAATGTCGACTGTAATGTCTTCACTTATAGCAGAAGCTGTAAGCACAGGAATTTTAGAGTTATTTTTCAGAAGGTAGCTATACGATTTCACCTCTTTATCAAAACCAATGATCGGTTTCCCGTTCACGGTAATTGATTTTGGTGTAAGATCGGGCATAACCTTCAATGGATAAGATCCGGAAACCGTAGTTCCTTCGACAGAAACATAAGCAAAGATTGTTGCAGCCCCAACACCTGTTGCGGTCACTTTCCCGTTTTCATCGACACTTAAAACCGATGGATTATTGCTTTTATATGTAACTTTTGCTTTGGAAATATCATAAAAACTATCGTCTGACAAACAAGCGGTCACATTGCTTTGAACTGTATTACCAGGACGCAATATCACTTTGTCGGTTTCGGCAACAACTGTAGTTAGTATAGCTTTATATCTGCCATTCATTGTAGCCTCAACTTTTCCTTTTATATCTTTTGAAGAAGCCCCGATTTCGAATACATATCTGCCCTGATCGTAGGTCGTCTTTCCTTTTTCAGCATCCCAGAACCAAAGGTCTTCACAATCAATATCAATGGACACGGTTTTTATTTGTCCTTTCGGAATGGATACCCTTTTAAATCCTTTTAACCTTTTTATTGGACGCTGGAGAGATTTTGGACTATCTGGTGTTCTCACATAAATTTGCACTACTTCATCGCCATCAACTTCACCTGTGTTCTTAACATCAACACTTACAGTAACTTTATCGTTAGGCGTAATACTGTTCTTACTAATGCTGAAGTTGTTATATTCAAAAGTAGTGTATGATAAACCATACCCAAATTCATAAGAAACATCCTTATCGAAATACCAGTATGTTCTGCCATTAGTGCCATCGCCCCGCAAGGTATAATCGTTAAATTCAGGAAGGTCTTTAACCGATTTATGCCAGGTAACATTTAGCTTACCGCCGGGATTTACATCACCAAATAAAATTCGAGCCATTGCAGTACCCTGGGCTTGTCCGTTGTAGCCTGTCCAAATAATCCCGGGTATGTTTTGATTGTTTTTAAATTGCTCAACTTCAACCATTCCCATTGTCTGCATCACCACAATAGTGTTTGGGTTAACAGCTGCAACCGATTTAATGAGTTCATTCTGATTTCCGGGTAAGGTTATAGAAAACCTATCAGATTCTTCCCTGCCAGTACTTTGATCGGTACCAACAAAAATTATTACAACATCGCCTGTAGCAGCCAAATCGAGTGTCTCTTTATCGGTGCCGGGTGCTTCAGCTTTGCGGTATACAAAAACTAAAGTTTGAGGTCCGGTAATTCCCAATGTTTTAATTTTTAACGACACAAGCCTTGGTCTTACAAACCATGAATTTTCATTTCCCTGAGGTACGACTTCAATTTTTTCTGAAGCGAGAATGTTTCCCGTTTCCGAACCAACCCTCACATCAAGAAAACCACCATCTCCGGAAACAGTCATATTGAACCTTATTGAATCCAAATTGGTAACATCGATATCATTGTAAGCTGTCCAGTCGCCATCTTTGATCCCCCTCACCGATGCTCTTCCAAATCTTGCAGATGAAATTAATCCTTTGGCAGAAGCATCGTATTTTGTAGCATCATAATCTTGAATTTTTCCATCAGTTGTTACCGTTGAGAACCCGATCATCGTAAAGAAATCGGTTGTTCTTTCGGTGTTTCCACTTGAATGGGAAACAACTTCTACATTCAGATTATTTTCTTTAATATAATTTTGAATGCCACGTAAAGGGCTAATACTTAATTCAGGCTCTACCGGACCGGAATAATCTCCCAGTTCCACTTTATCGGCTTGAGGACCAAGAATTACTATCTTATCAACGCTTTTTAAATTGATAGGCAGCCCTTTATTTCCATTTTCAAGAGAAATATCGTTCTTCAGTAAAACTGGTGTTTTAGTAGCAATTTCAATAGCAAGGTCGTTATGCGAAGGATCGTTAATTATGGTTGGTTTGATTCCTGCAAAAGGTACTTTCTGGGGAGGATCAAATTCACCCAATCTCATCCTGATTGCAAGAATATTAATAAGAGCCTTGTCTATCGCGCCTTGTGAAAGAATTCCTTTTTCGAGAGCTTTTAAAGTAAAGTTTTGATATATACCACCACAATCGTTGTCAACTCCAGCTACAATTCCCATCATTGCTGCTTCTTCCTCGCTTTTTGTGTAAAGGTGTCCCCTAACTATATCGTCTATAGCACCACAATCACCAGTAACATAACCATCTAATCCATAAGTCTTTCTAGCAATAGTGTCAATCAAAAACCTACTTGTGGAAACAGGGACACCGTTTACGGCATTATATGATGACATTATTGAAGGAAGATTATAATCTCTGATAAGTTTCCGATAAGGAGAGAGATAAAATTCCCTCATATCCCGGTCATCCATATTGGAACTTCCGGAATGCCTGTTAAACTCGGTGTTGTTAGCCAGAAAGTGTTTTCCACAAGGAACTGTTTTAAGATAAATGGGATCGTCGCCCATCATGCCCTGGATAAAACCTTTTCCAATTTGAGAAACCAGGAAGGGGTCTTCCCCAAAAGTTTCTGCAGTCCTTCCCCAGCGTGGGTCGCGGGCAGGTTCGATAACCGGGGACCAGTAAGTAAGAGTAAAAATAACATCGTGGTTAAACCCTCTTGCTTCGTCAGCAACAACAGATGTTTCACGTTTAATGAGTTCGGGATCCCAGGTAGAGCCGACAGCAACACTGTTTGGAAACGATGTTGCAGTCATTCCGCTGTTGTTATTTCTTCCCATAACCCCATGCAGAGCTTCTCCCCAAACATTATATCCACCTATTCCCAACCTAGGAATAGGAGGCATAGTATTGCCCAACTGACTCTGTTTTTCTTCAGGAGTCATCCTTGAAGCAAGGTCGGCAGCTCTTTCTTTAAATGAATATGCAGTGTTTAAGTAAATTGGCATTTTTTGACTCTCATTTGCAGGTATAAAAGCCATAACAATTAAAGAGCAAAGAATTAAGACAACAATTTTTGATGATCCGATTTTCATGATATATTTTTCGATTATTTTATTGGTTTTAAATCAGCAGCAAATCCACCTCTTCGTAACATTTTTACATCGACCTCTGAAGTCTTATCTACGACTAAATAACTAGTGGAAAATTCTTTATCATGCTTGCCATCAGCAATTAATGTAAGCTTATATTTTATCCCTTCCGGCAGAAATTTAAAAGTCAGTTTCTTTCTTTTTTCCTTTAATTCAGCATTTATTCCACCGATAAACCAAATATCACCTTTCTGTCGGGCCAATATTATATCCTTCCCGGGGTAGCCATCAATTAGCTTAATGTTATCCCAGGCATTAGGTATTTCTTTAAGAAAATATTTTGCGGCATCAGGTAGCTGGTAGTAACCTTCCGGTCTGTCAGCAAAATGTTGAATCCCCGATTCGAATAATACGCTCAGGGCAAGTTCATGCCCGTATGAGGTGATGTGGGGATGTTGGGAATTAGTAAATGTCACTGGAGTATAATCCATTGCACCAATTACATTTCGTGTAAAAGGTAAGACAGTATTGTGTTCAGGAGCTGTATATGTTAATTCGGGACCATTATTGTACCATTCGGCACCCCGAACCCCTTCATAGGTCATCAAATTTGGATAAGTACGTGCCCAGCCACGGGGAACAATACAACCGTGGAAATAGACCATCATTTCGAATTGAGCGGCGTCCTCCAGAATATCGAGGTAATATTTTATCATGTCTTGTTTTTCGCTTTCGAAGAAGTCGATTTTGACTCCTGCAACGCCTAACTTTTTAAGTTTAGCGAACTCTTCTACGCGGTTTTCATGAGTAAGCATACGATCTTTGGGAGTTGCATTAACCCAAGTATGATCACCACCTGAATTGTACCACATTAAAGGTTTTACACCTAAAGAATGAATATACTTTAAAGCATCTTCCAGGTTTCCGCCATCGGTCATTGCATCCCACTCCCAGTCGAGCAAAGTATATGGCCATCCCATTGTAGCAGCCAAATCGGCAAATGCGCAAACAGTTTTATAACTTCTGGTACCATGGTTGTCTGACCAATAATTCCACGATGCCACACCCGGCTGAATCCAATTGGTTTTGGCGACTAAAGATGGAGTTGAAACATCGTCAACCAAAGTTGATTCTACAATATTAGCAAGGCTTCCAACAATAATTACCCTCCATGGCGATTTCCATGGAAGTGTTATAGTTGGTTGCGTTTCACCCTTTTCTCGTCCATTCCATTTGTCGGGAAAAGTAAGCTTGTAACTCGTTTTTTCAATAAAGTTTGTAAGTTTTGTTCCGCAATAAGTAGGGTTAAGGTCTGCTTCATGTATCAAGTACCAGCAGCTGTTATCTGGCGTATTGAACAGAGCCGGGTAAGCCCAGTCTTTTTGTTCGTTGCCATCTTTCGTCATTTTGTAAAGCCCTTCGTTAGCCGGATTGAATTTTTGCAGCCAACGCTTTGTGCTGTCGGGAACAGAATAAGCAGTCATTTCGTCTTTAATAATAAACGACCCTTCTTTTTCAGGGAATTCATAGCAGAATGCCACTCCATCGTTATACGCCCTAATGATCAGGTTCATTTTTGCTTTACTCTGGTTCTCGAAATAAAAAATAACTTCGTTTGCTGAATTGCTGCACTGACTACGCTTTCCATGAAGAGCAGAGTATTGTTCTTGGATCAATTGTTGTTTGCCTGATTTTAGAAATATAAGGTCACTTGAAAAATCCTGATCGCTTCTGGAAAGCCCTAAATCAATCCTTGGAATCACCTCCGTTGGAGTACCATTAGACGCATAATTAACTTTCAAATACCATTCACCAATATCGCTGTTTTGAACGTTAAAAAGAGATACACTAACGAGATTATTGGGCGAATTTAATGTGACTTTTTGAGCTAAAGCAAAGTTTGAAAAAAGAAAAAATATTAATAATAAGTTCAAATATCTCATGTTTAGTATTTTTTGTATTATTTATTTTTCCATAGGTTTGGAAGGAAGCGATAATACAAAAGATGGCGCCAAGTACCCCAGTCGTGACCGCCATTTCCGCCAATGTAATACTCATGTTTTATGTTGTGGTTATTTAAAGCATCGTGCAGTCCTTGGCAACGACGATTGAAAAAACCACTCGCTTCCATAGTTCCCTGCCCCACAAAAAGATAGTCGACTTTCTCATTCACATTAGTATCGTTTAAGAAGTTCTTAAGCGTAGTTTCAGCGTCATCGTCGCCGGCACTTAGTATTCCAAAATTGGCAAATAAATCGAGTGAGCGAAAACCAATGAACATACTATGGCGGCCTCCCATCGAAAGTCCCGAGATAGCTCTACCTTTAGGTGATTGAATAGTGCTGTAGCTTTGATCGACCAGTGGAATTACATGGTTTCTAAGCTCTTTTTCAAAAATATCAAAAGTCAGTTCAGAATGTTTTGGATTATTCCTGTGGATAATTTGATTGTTGGGAATTGCAATAATCATTGGAAGGGCCTTGCCCTCAGCCAACAGGTTGTCTATGATGAAATTCACACGTCCGTCGTACACCCAGTTTGAAGGAAGTTCGCCACTACCACCTACTAAATATAAAACCGGATATGTTTTCTTCTTGTCGTAGCCGGGAGGAGTATAAACATAAAGTTCACGTTCGCCCTTAGTAACCTCTGAATGGTAAATGTGGCGGGTTACATTTCCGTGAGGAACATTTTTGGCATCATAGTATGCCGGACCATCGCCATGAACAACCAACTGACTGTAAGGCGGCATAGCTGTAAATGCGGCGAATGTATTACTCGGATCGGGAATTTGCATTCCATCAACATTAAAATGATAAGCGTACATATCGGTTTTAAGAGGTCCAATGGTCAGAGTCCAAATGCCATCCTTACCTTTTGTAAATGGGATAGGCTCTCTGCCTAAACCATTTGCAGTATAGATTGCGCCAAGTGGCAAAACAACTTTTTGAGCATTGGGCGCCTTCAAGCGGAAGGTTACAGTCTGGTCGTCATGAACTTCGGGGGAATTCAAAGGTGCACTAAAAGGAATAAGCCCTTCAGAATTCTTCTGCGGATTATAATCGATATTGACATTTGCTTGTTGTCCGCATACAAGTGCTGGAGACAATACAAGAAAGATGACAAAGAACTGAATTGCATTAAACCCTTTTTTCATACCTAAATAATTTATTTTAATGAGTTGTTTACCTCAAATATTATCACAAAGAAGTAGCGTAAATGTTTAGTATTCTATCTATTTATTCTTGAAAATCAATTGCGCGAATTGATACAACGATCTTCTCCATGTCAACCACTCGTGGGCAGTACCCTGAGATTCGTAATAAGTATACTTGATTCCTTGTTTTTCAAGCATTTTCCTAAAGGCTTCAACAGAACCGGGAAAAGGATTAGGTTCTTTTGTTCCAAGTCCAAGCCAGAAGACATCCAGTTTTTTATTAAGTTCAGCACCATCGCTGAATTTTCCATCAAGAAAAACTGACGGGTCTATTTCATCAGAACTTGGATAATTAGCCGTACCACTAAATCCACCGTAATTTGAGAATTTATCAAGGTTGTTCATGATTATTCGCATCGTCTGATTTGCTCCCATTGAAAGGCCGGCAATAGCCCTATGTTCGCGGTCAGCAATTGTTCGGAATCTTGAATCAATCATTGGAATTATTTCGTTGATCACCACTTCTTCAAATACCATTGCAGGTCGGGCTTTACTGTCAGCATTTTCCTGTGATTTAAAAGCATAACCGTTGTCCATAACAATGATCATAGGCATTGCTTTTCCGGCAGCAATCAAATTGTCGAGTATCAGGTTTGTTTTTCCCTGATAAGCCCAACCTGTTTCATCTTCAAAACTTCCATGCTGAAGGTATAGCACAGGATAGCGCTTATTAGTATCTTTGTCATAATCAGCTGGAGTATAGACAAAACAACGCCTCCAAGAGCCGGTTAACTTCGAGAAATAGTTGTTCTCGCTTAGCAAGCCATGAGGAACATCTTTTAATACATAAAATTCCTCATCCACAGCAGGGATTTCTATTCCGCTTCCCCAGCGACCGGCACCGTAGAAGTATTTAGTCCCCGGATCAGGAACAGAAGCTCCATCGATATTCAGCTGGTAATAGTGAAAACCTTCATCCTGAGGAGCAGACTCACCAGTCCAGACGCCATTGGCATCTTTAAGCATATCATATTTTACTCCACCTATATCAAGTTGAACCATATTTGCCTGCGGAGCAGAAATACTTGCACGTACGCACCTATCTGAATTCACCTGAGGAAATTGTTTGCCAATCTGATTGACAGAAGAAGGTTTAAAATCTTCCTTTAGGTTCGACTGGGCAAAACCTATTTCACCCGATAAAAACGCAGCTGTTAATAGTAATAAAATCTTGATATTCATTTTTATTCAATTAATTATTGAAAAGAAGTGGAGCAAGTTGATATAAGCTTCGGCGCCATGTCAGAAACTCGTGGGCTGTACCTTCAGAAATATAAGATACTGCATTAAATCCAGCATTTTTCAATGATTCAACAGAACTTTTTATACCATCAGGTCTTTCTTTGCTACCACAGCTAAGGAATATGAGCTTTACCTTCGATTTATCCTTAATATCTTCCGGAGCATAAACACCACCACTCAATAATGCGTAATGAGAAAATACTTCGGGTTTGTTAAGGGTAATCATTTTAGTTTCCATTCCACCCATAGATAATCCTGCCATTGCACGGTGAGGTTGATCAGCTATAGTATTGAAATTAGCATCAACATAAGGAATCAATTCATCGACAAGTACAGTCTGGAAAGGAGTAATATCAAAACTTTTCAGTTGACCCCATTTTAACTCGTTAGTCATTCCGTAGGTCATCACAATAATAAAAGGTTTGATTTTACCTTCGGCAATCAGGTTATCCATAATCAGGTTAGCATGTCCCTGGCTGCTCCATGCAGTTTCATCTTCACCCCAGCCATGCTGAAGATAAAGCACCGGGAAACGTTCCTTTTTGTCTTTACCGTAACTAGGAGGAGTATATACAAATGCCCTGCGTGAGGTGTTTGTGCTTTTTGAAGGAAAAAGAATCTGTTGAACATTGCCGTGAGCTACGTCTTTCAGTGCATAAAAATCCTGATCGTGAGCTGGAATTTCAATACCGCTTTCCCAACGAATAGAACCGTAATAATTCAATGCTCCCGGATCATTAAATACTCCACCGTCAATAGTGAGGTGGTAATAATGGAAACCTTCATCCATAGGACCTTCGGTAGTTCCCATCCAAACTCCTTCTTCATTTTTCGTCAGATTAGTACCTCCCTTTCCACCAAGTCCGAGGCTAACATTTATGCTTTGAGCATTAGGAGCTTCTATACGAAATCGGGCATAACCCTGTGAGTTTACCATTGGGTATTCTTTGCCGGGCTGATTTTTAGAGGAAGGTTTAAAGTCTTCGATAATAGTTGTTTGGCTTGTTTGAGCAAAACTCAATGAGCTTGATATTGCTACAAAAAATACTAGAGAAAGAAAATGTCGTTTCATAGGTTTTCAATTATAGTTATTGAATACAAGCAATTCTATACAATTATCATTGCCTGAATATTTATCCAAATTTCTATAATGGCTATGAAAAAGAATTCAATTATTAGGTAAAAGATTTCTAATTATGAATAATAATGAAATGGTCCCTTGCAAATAGTTGATCCAATTTTGATAATCTCCTAAATTATCATATTGTTATTCAAACAGAAACTCTTTGCTCAATGAGTAGACGCTAACTGAATCATTATGGAGGATTTCCAAATTTATAGTATCAGACTCTTCAATAACCTTTCTCAAATTGCAATACGATGTCGAATCAATTTGCATATCATTTACTGAAAGAACTTCAGCTTTTAATGGCAACTTAGACCTTGAAGCAGGAGAACCTTCAATAATACTCTGTACCTCAATCCTTTTCGAATCATCAAATCCGGTAGAAAGGCCGTGAGTCTTCCAAATAAAATTCTGAATACTATTGTTGGGGGTCAAAATTAACTTTTTATCAATCCAACTAATTGTTGCATTGTACTTATTAAAGAAATCAAGTCCCAGTAAATTTAGGCCCTTTAAGCTTGTTATAACAGGTATATTGTTGACAAAGTAACCAGAGTTGCCAAAAATTAAGCTATCCAGTAAGTAATACTTCTCGCTTGAATTAACGTTAGAATTTTCTCCAAGACCCTTAGATCCGAATCCATGATTATTTTTGAACTTTAAATCCAACGAATCTTCAAGTATTGTATTTTCTTTAAGGAATAAAGTAGTACTGCAACCCAAGTCGACTAGTACTTTTTTAGTCTCTTTGCTATTCCTAAATTTAATATCGGTGCTTATATGATGGCTGAAGCTGTTTTCAGTAAGAGAAATCTCGATTCTATCATTCGGCATCATTAACCCTTGAATATTTTTTGAAATTACAATTCTTTGTTTCTTAAAATCGATTGTCCACACCAAATGTCTCATTATTCCGGTTCCAATTAAACCGCAAACGTTATTCATGCAATCAAAACTAAAATCTGTTTCTTTTGCACTTACATCTTTAAATTTAACACCTCCAATTTGAATTGAACCAATTTTTTTGGTACGTGTGAAAAAGATGTTTCTGTTGGCACCTACTGAAATTCCAAAACCATTGGATTCTAAACCTTCAAGACCGCTATAATTACTAAAAATGAAGTTTGAAGCACCACTATCTAAAATAAATAAATAATCTTCGGCACTATCATTGATTTTTACTTTAACCAAAATATGGCCTGACTCGGAATAAATAAATGGGATAGTATCGCTCGAAAAAACATTGTCAACTTCAGCGTGTCCAAGTTTTTTGTATTGAGAAGAAGAATTGATAATTAAGAGAACAAATAATACTACAATTATTGAAATAAGAATGCCGAATCCGATTAATATTTTTTTCATATGTCGTTAAGTTGTTTTGCTTACTTGGTATAGGCACAAATATAACATAATAGACCGAATAGAAAAAAGTGAATCTATTCTTTGATCTATTTGTACAAGCGATCAAACCATTTCACAAAATCTATTTTCCATGCTGAAACAGCACTATTTTCATTGTCTTTTTAAACCAATTTGGTAAAGTTGTTTACCCGATAAAAATACCCAAATGATTAAAAAAACGATAGCCAGAAAGTAAAACCCAATAGCTAGCATAAGAAATTGATTTAGTGTATTTTCAATGATTTCAGCAATTATCCCTGACAAACCTGCAAGTAAACCAGCATACCCGGCATTTCTGATAAAGATTTTACTTTTTATCATTACAAAGGATATTATTGTCCACGCAATTGATACTAAAACATAGCTAAGTAGAAAGGCATTTACATCAAACAATGTTATCATTGTCTTACATGCCGCAATTAACATGTTTTTTTCTTCAATGGATGTTGCAATTTCGTATTGCCTACTCAAGGAGAGTAATGAAAAGCCGGTGTTATTTGCAAAGAACACGCTAATTCCGACAAAAAAAAGGATAGTCCCCAAGCTCATCATTGCCCGGTCTTTTTTCTTGAGAATTGTGTAAAGAGAAAAAATAAACGGAATAAAAAGTAAATAAGAAATTATACCCAACAAATCGAAGAGCAAAAGACCTGCAAATGAATTTTTTTGAAAAAGTTCGAATATTTCAATAGGACTATCACGATTGGGGATAAGTGCATAAACTAAAATCTCTCCCAACAAAAGAATCACAATCAAAATTGCAGCAATACTAGCAACTCTATAGAGTTTTAGCAAGTTATCTTGGTCAGTTATCTTATCTAATTCTATCATATTTGATAATTTTGTTGTACACTAGCTGCCTACTCATCACATAGCAAAATGGCCAATTATAAACGGTTTAATTGCCAAATTTCATTTTTTCATGATTTTTTTTAGATGACTTATATAAATAAAAACATTAAATTTAAGAAAAAACATAAACTGCTCAGCTATGAAACCATTTATTCTATTTATACTTTGCTCATTAGCAGGATACTCCTACGGGCAAGACTATCTGATATCTTTTTCAGCAAAAGGAGCTTCTACTATCATTGACTCGATAAAGGTTGATAATGTAACCCAGAAAAAGAGTATCACTATCGGAGGTTCTGATATTCTTCATCTGCAGAAAGTTGTTACTAGCAATTCTAAACTATTCAATCATTCCGATAAGAATATTCGTATTTATCCGAATCCAATTTTCCAAGATGCTAAAATTGAATTTTATTCACCGTCTTCAATTAAAGGATCAATAGACTTGTTTGACATTTCTGGGCGTAAAATATTTACATTGAAGAAAGAAATGGACGAAGGCAATAATTCATTCTATCTATCAGGATTAAAGAAAGGGTTTTATTCCTTAAGAATATTTTCCCAAGATTGGAATTATACAGAAAAAATAATTAGCTGTTCGGAAAACGTAAGTTCGGGAAATATTAATTTATATAACTTCACTAACAACAATATTTCATCATCTCCACTTAAGAGTGCAAAAGTTGAAAAAAAGATGCAGTATTACGCCAATAATCAATTAAAATATACTGCTTTTTCGGGAGCTTATTCAACTACTATTCCTGATGTCCCCACTGAAAGTAAAACTATCGCTTTTGATTTTTTTGACAGTAAGGATACTGATAACAATACTTATAGGGTTGTTAAATTAGGCACACAATTTTGGATGGCCGAAAATTTAAGAACTACAACTTATAACGATAAAAGCAAAATCACTATTGAAACAGATGATTACCTATGGGAGACTCTTACTACCCCGGCTTATTGTTGGTACGACAACGACAATAATACTTATGGCCAAAAATATGGCGCATTATATAATTGGCATGCTGTTAATACCGAAAAATTATGTCCTGCAGGATGGCATGTTCCTTCTGACGAAGAGTGGACTATTCTGAGCGATTATCTAGAAACAAATGGCTTTGGCTATTTAGGTTCCGGAAACGATATAGCAAAATCGATGGCCACTATATGGGGATGGAATAACGAAGATACGGAATATGGCGAAATAGGTTATGAACCAGAATTAAATAACAGCAGCGGATTCTCAGGCCCTCCTGCAGGAGCCAGGGGCGGAAGAGTTAACTTGGGCTACTATGGATATTACAACATTGAAAGCAGAGCACAATGGTGGAGTTCAACTGAAGAAAATGCAAATGCTTTTGCTCGACACTTTTTTAATTTCCAATCAGTATTAACTAGCACTAAAACAGGTAAGTCTGTAGGACTTTCAGTAAGATGTGTTTTGGATAAGTAAAATAATAGAGAATAATATCTCAAGTTTTTTCTCATCATCAATCAAAATAGCTAATTGAAATCTGGTTATCTATATTTCAGGTGATCGATTCATTATTAACTATTTAGCCTTAACAAACTTACTTTCCTCAGGGCCTAAATAACTCGGTCTTAAACCACCCATATTAATTACAAATTTCTGAAAAGCAATACCGGTGTCAACCATCCATATCCTAAGCACATGCTTACCTGGCTCATTAACCTTGTGATTCGATTTCTTTATTTTGATATGATCCCCCACTGATTTTGTCCACCATTCGGCGTATTTATAATCGGGTTTATCCTCCCCTTCGTTTATATTTATTATCTGCGGTATCTCGTCATCAATTGCAATAGCATATTTTAATCCATCATGCTTTTTGTAATCCTGAGTTGGCGAAAGAAAAGCTTCGACAGACAATTCTCCTTTATCAAAAACGGTGAATTCATATTCAAGCTGCGGCGAATCAGAACCGGGAGTTTGCCTTTCTGATGTTACAGGCTCAATAATAACAGATGAACTCGTTCTCCCCATGTTGGGAACTATTGTCCAACGAATCTCTTTTTTATCAATCTTATTAGTGAAATGGCCAGCTTCGATAGATACAACTCCATTGTTTTCAACAAAACCCGATACTTCAGGAAGGATATATCGTAATGGCACCTCAACTAAATATTCATTTCCAGTGCCTGAAATAATGATTTCGCCTATCGTATCAGATTTCGGAGCCAAATTCCAATCGATGCTTACATATACTTTTTCATCGAATAGAATAGTTCCCTGCTCTTTCGACAGTTTTATCCAATTTTCTTTTGCTCTAATTGTATAATCAAGTTTTTCTTGTCCTCTGTTTATAATATCAACATAGTAATTTTGATTGTTGACCCTGTCAAATTGTGGTAACGATTTACTGAAAGCCCAATCTGCTTCAACATCGAGCCACCCCCACTGTGGCCTGCTACCATATTCCAAAAGATATCCTAACTCGGCCGGCTTCCTTACTTGTACATAAGATACAGCGGGCATCATATTTAATGGCGGATGGTCCCAATATGTATAACCTATATGCGTTTGCGACATCATGTGATTCCATTTTCCATCTTCCAATTCGTGAAAGCTTTTGGTTAACTCAACATCCTTGTTAAACAGCTCCCTGACTTTGTCGGCATAGAAATTTGCTGATGCTGCTCCGTGCTCTCCATAAAATTTGTTTTTACCGGCAGCAACATACATCTCATTGATATTGGCACACATTTCAATGGGAGAAAGCACTAATTGATAAAAAGCAGACTTATAAGCTTCAGGAAGCTTATTATAGATTTCTTTGACCTCTTCGGCCAATGCCTTATATTCCTCAACAACTCTGTCTGCTTCACGGTAGTTTTCAACACTATAGGTATCGGGAGTCAACATTTCGGGTGTGCGCCTAGCATTGTATTTTGTATACAGAGACAACAATCGGGCTATATCAGTTGTATAATAATCCCCAAGTTGTTGTTTGGTCCAATTCAAGTAGTAAATTGGCAAGTCTTCTGCTTGAATTGCATCGGGATCCCAAGCATAATCCATAAAAAAACTTATTGGGAATTCCATGGGTTTGATGTCTCCAACATTAGCTATCCAGATATTTTTAACTCCATGTTCATAGGTCAGCTTCATTTGTTCCCAAACACGTTCAATTTGAGTTACATTCAACCACCTGTAAGATACTGGGGCACCAACATAATCGAAGTGATAATACATACCAAAACCCCCTGATCGCACAAGGTCTTCTTTTTTGGGAAGATAACGTATATTTCCCCAATTATCGTCACTAAACAGAACGGTGATATCATCTTCTACCCGTAATCCTTTATCGTAATAATCCTGAACTTCTTTGTAAATAGCCCAAACCTGAGGAGTCTTTTCAGCAGGTTTCCTGGTAACATCGCTAATAATTTCACGCTGATCTTTTATAATAGTCTTCAAAATATCAACAGCTGTTTCCTCCGACATACCTTCATCGCCATCACCCCGCATTCCAACTGTAACTATACTTTCATAGTTTCCCATTCTCTCAATTCCTCCGCGCCAGAACTCATGCAACTTTTCTTTATTGGTTTTATAATCCCAGGCTCCTCCATTAAACACCGACCACTCATTATGTGCCCGCATCATAGGTTCATGATGACTTGTAGACATAACAATACCATATTCATCGGCTGAAGCAGGATTTAAAGGATCATCGACATTAAACATTGTAGGAAGCCACATCGAGGGCCATAGAAAATTAGCTTTATTACGTAATAGCAGTTCGAATATTTTTTCGTAACACATATGGTTTATGCCCCCGAATTTCTCTTTTGCCCAATTCCTGAATGCCGGCGATTCATCATTGATAAATATTCCCCGATATTTTACTGCAGGACTCTTCGAAACATAATTACAATTTTCAAGATGTATTTCTTGGCTTTTTTTAACTGGAACATCTGCCCACCAATACCAGGGAGACACGCCCATTTTTTCTGAAAGTGTAAACACCCCGTAAGCAGCTCCGCGTCGGTCGCTACCAACAATTACTAGTGCTTTCTTCACCCCCGGAAAGGGCTTGTCTATTGTTTGAATAATAAAACGTTCCCACTTACCTTTAAGGTTTTCAATATTTAATTTTTTATCGGCAACTAATCTTTCAATTAAGCGGTTATTCCCAACAGTTGCAACAATTATAATATTCCCTTCCCGATAATTATTAATATCGGAAACCAGAAGTCTTTTTCCCGAAACTCTTTCTATATCATCAGCAAAAAATACAGCAGCTTTCTTAACTAATATATTTTCAGAAGTATCATATACAATAGAAACCTGCTCAGTAGAGCCAACGATTGTAAAACAACTTTTGCTTTTATCAACCTTAAAGTTCAAATTTTGCTGAGAAAACAATAGATGAGGCAATAAAATAAGCAGTATTGAAATCTTCTTCATAATTAAATTTAATCTTTTTTATTTATCAAAATAAAGATATAAAAATTTAATTAATAAAGAAATAGTAGATTGTTTCTCTAATTACCTATTGCCTTTCTAAAATTATTTGCCTTTTCGTAAAATGCTTTATCCTCCCCAAATTCCATTATGCGCGCTACTTTGCCGTTACAAACCTTACAAATGCCTTTAACCATAATATCGTTTAAACTGGTAAGGAATATTTCTTCAACTACAATACCTTTTTTAGCAATGCCTCCACAATTCATACAAATCACTCCTTCATTTAGCAAATATTTGTAACCTTGCTTTTCCTCATCATTGAGCAAAATGGCTAATTGAAACCTGTTAATTGGTATTTCAGGTAGTCTACTCATTATTTACTCCTATTAAGTATGCTAATAGCTAACTGTTTTACTATTTCAGCCTCTCCGGTTTTGCTTGTGGCTATAAAAAGAGTTAGAGCTGCTAATGTAGCATTTTTTATGATTGGCGAACCATCGGGTTTAAGTAGTGCATTGTTTTTTTGCATGAAATAGAGGAAACAAGCGGCTGCTATTCTCTTTTTACCATCAACAAATGAATGGTTTTAGTTATAAAATACAGCAGGTTAGCCGCCTTTTCTTCAATTGTGGGGTAAAGCTCTTCCCCTCCGAAACTCTGTCCTATCTGATTGATAGAACTATTGAAACTTTCATCTTTTGGTTTGGCAAATACGTCAGACTGAAATTTTGGGATACTCCACTTCTTGATGTTTTTGAGCTAATCTCTTTTCATTGATGGCGTAGCCCTGAACAAGATAGTCCTTGAGGCGCTGGGTAGCCCACTGGCGAAACTGTGTACCTCGTTGCGATTTTACACGGTAACCAACTGAGATTATGACATCAAGATTGAAATATTGTAAATTTCTCTTTACCTGCCTTTCACCTTCAATCTGAACTGTCAAGGATTCCTGGACAGTTGATTTTTTAACCAATTCTTTTTCTGCAAAACATTATTGATATGCAAACTTATATTCTGCTTAGTGGTTTGAAACAATGACTCCATTTGTTTATGGGTTAACCAAACCGTTTCAGCATCTATTTGAACCTGTAATTCAACCTGATCGTCCTTGCTTTTAAATATCTCAATTTTATTTTCCATTGCTTTCTTTTTTTATCTATTCCAACAGTTATCTCGCAAGCTCATAACCACCAGTCTGTCTTAACTGTGCTTTACTACTTCACTCAACAATTTGCCATCAATGGCTAATTGAAACAAAAATATCACTTATTAACAAACTATCATCACCATTTACAGCCATTTCTTTGAAAGCTTTTTCCCAACATTTTCGTGGTCATGAAAAAAAAAAGACGCAATTAATTAAAATTACGTCTTTCTTAAAGTGTATAAGATTTTTATTTAGTGTGTCTTAAAATTCCATTTGGAATTATCACTGTTCATATCAAATTTTGCAAGTGTAGGTGTGCTGTCACCGGAAGATACTAGGGCTAACTTCTCCTTTGAATTAGGAACTACCTTGGGCATGATTCTGTATGTCCCGTCAATCAACTGATCGATTCGCCACAATTGTTCAGGTGCGCCGGTAAATGCAGGTACTGTAATTAATTCAGCTTCTGCTGTTGCTGCCAATGCCCTGTCAGTTCCTTCAATAACTATCTTATAATAAGGACCTCCGGGATATCCTCCTGCATCAGGAACTGC
>CAYMTR010000057.1:0-16953 GCA_964393405.1 uncultured Prolixibacteraceae bacterium
ATCCCGCTAGGATCACTTCAAATCTTTCATTTTCATATTTCTTCTCCTGAGAATTATTTATTAATTTGGTGCTGTGAAATAACCAAACAGCTTCAATATCTGTTTTTAAAATTTAAGAACATAAAAGACCCCAAGTTTTAAAATGAATTGACCCAATCTACCATGAACAACAGCCTTCCTTCTACAACTCTCGAAAACCAAGAGCTGACCTCCAAATTGGAGCAACTACACCTGGAATTCGTCGACCTTTTTACCCGCCATAAAGATATGGTCGAAAATGAATCGGATATTCTTACTTCGATCTACCTTGAAAAATTAGGCAATCTGCAACTTGAACTACTGATTAAACAAGCTGAAGCAGCCAGCCTCAAAATGAAAATGAATTTAATACAGGCTGCCATTAACCGAAACGAACATCCCGATTTAGCAGCAATAGATGATTTTATTAGTATTCAGATGCAAAACTACTATGAGCAGATTAAAGCTCAGTCGGCTGCTCTGGATCAAGCAAAAAAGGTGCTTTCCCATCTCATTTCTGAAGAAGATACTGCTAAACTTAAAGAGATTTTCCGTCTACTGTGCAAAAGGCTGCATCCTGATCTTAATCCAGACCAATCTGAAGAGGAAAAAGATTTGTTTATCAGGGTAAAAGCCGCCTACGACCTTCAGCGTTTGGACGAACTGCAAAATATTCTTCTTTATCTTGATGAACCCGATAAAGAAAAATTATTGAATTTATCCTCTATAGATAAAAGAGAGAGAATCACTCACTTAGAAAAAAATATTCAAGTTTTAAAAGACAAAATAGACCTTTTAAATCAAAGCTTTCCTTTCAATGTTAAAGACTTGATCTTTGATGAGGAATCCATTGTTCAAAAACAAGATGGAATACAAGCTCAGATCAAATCCTGCGAAGAAGAAATTGAAAAGTATAAAAACATCATAAGCATAATGACCGATGAATGAATCAATACTGCCTGTAACTCCAGGACTACTGGCACTTATAAGTGGAAAAGGAACCGGGTTGGAACCCTTTAGACAGGAAATCTTTTTATTGGAAATTGTTATCGCCGGTACAACCTACTGCGAAGATATTGAAATCGTTGAAAGCTTAATTGTTGCCGAAAAGGTACTTACCATGAAAAGGGAACCCAACAATAATTACGATAAGTTTGCCATAGCCATTTATTGCGACAATGTCCGAATTGGCTTTGTGCCTGCTGAAATGAATCTGGTATGCTCCCGCCTGATGGATGCAGGTAAATTATTCTTTTGCAGGGTTGTATCTAAAGAATGGAAAAACAAATGGCTGAAAATTAAGGCCAATGTTTATATGGTAGAGTAAAACTATAGAACTTTTTTTCTAATTAATGTGCAACTCCCCACTTTTCTCCGGAATAGTAAAATAAAACGTTGTCCCAATATCCTCCTTGCTTTCCACCCATATTTTTCCTCCGTGCTTTTCTACAAACTCCTTGCTCAGTATTAAACCCAACCCTGTGCTTGGCTCATCATCAGTGCCTGGTCTCGATACATTGGAATCTATCCTGAACAACTTTTCCATCCTATCTTTTTCAATGCCAATGCCATTGTCCTCGACCGAAAACATTACAGTGTTTTCATCAGGTTGACTTGCTGTAATCTTAACCTTTCCGCCCCTTCTGGTGAATTTTATAGCATTGGTCACCAAGTTGCGAAGCACCGAATGTAGCATATTTTCATCTGCAGGTACTTTTAGTCCCAGGGGACACGACATGCTGAGTTCAATGTTTTTCTTTTTGGCCATCTCAATGGTGCTGTAATCGCAAGTGCCAAAAAAATCATTTACATCAATAGTTTCTGGGAAGAACTTTATTCCGTTCATTTGCAGCTTCGACCAGTGTAAAAGATTTTCCAGCAAACCAAGTATCGCTGCCGATGAGGTGCATAAATATTTTGAAAGTTCAAGATATTCTTCTCTTGAGAATCCGGCTTTTTCATCCGACATCATTTGTGCCATTCCTAAAACCGAAGTTATAGGTGTTCTTAGGTCGTGCGAAATAATGGAAAAAAACTTGTCTTTTGTGGCTATTAATTCCTTTAATCTTCTTGCATTCTGGAGAATAGCAGCTTCCATCTTTTTTCTTTCATCAATACTTCTGCTAACTCCAATTACTTCAAGATTGCCACCTTTACTGTATTTGAATTTTGAAGATATTTCAATCCATACTACCTTTCCATCTTTGCACAATTGCTGTACTTCATCAATGAAAAAGTTGTTTTTGTTGTCTTTCTTAAAGACCAAATAATCTTTTTCCAACTGATTAATTATTTTTTTATCAGTGGGTTTAATAGTTTTGGACTTTAAGTCAATAGACATAGCTTCTTCAACTGAAAATCCGGTTAATGATACAATTGCAGGACTCATATATGTAAATTTCTTCACCTTAAAGTCCATTACCCATATTACGTCCGATGCGTTTTCAGTTATGAGCCTGTATTTTTCTTCACTTTGACTTAAGGCCCTCACGATTTTCCTTTGCTCAGTTACATCGTGAATTATCCCAATGATTTTTACCGGCTCTCCTTCAGGTGAATATACAACATCAGCTATCGAATTAATTTCACGAATCTCACCGTCATTACTTCTTTTTATTCGATATCCTTCAGTGTTCTGATATTTTAAATTTATTATTTCTTTGAAGGAACGCACAAGAGGAAGATTGTCTTTTTTTAGCATTAACCCAAGCAGCTCGTCAATATGATATTTGAATTTATTTTGTTCGAGTCCGTAAATATTAACAGCTTCATCCGAAAGCCATATTTTGTTAGTCTTCAGATCAAGTTCCCAATTACCAAGGTGAGCAACGACCTGAGCCTTTTTTAGCCTCATCTCGCTTTTCTGTAACGCAAGCTCAGCTATTCTTTGCTTTGTAATATCTAGAAATGAAACCACCATCTTATTGTCCGATTTTATCTTAGATAAATGGACAAGCCCATAGCTGGTGGAACCGTCTTTTTTAATAAAACTTAATTGAAAGCTGCTTGGACTATTACTTATATTTTTGATTGACTCTTCATTAATTTTCTTAACCCTTTCATATTCATCTTCACTGATGTAATCTGTCCATTTCTTCCCTATAGCTTCTTCTTTTGAATAAGCACTCATCTTGCAAAAGGCTTCATTTACAAGCAATACCGTAGTGTCGTAATTTATTATTGCTGTTGGTGTGGCATTGTTTTCAAAAATTGCCCTGAATTGCTCTTCGTGAACTTTTCTGAATGACACGTCCTTTAATATTCCAAGCAATATTAGCGGCTTTCCGTCTTCGTTGTACTTGAAAACTTTCCCCGTATTGTGGACCCATATCCATTCACCGCTTTTATGCTTCAAGCGTATGTCTATGGCAAATTCATTATTAATGTTTTTGAGAGTATTTTCAAAGGCATCTTCTAATGTTTTCAAATCTTCGGGATGACAAAACGATTTAAAGTCACCATAGCTAAAAGGCTTTAGCTCTTTGCAGGTGTAACCGATTATTTCCAACCAGCAATCATTTATTTCAAATGAACCGGTCTGAATATTCCACTCCCAAACCCCTATGCCAGAAGATTTGAGGACAAATTTAAGCCTTTCGTTGGCTTCCGTCAGATAATTGTTTTTTTGAGCTTTCTTTTCTGGAATAGGCTCAAATTGTTTCTCTTTTAGGTTAGGTCTGTTCATTTTTTTTATTACGTGGAATTCTTTACGAAACCCGACTTCAATTTACGAAATTGTATATTCAAACAAAAATAAAATATGCAATAATCATAAATTTTGTTAATAAATTTTAACGAACAGATTACTAGGTATATAAACAGTTAAATATTTTAGTTGTTTAAATTTTACTTCAACAAATGAGTTTTCTTTCATGTGTTTATCATTTACTCAAAACCCCCATATTGCCTTCTTTCAACATCTTACTCTGAATTTTATCAGTAGATTGAGTTTAAGGGCAAAGATCTGCTTTATCGATATTTTATCTTGTCCTTATGTTGAAATAAAATTTACTCCCTTTATTAATTGTACTTTCTGCTTTAATTTTTGTGTCAATAATTTCGGCTAGACCCCTGCAAATTGCAAGTCCTATTCCTATTCCTTTTATCATTGGGTCTATTTGGTTGAAAGGTTCAAATATTTCAGACATATTTTCTTTTTTAATGCCTTTCCCGGTGTCTTCAACAGAAAATTGATACGCCCCCTTTTTGTCGTCATAAATACAACCTAATGTAATTATTCCTTTAGAAGTGAATTTAAAGGCATTCTTAAGCAAATTGACAAGTATCTTATGAATGATATTTTTGTCACTTCTTAGTAATAATTTGTTTTCAGGAATATTCAGGTTAATGTCAAAATGTAATTGGTCTGTAGTGAAAATAGTATATTCGTTATACAAAGTATTCAACATCCCCGCAACATTGAATTCGCTGATATCTGCAATCCTGTTGCCTGAATCTATTTGGGAAATCTCCATAATATCGCTTATTATAGACAAAAGATAGTTGCTGTTCTCCAGAATATCTGTCTTTAGTTCTTTCTTAGTTTCTGAGTCAAGGTCTTCTTCTAAAACAAAGCTTGAAAATCCTATGATTGCGTTTAGCGGAGTCCTGATTTCATGGCTCATGTTTGCCAAAAATGAAGTCTTTAACTTCGAAGCTTTCTCAGCTTTTTCCATTGTTTCGATCAATGCATTTTCTCTTTGCCTCCGCTTTGTTATATCTCTGACAACAGCGTATATATATTCATCACCGTCGGCAAAATAGCTTAGGTTCATTTCGCATGGATATGTGTTACCGTCTTTTTTAAACTGTATAGACTCAATCCTGACGTTTTTCTTTTTTCGAAGTTGGTTCATAAGTTCTGTTAAACTTACCAGCCTGCTCAGCATGTTTATTCTTTCCATTGGAATGTGCATCAACTCACCAATATTGTAGCCCAAGTTTTTCGATGCAGCATTGCTTACATATATTATTTCCCACTTATTGTTGAAAAGCCAAAACTCATCGGTCGATTGATCCATAGCAAATTGAATCCTTTGCAATTCCCTTTCTTTTTCAATAAGTTCGGTTATGTTTGTCCTGATATCTAAAATATGTGTTATCTCACCTGCATCATTCAATACAGGACGTGCAGTCATTTCACAAACTTCACCATTTGGGAACGATTTTATCTTTTTTTCTGTCTTTTTGCTATTAATAGCCCTCTCTACAAGACATCCTTCACATACATTTTCCCGCTTAAAACAGGCATAATGGCATTTCATTCCTATAACGTCTTCATTTTTAACTCCATATAGAGATAAAAAATTTTGATTTACCCTTAATATTTCAAAGCTGGGATTGACTAAAGCCATTGATTGAGGAAGAGTGTTGAATATCAAATCTAACTGGTGAGTACTTTCTAATACTTCTTTTTGTAACTCCTGGTAGGTCGTGCTTTGTGATATCATACTGATAAGGATTAAGGTTAAACAATATATTTGATGTAATAAGTTATTTTTACTATGTTGAACAAATATGAGATAAAAAATTTATCAAAGTATATTAAATATAGGGGTAGAATGAAATAATTACTTTAAATTAATAAAAGAAGAATAAAATAATGAGGGTTAAAGTGATTTATATATAAAAAAATCAATTTATAAACTTAAATAATAATAGATAATAGCAAAAAGTATAATATAAGTCAAAATACATAGAAAAAAGATACTATATAGTAAAGAATTCTTATTTACCATGGAATTTGAAGATAATTGGAGAAGTAATAAAGAGGCTCCAAAACAGTACCATATTCGTACCACATTCGTCCTTTCTCCCTTAATAAAGGGAGAAAGGACGGCTTTGGTACGGATAAAGTAGCTCTCAAATATTGGAGAGATACTCAAATGACCAGTATTTAAACTGAGAAATATTCTTTCTTGATGCAATTTTTAATTGGGGAAAAGATTTAAAGGGTATTTTTATTAAACAAAATCGTTAAATTGTGGTTAATTTCTTATAACTAATGATAAAGCCATTTTTATGACCATTTACGATGATGTTTCTTATAAAACAAGTAAAATTATTACCTTAAAATACAGCACTTCTTTTTCTATTGCAGTAAGTTTTCTTTCGCCTGTGAGCAAAAGAGCAATTTACAACGTCTACGGCTTTGTTCGTGTGGCTGATGAAATTGTAGATACTTTTTTAGATACTGATCAGGAAAAACTTTTAGCAGATTTTGAGAACGATTTTTATGAGGCTCTTAATATTGGGATTAGTACTAATCCTGTGCTTCATTCCTTCGTAAAGACAATTAAGGATTTCGACATTCCTGTATCACTGGTTGACTCATTTCTTAAAAGTATGAAGGCTGATCTTACAAAACAAGTTTACAATGATGATAGCGAACTGAAACAATATATCTACGGCTCTGCAGATGTTGTTGGACTAATGTGCCTTAAGATTTTTGCCCACGAAAAGGAAAACCTGTGGAAAGAACTGCAACTACCTGCAATGAAGCTTGGCTCTGCCTTTCAGAAGGTTAATTTTCTTCGCGACCTTAAGGCTGATGTAGAAACTTTACATCGTATTTATTTTCCTCATTTCAATAGGGATACTTTTGATGAACTGCAAAAGGAGCTGCTTATCAACGATATAGAGAACGATTTTAACGAGGCGCGGAAGGGTATCAAACGTCTGCCCGGAAAATCTAAATTGGCGGTTCTGGTTGCTTATACTTATTACAAAAACCTTTTAAAGAAGATAAAGAATACACCTGCCTCCAAGATTTTATCTACTCGTATCCGCATAAGGGATTCACGAAAGGCTTTACTTTTCGGGAAAGCTTATCTTAAGTACAGGCTAAATTGGATATAATCTTTCTCTTATGAAATCTATTATTGAAAAATCTAAAGGTATTATTTCCGACCCAAAGGAGGTAAGGAAATTCTTAATTATTTTTTATGTTGTTGGATTTTTGGGATTTGTAATTCCTTATACTTATCCATTGTTCGTAAAACTTATACCTTACGCCCTTTTACTTAATACTTTCTTGCTTGTTTTGCATCATCCTGATAAAAAGGATGTTAAATTGTTGATTATTCTAATATTTGTCTTTATTTCAAGTTTTCTTATAGAAATGTTCGGGGTGGCTTCCGGAAAAATATTTGGCAGTTATAATTATGGCAATGGGCTTGGAATTAAAATAAATGATACTCCTCTAATTATTGGACTGAATTGGGCTCTGCTGGTTTATCTTTCTACCTCTGTTGCTGAAATGCTGAAAATAAGGGGTATAGTTGGCGTGCTTTTTTCTTCGGTTGCGATGGTTTTATATGATTTTGTTATTGAAAGAGTTGCGCCTAAAACTGATATGTGGTATTGGGGAAACGATATTGTTCCTTTGCAAAATTTTATAACTTGGTTTGCTTTGGCTTTGATCTTTAACGCAATAATGAAGGTTGCAAAAGTCAAAACTGAAAATAAACTTGCCCCGGTGGTACTTCTAAGCCAGTTTCTATTTTTCATTGCTTTGCTAATATTTTTTGAACTGAAACAATGATTTTAAAGGCCAAACATAACTTCTTTCTATATCCTTTTTTTCAGAATTATGCCATCTGGAAGATAAGAAGAAATTTTCACGAGGTTGTCATAAATAGTGATATCAAAGATAATGGCCTTCCAATTATTACATTGGCAAATCACTTCAGCTGGTGGGATGGTTTCTGGGTTGAATACCTAAACCTAAAATTGTTTAAAAGGAAGTTTCATTTTATGATGCTCGAAAGTCAGTTGAAAAAGTTGCGTTTTTTCAATTATGTTGGAGGATACTCGGTATCAAAAAAATCGAAGAGCATTTTTGAGACTATTAATTATACTCGAAATTTGCTTTCTGATGAAAAGAATTTCATTCTTATATTTCCGCAGGGGGAGATAGAATCAATATATAATCAATCAATTAAATTTGAAAAGGGACTCGAAAGAATTGTTGATGGAATGCAGGATAAGGTTCAGTTGCTATTTCTTGTAAATATGATCGATTACTTTTCTAATCCTAAACCCACACTGTCTATCAACGTTAAAGGTTATAGTTCATCTGATTTTTCCTTGAGTGCGATTGAAGGAGCTTATGTCTCGTTCTTTAATCAGTGTGTTGAAAATCAACTTCAAAACAAGTAAACAATATGATATATTTTGCAGCTTTTATATTATTATTCGCAATTATTCAGTTGGGCGTTTCGCTGATTAATGTTGTTTTCAGCCAGCCTGTAGGGAAAGGTTCTGTGTTTGTTGATGAAAAAATATCAGTACTTATTCCTGCACGAAATGAGGAAAATTGTATTTCAGACTTATTGAACGACCTTAAACGCCAGAACTATTCTAATATTGAAGTCATTGTTTTTAATGATCAATCAACTGATAGGACAGGCGAGATTGTTAAGAGATTTGTTGATGAAGATTCCCGATTCTATCTTGTTGATTCACCTGGACTTCCTGAAGGTTGGCTTGGTAAGAACTTCGCATGCCATAGTCTGGCAGGATATTCAACAGGCGAATACCTCTTGTTTATCGATGCCGATGTGAGAATTAAAGGCGATGCAATTTTAAATACAGTTGCAACTGCCAGAAGGTTTAAGCTTGGGCTTCTGTCTGTTTTCCCGGTTCAGATTATGCTAACAAAAGGGGAGAAGATGACAGTTCCAAATATGACTTACATTCTTTTGTCGCTGCTGCCACTTATTTTCGTTCGTAAATCGTGGTTTTCGGCACATGCAGCTGCAAACGGGCAGTATATGTTATTCAATAGGCAGAAGTATTTCGATAGACTTCCTCATGAGCGATTTAAGGCCAATAAGGTTGAGGATATAGAAATTGCCAGGTTCTTTAAACGCAAGAAGATTAAAATTGCTTGCATAACAGGTATCAGAGATATAGAATGCCGTATGTACCAAGGATATAATGAAGCAGTAAACGGTTTTTCGAGAAATGTGGTAAACTTTTTTGGGAACTCAATTGTAATGGCAATTCTATTTTGGCTAATAACAAGCCTTGGTTTTATAGCTGTTCTGTTGTTTTTACCCTTGTGGATTTTCTTTATTTATATTTTGATTATTATATTAACTAGGGTCTTTATTTCTTTAGCATGTCGGCAAAATATTATTCAAAATCTAATATATTTGGTTCCTCAGCACTTGTCGCTGGGAATGTTTATTTATAAAGCTATTGTCAATAAATCAAGAAAAAATTTTGAATGGAAAGGACGAAGATTACACTGATTTTAATTTTATTGTTTTCAGTTTTAGCATCAATAGCTAGTGAAAAAAGGGCGATATATGAATCGTTTAGGGACGGTGATATGGTGAAGTGGAAGAGGACTATCGACTTGATGGAAAAGCAAAATGATAAGTCGGATCGGTTTTTAATTGAGCTTCTTGATTTTCAGTACGGTTACATTGCTTATTGTATTGGCAATAACGATATGGATCAGGCAAAGAAATATTACAAAAAGGGGAAGGAATTAATTAAAATACTTGATGATAAAAAATACCAGCCTTCAATGATAAATGCTTATAAGGCAGCTTTTTATGGTTATGCTATTGGGTTTCATCCTTATCAGGCCCCAATTATTGGACCTAGGAGTATACATTGTGCCAGGGAAGCGATGAAGCTTGATAGTGAAAATCCTTTTGGTTTTATTCTCTTTGGACACATAAGGTATTACATGCCTGTTATATTCGGAGGTTCGAAAAAGGAGGCTATCGAATATTATACAAAGGCAGCAAAAATGATGGAAGCTGATACTGTAAAATATAAAGATGACTGGAACTATTTGGGCATTTTGATTACTATTGCAGAGGCATATACCGAGATTGGAGACAACGAAAATGCTAAATTCTATTTTGAAAAGATACTAAAATTTGAACCTGAGTTATTTTGGGTGAAAAATGAGCTTTATCCTGAATTTTTAAAAAAATTAAAGAAAAATGAATAAGAATGTATTGGTCGTGGGTGCCGGACTTGGTGGTATTGCTACTGCTTTGCGTCTTGCAAAAAAAGGTTATAAGGTTGAAATCATCGAAAAGAACAGCAAGGCCGGAGGAAGGCTTAATCAAATTAAAAAAGATGGTTTTACCTTTGACACAGGTCCGAGTTTCTTTAGCATGTCGTATGAATTTAAACTTTTCGCTAGAGAATGTAATATCGATGTTCCATTCAAGTTTGTAGAACTCGACCCTCTCTATTCGGTGAATTTTTCTAATAGTCCGAAGACTTTCCATCTTTATAAAGATCCTGATAAACTTGCTGAGCAGTTTAAAGATGAGGAACCTGATTTTAAGGAAAGGCTAAATAAATATCTTGATAAGTCGGGCAAGATTTTTAACGATACTGTCGATATTGTTATTAAAAACAATTTCGAGTCTAAACTTGCATATTTTGTTACCCTTTCGAAGGTTAATCCCGGACATGTACCTGTATTGCTAAGGAGCTTCTGGAAGCAGGTTAAACTTCATTTTAATTCAAAAGAAGCCCGTCAGATAATCTCTCTGGTTGCTTTCTTCCTTGGTCGCACTCCTTTTGATACTATGGCTATCTATACCTTGCTTTCTTATACAGAGTTTATGCATGATGGATATTATAATGTTGAAGGCGGTATGTATAAGATTGTTGAGGGCATTTTAAACGAGCTTGAAAAGGAAAACGTTAAAATAACTTACAATACAGAAGTTGTTGATTACGTTGCTAATAATGATAAAATCGAATATGTTGTTGACAAGGAGGGAAAGAAGTGGACTGCAGACATTGTCCTCGTTAATGCCGATGCTGCTGTATTTCGTAACTCAGTCTTCAAGAGAAAAAAATATTCTGACAAACGGCTCAGTAAAATGAACTGGACAATGGGGTATCTTACATTTTATCTTGGTTTGAAGACTAAATTGCCGCAGGTAAACCATCACAACTATTTTCTGGGAACAAACTATGAGGACTATGCAAACAAGATACTTGTCAGTGCCGACACGCTTCAGAAGCCTTATTACTATGTGAATGTTATTTCAAAACATAATCCAGATTGTGCACCCGAGGGTTGCGAAGGACTGTTTTTTGTTTGTCCGGTGCCTAACTTGATATACAAAACTAATTGGGACGATAAAGATGTTATAGTTCAAAGTATTATTGATGATTTTTCAAAAAGAATCGGCACAGATATAACGCCTGAAATTATCTCAAAGACTGTTTACACACCTGAAGACTGGGAGGAACAGTTCAACCTCTACAAAGGTAGCGGACTTGGTTTATCGCACACCATGTGGCAGATAGGCGCCTTTCGACCTACCAACTTTGATGAGAAGTTTAAGAATGTCTTTTACGTCGGAGCATCAACAATACCAGGGGCAGGACTTCCAATGGCAATCATTAGTTCAAAACTTGCATTTGAGAGGATAATTAAGGTAGAATAAAGATTTTAGGATTCAGACAACAAATAGTTTTCATTGTTATTTATTAGTAATCTGCTGCCTATTTGGTAGGCATCAACAAATTATATAAATCGATATCATTTTTAAAGATATTTTTTGTGATGCATGATAGCAGTTTATTATTTTTGACTTTTTGAAAACATATGAAAAAAATTATTCTCTTTTTAGTTTGTTTGAGTGCCTCGGTTTTGGTTAAATCTCAGTTGTTGATTCCCTTTAACGGTTCAGGTACTATTACTGATCCATTTCAGATTGGGAGTCTGAACGAATTAAGATATCTTTCTGAAAACAGCACCCTATGGAATTTTGATTATTTACAGACCTCAGATATTGATGCTTCTGAAACATCATCATGGAATAACGGGGCTGGGATGGCTACAATCGGTAACGGTATTTCAATATTTACAGGTACTTATGATGGTGGGGGACATGTTGTTAAGAATATTTTTATTTCAAGACCTGACGCGAATTTTGTTGGATTGTTTGGATATACAGATAAGGCGGTAATTCAAAATCTGGGTACGATCAATGTTAATATCAAAGGGAAAAATATAGTTGGGGGACTGGTTGCGCTTAATCAATCAGTTATTAAGAATTGTTTTTCAACAGGTTCTGTAAGTGGTATTTTAAATGTTGGAGGACTTGTTGGACGAAACGACAATGTATCAGAATTGGCAAACTCATATAGCAGGTGTAATGTAGAAGGTACACGCCAGGTTGGCGGTTTGATAGGTTACAGCTACGGAGAAGCAGCTGTTGAAAACTGCTATAGTACAGGTGCGGTTTCAGGATTTGGTTCTTTCTTCGGTGGACTTATTGGTCAGGATTACAGTGTTTATGATCCCATTAACTGTCTTTGGGATACTGAGTCCTCAGGAAAAAAAACGAGCGACGGAGGAATAGGGCTTTCAAGTGCTGAAATGAAATCGAGATTGCCTTTTTTAAATTCAGGATGGGACTTTAAATGTGAGACTGAAAATGGTTCCGACGATATTTGGAATATTGGCAATGATAGAAACGATGGATATCCTTACCTCGATTGGGAGTTTCCTTATGATATGTGCTATGCTTACATTGACGTATTTGATATTGATAGTATAACTGCAAAAACAGCAGTTTCGGGTTGTGAAATTTTTTATGATGGAGGTACTGTTGTCAATGAAAAAGGTGTGTGCTGGAGTACTTCGCCATTTCCCACGGTTAATGATTCTTTTTCTTCAAACAAAAATGCAGCTGATACAACAGGAGTTTTAGTATCGGTACTGAAAAATAATACGCTTTATTTCGTCAGGGCTTATGCCAAAAACAGCGCAGGTATTTCCTACAGCAGACAAATTTCTTTAAATACTCTTAAGCTTGACGGTTCAGGCACATTGACAGATCCGTATGTAATTTCAGATATCAACGATTTGATTAATCTTTCTGCTGATACTTTATTCTGGGACGACCATTTTATTCAGACTGCTAATATCGATGCCTCAGAAACTTCAGGATGGAACGATAGCACCGGCTGGATGCCGATTGGCAATGCTTTAAAGAAGTTTTCAGGCGTTTATAATGGGAATGGTCATGTTGTGTCAGGATTGTATATTTCACGACCAAACAGCGATTATCAGGGGTTCTTCGGATGGACAAGCAAAGCTGTAATAAAGAATCTGGGAATTGAGGATTTTAATTTTGAGGGCTTTAATTTTGTTGCAGGACTGACAAGTTTCAATGAATCTGATGTAAGTTATTGTTTTGCAAGCGGAAATGCAAGCGGAAATGATTATGTTGGCATTCTTCTTGGGATGAATTATAACTACTCTTCGGTCAGTAATTGTTATAGTATTGGCAGCTCAACAGGTCGTAATCAAGTAGGTGGATTAATTGGCTCAAACTTCAGCAAAACAATAACTGAATACTGCTATAGTGTTGGTACAGTAAGCGGTACCACAGGTGTGGGGGGATTCATGGGTAACAACACTTCGAATGTTGTAGCTTCTTTCTGGAGTGCTCAGGTAAATGGTCTGGTAACGAGTAAAGTTGGAATTGAAAAGAGCGAAGAAGAGATGCAGTTAAGGTCTGTATTCCTTGGTTTCGATTGGGATTTTAAAGGCGAAACAGTTAAAGGAACAGATGAAATATGGAATATTGGTAATGGTAGAAATAACGGTCTTCCGTATTTAAACTGGCAGTATGATTCCGATCCAACAATGGCTTATTTGTCAACAATTCCTGCCGATAGTATAACTATTTCAACTGCAATTTCGGGAGGAGAAATAACTTCTGACGGAGGAGCTGAAATCACTGAAAGAGGAATTTGTCTGAGCAGATCAATCATGCCTTCAATCGACGATACTATTACTTCAGATGGCAATGGTACAGGTTCTTATATATCGTTCTTCTATAGACTTGAAAGGAATACAACTTATTACATGAGGGCATATGCCGTTAATGTTGCCGGTATTTCATACGGTGATCAGATTAGTTTCACGACCAAGCTGTTAGATGGCTCAGGAACAGATGAAATTCCTTATGAAATTGCAACTATTGGTGATTTGAAAGCACTGTCTGAAAATACAGCTTTATGGAATAAAATATTTATCCAGACTTCTGATATTGATGCGACAGAGACTTCAGGATGGAATAAAGGTGAAGGATGGATTTCAGTTGGGAATTCAATAGATAAGTTTTCAGGAACTTACAATGGGGGAGGGCATATAATCAACGGATTATATATTAATCGCCCCGAAAGCAGCTATCTGGGTTTGTTTGGATGGACAAACAATGCGACAATAAAAAACTTAGGATTGAATGATTTAGATTTCAATGGTAATTATGGAATAGGAGGTATTTCAGGCAACAATTATAATTCTTCAATCAGAATGTGTTTTACTTCAGGAAACATAAAAGGCACTTCAAATGTCGGAGGACTTGTTGGAAGAAATTATACATCAAAAATTGAAAATTGCTATAGCCTTGTCAATGTATCAGGTTCAGATAATATCGGAGGACTTGTAGGAAGCAATAATAAAGAGTCGGTTATTGACAAAAGCTTCAGCAACGGTAGGGTAGAGGGGATTACAAATACTGGCGGACTGGCAGGTTCAAATAATGCTTATGTGCAGAATTCTTTCTGGGATAAAGAGACATCAATGCAAATAGCAAGTAGTGGAGGTATCGGTATAGCTGCAAAGGAAATGAAATACAGACCTGAGTATATTAATCAGGAATGGGATTTTAAGGGTAATGCAGATACTCTATGCCTTGATATTTGGAATATTAATGATAATCGCAATAACGGTTATCCCTATTTTGATTGGCAGTTTCCTGAAGATGATTTTGTTACCAATATAATCATCTCAACATTAGAAGCTTTTGAAATAGTTACTGACTCAGCAATGACAGGAGGTGAGATATTTTCAGATGGTGGATCAGAAGTAATTGAAAAGGGTATATGTTACAGTTTAGACACAATGCCTACACTCCTTGATTTTGTTTTAACAGTTGAAAATGGTGAAGACCCCTTTGAAGTTTTAATAACAGGATTAAAGGATAGTACAACATACTATGTGAGAGCTTTTGCTAAAAACCTTGCAGGAGTATCATACGGTGAGCAGGTAAAATTTACTACAAAGAAAATAAAAGAAGAGCCTCTGGTTGATAATGTTAAAATAAATAGGAGTAGCAATTTTAAGATTTATAGTTTTGAGAACAATATTGTTGTTGAGGGCTTGAGTGATGAAGATTATAAAGTAACTGTATGCAATTATGCTGGTCAGCATATTTTCAATGGAAAAATGAATGATGCCAACAATAAGATAAAAATAGATATAAGAGGAATTTATGTTATGCTAATTACCAATTTCCACGGGGAATATTTTGTTGAAAAGGTTATCATAAAATAGGAATATGAAAATTAGTGTAACGAGGGTTTTTATAAGAACTCTTTTTGTAATTTTAGAACATCCATAACCAGAAAGTAAACACTATGAGATATAAATTATTTATCCTGTCGGCCATATTAATGTCAATGGCATTCCTTTTTTCTGCGTGTGAGAAAAGAGAAGAAATAAGAAACAAGTATAAACTCCGTTATATTTCAGAAGAATATAAGCCATTTAATTATTCTGAAAATGATGTTGCTATAGGTATAGGGCCTGATTTGCTGAAGCACATCTGTAATGAACTCAACCTTGAATGTGAAATTGAATTTCTTCCTTGGGATGAAGGTTATGATGAGGCCTTGAATACTGATAATGGGGTTTTGTTTTCAACAGTGCTGAACACTGTAAGGAGGGACAAGTTTAAATGGGTAGGACCTTATGCTTCTTTGGACTGGAATTTTTATGCTTTATCACAAAATCCCATTACTGTAAATTCATTGGAAGAAGCTAAATCTGTAAATAAGATTGGAGTAATGGCTGAATATGCAATGGAGCAATTTCTTGTTGAAGAAGGGTTTACAAATCTTGTTTATTGTACTGATGTAAATGATTGCATTGAAAAACTTTTAAATGGAGATATCGACTTGTTCCCTTCAGATAAGTTTACTACTGAATCTGCACTTGAGACTCTTGGTAAATCAATATATGCAGTGAATTCTGTTTATACATTAAAAACAGAACTTATATATTTTGCATTTAACAAAAATGTATCTGACGATGCCGTTGCAGATTTTCAGACAATATTAGATTTGGCGAAAAAGTACGGCAAACTTAAAGAGCTCACTGAGAAATATCTACATACATCAGACTACCCTGACATAATGCAAATTTATACTGAGCAGTATCCTCCTTTGACCTATAGGGATTTAAACGGAGAGGTCACAGGTTTTGGCACTGATGTTCTCAAAGAGATTATGAAGAGAAACGGGACATTCAATGAAATAAAGTTGTCGTCATGGAGCAATGGTTACCAACTGGCATTGAATAACCCTAATTTTTGTCTGTTTACAATGGATAGGACAGAAAATCGTGAAAATCTTTTTCAATGGGTAGGCCCGATAGGCAAGAATACTACTTGGATATACACAAAATCAGGGTCAGTGATTGTTTTGAATACATTGGATGATGCCAAGAAATTAAGCAAGATTGGTGTTGTAAATTCTTGGTTCTCTACTCAATATCTTGAAAAGGAAGGCTTTAATAATTTGGTGTATGAAAGCACACCTGAAGTATTGGTAAAAGATTTGCTTGACGGGAAGATAGATGCATTTGTTTGTACTGATATCACTTTACCAGATATCCTTTTAGAAATTGGGTTTAATTATAATGATGTGAGTCCTGCTTTTGCAGTTATGTCGTCAGACTTCTATATTACTTTGTCAAAGAATACTCCTTCTTCTGTTGTGAATGCATGGATATCTGCCTTTGAAGAATTAAAACAAGATGGCACATATGATGAGATATTTGACAAATGGTTTCCCGGTGGGCTAAAATAATTTGACTAGTCCTAAAAAACCGATACAGGTTTAATAGGATAAAGATATTGATTT
>CAYMTR010000058.1:0-12022 GCA_964393405.1 uncultured Prolixibacteraceae bacterium
GAACAGAGGTTTCAAGTTCTGAAAGTTACACATTCACTATTGTTAAAGACCGTGAGTTGGTAGCTAATTTCGAAGCCAAAAAGTTCACAATCACACTCACTTCAAACCCATCTTCCGGGGGTGTTACCAATTATTCCAGCAAACAATTTGCCTATGGACAAAGCGTCACCGTTAATGCGAATGAAAACAGCAATTATACATTTGTTAGCTGGACTGAAAATGGCGTTGTCGTTTCAACAAGCAAATCTTACACTTTTACTGCAGAAGAAAACCGCAGTTTGGTGGCTAATTTTGAGCAAATTCTTCCTTCAATGTATACACTCGTAGTTTCGGCATCACCTACTGAGGCAGGTACTGTAACTGGTGGCGGAGAATTTGAACCAGAGAGTTCAGTTAGAATAACAGCAACAGCAGCCAATGGATACAAATTTGTGAGTTGGAACCAAGGAGGCGTAGTTGTCTCAGTTGATCCTGCCTATGCTTTTACCATTGACGAAAGTTGCAGCCTTGTGGCCAATTTCATTCTTCAAACGGGGACTGAGGATATCGAAGAACTGAAGATGTCTGTTTATCCAAATCCTACAAAGGGCCTATTACATATTTCTGGAATAACCGAGGGCGCTGAACTTAACGTGACCGATGTTTCGGGCCGAATGGTACATTCTGAAAAAGCCGACGATTCTAATGTAATTATTGATTTGTCAAGCTATAGGCGGGGAGTTTATTTCATAAAGGTTGATAATAAACAATTCCATTTAGCCAAGCGAATAGTTCTTAAATAATTTTCATGATGAATTTTGCTTAGTTTATAATTCAGATAATATTATGAAATTGAAAGGGGGGCATACTTACTATTAAGTATGCCCCCCTTTTTATATAGGTGAAAGACAAAAATTTTGCTGTTGATGCTTAAGGAAGCGGCGGAGAAGTCCAACTATATTTTATTCACAATTTTTATTGAATTTTAGAATGTTAATGAAAAATTTATTATATTGTTCACTTGATTCACCGCAGTTTATTGGGGATATAACGCTAGAATGTTAGGTTGTATTTTAAGACACCCTCTCGCACCGTTAAGCTTCGTTAAGATGATTATAAATTAATAATGAATTGATAAATTCGATAAAAAACTAATATGGGAAGCACCAAATATGTACATGGATATTCAGAAAGAGAGGCTTTGAGGCTTAATGACCAAGCTGCTACATTAGATGACATTATTCATAATGATTCAATATTTCCTAAAGATAGCTTAGTTCTTGAGGCTGGCTGTGGAGTCGGAGCCCAAACAAAAATAATAGCAACTAAAAATCCTGATTCAAATTTTATATCGGTTGATTTATCGGAAGATTCAATTAGAGAGGCTAAGGGAATGATAAAATCTTTAGGTATTAATAATGTTGATATAAAACAAGCAGATATATATAATTTACCATTTAAAGACGAGACTTTCGATAGTGTGATTATTTGCTTTGTGTTGGAACATCTTCACAATCCGATACAAGCACTCAATGAATTAAAAAGAGTGTTAAAAAAAGGAGGAACTATGGTTGCTATTGAGGGGGACCATGGCTCAACCTTTTTTTATCCTGATAGTAAATATGCTTACTCGGCGATAAATTGCCAGATTCAACTTCAAAAACAAAGCGGAGGCAATTCAAATATAGGGAGAGAGCTATATCCTTTGTTTAAATCAATTGAACTTTCTGATATTACAGTTTCACCACGAATGGTTTATGTCGATGCAAGCAGGCCTCAACTTGTCGAAGGATTTATAAAAAATACATTTACAGCCATGATTGAAGGGATTGGTGAAAAGGCAATACAGCAGGGCTTTGTTGATAGTTTGACATTTGAGAAAGGAATAAAGGATTTATATCGGACAGCAGAATCTGATGGAGTTTTTAGTTATACATTTTTTAAGGGATTTGGAACAAAAAAATAAGTTCAAAATTCTTTGCAAAGAATCAAGTTGTTAAAGATGCATGGAGTCAAAAAGACATAAAAAGCAAGAACCGTCAACAATTATAGACAATTTAACAAAAACAGACAATGGATCATTGCAATTCTGACGATATAATTGAAAAATTGAAATAACGATAAATAAAATGAGTATTAATTTTTAAATAAATAAGAATGAAAATCAAAACACCCTTCTTGAGTTTGCCTTTGATATTTATGGGAATGTTCATTTTTTTTGCAAGTAGTTGCGAAAAGGAGGAAGATGATAATAGTAAAAATGTAGAAGGTTCTTTTACCGACTCACGCGATGCTTATGTATACAAAACAGTAAGCATAGGTGCTAAAGTGTGGTTGGCCGAGAACTTACAGTTTTTGCCGAGCGTAGATCTCCCTGCCACTGGTTCGAGAACTACGGCTAATTATTATGTCTATAATTATGAAGGGACAAATTTAGTTGATGCCAAAGCATCAGTTAATTATGGCACTTATGGTGTTTTATACAATTGGGAGGCAGCCAAAGCAGCTTGTCCTACGGGCTGGCATTTACCAAGTAAAGATGAATGGACTGAGTTAACGACATACTTAGGAGAAACAAATGCAACTGTCTTTCCAGTCTCTCCAGGAGGCATCCGGCGAGACGATGGTTCATTTTACGGACTTCAATTCTCCGGTGGATGGTGGAGTACTACAGAAGGTGATACAGATAGCGCTTGGCGCCAGGGTGTAAATTTTAGCGAAGGAGGGAGTTACTATGTCAAGGAATTTGGGTTTTCTGTTCGTTGTGTAAAAGATTAAGATACTTTGATCCCTTGATACAAATTAAAAATCATTTTACACGACTCTCATTTACCATATGCACCTATTTTAAAGAACGTTCAGAAATTATTTTATACACTACTGACATAGGGTTGTCAAATGTTCATTTTATCTTTACTTCAAATTCAAACGAGAATGAATAAAAAGGCAATTTTATTAATCGTCATTGCTTCTCTTTCAGGAAGTGTAAGCGAGGCACAAGCACAAAAAAGTATGACAGCAAAACAAATCACAATCAGGGAAGAAAAAGTTGAAATCAATTATTTCCAACAAGGACAAGGCGACACAACACTTCTCTTTTTACATGGATGGTGCATTAACGGAACTTATTGGAAAAATCAAGTAGATTATTTTTCTAGAAATTACAATGTATACGCAATTGACTTACCCGGTTTTGGTAAATCAAAAGCAGATAGAACCAACTGGGCAATTGAAGAATATGCCAATGATGTAACAGCATTTATTGACACAATGAAACTTAATAATGTTGTAATCATCGGACATTCAATGGCAGGCGAAATAATGTTACAATTAGCATTAACCAATAATCCCAAAATAACAGGCATTGTAGGTGTTGACAATTTCAAATCTATTGACGTTGTATTTACACCGGAACAAATGAAACAATTGAACGACTTCTTACCATTGCTTGAAACGGATTTTAAAAATTCGGCACCTGTATATGCAGATATAATGCTTTTTCACCCAACAACTTCTAAGGAAGTAAAAGACAGAGTCAAAGCTGATTTTGCAAATAGCGATTCTGTTATTGGGTATAAAACAATCATGACCCAAATGCAATACTCATACCTCGATGCACAAAGATTAGAACAGCTAAATTATAAGTTATACTTAATTAACGGAGACTCTTTTCCAACAAACGAAATCGGACTTAGTAATCATTGTAAAAGTAGTTTCCAAGTTAAAACTATCGCAGCAACAGGGCATTTCCCAATGATAGAAAAACCGACAGAGTTTAATTTGATTTTGGGAAAGGTATTGACAAGTATGAAATAAACTGTTGCTTTCATAGTCGCAATTTTTATTCCTCTTTGGACTACTATATTAAGATTTCTGAAATTTCTTCTACATGCTTTAATTCTTAAAGAAAATAATAGGACAACAACTCAAAATGTTCCTGCCGAGAAGTTTTTCCCTGGCAGGAACGTTTTCAGTATACAATACTTCTATTTAGCTCATTAAAAGTGTGATTGGTGTAATTATTAGCTCAAGATATGTAACGCTTTTTCTCTGGTATGTCCCGACATTTGATCGAGTATAAGTTCATTCTCTAATTTAATAATGAGCCCAATGAGATCAATTCTTTTTTATGCTTTCATGCTGTTAATCCTGTTTTTAATGCCAAAGTTGAATATGGGTCAAACAGCCCCAAATTTAGGTAACGCTTCAAGTTTTGCCTATTTTACGGCAAATGGGGCATTTACCGTAACTGGAACGCCAACGGTAACCGGTGATGTGGGAAATGGTGTTGGAGCACATACTGCATTTCCTCCCGGGATTTTATTTGGAGATGCCCACTGGGGTGATGCAACTGCAACAAGTGTTGCTGCTGATGTAGTAAATGCCTATAGTGATTTATCACAAGGAGGATCGGCTATTGCTCCGGCTCTTGGCGGGCAATGGCTTACGTCTGGTGTATATACGACAGGGGCGGCATCAATATTAGATGGTACCCTTACCTTAGATGCCGGCGGAGATCCGAACGCCTTGTTTATTATCAGAATAGGTGGTGCATTGGCAACGACTGCCGGTTCAATCGTTCTACTGACAAATTCAGCATCGTTGTGCAACGTCTATTGGCAAATAGGTGGACAATTTGACTTAGAAGATGGTTCGGTTTTTCGAGGGACAGCAATTGTTGATGGTGCAATTCACCTTTTGGGGAGTTCATCTCTTTTTGGACGTGCTTTTTCGCGTGTGGGTGCCATTTCGTTAGTCGATAATTTAATCCAGTTTATACCTGCTGCTGCGGGTACAATAACAGGCACCCCTACAGTTTGTCAAGGACAATCCTCCGAAATATATACAGTACCAGAAATTGAGGATGCAGATTCCTATATCTGGACCTTACCTTCAGGAGCAACCGGAACAAGTACAACCAATAGCATTACAGTCGATTTTGGTATTTCAGCCCTATCTGGGGATATTACCGTAAAAGGGAATAATTCCTGTGGTGGCAATGGGCTACCTTCTACATTGGCGATTACTGTGAATTTGTTGCCTCTTACTTCAGCTATTTATCATCAATAAAATACGCATTAACAAGAAATAAAAAATAAAGTATGAAAACGAAACATCCAATTTTAAAATGGTTTTTGATGTTGTTAATCTCAGTGTTTACACTGAGTGCATGGGCACAAAACCAGAACCCCACACAAACAGTTTGTTTGGGCGAACAACCTTATTATGTAGATCTTAGCCCAATTTCGGGAGCAGTATATAATTGGTCAGTTACAATAGGTGGAACAATAATTTCAGGCGTAGGAACTCAAATGATTACCGTTAACTGGACTGTTGTAGGGGGGCCATACACCCTTTCGGTTTATACTAGTGCAAACGGATGCGATGGACCAGTACAATCGGTTGCTGTTACTGTTGTTGCCGAACCAATTGGCCCAACTTTAGATGCAAAAATGCCTATTGATGCCAGTGTTTGTGCTGGAACAAATGTGTCGGCTACTTTTCTACCTGGTAGTGGTGGAGTTGATTGTACCGACGTTTTCGAATACCGATTTGATGGTGGTACTTGGATAAGTTATACCCCAGGTGCCGATTTAAGTACAACAGCACATACCTTGGTTGATATAAGAGGACAGCGCGGTGCTTGTACTGCAAATGCAGGATGCGACGGAACCCCTTGGGTTACTCTTGCCAGTTGGGCAGTAACTCCAATTCCTACTGCAATAATTACGTATGAAGACTCACCTTTCTGTTTTTCTCTTGCAACGCCTCAAGCTGTTACACTTGTAGGAACAACAGGCGGAACCTATACTTCAACTGCCGGATTAACCATTAATAGTACAACAGGTGAAATTACACCAAATACAAGTACTGTAGGTGATTATATTGTGACCTATACCATAGCAGCATCGGGAGGATGTGCCGCAGTTACTGCAACTACTCCGGTATCTATAACTACTGCACCAAATGCAAATATATCATATGCCGGCACTCCATTCTGTACTTCGAATGCATTGCCACAGGCTGTTACGCGAACAGGTACTGCGGGGGGAACTTATAGCTCAACTGCCGGATTAACCATTAATAGTACAACAGGTGAGATTACACCAAGTACGAGTACAGCAGGGGATTATGTGGTTACCTATACCATTGCCGCATTAGGAGGATGTGCTGAAGTAATCAGAACTACAAACGTAACAATTACTAATGCACCTGAAGCTACAATCGCTTACGATGGATCGCCATTTTGTGCAGATGTTGTAACAGGACAGCTCGTTACACTTACAGGAACAACTGGTGGTATTTTCACTGCATCTCCAGCCGGTTTGACCATCAATTCATCAACTGGGACAATAACACCAAGCACAAGCGTTGTAGGAAACTATACAGTTACCTATACCATTGCTGCATCTGGTGGATGTTCTGCCGTGATTGAAACAGCTTTGGTTACGATAAATCCAATACCGGTAACTTCTCCAATCTGGCATAATTAATATTGCTTAATATAAAATCCTATGATTAACCGGACATTGTTAATTCTCATAATAGCGATAGGGATATTCAGTTCCCTGAGGGCAACTGCTCAATTTTCGATGCCCGACAATACCTTGGTTGGTACTGAGAAACAATACTGGGTCGATTCAATCGTGGGATCAGGAGCAAGTTATACATGGAAAATCGATCACATAATACAACAAACAGGACCTATTGATCGATTTTCCATAATTTGGAACAAAGTAGGTAAATTCTTTATAGAAGTTCAAGAAACATCAGCCAATGGTTGTGAGGGTGAAGTAAAATCAGGGTGGATCAACGTGACAGGGGTACCAGTTCTGGAAATAATTGAGCCATTGGTAGATGTTGCTTGCGCCGTTGAAACGGTTACTGTATTTTCTAATTTGAATGACTTTCTTCTTGCAGGTGGAACAATTAATCATAGTTGCGCTATAGATTCGGCTTCTTTTATGCTTAGTTCCGAAGTGATCACAGGTTCAGGATATCCCGATTCCTATATAATTACAAGGGAATACTCAATTTCTGACAATTGTGGTAACACAAGCACATGTACAATCGTTATTTCTGTTCCGGCTGTATTACAAGTTATAGCCGTTCCTACTCAATTAACATGTGAAGTAAATTCAACAGGAAAGATAGACGTTACAGCATCGGGGGGAACTCCGCCATACACATTTGCATGGAACAGTGGCGAAACATCTGAAGACCTTTCTGGTTTGGGCACTGGAATCTATACAGTGACAGTAAGCGATATGAATGGGTGTACAAAAACAATTGCAACAACCATATCAGCAGAAGATTTATGGCCTATAGCAGGGTTCATTCCAAATTATGTTGAGTTGATGGATTATTCCTTTGTAAACACCTCATCCTATGCTGAAACGTATTCATGGAACTTTGGCGATAATCAAACTTCTACGCTCTCTGATCCAGTGAATACTTATTCCGATATTGGAACTTACCTAGTGACTTTGACTGTTTCGAACAATTGCGGAACAGACGTAACTTCAAAAGAGATTACAGTTACTATACCCGATTTGGAATTTTACAATGGCTACTCGCCTAACGATGATGGAAGAAACGATTACTGGGAAATCCCTGTACTAAGGTATTATCCAGTCAACAAAGTTAAAATCATCAACCGATGGGGAAGCGAAGTGTGGAAAACTGACAATTACAGCAACTCCGACAATTTCTGGAAAGGGAAAAATCTGAATGGCAATGACTTGCCCGATGGCACTTATTACTACATTATCAACTATGGAAAGGTTGAAAAGCGTGGTTGGGTATTTATTAAACGATAGTTGTAAGAATATCATAATGAATAAAAAACAGAAAACATGAAACACTTTATAACTATCATATTGATTTTACTCTCACTGGTAACATTTGCCCAACAAGACGCGGGTTTCTCGATGTACTTTTTCAACCCGGTTTATGTAAACCCCGGATATGCCGGTAGTCGGGATCTGTTTTCAGGCTCAATAGTTCACCGTAGCCAATGGGTCGGTATGCGTGGTGCTCCGGTAACCCAATCATTGAGCATACATAGTGCCCTACCGAACACCCATGTAGGACTTGGATTTCAGTTTTATAACGACAAAGCTGGCCCTATGAGCAACACGGGAATAAATTTAACGTATGCTTACCATCTTCCGATTGGCGAAGAATCAATACTTTCTTTTGGATTGTCGGGAATGGTGAACAACATAAGGATTGGATTGGACGATATTAATATTGAAGATGAGAACGATCCCGCATTCATTGGTGAAATCTACACAAGCTGGGTTTACGATGCCAGTACCGGTATCTATTTCTACCGTAATAGGTTCTATGCAGGGCTGAGTGTGAACCACCTGTTGCAATCGAAGTTTGGGATCGAAGAAGTTTCCGACCCCAATTTGGCAAAGTTCTACAGGCAGTACTACCTAACTTCGGGCATTGTATTCAAGCTTAACAAATACCTCGATTTCAGGCCATCGCTTTTAATGAAATATGTACAGTCGGCTCCATTGTTGACCGAGGTTACAGGTTCTCTTTTCATTATGGAGAAGTTTTTTGTAGGCCTTGGTTTTCGAACCGGTAAAAGGGTGAATATGGCAGGTTACGACAATATGCTTGTGGCCATTCTTGAATTCGATATTACCAGTTTCCTTCGGGTAGGCTATTCCTACGACTATTACCTGAACCGTACGGGGAGTTATAATAACGGCACACATGAAATAATGCTGGGTTGGGATATTGGCCGGACACTGACAAAAATGTCGAATCCCAGATACTTCTAAACTACTCAACACATAATACATTCAACTATGAAGCGGGTTTACTTATCAATGATTGTTGCGCTCTTTTCCTTATCAGGAATGGCGCAAACGCCAAAGGCCGATAGGCTTTTCGAGAATTGGGATTATTTCCGCGCAGCAAAACTTTACGAAAAGGAAGCAGAGAAGAATCCAAGTGCCGACGTTTATTACAAACTGGGTGAATGCTACCGCATAATGAAACAATATACTAACGAAGAACAGGCTGCCTACGATAAAGTGAATGCAGCAGGGGTTTACCATAAACCGGAATTCTATCTCAACTATGGTTTGGTGCTGAGAGAAAATGGAAGGTATGTGCAAGCTAAAGCAGCTTTCAGAAAATACAGTGAATTGATGCCTAATGATCCCCATGGTAAATTTTTCAGCGATGCCATCGGTATTGTTTTAAAAGATCAAAGATGGGATGAGCCGATTTCGATTGTCAATGTGGCTGAACTGAACACCGAAAATGCAGACTTCTGTCCTGTGTTTTACGACGATGGTCTAGTGTTCACATCTTCGCGTAAAACATTTAATCACGAGAAAATATACAGTTGGACAGGGGCAAACTTCATGGACTTATATTATGCAAAAAAAGGGAACAGTAACACCAATTTTACATCGGTGAACTCCTTTTCCAAGAAGAATAAAGCCTATAATGATGGCCCCGCATGTTTCTCTGCAAACTTCGACACCATTTATATTTCGAGGGTTGAAAAATATTTAAAGGGCATTCAAAAGAAAACATTGAAGATAGAACGGAACAAGATTTTCGTTTCGGCAAAGAAAGACGGAATTTGGTTAAAATCAGTGCCGTTTGCCTACAATAGCGATAGTTTTTCAGTAGCTATTCCCTACCTTTCTCCCGATGGGATGCGGCTTTATTTTGCATCCAACAAACCCGGTGGTTACGGCGAAACCGATCTCTATTATTGCATGCGTGAGGGCAACAAGTGGGGCAAACCGATCAATATGGGACCTAACATCAATACTTTCAACCGTGAAAAATTTCCTTATATCGACAATGCCGGGAATTTCTATTTCTCGTCCGATGGCTATCAGGGGTTTGGAGGAATGGATATTTGTGTGGCCTTGAATCAGAACGGCACTTTGCAAAAAGCCATCCCTATGAAATACCCCTTTAATTCATATTCCGACGACTATGGGATTATGTTTATCGAAGACGGGAAAACAGGGTATTTCTCTTCTAACCGCGAAGCGGGAGGAATAGGCGATGACGACATTTTCTATTTCGACTTAAAAGGCAGAGATATGCCTGAAGATTTAGTAGCATCGGTTTACACCATAGGTTATCTGCCAAAACTTCAAGATTTAGAAGTTCAGTTCGTTGTAAACTCGCCTAAAAATGTTCTTGGTGAACGCAGGGTAAGGGAAACCTTTCCATTACGGAACTATGTGTTTTTCGATTTAGGATCGACAGAAATCCCCGATAGATATGTGTTGTTGACCCGCGACCAAGTGAAAGAATTCAAAGAAGATCAACTTGAGGAATTTGCCTCTAAAAATAAAATCGGTCGATCGAAACGACAAATGACAGCCTATTACAATGTTCTGAACATTGTTGGCGACCGTTTGGGGAAAAGCCCAACCTCGGCCATTACCTTGGTGGGCTCATCGGAAAAAGGCCCGAAAGACGGGGTGGCTATGGCCCAATCAATTAAGAAATACCTTACCAGTGTTTTTCAAATCAATGAAAATCGAATCAGCATTGAAGGGCGCGACAAACCCAAACTTCCGTCGGAACAATTGGGTGGGATGTTAGAATTGGAACTACTTCGCGAAGGCGATCGCAGGGTATCTATCGAAAGTCGTTCACCTGCCTTGTTAATGGAATTTCAGGCCGGACCGGGAGCGTCGCTAAAACCTATTGAATTTAATGTGATACAAGAAGCCCCGCTTGAAAGTTATGTCACATTTAACGTCGATGGTGCCAATGAAGCATTATCATCATGGTCGATGGAAATAATGGATATGCAGGGAATATCGCATCTTCATGGCCCATACACCCGCGAGAAAGTAAGCATTGCGGGAAAATACTTGTTGGGCAAGAAACCTGCTGGCGACTTTATGATTACCATGACCGGCGAAACTTATAATGGCACCCAGATAATTAAAGATACCACAATTCATGTTGAGCTTTGGAAACAAAACATCAACGACGAGGGCTTGAGATATAGTGTGATCTTTGAATTTGACGATTCAAGATCAATTGCGTTATACGAGAAATACCTCACAGATATTGTAACACCTAAAATACCAAAGGGCGGAAGTTTGATTATACATGGCTATACCGACATTATAGGCACCGAAAGAAACAATTTAAAACTATCGTTGGCTAGGGCAACCGATGTGAGCAACATTTTTAAACGCGCACTAAGTAATGCAAATCGTAACGATGTCAAGATAGAGGTGTATGGGTTTGGCGAAGACCAAGACTTGTCGCCCTTTGAAAACAGTTTGCCAGAAGAGCGTTTTTACAATCGTACTGTAATTATTGATATAGTTCCCAAAACAGAATAGGAAATTCCACAACATATTCATTTTGTTCTTAATTATGTATAATCTTATGAAAAAGACGATTCGAGATTTAAATTTGATACCAAGAATTGGTGTTTTCGAAAAAAAATATTTACAATTGCAAATAATACATCAATATTACTTGGAGAATAAGGAGAATAGGTATAAAGCTCTTATTAAGGAGCTTGAAATTGCAGAGAAAAGGGATTTATATTGAAGAAATATTGTTGATATTTTAAAAGTTTAGCCAGGAAATAGACATTGAATACCGTATAGGCGAATGAAATTGAATAAATAGGAATCGCAGTGATATGATGAAAATTGAAAAGATTATTGAAAATAAAAAACAGTTCCTTGACTTATTGTTGCTTGCAGACGAGCAAGAAGATATGATTGACAAGTATTTGCCTGATGGAGACTTGTTTGCTTTATATGACGATGATTTGAAAAGTGTTTGCGTTGTATTACCAATAAATAACGAAACCTGTGAGTTGAAAAACATAGCGACTTACGAGAAATATCAATGCAAAGGGTACGGTAGGGCGTTGATAAATTTCATTTCTGATTTCTACAAAAACGACTTCAAAATAATGCTTGTCGGGACAGGGGAAACGCCTGCTATATTGTCATTTTATGAAAGTTGTGGATTTGAAAAGTCACATCGGGTAAAGAATTTCTTTACAGAC
>CAYMTR010000058.1:12032-14962 GCA_964393405.1 uncultured Prolixibacteraceae bacterium
CTATGTTCGACGGAGACATACAACTTGTTGATATGATTTATCTTAAAAAGAATTTATAGGAATAGCATAATTGTATTGTTTTATTTTTATACGCAACCGTTAGTCTTAAGCAAAATAAGAACCGATGAAAAACACTTTGTTAATTTTTTCAATAATATTATTATTTTCATGTAATTCCAATCAAACAGACAGCATGAGAATATCGAAAGAAGAAATGTTCAAGATTGTAAAAGAATGTGATGATCAGTTTCGAATTGGAGTACAAAACCGGGATTCTGCATTAATCACCAATATGTATTCAGACAGTGCTCAATATATTATTCCACAAAGAGATATTTTAGTTGGTAAAACTGAAATTGGCAAAGAATGGGCTGAATTTCTAAGGTTGAAAGAACAACCAATTGATTTAATTCTAAATACTGAAGATGTCAGAGGAAACCGTGAAATTATATATGAAACCGGCCAGGGTTACACACTTTTAGCTGATTCAGCAAAATGGGCATTCAACTTTGTTAACGTTTGGCGACTACAGAACGATGGATCCTATAAATTGGAAATAGATATTTACAATTAAGTTCAGAATTTTCCTTTATTCTAAGTTTTATTTATTTATGCATGAAATCAAGTAAGGCATAATGTTGTCAGCAATTTTCGACGGCTCAAACAATTGTTGTAAAATCACGTCTATCACAGCTATGTTGAATTAACTGTTCATTTTGACCGGGAAATGCAATTTATTTATAATAAAAGGTATTTATGTATATTATATTTGTAAATATGTAATAACAATAATCGATCCTGACAATTAAAGATAGCACTGCATCGTTTGGCTTTTTTAACACAGATTCAAGAATAGAAGTTGACAGAGCTTAAAAAGAGTTGGTAAAGATTTGGGAGGTTAGTGTTTCAGATTCTTAAATACATATTTGCTAGACATTAACTACCATAAAAAAATACAACCATGACATACATTAAACAAATTATGAAAAGATTAAACTTGATAATTATAGTTTTAACAATTTCAATGCATATTTCCTTTGGGCAAAATGATCAAGACACAATTTTTACAAAAATTGGACATTCAATCCAGTTAGAATCAAAAATACTAAAACAGATAAAAACAGTTTATATACACCTACCATTTAATTTTGATCCTAACAAAGAATATCCATTGGTAATCCTGTCAGATTTTATGGCTTTTAAACCCTTATCAAGTATTACCGAAATAATGGCATATAACAAGACTATTCCGCAATGTATTGTTGTATGCCCTGTAACAACAAATGCTCGAGTAGATTATTCCCCGATCATAAATGATACTTCTGAAACAATTAATGGAGGAAAAACAATAGCATTCTTTGAAAAAGAATTAATACCATTTTTGGAGTCAAATTATAAGATTTCAAAAAAAATTATTTGGGGACAAAATTATTCTGGAATGTTTACAACGTTCGTTTTGTTATCTAATCCTGATTTGTTTGATGGATATTTTTCAGATGTTCCACAACTAGACAAATTAAAAAATGAAATTGAAAGTGAAAATTGCTTTAAAAATATTGGTAATAATAAAGTTTTTTATCAGATCTCATGGACAAAATTAGAGGATAAAACAGTTGAAATGAATAATTTCATTGGTAAACTTGAATCTTATTCTCCTGATAGTCTTAAATGGAAATATTTAGAACAAAATGATTCCATTATAATTACTCATATTTTGACTAATTATACATATGGACTAAAGGAATTTTTTAGAGAAATTAAGTAATAAATTACAGCAGCTACTTGATTTAAAAAAATCATAACTTTGGAAAAAACATTTCTGAATGTAAGAATGGATTATATGGAAGCGATAATGCTAAGTCTAATCAAAAGTAGTGTCCTAAAGATACTTTTGGAAAAACTCTTACCATCAAAATAAAAGACCGCGAAATGTATATGAAAGGGATTGAATACTCATATTACTACGAACAAAATAACTTATGAAAAAACGAGACTTTTTTAAAACTAGCCTAATAGCAGCAGGAGCTTTACTTTTACCTCGTAAAATGTTAGCTCTGGAGTATTATCCCACTAAAGAAAGCGGTGAATGGGCCATTCTTTATGGAACATGGTGCGGAACTTCGCGCGATGCCAGTGTCTGGATTTCTGAAGGCATGGATGGTATTGCCAACGTTTTTGATGTTAGGGAGAATCCCGATTTATCGAAATATAAACATATTATCATAGGAGGGTCTGTTCGAAGTGGGGTCACCCCAAAGGAATTACAGGAATACTTGACCAAGCACAAAGAGTCATTAAAAAATAAAATCAGAGGGTATTTTGCTGTTTGTGGAAACATGAAACAGCCGATTACACAAGATCAATATCGTAATTTCTTCGACAATCATCTTGTCAAATTGACTGATGTAGAAGGGGTGCCATCAAAGGTATTTTTAGGTCGTATTACCTGGGGGCTTATGGAACCTGATGTCAGGAAACAAATGCAATCTTTTCCAAATATGGCAGAATATGATAATCTTAAACGTAGTGAATGTATGGCCTTTGGCCAGGAAGTTATTAAGAACATGAAATAAAATGCCTAAATCTTTTTCATAATTATTTGACGTTTCAATTTAAACTATTAGGCAGTTTCATAGTCTTATACTACATATATAGATTTTTTAAACACTTTAAATAGCCACTATGAACATTAAACCTAAAACATTAGTTTTAACAATGAGCTTTGTAATCTTGGCAGTACTTGGATTACAAGGACAAACTGTTCCATCGGGGAGCAAGATTGATGGAGCTGCCCAAATTGATACAACACGAAGTATCGCACAATACTTCACTTCGGTAACAACAAAAATGAAGGCACCGGATGCTGAAGGATTCATTCAACGTTGGTTGCTCTTAGAACCAATCAACAAACCTAATCGTAGCAATACTGT
>CAYMTR010000058.1:15062-16294 GCA_964393405.1 uncultured Prolixibacteraceae bacterium
TCGACCCGTCTAACACTTAACAAAGGAAAGAATATAATCCGGGGGGCAGTAATCAATGGTCCCGGAATGAGTGATTTCTGTGTTCGCTTCCTTGATGAAAAAGGACAGCCGATTAAAGACCTCCCAATTAGTTGTGAATAAAAACAGCCAGTCATTCTTTAAAAATCTCAATTGTAAATTAATTAGAATTATGAAACGAACATGTTCGATGCAAACACATACACTTATGAAATCAAAAATTAAAATATTGAGTTTAACAGCTATGTTATCATTGTTGTTAGCCGGAACAGTTACAGCACAAATAGGGAAACCATTTATACATGATCCATCAACTATAATGGAATGTGAAGGAAAGTATTACACTTTTGGCACATTTGCTGGCGGGTTGATATCTGAAGATGGTTGGACATGGAACAGTGGTGGAGTAAGACCCGGTGGTGGAGCAGCCCCTGATGCAATAAAAATAGGCGACCGCTACCTTATTGTCTACGGCGCAACCGGTGGAGGCCTGGGTGGCCGACATAACGGGATAATACTTACCATGTGGAATAAAACGCTTGATCCAAATTCACCCGATTTTAAATATACGGAAGCTATTCAAGTTGCTTCATCTGATGGTGAGGAAGATTGTGATGCGATAGATCCGGGACTCCTTCTGGATCCAAACGATGGACGATTATGGTGTTCATACGGTACCTATTTTGGGTTCATTCGCCTTGTAGAGCTTGATCCTAAAACAGGAAAGAGGGTAGAAGGTAATGAAGCAATAAATATTGCAATTGATTGTGAAGCTACAGCTTTGATGTATCGCGATGGATGGTATTATCTTCTTGGCACACATGGAACTTGCTGCGATGGTGCAAACTCAACATATAATATTGTAGTTGGGCGTTCCAGAAAAGTAACAGGACCATATCTTGATAATATGGGAAGAGATATGTTAAAAGGTGGCGGTAAAATGGTAATTGCAGCTGGCGGAAGAGTTACAGGACCAGGACACTTTGGACTATGGGACCTTGGTGATGGAGTTCAAAAAATGTCGTGCCATTATGAAGCAGATTTAGATCAAAGCGGACGCAGCGTATTAGGCATCCGTCCTTTGCTATGGAAAAATGAATGGCCTGTTGCAGGAGATAATTTCAAAGAAGGAACTTATGAAATTGAGTCAGAAAGACGCGGATATGCTCTGGAGTTAGTAGTCGATTTTGTGAGAATGCAGGGTAGAATGAGGG
>CAYMTR010000059.1:0-16275 GCA_964393405.1 uncultured Prolixibacteraceae bacterium
AGGCTTGTTATATGCTTCGGGATTTGAATTAGCAATGGTCCATTTATTAAAACCCACCAGCTGTTCAGCTCCAATTATTGAAAAATTCATATAAGATTCGGATGCTAAAGCACTTACAACAGCCACTGTTAATGAATCCTTATCAGAAGTATAAGCAGCAGAAACATTCAAATTTGCATTGGAGCCGGTTACTGCTACAGGTATAAGTCCAAAATGAGATCTGTATAATTGTAAGGGTAGTGCTGTGGCTTCCATAAATGCTGAAGTACCTGTTGTTTTAATACATCCCAGAACATTTACTGTTTGGGCATAGTTTGCCATAAAGAAAAGATCACTGTTTTTAAACATTTCGTGCAATGCATTGGCAACCCCCAGAGCATCCTTTTGTTTGTAAATTATTCCAAGTTGTCCGTAAGGATTTTCTCCATACCAGTAATTGTATTCATCTAATGCAATGCGAATATCTTTTTCAGCCAGCCCTGCATTATTTTTTCGATAAGAACGATGAGCAGTCGCAATAGTTTTGACTTCATTAGCCAGTGCATTTGCATGAGCAACAATAGTTGTACCTTCTTTACAATATTTGTGTTCACTTAAGTAATTCATGTAATCACCACAAGCATTGAGCATTGGACTACTCCAATTTGTTTCAACATCTCCAACAGCAATGAGTTTAGCAGTAGAATCTACTTTCCATATACCCTCTGCAGCTTTAATATGTTTAGCTTCATAATCGGTAAGGGACATGTATCCCAATTGCCAACTGCCAAACATTTCATTTCCAACTGCCCAGTATTTTACATTGAAAGGTTCAAGGTGTCCGTTTTCTGCCCTTATTTTTCCTTCATGTGTAGTTATATCCCCGTTGCAATATTCTACTTCAGCAACAGCATCTTCAACGTTGCCGAGACCCATATTTAATGCAAGAAATGGTTCAGAATTGATGATTTTCATTAGGTTCATGAACTCATGAATACCAACGTCGTTAGGTTCAATTCCTGTCCATGCCGGATTTTTACGTGTAGGTCTTTTGTCGCGATTACCAAGCCCATCTCGCCAATCATATCCACTTACAAAGTTTCCTCCGGGCCAGCGGTAAAGGGGAGAATTGAGTTCTTTCAAAAGGGCAATAACGTCGGCTCGCCAGCCATCGATGTTGTCGGATGGCATTAATGAAATAACACCAATTTTGAAAAAGCCGCTACCGCTGCCGGTAATTTCAATTGTGGCACTATCAGTTGAAACGCTTGATATAAAATTCAACGGATAATATTGATAGGTTGAGTCAATCTTTGTTATTTTCTGTTCGGCAATAAGGCCCGTTGAAGTAACCAGCTTAATTGAAATTGGCAATGCATCAGCACGTCCGGCTAAAACAACATTTCCGGTATATTTCTTTCCTTTAACTAGCGCAAGTCCTTTATGACTGATGCCTACAGAAGTCCCATTTCCCGGGAGATTAATAACAGCTGCGTATTTACCGGTAAAAGGGGAAATGCTGTCCATCGTTACCGATCCGGCAGCACCTGTGACTTTCCACGGAGATGCTTTGAGATAAGGGAAAACACTTCCCCCCCACCAACTGTCGGGCTGACCCTCGCCCCATGGTTCGTAGGTGTCGGAAATAGGAAAATAGAATTTACGATCGAGGATCATCTCAGCCCAAAGTCCACTGTAAACACTTCTCCCAAGATGTTCAATAAACTGTCCGTAAACGTACTTCGAGATTGGCTCACCTTCAGCAGTTGTATTTATAATTATTGAGGGCTGAGATTTTAAATTTAGCGAACAAATAAACACACTTAAACTAATGAATATCAATTTTTTCATATTGATCATTTTTATTTTATTCTAATATTATTTTAGAAAAATTCTTAATTATACATTTTATCCAAAATGGGAAGAATGCAACCAAGAGTAAAGATACTAATGTTTTTTATTGTCAGGATTTAATGAAGATTCAACATTTTAAAAAACCAAAAGCCCGCAAATCTTACGATCTACGGGCCTTTTTCTTTGACTAATGAATTGTCGGGGCACTAGGATTCGAACCTAGGACCCCCTGGTCCCAAACCAGGTACACTACCGGACTGTGCTATACCCCGAATTTTTTTGAACAGCGGAGGGAGGGGGATTCGAACCCCCGGTACAGTTACCCGTACGTCAGTTTAGCAAACTGGTGGTTTCAGCCACTCACCCACCTCTCCTTAAAGGTGCCGAACTAAATCTCCTTCCGTTTCCGGAACTCATTTTCTCATCCTTTTTTTGAACAAAAATTAAAGAGACTGTTGTTGCCTCTTCAATTGTGCGTGCAAATATAAATGCTTTAACTTCTTTTGCAAAATAAATTTTGAAAAAATGAAAAAAAACAACATTTTGTTTTATAAAATATTGAAAATCAAGACTAATTTATTTTTGTTTCATTTTAACGTATGCTTAATAACAATTAAAAAAATTTTACCCTTTAACACTTTGAGTATCGCCGCCTTAGGATGCTCCCAATGTTAATAATTCTCCTGAAGCCCCTGTAAAACTTGCTTTTCTTAATCTTTAACCGTACTTTAGATTTTACAATCAAGACGTTCTTTAAAATAGAAATAAAGCATTACCGCATTAATTTCCTGAATTTGGTAAACTCAACAAAATACATAAACCGAGCAAGCTTTTGGATGTGATGACAGGCCTTGTAGTTGCGAAAGCAATGAGTACTCAGGTACCGGTGGAAGTCAAAGCATTTAGGCACTCAAATCCTGTTATATCGGGGTTTTATTCAATCTGGATTAATGCGGTTCTTTTTTTTTATTTCTTCCTCACCCTCTTCTGAATGTTGTACAAAACGCCGCCAATCAACAGAAATACAAAACTCCTTGCAATATAATCACCATGCTTCGCGTAAAACGTAACCTTTTCATTTCTATTTATTTGTCCCGATATTGAAGTCCGCTCCCACCATTTAGTGCTCTTTAAAATATCTCCCTTTTGGTTGATAAAACAGCTGATTCCTGTATTTCCCGAACGTGCAATGCTCCTCCTTAGCTCAATAGCCCTTATCCTTGAATATGAAAGATGCTGCTTATATCCGGGTGTATTCCTCCACCAACCATCATTCGTTATCACAAACAGCAGATTTGCCCCCTTTTTTACAAATTCTGAAAGGTATTCTCCGTAACCCGATTCATAGCATATCGGAACCCCTACAACCGTTTCCCCTTTTTCAAATACTGACGGTTCATCCTGAGTGCCTAAAGTCCCGGTAGTGCCCCCTAAATCTATGATCAGCTTGTTCAGAAACTTCAAATATTTTGAATATGGCATTTTCTCTACTCCCGACACCAGCTTCGACTTATGATAGAACTCTACCGGCCGGTCGCTATCTATAAATAACGCTGAATTATAAACACCGTAAACTAACGAACTGTCGCGGGTAAACCTTGCGTAATGCGGAAGTGCAATGCCAGGAACAAACTCCCGGTAGCTTATTGAACCAAATACAAACGACGCCTGAGGATATTTATCTTCCAGGAATTTTCTCACTCTCTTCACCGGATAATTACCTTGGTCTCTTTCTTCCCAAACCTCTTCGGTAACTGTCTCTGGACCAATAAAGAAATCAGTCTCTGCAGTCCCAAGCGAATCGCTTATTTGTAGCAGGATGTTTAGCTGCTTCGACTCACTCATGTTCGAAAACTTCTCCAAATACGGGTCAATATTCGGCTGAGCTATCACTACTTTTACAGGATCCGACTTTTCATTATAAGTGTAATATCTTATCAATGAACAAGCTATAGGAATCAGAACTACTGCCCCCAAAATTGCCCAATCTGCTTTAACACCTCTCCCCCATTTGTTAAAGTATTTGTTTAATATATTATGCGTAAGTATATTGATTATCAGAATCCAGAGTGATCCGCCAAATACACCTGTCAGTTCAAACCATTGAATTATAAGTATATCGTTTGCCAGCCCATTTCCCAGTGTAAGCCAAGGCCATGAGATATCCCACTTATAATGCAGATATTCAAACGATATCCAGGCAAATGTCAGAACTAAATACCCCAGTAATCTTCCTCCATTTCTTTTAACTTCATGGAAAATCCAGAAAACCAACGACATCAGAAAGGAATTTGTAATTATGGCAAAAATAGCTCCCTGTGGTGTAGCATTCCATATCCACCAGGTAGTCAGGGCATTCCAGACAATAAAAGATATCAGAGAATAGCCCCAGAAGACTATCGATTTGTATTTATACCTGTTTTCAAAAAAGAATTCTTCAGCGAAAAATAATGGAACAAAAGCGATGAAAAGTATTAATCCTGACACCCCAAGCCAAGCCAGGGATAACAAAACCCCTGATATCACAGCTGCTATAAAGTATTTAAAATTGTTCATTTTTCGTTGTTTCCATTAAAATTACCTTCAAAATTAATCTTTTTAAATTAGTATAACCTGAAAAAAAACAGCGTGGGCTTCGACGGGCTCAGCCACCGGGAAGAATTTGCTCAGCCAATGGAATGTATATGCTCAGCGACCGGATTGTGAGCAAGCAAATAGCTCCCAAAGCAACACTAAAGTGCCACCAAAGAGCCACTTTCTCTCATTATAATGGGAGAAAGTGGCTCTTTGGTGGCACTTTGGTGGCTTTCTGGTAGCTCTCTAATATCTTTTTGTTATAAAGTTATTTTTAGCAAGGTGACTTTCTGTTTTATTTGCCTTCGAAGAAAAGTTGCTCTTTAATTTTCACGATTCTGTCTTTTGCATACTTAAAATCAGATGGATTGGGGTTTACTACCTTCTCAACGTATAAATTGTAATACGGAAGTGCTGCCATAATATTCCTCTCGAATTCTTCGTAAGCAATTGCAATGTCATAAAGTACATGGTAATTTGTTGCATCTATTTCACGCACTTTGAAGTACGACTCGAGGGCTTCGTTGAACATCCGCTTTTGTGAGTATGCACGCCCAAGATGATGGTAAATGTCTGCCAGATAAGCAGGTACTGCTATCGTTGCCGAGCGCTGAAGAAACAGAAGGGCTTCATCAACTTTACCCAGACCCTTATACGACAGTCCTGCGTAAAATGGTATCATGGCATCGTCATTCAGCTCATCCGAAAGTGAATCGAGGAGATAAGCAGAATGTTCATGATTTCCGGTAAAGAATTCGCAAATGCCCTGGTTTTTAAGATGAAACGGATCTTTATAGTTCTCCAGCTTATTTAGCTTCTCGTAAAAGGGCAAAGCTTTTTCATATTTTTTCAACTTGGAGAAGTATAGGAAACCCGCTTTACTCAAGGCCGAACGGCTGATTGAATCAGAATTTAGAACATCTTCGCACACCGTGATTGCACTGGCAAATGAATCTATTTTCTGATATGAATCAGCCATGACCATCTTCATTTCATTATCTGAAGGCTGCAGTTTAAGGTATTTTTCTACCAGAGGTACCGTTCTGCGGTAGTCATCTTGCTTATAGACCGAAATTGCCCGTTTACGGCTGAAATAAGCGTTTGTTGTGTCGCGGAGGATAAGATTTGCGTAGATGGCTTCAGCCTCGTTAAAACGGTCGAAATCCATTAATAGGGAGGCTCTTTTGCCTGCCACCCTGCTGTTGGTTGAATCTAGGTTGTAAAGTTTGTCGAGAATCGTTAGTGCTTCAACCTTTTGTCCAAGATTGATTTTACTATCGGCCAGACCTTCAAGGGCGGAAAAATTTGTACTGTCGGATGCTACGATATTTTGAAATAGCTCCTCTGACGATTCAAAATCAAAATACTCGAAATAATACCTTGCCGAATCGAGAACAGTCATTGGCTGAAGCGATTGAGCGAAAGAAACTCTTTGAAAAAAAAGCAACAGTAGAATCAGTAGTGCAGTTTTATTCATGTCCTTAAAGGTATTGAAAATCAAACACAGAGCCACAATCAAATAACTGTGACTCTGTGGATTGACTGAATTGTTGTTATTCTAATTTGAAATTGATAGGAATAGTATAGCTGACCTTTACCGGCTTGCCTTTGATTTTCCCGGGTTTCCATGCCTGCGATGAATTCACTACCCTAAGTGCTTCTTCGTCAAGCATTGGGGCAACACCTCTGGCAATTCTGGAATTAATAACTTTACCATCTTCAGCAACATCAAAAGTTACATATACTTTGCCCTGAATTTTGTTTTTAGCTGCTTCAACCGGATATTTTACATTTTCTGCAATAAATTTCATCAATGCATCCACTCCTCCGGGGTATTCAGGCATATCTTCACATAAGACATAAGTTTCGTCGACCTTGTCTTTCAATACTGCAACTCCTTTGTCCTTATTATCAAGAACAAAACTAACCGGAATAGTATAAGCCATTGAAACATTCTTTCCGTAGTTTTTGCCAATATTCCAAACTGGCATTAAATTAATTACCCTAAGGGCTTCGGCATCAAGCAAAGAATCTACTCCCCTTACTACGTTTGGAAATTCTACTTTTCCCTCTTTACTGATATTGAATCTCACAAATACTCTTCCCTGAATCTTTTTAGTGACAGCCTCAGCTGGATATTTTGTGTTTTTAGCAATAAATTTAATCAGAGCAGCTTCACCTCCCGGAAATTCAGCTTTATCATCATCGACTTCGTTATTATCAGTTAATAAGTTGTCATACACGAAGTTCCCATTATCGGAAGAGAGTATTGTTTTTTGATTAGGATCAGTTGCAATAGCATTATTGTCAACTGCAAAGCAAATTGAAACAGACAGTGCGGCTAATACGCCAATAGCATATTTCAGCAAACTTTGTTTTCCTTTTTTATTATTTGAAATCATCTTGAATCTTTTTTTAATTGTTTTGACATTGAAAAAGTTGCTGGTAATAACCGGGTGGCCTCCAATTGCCTGAGTAAGAAGTAATGACATATATCCGGCAGGAGAAATGTTCCCTTTGTTTATCACTCCGCTGTCGGCAATATATTCATGGTTCTCTCTGACCAGGCGGCGTATTATCCAGTAAAACGGGTTAAACCACTGAAAAACCATCATGCAGTCGATGAACAGGATATCGAACGAGTGACCTTGTCGCATGTGTTCGATTTCGTGTTGAACCACTGATTTCCAGTTTTCCTGTGCTATCAGATCCCTTCCAATGAATATGAAGTTGAAAAAAGAATACGGAGCTGTTTCCCTCTTTGTGATTATTAATTTCACCCCTTTGAGATTGAATCTTCTGTTGGCAGTAACTATCCTGATCAGCTGGTAAATACCGGTCATGATAAGGAATAGGGCTGCTGCCGCTCCAAGAAAATAAATCAATACAGAAAAGTTGAAAGAGAGAATTGCAGAGCTCACTTTGGCAGGAATACCTGAAGCATAGACCGTTATAGTCTCGAGCAGGTTCGTTCCCTGAAAGAAATTGCTTTGTGTTTCTACAATTACAGGTGAAATGCTGCTAAAATTTGTTTTTATCGTCATGAATGGCAAGAATGTTGAAAACAACAGTGCACCCATAAGGTAAAAACGGTTTGCATTAAAGCGGGTTTCCTTTCTCAGGAACAGCAGATAAACCACAGTGAAAATCCCTAGGCTTAAGGCTGTTTCAATGATGTAGTTGATATACGGCTTCATTGCTTCTCTTTTTCGATTTCTTTTTTCACTTCATGCATAAGTTTCTCTATTTCACCAACCGACATATTGTCTTCTTTAGCAAAAAATGAAACCATCTCTTTGAAAGAATTGCCAAAATAGTTGCCGATAAAGCTTTTCATGTAAGTGCGTGTATAATCCTTTTTTTGAATCATTGGAAAATACTGATGGGTTTTTCCAAAGGCTTTGTGATCAATAAAGCCCTTCTTTTCAAGGATGCGGACGATTGTCGACACAGTGTTGTAAGCCGGTTTAGGCTCAGGCATACGGTCGACGATGTCGTTTACGAAACCCTCTTCAAGTTCCCATAAAATCTGCATAATTTGCTCTTCAGCTTTTGTCAGTTCTTTCATTTCATTAATTCATTGGTAGTTGTTCATACTATGATAGCTATCTCAATATTCCATGGTAGTACAAATGTATAACTAATATTTTAGTTATGCAACTAATTCTTTAGTTTTGTTTGAGGAATTATCAAAAAAAAGGGATGGGGGGGCCGTTGGCTGAAGCCAACGGTAAAGGATAATTAGCTGTGGGGCAGTTGGATAAAAATAAAGGGGGGCAGTTGGATAAAAAAGAGCAGTTGTAAAAGCTAAGGGAAAAGGATAATTAGCTGTGGGGCAGTTGGATAAAAATAAGGGAGGCAGTTGGATAAAAAAGAGCAGTTGTAAAAGCTAAGGGAAAAGGATAATTGTACAAAACTGGAATGATTACTATCTTCGCAGAAAAAGATAATGCCTAAAAGCTTTATATATATTTTGGTCCTTGCAGTCATTCTGCTTGCCGGGTGTGAGAAAGATGAGCCAGGGGATCCTAATTACCCGGTTAAGATTGAAGAGGTAAGCGAAGAGGTCATTAACAACATAGTTACACGTCTGGCGCAGACTCCGCTATTTAACTGTACTTCGATTGACACCTTCGGATTTTGCTTCGTTACTAGTTATTTAGAGGATTGCGAGGTTAACGACTCAGTTCATATTTCTGTCGATCTGACAGAAGATGAAGTTAAGTCGATATTTAGTATAGCAGTGACAGAATATTCAGACTTGCTGCATTTGGAGGATCCTTCATTAGTTATTCCGAAAAATATCTCAACGCTTGATGGCTACAGTTTTGAAAACTTTAAATTGTTTTATCCTGACTCAACTCCTGAAAATATACTAGTTTCTTCAGATATTCAATACTATAACAACCTTCCGGTGCTTGGCACAACGATACGTGCAGTGATTCATCGGGGGGTAGTAGTTTCAATTGGAGGACGAAGGTTCAACAATATTTATATGCCCTCGACTGATGTATTCTCAGCAGATAGTGCAATGGTATCGCTTTATAATCAGACATTTACATATAACAACACCAAGATCAAACCAACGGAAGATACATATTGGAGCGATCCACGAAAGATCATCCTTCCAGTATTAAGAAACGACAAGATTGAGCTGCTGGTTTGCTGGGACTTATATCCCGGAAGTTGGGAAATAATAGTTGACAGTCAGACCGGAGAAGTCCTTTCTTCAATAAATATCGATAAGATTTAAAGAAAAATCTCGAATTTATCTTTGTCCCTCAAAGTATTGAACTTCCCCCTAAAATTCTGGAGGGTTGAATAATCAAGGACAGCTATTTCAACCTTTTCAGACTCTCCTGCATTGGCAATTTCCTTACCCACAGCATCGGAAACAAGCGATAAGCCATTATATGTGAGGTTATTTTCATCACTGCCAATATTATTGACGCCGATAGTATAACACTGATTTTCAATTGAGCGGGCTCTCAATAAAGTGCGCCTGATTTCAGCTTTGGAAGAAGGCCATGCCGAAACGTTTATCATGATGTCGTAATTGTCAGTATTTCTGATCCATACAGGAAAGCGAAGGTCGTAGCAGATCTGAGGTCTGATTTTCCAGCCTTTATACTCAATAAGAGTCTGGACGGTACCTTGAGTAATAAATTTGTCTTCCCCACCAATACTGTAAAGGTGTCTTTTATCGTAAGTTGCGGCAACACCCTCAGGAAGAACCCATAAGAACCTGTTGAAGAATTTACCATCTTCCTTTATAAATAAGCTTCCGCAGACAGCACAGTTTCTGTCTTTCGCCAACTGCCTCATCCACTGAACAGTTTTGCCATCCATTGTTTCAGCCATTTCGGCAGGGTCGGAGTTAAAACCTGTATTGAAAGCTTCGGGCAAAATGATGATATCAAGCTGTAAATTAATGCCATGAAGCATCTCCCCTATTTTTTCCATGTTTGCATGGCTGTTGTTCCAGATAATCTGGTATTGAACCATCGCAACAACAAGATTTTCTTTAGGTTGGTTATCCATGAGAAACAATTTTAGTTATGAAATTTGCTGCTGAGGCATATTCGCTTAAAAGAGACTGAGACAATTCGAGAGTCGTTTGAATATTATCAAAGTCGCCAAAGCCAAAAATAACCATCAGGAAGCGTTTTGTAGTGAGGGTGACATTAGTCCTTTCCGAATCGCTTGTAGGGCTTCCAAAAGCCCCTGAAGCATCTTTGAGAACAGGCAGCGAATCGATATTCAGAACTCCCCTACCAATACCCTCGTAAACATCATCCTCTTTGCCAATACTTAGGGAAATAACACCGCTGATTTTTTCGGAGTCGTATCCCCCTATTGAGAAGCCGCTTTTAAGAGAGATTAGGTTGATGATATCTACCACATTATTAACCTGATACAGGTCATCACCTTTAACAATCCTTCGGGTAAGAGCTTCTGCAGAAAGGCGGTAGCGTGCAGGGTCTTTTCCCAAAGCACGATAAGCTTTTCTGGAAGAATTGATTGCAGGGATTGAGCTGATATCCTCAATCTGAAGATTATCTCTTATATCGTTTGACATCTGAAGAATACGCCGCCATAGGGTACGATTATTATCAACAACAGCAACGTCACATTCAAGGCAGCCAAGCCTTACAGAAGGCCAGAAAGATAAAAAAATTTCAGAAACAGAGATATCAATCATTTCAAATAGGGTTAGTCATTCTTTTCAATAAAACGAGCTGTTCAGGAGAAGCATGAGGGCTAAGTCCTTTAAGAACATCGCTATGGAAATTATTAAGCCATGCAACTTCCTCTTTATCAAGTAAAGTTTTATCAATCAGAGTAATATCAATCGGAAACATCGTTAGGGTTTCAAACTTCAGGAAGTCGCCAAACTCACTGGAAGTATCTTCCACACAAACAATTACGTTTTCAGTACGGATACCATATTTACCTGTTCTATAGATTCCGGGCTCAACAGAAAGAACATTTCCAGGACAAATAGGCTGGTTGTTAAGATCTTGCCTAATGCTAATTGGTCCTTCGTGAACATTAAGGAAAGAGCCAACTCCATGGCTAGTACCGTGGCCGTAATTGAGATGATTTCGCCATAAGTGATTCCGAACCAGCACATCGAGGTGACAACCTATTGTTCCTTTAGGAAAACGGGCAGTAGAAAGAGCAATAAAACCTTTGAGAATCAGGGTGAAGTCCTTTATAATATCTTCGGATACAGGTCCCAGAGCAAAAGTCCGGGTAGTGTCTATTGTGCCAAAATCGTATTGACCTCCTGAGTCAACAAGTAGAACACCTTCGGGTTCAAGTTTATTGGCAAAAGTCTCAGTAACAGTAATATGAACAATAGCACCGTGGTCTTTATAAGCAACGATAGGATAAAAAGAAGGACCCTTGTATCCCGGTCTTTTCGAGCGACATTCATCAAGTTTGAGAACAGCATTCCACTCTGTAATAGCGGTCTTTCCGATATTATTTTCAATCCATAGAATAAAATCGAGAAGAGCGATACCATCAGTGATATTTGCTTTCTTGAGACCTTCAATTTCAGTCTTGTTTTTCCTTGATTTCAGGAGGTTAGGAATAGAAACTGATTCACAGATATGATTGTTATCCTTAAGAATCTTTTCAATAAGAAAGTTAGTTCTGGCGGGGTCAATTAAAATCCTTTCGCCCTGAATGTTTGCTATATAGGGATAGAACTGTTCATATGGCAAGATATTAACACCATCGTTATGAAGCTCAGAAATATCATGAGCATCAAATTTCGTTTTATCAATAAAGAGAACGGCATTTCCACGGTTAATAACACCATATCCAAGCACCAGAGGATTGAATTCCACGTCGTTACCACGGATATTAAAAGTCCAGCAAAGGTCGTCGAGGGCAGAGATGATTGTAATATCTGAATTGTGTTTCAGGGTTTCCTCGTGAATAATTTTAAACTTCTCCTTACGGGAAAGTCCGGCCCATTCTACTGAATGCAAGAAAGCTTTAGCATAGGGCAAACCGGGACGGTCGGACCATATTTCATCAAGGAGGTCGAAATGACTTTCAGTTCTAATACCTTTCTTTGAGAAAAACTTTACGAAATGATTTACTTCAGATGCCGGGTAGCAAGAGCCATCGAAGCCTACCCTATCGCCGGGTTTCAGTCGTTGTGAAACCCATACTTCAACGGGAATAGTTTCGGGAAGGCGTGCTTTCTCGAGAGAAATGCCGGTACCTTGAGTTTCCATTTCATATTGAAGGTAATAGCGGGAGTCTGTCCACAATACAGCTTCATCATGAGTTATAGCAAGCCATCCGTATGATCCTGTAAAGCCGGAAATAAACTGGCGTGTTTCCCATCGTGAAGGGAGGTATTCGCCCAGATGAGGATCAGAACCATTTATCAGATAAGCACTTATACCTTTATCAGACATTAGTGATCTGAGGAGCTTCAATCTATTCTTAATAATTTCTCTCATTGAGTAATTTAGTTAAAATATTCCTGACCGATATAAAAGGAATCTCGTCAAGATTAATGTCTTCCGGCTTCCAAAACTCAATACCGCTGATATCGTCTCTGAATTTCAGGTCTGAGAAGTTTATGATTTCACATTTAAAAACAAAATCAACAGTAAAAACAACAGTACCGGAATACTGATATCTGTTAGGAAACGAACCAATATACTTAAAATTATCTATTTCGAGGTCGAGTTCCTCCTTAACTTCTCTTAGTAAAGCAAATTCAGCACTTTCGCCCGGATCGATAAAACCACCGGGAAGGTCGAGAGCACCAATAGAAGGTTCGATACCTCGCCTAACCATTAGGATTTCGTTTTTATCATTAAAAATAAGGGCAGTAACGGCAGCAGCAGAATTCAAGAAAAAATGGAATCCACAGTTTGGGCACTTGAAAGAGAAAGACTTGCTGTTAAACTCACCCTCAGAGCTACATCTGGGACAAAATTTATAGTGATTTTCAGGATGTTGATCTTTCATCACATACGATTCACGAGTTGCTTTTCTGTCCTACGAAATAATCTTCCTTTTCGGCAAATAGAACATTGAAAGTAGTAAGAGAGCCGTAAGCACGGGTAATGTACTGCTGAAGGTCGATTTTATCAGCATCATCAAGTTTAGGATGAGTATTGATATTCTGTTCTAGGACCCTCAGTCGGTCGCGGAGCATAACAATCTTGTGAAAGAAAGTATCGATAGGAACCTCTTTAGCTTGAAGATCAGGATTAGCAGGTTTCATTATCAAAGTACCGCTTTTCCATTTATCTGCAATAGGAGCTTTGTAAGTGATTCCCTGATGTTTATTCAGGACAAAAGTAATTGCCTCTTCCACTTCGGCGAGGGTAAGACCGGTGCGGGGCTTATTTTCGGGTTCAGACAAAACCTTGATATCGGTGTTATATTTTGTCATTTCGATTTTGCCTCCCCTTTCAAAAAATATCTCATACACAGTAAGATGCGACTTACTGATGATACCTTCACCATAACGTGGGTGGTCGACTCTTGTTCCAACAGCTAATTCTTCCATAATGATTTTTTTATAATAGATGAAAAATATTGAATATATGATACTTAGGTTTACTAAAATATTATAAATTTGGATAACCTAAAAATATAAAATTATGAAAAAGCTTTTATCAATAATTTTATTATTCTTTTGCATATCGGGTTTTGCAAGTATTCAGACTAAATCGCTAAAAGTAGCAAACGAATATCAACAAAAAACAGGTATTAGTGCTATTGAGACGCAAAACATTTACAACATGTTTGTAACTTATTTAACTAATCAGTCAAATGGTGTTGCAATAGCTCCTGCAATTCAAACACAGGTTAACACAATCTTGGCTGCTTTAAGAAATACAACAACACCACATTTATATGCCAATCAGGTAAATTTCACAGTTACAGGAGAGTTGATAAATACAGATCCAATATACAATCAGGTGTGGGCTGATGTTTTTAATACCAACTGTATTACACAAGGTCAATTCGATCTAGATCCCTCAGATCATGATGAAAATCACTATAACGTAATTGAGTTTTCAGTTACCCAAGCCGGATTTATTGATATTGAAGTTATGGCATTTGATGGCAATGACTCCTTTTTTGCATTATATTGCAATTTTGATCCTGCAAATCCAAGAAATAATTTAATCATCACTAACGATGATGAAGGTGAGGGATTGTTATCAAGATTAGAAGATATACATCTTCCTGTAGGAGTATATGATTTGGTAATGACTACATATAGAGAAGGTAATCTTTTAGGCCAATATACTATCGAGTTCAGAGCCGACAATGGTCAGGTTGTTTTAGGCAACCATCCGGTGCCAATCAACTTTTGGTGGATTATTTCGATATTTGTTTTAATTGGTGCAGGAATCGTAGTTCGAAAGTTATACTTTTAACAAATAAATATACTTTAAATGAAGGAGTGGTTACCCACTCCTTTTTTTATTTCTAATTTTGCAGAATGAAGAGTGAGATAAAAAAATTGCTGATAAGACTTAATATTTGGAGGATCAACCATATCTCTGAAGGCAACTTCGTATTGATATTGAGTCTTGTAGTGGGGATAGTGAGCGGATTGGCAGCAATAACTTTAAAGACTGCAATACATTGGTCGATAGAAATGGTTGACTGGCTTATACTTCATGGAGGGATAGTATTTGTGGTTTTTCCTTTTGCCGGAATATTAATATGTTATATTTTAGTCAAATACGTAATAAAAGACAACATAAGTCACGGAGTTACAAGGGTTTTATATTCAATATCCAAGCAAAACAGTTTATTAAAACCCCACAATATGTGGAGTTCAGTCATTGGAAGTACAATTACCATTAGTTGTGGTGGTTCTGTAGGAGCTGAAGCGCCGGTTGTACTTACAGGTTCTGCAATAGGATCAAATCTTGCAAGGTTTTTCAACCTCAATTACAGGCAGATAACCCTGATGATCGGATGTGGAGCTGCTGGAGCTATAGCGGGGATTTTCAAAGCCCCGTTGGCAGGTATGCTATTTACGATAGAAGTGTTAATGCTTGATTTAACAACTGCTTCACTTATCCCATTGATGATATCAGCAGTAACAGCCACTACCCTCACCTACTTCTTAATGGGAGATGCTGTTTTGTTGTCATTTCATCTTGAACATTCCTTCTCAGTTGAGAATATAGGTTTTTATATAATACTTGGAATATTCTGCGGTTTGGTTTCATTATATTTTACCCGAATGACTTTATTTATTGAGAAAATATTCGGCAAAATAAAGAAAACCACTAACAAGATTCTGATTGGAGGATTTATACTTTCTCTTTTGATTTTAATATTTCCATCCTTATGGGGAGAAGGTTACAACACAATCAATACAATCTTATTCGGTGAAGGAAATGAACTTTTCAAACATTCGTTTTTCACAGACATACCAGCCGACAGTATAATATTTTTGGCATTGTTGTTTTTGCTACTCATATTCAAGGTTGTAGCAATGGCAGCGACTAACGGAGCAGGAGGAGTTGGAGGAATATTTGCACCTTCTTTGATGATGGGGTGTATATCAGGATTTTTTCTTGTTAGTATATTAAATCAGGTTTTCAAACTGAACCTTCCTATCAGTAACTTTTCGCTGGCAGGGATGTCGGGAGTAATGGCCGGAGTTATGCATGCACCAATGACAGCTATATTTCTAATAGCGGAAATAACAGGTGGATATGACTTAATCTTACCTCTAATTGTAACAGCAACAATATCATATCTGACAATTAAGCTCTTTGAACCTCACTCTTTATATTCAAAGAGGCTTGCACAGAGAGGAGAACTGATTACACATCATAAAGACAAGAATGTGTTAATAATGCTTGATATTAAAAAGCTGATTGAAAGGGAATTTGTGCAAGTCAGGGAAGATTTTACCTTAAGAGACTTTGTAAAAATAGTACCCCAATCAAAGAGAAATATCTTTCCTGTTGTAAACAAAGAAGGAAAGCTAACCGGGGTTGTAATAATGGAGAACATCAGGTCGATAATATTTAACACTGAGATGTATGACAATACATATGTCAGGGACTTCATGATATTGCCACCGGCGTATGTAAGTACAAATGAGGGCATGGAATCGGTAATGAAGAAGTTTAACTCCACAAAAGCATGGAACCTTCCTGTTATAGAGGACGGTAAGTATATCGGGTTTCTATCTAAATCAAAAATATTCAATGAATACCGCGATATGCTTATTCATTTCTCGGAAGATTGATATGTCAAATAAAATAATTTTATAAATTAGCGGCGTCAAAAAAGCGGGAGTAGCTCAGGGGTAGAGCATCAGCTTCCCAAGCTGAGGGTCGAGGGTTC
>CAYMTR010000060.1:0-16217 GCA_964393405.1 uncultured Prolixibacteraceae bacterium
ATGAAAATGGATTTTTATAATCCCGACAAGGATAAACAGCTGTTGATGGATTTTTCTTTTACCTAAATGTAAATATGAAGAAAATATGCCTCTTCTTTTTAGAAAAGATTAAAAATAAAGTTGAAATTTATTTAGTTTTACGACCATAAAAATTAAGGGAAAATAAAAAATGAAAAAAGTTTCAATTGGAGTTGATATAGGTGGCACAAATTCTGTTTATGGTATTGTTGATCAGGAAGGAAATGTATTACAACGAGGGAGCATTAATACTCCAACGAAAGATAATGCACCTAAGTACTTCAGCGATTTAGCCAATGGAATAAAATCTCTGATGAGCAAGATTTCAGATGTTGAATATGTAGGAATTGGAATTGGAGCTCCTAACGGAAATTATTATACAGGGACAATAGAATTTGCACCAAATCTCCCCTTTAAAGGTGTAGTCCCAATTGTTTCAATGTTAAAAGGACATTTTCCTGAAATAAAAAATATAGTTCTTACAAATGATGCAAATGCAGCTGCTATAGGTGAAATGATTTATGGAGGTGCTAAGGGAATGAAGAATTTTATCATGATTACTTTGGGTACAGGTTTGGGAAGTGGTATTGTAGTTAATGGTGAGTTGGTTTACGGGCATGATGGTTTTGCAGGTGAATTAGGACACATCACTGTTACTCCTGAAGGACGTGAATGTGGTTGCGGTCAATTCGGACATCTGGAAACCTATTGTTCAGCTACAGGAATGGTGCGTACAGCATTTGAATTATTGTCTCACCATAATGCTAAGGATAGCGTACTTGCGAATAAAACTTTCAATGAACTTACTTCAAAAGATATTTACGAAGCAGCTAAGGACGGAGATATCATTGCAAACAATGTATTTCAGATAACAGGAGATATACTTGGAGAAGCATTAGCTGATACTGTTCATATTACCAGTCCTGAGGCTATTTTCTTATTTGGAGGACCTACTGCTGCCGGAGAACTATTATTCAAGCCTGCCAGAGAGTCAATGGAAAGCCATCTTATGCCTATTTTTCAGAATAAGATTAAGATTCTTCCATCAAAATTAAGGATGGGAGATGCAGCAATAGTAGGTGCAAGCGCTTTAGCTGCGAAGAAATAATTATTCTCTGAAATCGTTTCTTAGTACTCTGAATTCTGTACGACGGTTAAGTCCTTTAGATATTTCTTTTTGCTCTTCAGTCTCGAGTTTATTTATAAATTCTTCAGTAAGCACATCTCCTGATTTCAAGAATTCGTAATCCTTGGATATTTTCCTATTAACTTTCTTTGGCCAGGTTTCACCATAACCTTTAGCAACAAGGCGTGCCGGGTTAACTCCTTTGCTTATCAGATAATTGACAACACTCTGAGCCCTTTTTTGGGAAAGATCAGAGTTGTACTGAACTGTTCCAACAAAGTCAGTGTGCGACATTATTTCAATTACGATTGTAGGGTTTTGGTCAAGAACAGTGATGATGCTATCGAGAGCTACAACTGAGCCTGGTAGCAAGTCCCATTTCCCAAATTCATAGTTAATGTTGTCAACTTTAATTGGTGCATCGGTAGGTGTAAGCTTCAAAATAACATCAAAGTTTTTGCTGTCTTCTAAACCTACAGAAGTAACTATCTTTTTTGAGTTTAAGAAGCCTTCTTTAAATGCTGCAAATATATAGTCTGTTTCTGGAGCCATTTTAAATTGAAATTTTCCATCTTCGGATCGTACTTTGAGCATAGTGCCATCAGTGCCGATAACCCTGAGATAAGCATCTTTAACCCTCGATTCTGTTTCAGTATTAACAATCTCACCTTCAACTTTGAAAATTTTAGGCGGAAGAACAAAAGAATAGAGGTCATCGCCAAGAGAACCTTTTCTGTTGGAGGCAAACATGCCTTGATCTTTTCCCGGAAGAAAAGTAATGCTGAAATCATCACCTGTAGAATTGATAGGAGCGTTAAGGTTTTCAATGATATAAACAGCAGTACCATCAGCCTCTTTTTTCAAATAAGCTTTGAAGATGTCGTAACCTCCGAAACCTACATGATAATCAGAAGAGAAATATAACTCGTCGTTATCTCTTATGAATGGAAACATCTCATTTCCCGGAGTATTTATTTCTGGTCCCATATTAATAGGGATTCCCCAAGAGTCGCTGAGTTTTTCGACTTTCCAAATGTCTTTGCCACCATAACCGTTAGGAAGGTCAGAGACAAAATATAAAGTCTGTCCATCTTTAGAAATAGAAGGATGGGCTGCAATAATACTGTCTGCAACCAAATCAACTTCTGTGGCTTCCGACCATTCTTCCCTGCTACGTGTTGATTGGTAAATTTCTGATCCGAGGGGGCTCTTATTGTCTGAGCGACAACGGGTAAAATACATTGTGCTTCCGTCTGAGGTAAATGATGAAGCACCTTCATCAAAATTGGTATTTATAAGAAGATCTTGTTCAAGTGGTTGAGGTTTTTCCCACTTCTGCTTCTGAATATCAAAATATGTTTTAAAAATATCCCCATTTCTTTGACCAGTAACAGCACTTTTCTTTTTTCCTTTAGAACCGTCGCGTGAGGATGTGAAAACGAGGTTGTTTTCAAGTCCTCCAGCATAAACAGGCGAATAATCGGCATCGCGAGCATTTAATACTTTTTCATGTTTTACTTCAAATCGGGTAGGCTTGTTTAGCCATTCTTTAGTAAATTTGCTAGATTCTATTCCATTTATAACTTCCTGATAATCAGGGAAAGAATCAAGAAATTGGGTGTAGTATTTAATTGCATCGTCGTATTTTTCGTTGTATCTCAGTATATGGGCATATTTGAGAACGTTTGAACTATCGGGGTGGTTTCTGGTGATAAGGTTCTTAAAACGATTTTCCGCTTTTTTGTAATCTCCAATTTTCCAATATGAAAGAGCAATTAAATGTTCTATTTCCAGCCTTTCCTTTGGGTCGTCTTCTTTCCTGAGTGCTTTCTGAAGTTTCTTGGCTGATTCATAATATTCACCAATCTCATATGTTTTAATTGCACTTCTGTAAGAAGTTGAGCAACCTGTAATTATTGAAAGAATTAATAAGCTATTGATTATGAGTAGATATCTCAATTTCATAGGTAAAATTTAAAATTGGGTTAAAAGTAAAGATTTTCATTGAAACCTAATGCTTTTAAATTTTGCATATTTAATAACGAAATAAATTTCATTTAGGTATTTATTCAGAAATCTTTATATAAAAAAAGCAGAGATGATGATCACCCCTGCTTCTCAAATGTTAATAATCATCAAATATTAATTAACATCAATTATTATAGTTGCTTCGTTTAAATCCTCTGACCTTGCTTTAAGTTTAATATTCCCCTTTTCTTTTTGTGATTGTACAATAATTTGAGCCTTACCACTGAAAAGACTTCTTTTCCATTGCGGCTCAGGCATTATTAGTTGAACAACACCAGGATCGGTATTTGGTTCCGACCATGCGTACTCCAGATAGTAAGGTGTCGTAACATATGCAAGGACATTTTTCCCTGACTTTAAAATTGAAGGCTCAGGATTGAGTGTATATCTATCTGTTTTTTGGTCCATATCTTTCCCTATTAACTTTCCATTGATATATACGTCTTGTTCTTGTCCGATAGTCCTTAAATAAAGAGTGACTTTCCCTCTGTCAAAATCTTCAGGTAAGTTGAAAGTTGTACGGTAGATAATTGCTTTTGCGTCTTTGTTCTTCTGAGAAAAAGCTTTTATCCAGCCTGTGTCGTCATAATCGAAACTAACTTCATTCAAATTATCCATTCTGTCAACTGTTTTCATTTTAATATCAGGGAGGATAATTTGTTGAATTGGTTCTATATATTTATCATTTTCGAGGCAGGTAGGATCTCCGTTGCCTACTCCAATAATTCTTCCCGGCCCTTCAATGTCAAAATATACAAGGTTTTCGGCGTTAAAGACTTCTCTTCCTTTTTCATCTTTTGCTGATACTTCAATAACTGAGACATCCATTCCGTCGGAATAAAGTGAGTTTTTATGAGGGGTGAGCACTAAGGATGCTGCTTGATCAGAGGTTTCAACTGTTTTAGTTAAAGCCTTCTTGCCGTTTTTATAAGCTACAGCTTTCAGTGTGCCAGATTTATAGGGGACATCCCATTCTAGATGAGAGTTTTTTTCCATCGATTTTTTACCAAAGCTTTTATTGTTAAGGAAAAGCTCAACTTGGTCACAGTTGCTGTAAGAAACAACCTTGATAGTTTCTCCTTCTTTGCCTTTCCAGTTCCAGTGAGGAAGAATATGCAATTCAGGTTCATTACCCCACCATGATTTCAGGTACCAGACGTTGTCTTTCGGAAATCCGCACATATCGTACATCCCAAAATAAGAGTTTATTGAAGGCCAGCCGTGAGGTGTTGGTTCACCTCTATAGTCAAATCCAGTCCAGATAAACATTCCGGCAAGATAAGGTCTTGAATCATAATGTTTCCAGCAGTGTTCGATGCTAAAGAAATATCCATTTGGAGTAGGTCTGTCGTATGCTGCAATATGTTGTCTTACAGGGTCGTCGAAGTAAATTCCACGGGTAGTATTTGTTGATCCCTCTTCTGTTCCAACGCAAGGAGTATTTGGAAAATTGCGATGATATTCGTCTGTGCTACCATGGTTTAGGTAGTTGAATCCCATTACTTCTATATGCTTAGAAACACCGTTTCCCCAACCACCACTGCTTGCGCAGTTTTTAGGTCTTGTGTGGTCCAATTTTTTAGCAAAAGCCTGCATTTCTATAATTATTCTTTCCCCTGTGATACCACCTTCAATTGCCCATTCTTCGTTACCAAGGCTCCATAATATTACGGAAGGATGGTTTCGGTCTCTTTTTATTAACCTTTCAATTTGATTTTTAACAAAAGGCGCTGTACCCATTAATCGATGTTCATCAATAATAAGCATGCCTAAACTGTCGCAAGCATCAAGCAATGCAGGAGAAGCCGGATTGTGGGAACTTCTGATAGCATTACTGCCCATTTCTTTTAGCTTGGCAACTCTGAAATTGATGAGCTCGTTTGGCATTGCTGTTCCTACCCCTGCATGATCCTGGTGGTTGTTGGTTCCTTTAAGTTTGACGTGTTTTCCATTAAGGAAAAACCCTTCGTCAGGATCAAACCTTACTGTCCGTATTCCTGTATTAGTTAAATATCTGTCAACATTAACGTTATTCTTTTCAATTGTTGTGATTACTTTATGGAGGTATGGATCATCTAGTGACCACAAGCGAGGGTTTGTAACTTTCAGTTTTTGAATATTAGTAATCTGATCTCCCGCTTTAAGAATAATCTTATCTGATTTTGATTCAGCAATGACTTTCTTATTATTGTCAAGTAATTGTTGTTTTATAACGAATTCATTTTCTTTCAGATTTTCGTTAATAACTGTAGCTTCTATTGAAAGTTCAGCATTTTTATTTTCAATTTCTGAATAAACAAAAGTACCATCTTGAATAATATGAAGCGGATTTGTTTTATTAAGCCAAACATGGCGGTAAATACCTGCCCCTTCATAATACCACCCCTCTTCGTATGTGACGTCGGCCCTGACAGAAATTACATTTCTCCCGTTATAGTTTATATACTGAGTGATATCGTAAGTAAAACTGTAATATCCGCTTGATTCGTTTCCCAGAAAATGACCGTTAATCCAAACTTTAGAATCGCGGTGTACTCCTTCAAAAGTTATAGAGATTCTCTTTCCCAGATCTGCCTCAGGAATAAAGAATTCCTTTCTATACCAACCAACGCTGACATCAGGGAAGTTTCTTCCAATTGCTTTGTATCCATGGCTATGGCTTCCTTTTAAGTCGAAAGGCTGTTCAACTGCCCAGTCGTGAGGGAGGTCAAGAATCCTCCACGCACGGTCATCGAAATTTAATGCTGCAGGGCCATCACCATATCCTGCTTTTGCAAAATAAGAGAAGTACGAAGTACCATGATTAAAATCCTTTATTGCATCGATAGGATTGCCATAAGCAAATTTCCATGATTCATCGAAAAGTATCTTTTCGCGAGTTATGTTTTCAGAATAGATTTTGTTACTGGAAAACATTAGAATGAAAATCCACGAAAGTGTAAGAAGTATTTTTTTCATACCTGAATAATTATTTTAATCAAATATAGATTGAAGAAATTGAAAGAAAAACACTCCTTTAGATGTTCATTACATTTAGTACATTGTTTGAAAACATTTGATGTGACTTTATCATATATGCATTTATCAATTTAAAATTTTAAAAAAACAACAAGTTTTTAATAAAATTGATACTTTTATAAGTTATAAACAGATATAGCATGTTTAATAATAAAACCATTGTTTACACTTCAGGGACTTTTGATATGTTCCACGTTAATCATCTGAAAATGATTAATTACGCAAGAGGATTAGGTGATTTATTAATAGTTGGTGTGAGCACCGATGAATTGGTTAAATCATATAAATCCGCTCCAATAATTCCCTTCGATGAAAGACTCAAGATTGTTGAAGCACTAAAAGGTGTTGATATAGTGATTCCTCAGCATACCTTAGATCATACAGAAATAGTTAAGAAATTACATATTGATGCCTTTGTTGTTGGTGATGACTGGGTTGGTAAATATGACTATTTGGAAGATTTAGGGGTTAGAGTTTTTTATTTTCCATATGGTAATGGTGTTTCTTCTTCTTCGCTTAAGAAGACAATATACGAAAATTACGACCAACGGCTGCAGGCTGAGCAGCAAACCAAACCAGTCAGTTTTAAAAAGAATGAGTAAAATAGCTCTTGTTACAGGTGGCACAAAAGGAATTGGTAAAGCTGTTAGCCTACGTCTTCTTGATGAAGGATGGGAGGTAATAGTTAATTTTTCTTCTGACTCAGAAACAGCAGAGAAGGAGTTTGAAGAAATGAATACACTAGCACCCGGCAAGGTATTTTTATTGAAGGCAGATATTTCCGATCTTAGCAGTATTGATTTAATAAATGATTTTTTGATCGAAAGAGATTTTTATCTTGATGCTGTTGTTTTGAACGCAGGTCTTACTGACCGCTCTGATTTTTTAAATATCAAAGCAAATGATTGGAACAAGGTTTTCAACGCGAATGTACATTTCCCTGTTTTTTTACTTCAAAAAATAAATTCAAGGATAAATGATTTTTCGAGTATAACATTTACCGGCTCCTTGATGGCGATACATGCTCATTCAGTATCTTTAGCATACGGGGTAAGCAAGGCAGCGGTACATGCTATGGTGAAAAATCTAGTGAAATTTTATGCAGATAGGAATATTAGGGTAAATGCCGTAGCCCCCGGATTTGTTGATTCTGAGTGGCATAAGAATAAACCTCAAGAAATAAGGAATAATATTACAAATAAAATTGCTTTAAAAAGATTCAGTACCACAGATGAAGTCTCTGAGATATATTCAATGTTGATAAACAATAAATATATTAACGGTGAGATAATTGTATGTGATGGAGGGTACTGTTATAAATAATTACGTACGTTATATTTTTAAAAATGGAGAATAAACCTGCAATATCGTTTAAGGATTCACTTAAATCCTGGGATACAGAAAATTTGCTTGACAGAATATTTTACCGTCCCATCGGTTTCAAAATAGCAAATTTGCTTAAATCAACTTCGATTACACCTAATACTGTAACGGTTATTTCAATCTTTTTTGGAATGATAGGATGTGGATTGTTTTATCCAAATGATATGTTGTGGATTAATCTTGTTGGTTTCTCGCTTTTAGTTATTGCTAACATCTTGGATTGTGTCGACGGTCAGTTAGCAAGGATTACAGGTATTAAATCTGAAATCGGAAGGATATTAGATGGATTTAGCGGAGATTTGTGGTTTTTGGTTTTTTATACTGTGTTGACCTTAAGACTTATAAACTTTGAAGGTTGGGGATGGTGGACAATATTAATTGCCATTGTTTCTAGTATTTCTCATTTAGCCCAGGCAGGTATTGTTGATCTTTACAAGACGTTTCATCTACATATTATTAAGGGAGGTAAGAATAGTGAGTTTGAAACATCGAGCTCAATATTAAGTCGTTACAAAACTTATAGGTGGAAACAAGATCCTATAATAAAATCATTTCTAAGATTATATTACTATTATACAATAGTGCAAGAGTTCAGAACACCAAAATTACATAATTACGCTATAACCTTAGAAGAAAAATATCCAGAAGGAATTGCTCCTGAAAAAATTTCTGCATTCCGAAGCCGGAGCCTTAGACAAATGCCTTTGCTCAATACATTTACATTTAATACCAGAAGCTTATTAATTTTACTAACTTTGATATTAAACCTTGAATGGTTGTATTTTGTTGTTGAAATATTAATTCTTAATCCTCTTCTATATATTGCAATTCACAAACATGAAAGTATGTGTGAAGAGCTCGAAAAAGAGGGTTGAAATAAAATTTCTCAATTTTGAGGAAGAGTCTATTCAGCGATGATGAGATCCGAAGTGCATCTCCTTTATTCAGGAGTAAAGCGGGTTTGAAATTTGCGAGGGCAATGATGCAATTTGTTGAACTCGACAAAGTAAATGAATTATATCAAAGATGCTGTAATGATACAGGTCCCCATTTCGCTGATAATTTATTGAAAGATATAGGAGTTAATTATTCTGTTGGCAATATTGAAAGGTTGCAACCTTTAGTAGAAGGTCCTTTTATTACGGTTTCAAACCATCCATACGGGGGAATTGATGGGATAATGTTAGTAGACCTTTTCGGGGGATTTAGATCAGATTACAAAATAATGGTTAACAACGTTTTGTCTATGATCGAAGCAATGGATGAAAACTTTGTATCTGTATTACCAAAGAGGGGTGGCAAGGTTCCTGATTCCAGAGTCAACCTTCAAAGTGTCAGAGAAACATTATCACACATTAAGTCAGGACACCCATTTGGTTTCTTCCCTTCTGGAGCAGTTTCTTTATTAAAAGATTTTAAAGTAAGAGACAGGCAGTGGCAGGAAGGTATTTTAAAACTTATCCATACAGTGAAAGTCCCTATTCTCCCTGTAAGATTCTTTGATAGGAACTCAAATTTCTTTTACTTACTGGGATTGATTGATTGGAGAATCAGGCAATTCCGAATGGCACATGAAGTTTTTAATAAGAAAAATAAGAAAACCCGTATTGGTATAGGTAATATAATAACAGTTGAAGAACAAGTTAAATTCAAGGACGCCCGTTCACTTGGAGATCATTTATACGACACTATTTACAAAATGCCTTTACCTGAAACGTTCGTTCAGAGATCTGAAATTACTTTCCTTAATAACAAAATCACGGCATAAGATATCTCAAAAGGTTTAGTTTCTCTTTTCGGATCTTAAGGAGAATGATAAAAATACCAGGTAAAGCATACAGACTGAAATTACTAATAAAGCACCTCTTTGTCCAATAATATCAGCCATGACTCCCATTAATAGAGGAAATATTGCACCCCCGGCTATTCCCATTATCATCAGTCCTGAAATTTCATTTGCTCGGGTAGGTAGCTTTTGAAGTGCTAACGAGAATATGATGGAAAATATATTTGCTATTGCAAAACCTATTACTGCCACTGCTATAAAAATGGGAATCTGATTTTGTAGAAATATCATAACCGAAAGGGCAGCAATTGCTGTAATCATACTTATTCTAAAGAATATTCTTGATGAAAATTTAGCTAATATAATCGCACCGACTAAAGCACCGACAGTTCGGGCTGCAAAGTATACACTGGTTCCTATACCTGCTTTCTCTAATGCCATTCCGGTTCGCTCCATGAGGAATTTCGGAGTGGCAGTATTCATGCCAACATCAACACCTACAACAAACAAAATGCCCAGAAATAGTAATAGTATTGTTTTATCTCCTAATAGTTTGAATGAAGAAGCAAATGAACTTGATTGAGTTTCTGTTTTTTCTTCTTCTATGTTAGTCGAGATAAGCCACAATGTAGAAATAATTGTAACTAATGCGAAGATTGGAAACATAAGCTTCCAATTTCCAAGTGCAAAAGCAGTTAAGCCCGCAATTATTGGTCCTAAAAATGATGATATTGCTTTAACAAATTGTCCTAAAGTAAGTATGCTGGTCAATTTATCTTTACTAACAGTGTTGGAAACAAGAGGATTAAGAGATACCTGTAAGATCGTATTTCCAATTCCCAAGAGCGCAAAGGCAATTAATATAAATGTAAAGTTATATGATATTATAGGAACCAGCAATGCTATAAATGTTACTACCATACTAAGTACAACTGTCTTTTTTCTACCTATTTTATTCATTAATAGTCCTGTCGGAACTGAAAATACAGCAAACCAAAGAAAGACCATAGTAGGTAATAGATTCGACATGGTATCGCTTAAAGCGAAATCTTTTTTTACATAACTGGTAGAAATTCCAACTACATCGACAAAGCCCATCACAAAGAATCCGAATAATACGGGTAACAATTTTGATGTTGAACTTTTACCAGACATACTACATTTTTTTAATTACTTCTTTTATTTTATTCCAATATTCTTCATCAATCAATCTTGCACTGCCAATAATTCCGGCATCTTCCTTTAATTTTGACAACCTTATTTCTGTGCTTACTCGGTTGTTCTTTAAAGCAATTTCAAAGTACGGTCCGAATATATTATAAGCGCTAGAAACATTTCCTCCAATGACGAGTACTTCTGCATTAAATTTCTTCAGCCACGGACTGAAGAATTCTCCAATGTTTCTTCCGTATTCTATGAATAATGATTTTGCATCTTCATTTCTTGATGCTTCTATTGCAATTTCTTTTACTCCTTCAACTTTTATTCCTGTTTCTTCTTTGTAGCGTTTAATGAACCAGCGGGTTGAAAAATAATCATCAGCTATTCCTTCTTTATATGGAAGATGCCAGACACATCCTAGGGCAGGAATATTCTCTCCTTCAACAACAGGAACGCCATCTCGTATAAAAGCAGAACCAAAGCCTGTACCTAAGGTAATAGAAATGCTGTTTGATACATCAGACGCACTTCCAAGCCATGCTTCACCGGCAGCAAATGCTGACGCGTCGTTCATAAACCTAAGGGGAGTTTCAATATTTAATCTTTCAGAAAGCTCTCTTCCAACATTGATCCCGTTCAGGCTGTAATACTTCTCAACGAGCTCAAAGCGTGCTATGCCTGTATCGTATTCAAAAGGTCCGGGCATTCCAAAACCTATTCCTTTAAGGTTTTTAAGACCAACTAATTTGATCGTTGTTTGAAGAGCCTCAGACCATTTATCAAGTATTTCTGATGCCGATGATTTGTTATTGACCTCAACAGAGTTGTGGCTTTCCTCGATGATAATTCCTTCTTCAATATCAACTATAGCACACGAAAGATGGCTTCCTCCTATATCAACTCCAATAGCGTATTTTTTCATCTTTTCTAATCAGATTGGTCGTATAAACATAACAAAAAAAATGGCCTAAAGCTTAAAGCAATGAACCCATTTTAATATTTAATTGCTGATCAGTTAGTTCTTAATTAACTTTCCTGTATGAATTATACCGTTTTTTGAAATACGGCGGATAAAATATATACCCTTTTTAAGAAAACTGATATCTATTGGTTCATTAGAATAAGTATGAATTCTTTTTAGTAATCTACTGTCAGTGCTGTAAATATAAACATTTCCAGAATCATCTGTTTTAAAATATATTGAAGACTCAGCGGGGTTTGGGTAAAATAACTGAGTTTTATTGTCACTAAATTCAGTCTTTGCAACAGTATTTATTTCAGTGTGTTGAAATTCTCGGGTTGAAAGAATAACATATTCACCTGGTCCAAGTTCAATATCAAAGGTCGTATTGTCTATTGTAATTTGACTGTTTTCGAAATAATTGTACCACATACCTGTCTTTGGAAAATCAAGTTTTATCGTTGATGTTTCAAATGAGAAGTTTCCCGCTATAACAACATGATTATCTTCATTATTGAAATAATAAACTTTCTGTGGCCCTGTTAAGGAAACTTTAAAGTCATTTGAGGAAAATTCTTCATAGTTCTTTTTAAGATAGTTTAGGTCAGCATACACTCTGAATAATTCCGATCTTTTTTCAATTTCTGTATAATCCCATCTTAAAGGTTTCATTGATAAGCGACAACTGTCGTTTACCGTTCCGTTTACGCATGTGTTGATTGAATAATCATATCCAAGTTCTCCAAACTGCCAAATCATCTTTGGTCCAGGGAGTGGTAAATGGAAAACTGCATTTATTTTCATTCTGTCTATCGCAGTATCTATTTCTTTTGTATTATATCCGCTGATAGAATTTCCCCATTGCAGGCACTTATATGTTATACGCTCTTCATCGTGGCTCTCCTGATACGTGACGAGGTTTGGCTTATTCCAACCCCTCTTTGTATATACGCCATTTGATATGTCAGAGTTATTCCCCTGGAAATACCCCATTGCTGCTTCACCATAGTTCCAGTTCATATTTCCCCAAAGCATAAGACCGTGGTTAGCAAGCTCTTTTTCTTCAATATTATCTGCAAGATGTTCGCAAATGACAAGCGCTCCTGGTTTACGCTTCCATATTTCATCTGCCATCCTTTTTAAAATCGTAATTCTTGATGCATCATAAGCCCAACCGTCTCCTGATGTATTTGTGAACCCTTTCGTAAAGTCAAATCTAAAGCCATCAACATTGAATTCATTAAGCCAATAGCTGTTCACACTATCCACAAATTCCTTTGTTGCTTCACTCAAATGGTTGAAATCATAACCCCATGAATAAGTCTGATTAGGAGAAACAGTGTTATACCAAGGATTTTCTGATGAAGGTCTGCTGTTGGCTTTATCCCAGTACATTTTCACAAGAGGGTTTTGTCCGTAGCTGTGGTTTAAGACCATATCGATGACAACAGCAATTCCCCTTTTATGACATTCATCGATTAACATTTTCAGTTCGTCTTTTTGTCCATAAAATTTATCTGGGGCTAGATAAAATGAAGGGTTGTAACCCCAGCTGTTGTTGCCTTCAAACTCATTAACCGGCATTAGCTCGAGTACATTAATTTGAAGGTCCTCCAGATAATCAAGTTTATCAATTATAGATTTATATGTATGTTCTGATGTGAAATCCCTGATGAGCATTTCGTATATAACGATTTTTTCTCTATCAGGAATCTGAAAGTCATCAATCTGCCATGCATACTTTTTCTTGCCGGTCTCAATAACTGTAGTTATCCCCTCAGTTTTTCCTGAAGGATAAATATACAGGTCAGGATATGTTGTATTGGAAATTTTAGAGTCGTTCCATGGATCACTAATTTTATCTGAATATGGGTCTGCAATGAGCAAAATCCCATCAATCAAATATTGTAATCCGTATTCTTTACCTTTATCCAGTCCCGACAGCATTATCCAGAAGTTGTCTCCATCCTTTTTCATCTGGTATTTATTCATTGGCATCCAGTTATTAAAGTCGCCAAGAACAAAAACATTATCTTTATTTGGAGCCAACAAACATAATGCAACAGTGTTGTCATCTATGTAATTTATCCCTTTTTTAATCCCTTCAGGCAATGGTTCAATAACTGTGGATGACATCACACAAAATAGGGCAGAGTCTTTAACTGTTATTCCTTCTGTGCTTTGTGCAATTACCAAAACTTTATGATCTCCCGGCTCAATGAATTGCTTCCTGTATGTTAATGATAAACCTTCAGTAGTTTCCATCAATATATTATCGAGATAAAGCGTTATTGTAGAAGAACTGCTGGCTAAAGCGCTGAATTCTACAGTACTGTTTGTCGGATAAATTGAGTTTGTTAATGGCGATTGAAGATCTACATTCAAACCTGAACTATAAACTGTCACTAAAAGGTCATTAGTTTGTTTGCTCCCATCAGATGACCTGAAAACGAATGTCATGTTTATAATGTTTTCATTGTCAGGAACTTTATAGAAGGATTTTATATCAGGAGTTATTTTAAGTTCATAAATACCACCTCCTTTGTTGGTGAGTTTTGGTTGGGTGTTATTATTGTTCCAACTTTCAATTACATACTGCCAGTTTCCTTTGCCTTCAATGCCAACACCTGTATGTGCATATAAATCACCGGTAAAATATTCTAACCTGCTTTCTTTTCCGGAGTCAAATATAATCGTGACCTCTTGATTGGCAACAGGAAACTCAGGAGATGTAATTATCTGTCCGTAAGAAGATTGCCACAGGAAAATGAAAAATATTATTAAAATCCTTTCGAAAAGTTTCATATTAGGATTTGTTTAAATTATGTAAAATCTCAATCATTAATCTTTTAAAGCAGTAATACTTATTGCTGCACCACCGCCTGCAGCCAGATTTAACTTAATCACAGACTTATTGTCTACTTCATATTTGTTGATTTCATACGAAGAAGGATTTTCTTTCCAGTGAGCATCATTCCCGTCTGAATATATGACTGCTTCATATTTATTGTTTTCGTTGAGAAAATTAAGAGTAATTTCCATCTCCCTGGGGTTTTCATCACTTATTGCTCCAATAAACCAATTCAAAGAGTTTCTGTCCTGACGTGCAATTGTAACAAAGTCACCAACTTCTCCATTAATAACTTTTGTTTGTTCCCAGTTTACAGGGACGTCCCTAATAAATTGAAATGCAGGGTGTTTCTTATAATATTTGATAAGATCGGCAGCCATTTGAATCGGAGAGTTAATAACTACATAAAGCGCCAACTGATGTGATAGTGTTGTATTTATTTGATTATTCTGCTTGTGGGGCTTTAAACTTAAATTGAAAATCCCGGGGGTAAAGTCCATAGGACCTGCAAGCATAGTTGTAAATGCCAAAATGGGTAAATGTTCTGGAGGGTTGCCTCCATCGGGCGACCATGCGTTGAATTCCTGACCACGGAATGTTTCACGGGCAATGAAATTTGGATAAGTTCTTCTTAACCCAGTATCCTTAATTGTTTCATGCCCATCAATAGCAATCTTATATTTAGCTGCAGTTTCAATAACCTTCTGGAAGTGGTTAATCATCCATTGCCCTTGATGATATTCCCCCTTTGGTATAATTTTTCCGACATAACCGGTCTTTGCTGAATGAATACCAAGCTTTGCCATTAATGAATAGGCAGTATCAAGTTGCTGTTCGTAAGTACGCGGAGCAGCAGAAGTTTCATGGTGCATAATAATCTCAACCCCTTTTTCTTTTCCATATTTTACAACCTCTTCAAGGTTATAATCGGGATAAGGAGTTACAAAATCAAAAACCCCTTCCCTGTCTTCAAATCCAATCCAGTGTTCCCAGCCTGTATTCCAGCCTTCAACAAGCAAGCCTTGAAGATTGTTCTCTGAAGCAAAATCTATTATTTCTTTGGCATATTGAGTTGTTGCTCCATGCCTTCCACTAGCCATGTCCCAACTTTTTGTATCGAGATGCATATCCCACCAGATACCTGCATATTTCATTGGTTTAACCCATTCGCTGACATCCCCCAAAACATTAGGATCATTAAGGTTAATTATAAGGTCAGATTCAATAAGTCCGCCTGCAGTTTCAGATATTTGAATAGTTCTCCAAGGTGTTTCAAATGGCAGTGAACGCTTTACTTTATATCCTGAAATATCTGATCCTACCAGAGCACTGGTCATTATAAGATTTTCATTATCTATTCTCAATGTCATAGATGCATAATCAGTCAGGTCAGCTTCATGGAAACTGAGATATAAACCATCAGCAGTTTTCATTGTTATCGGAGTGTTAACTGCATTTTCAGGGATATAAGTCTGAGCAAGAGCTGGGTGACCTCTTTTGCTTATTGCATCAATTTCTGAAAACAAAGTTGTGCTGTATAGATGTTCATAAATATCCCAGTCTCCAGGAATCCACCAGCATGTATGGTTATCTGTTAGGTTAAATGTCGTTTTTTCATCAAGAATTACAAGTTCCTTTATTTCTTTTTGTTCTGGAAATTCATACCTGAAACCAAGTCCATAATCATATACCCTGAATTTCAATGAAAATGAAAAATCTGTTTTATCTTGCTTTAGATTTATTGTCAATTCATTGAATGTATTATCAACAATACGCTTTTCGCCCCAAGGCATTTCCCATTCTTCAGTAAATGTATCTGTGGAAGAGCTTATAATTTTAAGTTCGTCTTTCACCGACATATTATTTGAGAAATCAAATCCCAAAC
>CAYMTR010000061.1:0-14014 GCA_964393405.1 uncultured Prolixibacteraceae bacterium
TCCAACCTTTCTTTGAGTCGTTTTCTGACCAATATTCTCCTAAATCAGTAATCTTAGCTGAGTTTTGAGATAATCCAATTGTTGTTTTCCAGTCTAAATTAGGTAAATCAACCACGTAGGCAGTTACGAAAAACTCGAAACCATCATTGGTCATTGAACCTGAATTTGCCCAAGTTTTAGAATATTTGTTAGGAGGCACAGGTACAGAATATTCATTCAACATGTTTGTTGTATTTTTTCTGTATAACTCGAAACTTCCTGAAATTCTGCTGTCGAAGAATGCAAAATCTAACCCTCCATTTATTTCTGATGTTTGTTCCCATTTCAAGTCAGGGTTAACATTTCGTTGAGCTAACCATGTTAAGATTTGGTTTCCAGTAATTGGATCTACAACAATATCTCCAGGTTCAAATACGCTTCTGCTAAAATAAGCTCCAAATGACTGATTACCTGAAACACCATAACTGGCTCTTAGTTTCAACTGAGATAACCATTCTGCCGATTTCATGAATTCTTCGCTATGAATATTCCATCCAATCGAGGCAGTAGGGAAAATACCCCATTTATTGTTTTCTCCGAATTTTGAAGAACCGTCTGTCCTGATTGATCCACCAATATAATATTTGTCGTTAAAGTTGTAGGCTACACGACCGAAGAAACCTATTAACCTCGACATGTTAGCTTCTGAAGAAGCATCACCATATACAAGATCTAAAAATGATTTCATATTGTCGGTACCTACAGTTGTTGATTGAGAGTTACGCGCATTTACTCCGAATTTTGAAAAATTGTTTTCCTGCCATGAATAACCTAACAGTAAATTCAGGTTATGCAGTTCATTTAAAGTTTTCGTGTAATTCAATGTGCTCTCCAAAGTTTTTTGAGTGTACAGTTCATAGTATCTCTGACCTTCTCCTAAATCGTTTCCTTGTCCACCATACATTTCTGCAGGTCTGTAATAAGTATACCGTTTGTCAGAAGAAAGATAACTTGCTGCTACTTTGAAATTCAACCCTCTGATTATTTCTAATTCAGCAGAAATATTTCCAAGGAACTTTGTCCTTTCATCTTTTCTTGTCTGTTCAAATAATATAGCCAATGGATTTACATAGTCAAAACCACGACTGTCATTAATCCTTTTATATGCGTAATCTCCATTTGAACTAAAGATAGAATCAGTCGGGTTCCTTCTGTATGTTTGATAAAGAATATCATCCCTTGAGTTTGAACCTAACTTCACTAATCCATCTTCTTCAAATGCTACGTTTACTCCTCCTTTAATTGTGAGCTTGTTGTTAAAGGTTTTGTGGGTAAGGTTCAAATTGCCTATTGTACGGTTTCTTGAAGATTGCTCAATTATTCCGTTGTTGTTTTGTTGAGATAAGGAACCGTAGTATGTGCTGCCTTTCCCACCACCACTTGCACTTAAATTAAATTGTTGGCTGATTGCTGTCCTGTATATTTCATCCTGCCAATCTGTAACAGCTCCTCCATCAACAAAAATATTGTTTAACTCATATTTTGTAGCGTATTCTTTATAATCATCTGCATTAAGCAAATCAAGTTTCTTTGCTATATTATTAACGGAAGTTGTCGAACTGAAATTTAATGTACTTACTCCTTCACTACCACTTTTTGTTGTAATAAGTATTACACCATTTGCTCCTTGAGATCCGTAAATTGCAGTTGAAGCTGCATCCTTTAATATATTATATGTCTCGATGTTATTCGGGGAAACCATATTAGGGTCAGCTCCCGGAACTCCGTCTATAACATATAAAGGATTTGTATTAGTTGCTCCACTGATACCCGCGCTACCTCTAATCTTTATTTTGGCATCATCAGTAGGATTACCTCCCCCTTTTGTTACAACAACTCCGGCTGCTTTACCGGCAATTGATAGTAATGGGTCAGTAATTGCTCCGCCTATAAGTTCATCTGAAGTAATTTGAGATACAGCCCCTGTTTTATCAGTCTTTTTCTGGACGCCATAACCTATTACTATCATTTCATCAAGGCTCTCATATTCAGCTGTCATTTGAACATTGATCGCACTTTGATCTTTAGCAGGTATTTCAATCCTTTTATACCCGATGAATGAAAAAACAATTGTTTCATTTGGACTGGCATTTAACTTGTAATTGCCATCCACATCTGTAGTTGTACCTACTGTAGTACCTTTTAAAACAACAGTTACCCCAATCATTGGTTCACCGGTTTCTTTGTCGGTAATTTTTCCTGTTATTGTTCTTTGCTGTGCATAGCCTATATTAAATATTAATATGGCTAATGCAAGCAAAACAAATCTTAATTTCATTGAGTTAAATTTCATAGTTAGAACTTTGTGCTAATTCAACTTAGTTTAAAAAAATAATTCTGTAATCTGCTTTAAAATCTTTTATCTAAAATGAATCTTTACACAAATTACGGTTTTTTATTATATTAATAATACATTATTTATCATCATGTCAATAAAAAATCAACGCAATCGTTTTCGCAAACGTTTGCGAAAAAACTGTTATAAAACATATTCGCCTTCATAGTTTGAATTGAATTGTACAATATATATAACGAATTTTTATACCTTTAGTTTTCATTTATATCAAAACATGAGAAGTAATCAGGTCACAATTAAAGATATTGCACGAAAATTAGGTATTTCACCTTCTACTGTTTCTCGGGCTTTGAAGGATCATCCCGACATAAGCCCACAAACTAAAAAGAACGTTAACAGTCTTGCTAAAAGTCTTAATTATCAGCCTAATGCAGTGGCTCTCAGTTTGAAGCATTCCAGAAGCTTTACAATTGGTGTTATTATTCCCGAAACAGTGCATTATTTCTTTTCTTCTGTAATCAGCGGAATCGAAGATATTGCTTACGATGCCGGATATAACGTAATGATATGCCAGAGCGCCGAGAAATATGAGAGGGAAGTGTCTAATTCCCAGATGCTTTATTCTAATAGAGTAGAGGGACTACTGGTATCTTTATCTAAAAACACTGACAACTTTGACCATTTAAAGTTTTTCCATGATAACAATATCCCTGTTGTTTTTTTTGATAGAGGTACTGATGATTTCCCTTGTGATCAGGTTTTAATCGATGACTATCAGGCTGCTTTTAATGCTACTGAATTCCTGATTAATAGAGGTCACAAAAAATTGATACACTTGTCTGCCCCTCAAAACCTGAATATTGGTTCAGGCAGATACCGCGGATTCTATGATGCTATTGTGAAAAACGGTCTTAAACCTCTCGATAATAACTGCTTTCTTGCCGATAGCTTCGATATGGGTTATAATATTCTAGAACAACTTATTAAAGAAGATAATATTCCTGATGGTATTTTTGGCGTAAACGATCTTACTGCATTAGGTGCTATCTTTTCTTTGAAAAAACATAATATCAGGATTCCTGAACAAGTCGGAATTGTTGGTTTTGGGAACGGTCAGAATACTAATCTTACTGACCCTCCTTTATCTACAATAGATCAGAATGGTTACGAAATGGGCAAAGTGGCAGCTCAATTATTGCTTAAAAGAATCAATTCCGGACTTGAGGATTTTTCTCCTGAAAAACATATCGTCGGAACTCAATTAGTAATAAGGGAATCTACCAGATAATTATTTTTATTTTTCCTGCAAACGATTGAAATAGGCGTTAGTTATAACTGGCGCTTCAAAACACTCACTACCATTGATGTTTACATTGATGAATTAGTTGTTTTTCTCATTTACATTATTTAGTTTTGGTGCGTAATTCTGCTTTTAAAATACAGTCAATCGACTGCCTATTTCTAATATTGAATCCATATACGCATACTGGAATTAATTTACTATTGTAATTTGTATTACTTTTCTTGCAACTACTAATAAATAATACGAAATGAAAAAGCCGAGACTTAATTTTTGGCAAATCTGGAATGTAAGTTTTGGATTCTTGGGAATCCAGATAGGATTTGCTCTTCAAAGTGCCAACGTAAGCCGAATATTATCAAATCTGGGTGCAGATTTGCATTCTCTTTCATTTTTCTGGCTAGCTGCCCCTTTAATGGGCTTGATTGTTCAACCTATTGTTGGCGCTGCAAGCGACAGAACTTGGAACCGTCTTGGAAGGAGAGGCCCATACATTCTTGGTGGAGCAATTGTTGCCTGCCTGGCAATGTGGCTAATGCCTAATTCTGCTGCCTTGATTTCAATATTGCCTGCTTTGGTATTTGGAGCAATTATGTTCGCTTTAATGGATGGCTCTTTCAATATCACTATGCAGCCATTTAGAGCTTTAGTTGCTGATATGGTTCCTGATGAACAGCGTACTTTAGGATATTCAATTCAAAGCTTTTTAATTAATACAGGTGCAGTTATTGGATCCCTTTTACCATTTATTCTTACTAATTTATTAGGCGTTCAGAATACTGCTCCTACTGGTTCGGTCCCCCCTTCTGTAATATGGTCTTTTTATATTGGTGGGGCAATATTGTTGCTTTCTGTTATCTGGACTGTTTTCCGAACAAAAGAATACCCTCCGAAAGTTTATGCTGAGCAAAACAATATCAATTACGAAGAATGGACTAATAGTAAAAAAGAAAAGAAATCATTAGGCGAAAGATTTTCTAGCTTCCTGAAACTTTTCTCCAAAATGCCTCCTATTATGGCTAAACTGGCTATTGTACAGTTCTTCTCTTGGTTTGCTCTTTATCTTATGTGGGTTTATACTACTCCTGCTGTTGCCCAACACGTATTTGGTGTTCCAATAGGTGATTCATCTTCCGATTTATATCAAAAGGCCGGTAACTGGGTTGGTGTATTGTTTGGCGTCTATAGCTTCTTTGCTGCTATATTCTCAATTTTTATGCCTAAACTTTCACGACTGATCGGTAGAAAATCTACATATTCTCTTGCTTTGGTATTAGGAGGGCTCGGTTATATTTCAATGTATTTATTCAATACTCCTAACCAACTGCTTATATCAATGGTGGGAATAGGAATTGCCTGGGCTGCTATTCTTGCAATGCCTTACTCTCTTCTGTCAGAATCATTGCCTGCTGATAAAATGGGTGTTTATATGGGTATTTTCAACTTTACTATTGCCGGACCCCAAATTATCTCAGGTTTGGTTGGAGGACCAATCCTTAGAAGCGTATTTGATAATCATGCAATATTTATGATTGTTATTTGTGGTGTGTCTATGTTGCTTGGTGCATTGTCTGTTTTGCTTATTAAAACCCAAAAAGAAAAAAGTTATTAAATAGTTTATGTCAAAAATAGAGGCTTGCATTTTTGACCTCGACGGTGTTATTGTCGACACTGCCAGGTATCATTATATCGCTTGGAAAGAGATAGCGAGGGAATTAGGTTTTGAATTTTCAGAGTTGCATAACGAAAGATTGAAAGGTGTAAGCCGAATGACTTCTCTCGATATCTTACTTGAAGTGGGGAATATTGTTCTTAATGATGGTCAGAAACAAAAAATGGCAGAAAAAAAGAATAACAGGTACGTCTCGCTGATAAGCCAGATGTCTCCTGATGAAATTCTTCCCGGGGTTGTTGATTTTTTAAAACAAGTGCGCTCTGAAGGTTTAAAAACTGCAATTGGCTCGGCCAGCAAAAATACTCCGTTAATTCTTGAACGGCTCGACTTAATTAAATTCTTCGATGCTGTAATTGATGGTAATAAAGTATCGCAAGCAAAACCTAACCCTGAGGTTTTTATTAAAGGGGCTTTTGCTTTAAATGTCCTCCCCGGAAATTGTGTTGTGTTTGAAGATGCTTCCGCTGGTATTGAAGCTGCCGTTAACGGAGGAATGATGTCCGTTGGGATAGGTCAAATGGAAAATTTTCATGATGCCGACCTTGTTATCCCCGGATTTAAAGATTTTAATTTGAAGAAATTGAAAGATTTCTTTGAATAGTATCAGTGCTGTTAGTATATGCCTTTTAAAATTTTATACAATGAAAAATTATATAGTTCACGATGAATGGAAGATTATTGAAGATGGTTTTCATCCTGAATACAATAAAGTATCTGAAAGCATTTTTAGCCTCGGAAACGGAAGAATAGGTGGCAGGGGCAATTTTGAGGAGAGATACTCTGGACCTACTCTCCTTGGTAATTATGTTGCCGGTGTTTATTATCCTGATAAAACAAGAGTAGGTTGGTGGAAAAACGGCTATCCTGAATACTTTGCTAAAGTATTGAACGCCGCCAACTGGCTCGGCATTGATATTGAAATTGATGGTGAAGTGCTTGACCTTGCTAATATGACTATTGAATCTTTCAAAAGGGAAATGGATATGAAGCAGGCCACTCTGAAAAGATCTTTTGTTGCTTCTTTTAAGAATGGCAAAAAAGTAAGAGTGACGTCTTTACGTTTTCTTAGTATCGTCAACCCGGAAATAGGTGCTTTAAAATATGATGTTGAACCTTTGAATTTTGAAGGCAATATAAAACTTACTCCTTACGTAGATTTCGATATTCAAAACGAGGATTCAAATTATGATGAAAAATTCTGGGACAGCGTTTACTCTGAAATTGAATCAAACGAAGGATACGTTATCGCAGAAACTAAGAAAACAAAATTCCATGTTTCCTCAGGAATGAAATTCGACATTCTTGTGGATGAGAAAAAACTGAATGTTGATTATTCTAATATCAAGAAAGATAAATACATCTCTTCCTCAGTTGTTCTTAATTTAAAACAAAACAGGAAAGTCTCTTTAATAAAATACGGAGTTAATGTTTCTTCTGAGTATTTCCCTAAAGATAAATTGCTTGCCGAATCAAAGGATATTCTTAAGAGAGCTTATTCTAAAGGATTTACGACACTTCTCAAAGAGCATTCTGCTACTTGGAACTCTAAATGGGAATCCAGTGATATAATAATTGAAGGGGATGTTGCTGCCCAACAGGGAATCAGATTTAATATCTTTCAGTTAAACCAGACTTATTCAGGTGAAGATGAACGACTGAATATTGGGCCTAAAGGCTTCACAGGTGAAAAATATGGCGGTACAACTTACTGGGATACTGAAGCATATTGCTTTCCTTTTTTCCTCTCAACTGCCAATCCTAAAGTTGCCCGGAATCTTTTAATCTATAGATATAAACACCTTCCAAAAGCTATTGAGAATGCTCATAAACTCGGATTTAATTCTGGATCTGCATTATATCCGATGGTCACTATTAACGGTGAAGAGTGTCATAATGAATGGGAAATAACTTTTGAAGAGATTCATAGGAACGGTGCTATCGCTTTTGCTATCTACGATTATGTCAGATATACAGGCGATAAGGACTACCTTGCTGAATATGGTTTTGAAGTACTGCTTGGCATCTCTAGGTTCTGGAGCGAAAGGGTTAACTGGTCAGAGGAGAAGATGAAGTACGTTATGCTTGGTGTAACCGGACCTAATGAGTATGAAAACAATGTGAACAATAACTGGCATACCAACAACTTAGCCGTATGGACGTTGCAATACACTCTCGAGGCTATTGATTACTTAAAGCAAAATCACCCTGATAGATATCTTGCTCTAGCAGGTAAAACATATTTTGATGAAGTAGACGAAACTGCTAAATGGAACAACATAGTTGAAAACATGTACTTCCCATGGGACGAAAAACGACAGGTGTTTCTGCAACAGGATGGTTTCCTTGATAAGGAACTTACCCCCGCAAGCGAAATTAATCCTGATGAAAGGCCTATAAATCAGCACTGGTCATGGGACCGGATTCTCCGCTCTCCATATATTAAGCAGGCTGATGTTCTTCAAAGTATTTATCTTTTTGAAGAAAGGTACGATAAGGATTTCATTAAAAGACATTTCGATTTTTATGAGCCACTGACTGTCCATGAGTCTTCTCTTTCGTCAAGTATTCATGCAATTCTGGCTGCAACAATCGGCTATTCAGAAAAAGCATACGAAATGTACTTGAGAACATCCCGACTCGATCTCGATGATTATAACAACGATACTTCCGATGGACTTCATATTACAAGCATGGGCGGTACTTGGATGTCGTTTGTTATTGGTTTTGGCGGATTAAGGGTGAGAAATGATATTTTAAAAATTAATCCTTTCATTCCTGCAGGATGGAAATCGTACTCTTTTAAGGTTATGTTTAGGGGTACACTGCTTAAGATTATTGTTTCACAAGAACTTATCGAAATAATTAATTATTCAGAAAGCTCAATTAAGCTCAACTTATCAGATAACATCGTAACTTTAAATAAAAATAGCACTACCGTTTTTGAACATCTTAATAAAGTAAAATAGATATGAGAAAGTTCTCTATGATAATTCTGATTTCTTTCCTGATATTAAATTCTGCTATTGCTCAGATCAACAGGATTGACCCACCAATGTGGTGGACAGGATTTGAAAATTCAAATCTACAGCTTATGGTATACGGAGAAAATATTTCATCGTTTTCTCCCGAAATAAATTATGAGGGAGTGTCAATTTTTTCTGTAACAAAACCCCAAAGCCCTAATTATCTTTTTATCGACCTGAAGATTGATAAGAATACTAAACCCGGTAATTTTAACATCACCTTTAAAAATGGAAAGAAGGTCTTTAAATATTCTTATAGGCTCGAAGAACGATCAAAAAATTCAGCTGAAAGGGAAAGCTTCAACAACTCTGATGTTATGTACCTTCTCTTTCCCGACAGATTTGCTAATGGCGATACACTCAACGATAATATTGAAGGTTATCCCGATAAAGCTGACAGGTCGCACCAATATGGCCGACATGGAGGCGATATTCAGGGAATTATTAACAATCTTGATTATATTAAAGACTTGGGTATTACTGCTATCTGGACAACTCCACTCCTTGAAGATAATCTGCTAGAGGGATCTTATCATCAGTATGCTACAACCGATTATTACAAGGTTGACCCAAGATTCGGCTCTAACGATGAGCTTAAGCAGATGGTCAAAAAATGTCACGATAAAGGGCTAAAGGTGATTATGGATATGATCCCAAATCATTGCGGATCAACTCATACATGGATGAAAGATCTTCCTTTTAGCGACTGGATTAACGGCGGAATAACCTACACTCAGACAAATTACAGAATTCCTGTTACTAACGATCCTTATGTTGCTGAATACGACAATGACCTGAATTTCAATGGATGGTTTGTAAGCGATATGCCCGACCTGAACCAAAACAATCCTTATATGCTTACTTATTTAAAACAGTTTGCTATATATTGGCTTGAATATGCTGATATTGACGGCATTAGGGTTGATACATATCCTTATAACGAACCTTCTAAAGCTGCTGAATGGACTAAAGCTATTTTGAGCGAATATCCAAACTTAAATATTGTGGGTGAATGCTGGCAACACCGACCTAATGATGTTGCATATTGGCAGTCAGGGGCTTTAAATCATGATGCTTACGATTCTGGCTTGCCTTCTGTTATGGACTTTGCTATGCACGATGCCGTTTCTGTGGCTTTTAATGAAAATGAACAGGGATGGGACAGAGGTGTCGGTCAGCTTTGGTCGACCTTAACACAGGATTATCTGTATTCCGATCCGTTTAACCTTGTTGTTTTTGCTGAAAACCACGATACCCAGAGGTTTAGCACTCAGGTTGGGAATGATATTAAGAATTACCTTCTTGGTTTTACGTTCCTTCTGACAACCCGCGGTATTCCTCAACTTTATTATGGTTGCGAAATTATGATGGGTGGAGATAAAGGCGTTGGTGATGGTGATATAAGACGTGAAATGCCCGGAGGATGGGCTGACCATACAAGAAGCGTTTTTACTCCTGAAGGAAGAACAGACAATGAAAAAATAGTTTATAATTATTTGAAGAAGCTTATAAATTGGAGAAATGATAATCCAGTAATTCATTCCGGAAAACTTCTTCATTTTATTCCGCAGAACAACGTCTATACTTATTTCAGAATTGATGATAAGAAAACTGTCATGGTTGTGCTTAACAACAATCTTGCTGCCCAGACTATAAATACTTCTAAATTCACAGAAGGAATTAAGGACTTTAAGAGCGGATACGATATTATCTCAGGCAAAACAATCAACCTTACCGATGACTTTAATGTTGAAGGTAAATCAGCCATGGTGCTCGAATTAAAATAATCAAGATTAAACGATGAAACAGGTTTTAGCATTTCTTGTTTTCTATCTTATTGTAAGTTTCCTGGCTTTTTCTCAAAGCAACGGAACCCAAATATCCCGGCCTGAAATTGTGTCAGTAAAAACAAACTCAGGGAATATTTTCATTTCTCCCTGGACTCAGAATATCATCCGAGTTTCATTGACTGACTCTTTGGGTGATGATATTACTGATGCTGTTTCCCTGAAGCCTGCTGATATTAAATTCAAGAAATCGGAAGATGAAAAATCAATTCATTTATATACCGATTCAATTAAGCTTGTAATAGATAAGCAGAATTTTAATATCAATTATTATAACACCAAGAATCAATTGATTGCCAGACATAAAGGTTTTATTAAGAATAGCACTAACACCGGCTTCCGGTTTTCCATTTCTGAAAATGAAATGATATTTGGTGGTGGGGAAGGGGCAATTCCAATTAACCGCAGGGGCTACTCGCTCAACTTAAATAATGAACCTCACTGGGGATATGGGTGGGGTGAAATAAACCTGAACTTTTCTGTTCCCCATTTTGTGTCATCATCCAACTATTCAGTTTATTACGACAATGGGGCTATCGGCTATGCTGACATAGGAAAGAGTTATGGCGATATGATGGAGATTGCCTCTTGCAGCGATGATGTTTCTTATTTTTTTATTTATAATTCGACCCAGAACTTACTCCAAAGGTCTTTTTCTAAACTTGTTGGTACTCAACCTATACCTCCACGTTGGGCTTTCGGAAATATGATGAGCCGTTTTGGTTATCAGACTGAAAAGGAGACCAGAGAGAAAGTTGATAGTATGCTTAATGCCGGATATCCTGTCGATGCTGTTATTATTGACTTATACTGGTTCGGTCTCGGTCCCTTAGATTGGAAGATGGGAGATCTCGATTGGTATAAGCCTAATTGGCCGACTCCCGAAAAGATGATCTCTGATTTAAAAAATAAAGGTGTTCAAACAGTCTTAATTACTGAACCCTATGTCCTTGAGACTTCTGTGAACTTTCAGGAAGCTCATAAAAATGGCTATCTGGCAAAAGATTCTGCCGGAAATACAAATATTGTTGAGGACTTCTGGTTTGGCAGGGCAGGACTAATTGACCTTTTTGATGAAAAAGCGTGCGACTGGTACTGGCAATTTTATAAGAAACAAGTTGATATTGGCGTTGCGGGCTGGTGGGGCGATCTTGGTGAACCTGAAAAGTTTCATGACGATCTTGTTTTTTCCGAAGGTGATGGTCCCGATGTCAAAAACCTCTACGGTCACTACTGGAGTAAGATGCTCTCTGATAAATATGAAAAGGTCTACCCTGAAAAAAGGTTGTTTCATTTAAACAGGGCAGGCTTTGCCGGTTCTCAAAGATATAGCTCTTTCCCTTGGTCAGGCGATGTTTCCCGTACCTGGGGAGGTTTTAAAGCTCAGCTGCCAAATATGCTGTCGATGAGTTTATCAAATGTGCCTTATGCCCACTCCGACTTAGGAGGTTTTTGTGCTGAACCCCAAAATGAAGAACTCTATCTTAGATGGCTTCAGTTTGGTGTTTTCAACCCCGTTTTCAGACCTCACAGTGAAAAAGTACCCTCTGAGCCTATTTTCTATAGTGATTCGCTACAGAAGCTTGTTAAGCCGTTTTTCGAGCTTAGATACAAGCTACTCCCTTATAATTATACTTTGGCATGGCGCCAGGAACAATTTGGGGAACCTCTTGCTTCGCCTTTATTCATAAAAGCAGTTGTACCAAAGATTCTTTGGGGAATCTACGACGAATATTTCTGGGGTGATGCTTTTCTTGTAGCTCCTATTCTTGAAGAAAAACAAAAAGTAAAAGAGATTTTTCTTCCTAAAGGTATATGGTTCGATTATTTCACAGGAGAAAGGTACCTCGGAAACAGTTTTATAAATATAGAATTGAATTATGAAGCATTCCCTGTTTTCGTTAAAGCGGGAAGTTTTATTCCAATGACTTCATCAATGGTAAATACTAAGTATTACAATCCCTCCGTTATTGATGTTCATTATTATCACGATGGCAGCATAACTAATTCTGAATATACGTTATACGACGATGATGGTATGACCCGCAATTCGTTTGTCAACAATAAATACGAGACTATTGTTATGAAGTATTCCGGACAAAAAAATAAGATGGTTTTTGAGTTTCAGAATAATGGTTTCGATTATGAAGGCAGGGCTGATGAAAGGTTGATAAACTTGATAATTCATAACTTGCCAGAAGGATTTGATGGCCAGACATCTGAATACAAGACTACCCGATATATGGTCAAACTTCAGAAGAACAAATCATACATTATTGAATTAAATAAATAAAGATAAAGGTGAACCGTACTTGTTTTAAAAGAGGTTCTCTATAGTAATTAGAAATTAAATTATATGAGTATGAAAATATTACATGTTTTATTAGGACTATTAATAATCACATTGTCTTTCAGTTCGTGTAAAACCAATAAAAAAGACAAAGAGAATTGTTGTGAAAAAGCTACTCCTGCCATGGTTTCAGAAACCAATGTCCCCGAGTGGTCGCACGATGCTGTTATCTACGAAGTTAACCTCAGACAATACACACCTGAAGGAACATTGGCAGCTTTTGAAAAGCACCTTCCACGCTTACAGGAGCTGGGCGTTGAAATTCTTTGGCTTATGCCGATTCACCCTATCTCTGTTAAAAACAGAAAGGGATCTCTTGGTTCGTATTATGCTGTTCAGGATTATAAAAAGATAAATCCTGATTATGGCACATTCGAAGAATTTAAATCGTTTGTGGACAAATGCCACAGCATGGGCTTTAAGGTAATTCTCGACTGGGTGGCAAACCATACTGGCTGGGACAATGTTTGGATAAACGAACACCCTGAATGGTATACTACCGACTCTACCGGACAGATTATTGCTCCTATTGCCGACTGGAGTGATGTTGCAGACCTTAACTATGAAAACGCTGAAATGAAAGCTGCAATGATTGATGCTCTCGAATATTGGGTGCGTGAGGCAGGAATTGACGGCTATCGTTGCGATGTGGCAGGTATGGTACCTCAAGATTTCTGGGAAGAAGCAAGGGTAGCTCTCGATAAGATTAAACCTGTTTATATGCTTGCTGAAGATCAGGATACAGAAGAATTGATGCAGAAGGCATTTAATTCAAACTACGGATGGAGCTTCCACAGCGTAATGAACAAGATTGCAAAAGGCGAAGCTGGTATCGATGCTGTAAGAAACTATTTCGCATATATTGATTCAATATATCCTGAAGGTAGTTACCCAATGCAATTTACCAGCAATCACGATGAAAACAGCTGGAACGGGACTGAATACGAAAGAATGGGTGATGCTGCTATGACTTTTGCTGCCTTGACTTTTGTAGTTCCAGGCATGCCTTTAATTTATACAGGTCAGGAAACAGGCAACAATAAAAGACTTAGCTTCTTTGATAAAGACCAGGTTGAGTGGGGAAATGAAGAAATTCAGGATTTCTATGAAAAGCTTATCGATATCAAACAGTCGAATAAAGCTTTGTGGAACGGAAATGCAGGTGCTTTTGCCCACTTTTTACATACAGCAGAGGATAATTCAATGTTGGTTATCGATCGTGCTGTTGAAGAGAATCAGGTAGTATCAATCTTTAATCTTTCAGATAAACCTATTACAAACAGTGTTGGATGTCCAAGAATTGCAGGTAGCTATACCAATGCAATCACAGGTAAGGAATTAACTTGTGAACAAGGAGAAATTTTTAACCTTAAACCTTGGGAATATATAATCCTAGTAGCGAAATAATATTGTCTATTTAGCCATACTCAAAAAGAGAAAGTTGATAAGCAGCTTTCTCTTTTTTTGTTCTGCTATTTCACAAT
>CAYMTR010000062.1:0-13939 GCA_964393405.1 uncultured Prolixibacteraceae bacterium
TCGCGACCCCGACCTTGGCAAGGTCGTGCTCTACCAACTGAGCTATTCCCGCATTCATAGAACTTTGTGCTTTAGCGGATGCAAATATAAAATAATTTTCTTTACACCAAAAATGAATACTATAAACTTAAAAAAAAATGGGAATATTCTGTCTGTTGTCCTATTTGCTTTTGACACCTGTAATTTTCTTTATTTCATTGAGTTTGTTTAATGCTTCTACAGGTGTGAGGTTATTAATATCAAGATTAATTATTTCGTCTCTTATTTGTTTCAACACAGGATCGTCGAGTTGAAAGAAACTAAGTTGAATGCCTTCCCTTTCTGAACTGATAGTATCAAGTGGTTTCGATAAAGAATCTTTCCTGTGTGTATCTTCAAGTTGGGCAAGTATCTCTTCCGATCTTTTAACCAGACTCTTGGGCATTCCTGCCATTCTTGCTACATGTATTCCAAAACTATGGTTACTGCCGCCTCTGACTAGTTTTCGGAGGAAAATTACTTTATTATCGACTTCTCTTACAGTCACGTTGTAATTCTTCACTCTGTCGAATGTGCGTTCCATCTCATTAAGTTCATGATAATGAGTGGCGAATAAAGTTTTAGCCTTGAATTTTGGATGTTCGTGGATATATTCTACTATTGACCAGGCAATTGATATGCCATCGTATGTACTTGTTCCACGACCTAATTCATCAAGTAAGATAAGGCTTCTGTCAGAAAGGTTATTCAGGATGCTTGCGGCTTCGTTCATTTCAACCATAAATGTTGATTCTCCCAATGAGATATTGTCGGAAGCTCCAACACGTGTAAATATCTTATCTATAAAACCAATTTCAGCTGATTTGGCAGGTACAAAGCAACCAATCTGAGCCATTAGTACTATAAGGGCAGTCTGCCTTAAAAGAGCTGATTTACCCGACATATTCGGTCCGGTGATTATTATTACCTGCTGTTCTTCTCTATCAAGATAAACACTGTTTGTAATATATTTTTCACCAATAGGGAGTTGTTGCTCAATAACGGGGTGCCTTCCTTCCTTGATGTCAATAGCATTTGAATCGTTGATAGCAGGGCGCGAGTATTCGTAAGCAATAGATGAAGAAGCAAACGAAAGAAGGCAATCTATCTGTGAAATGATAAATGCGTTTAGTTGTATTGCCTGAATATAGTCGTTGAGGGCAAGAATTAGTTCATTATAGATATTCTGTTCTATTGTAATTATTTTTTCCTCAGCACCTAGAATCTTTTCTTCATATTGCTTGAGCTCTTCTGTGATATATCTTTCTGCACTTACAAGTGTTTGTTTTCTAATCCATTCGGGCGGGACTTTCTCTTTATGGGTGTTTCTTACTTCTATGTAGTATCCAAATACATTATTGAAGCTTATTTTAAGAGAAGTAATACCGGTTCTGGCAATTTCTCTTTCCTGCATTTTTAACAAGAAGTTTTTCCCGCTTGATTTTATTTCCCTTAATTCATCAAGTTCGGTATTTATACCAGATGCGATAGTATTACCACGTATTACCTGAATAGGAGGATCGGGATATAGCTCCCGTTCTATACGGTCTGAAATATTTTTGCAAGGATTAAGTTGTTCAGCAAAGTTTTCAAGTGTTTTATTTCCTGACTCACTACAGATCTGCTTGATTGGAGCAATTGCTTGTAAGGCAATCTTTAGCTGCACTACTTCCCTTGGGTTTATTCGTTGGACAGCAACTTTAGAGATTATTCTTTCAAGATCACCTATTTCACGGATATATTCTTCAATCTTTTCTTTTAATTCAGGATTATTTATAAAACTTTCAACTATGTCGAGCCGGTTATTTATAGCATTTACATTTTTAAGAGGAAAAGTAATCCAACGTTTCAAAGTTCTGGCACCCATTGGTGTTAAGGTCTTATCAATAACGTTGATAAGCGTTTTGCCTCCTTCATTTATTGGTTGTATAAGCTCTAAGTTGCGGATGGTAAACCTGTCGAGCCATACAAAACGGTCTTCTTCAATGCGGGCAAGATTTGAGATATGTTTAATATGGTGATGTTGAGTGATATCAAGATAATGAAGAATGGCTCCAGCTGCAATGACTCCATATTCAAGTCGGTGCACGCCAAACCCTTTGAGTGATTTTACTTCAAAATGCCTGTTAAGTCTATCGTTGGCAGCATCGCTTGTATACACCCAATCTTCAAGGGTGAATGCCAGGAATTTATGTCCGAATGTTTGGTTAAAATCTTCATTCTTGCCTCGCTGATAAAGAACTTCTTTTGGCTGAAATGAATTCAGCAGTTTATCCACATACTCGTAAGTTCCTTCAGCACAAATGAATTCTCCTGTCGAGATATCAAGAAAAGCTACACCTGCCATCTTTTTGTCGAAATGGACAGAAGCAAGGAAGTTGTTTTCCCGGTGGTTCAAGATATTGTCGTTGATAGAAACTCCTGGAGTTACGAGTTCTGTTATTCCCCTTTTAACTATTGTTTTGGTCATTTTGGGGTCTTCCAGCTGTTCGCATATCGCTACCCTTTGACCTGCCCGTACAAGTTTAGGAAGGTAGGTGTCGAGCGCATGGTAAGGAAACCCCGCAAGTTCGACAAAGCTGGCAGAGCCATTTGCCCGTCTGGTTAAAGTTATTCCAAGAATTTCAGATGCTTTAATGGCATCGTCTCCGAAAGTTTCATAGAAATCGCCCACCCTGAATAAAAGTACAGCATCGGGGTGTTTTTCCTTGATGTTATAATACTGTTTCATCAAGGGTGTTTCTATATACTTTTTGTCCTGGAACATTTTTTTCTGTAAAAATAGAAAATTCGAGATTCTAATTTCAATCAGATTCCAATTATTAGTCGTTGATTTTTACTTATTATTTAACTTCATTTGTAAAAATATTGGGTTATGGACAAGCAGGTAGTAATAGTAACAGGTGCTGCAAAAGGCATTGGCAAAGGTATTGCAAAGCTTTTTTCACGGGAAGGCTATGCAGTTGTTATTGCAGATATAGACTCTGAGAAAGGAACGACTGTTTCAGAAAGAATTTCTTTGGAGGGAGGAGATTCAGTGTTTTTTAAAACAGACGTATCGCGAGTTGATGATATTAAACTTCTGATGGAAGCTGTCTTCGATAAATATGGCCGTATAGATATTTTAATCAACAATGCAGGGTTATCTGAATTTTACGACCCCCTTGAGATGGATGAAGCTGTGTGGGATAAAATAATTGACACAAACCTTAAAGGAGTATTTTTTGCTTCAAGGGAAGCAGTTAAGTACATGAAAAACTCAGGGAGAGGTTCGATTGTAAACATTGCTTCAACAAGAGCATTAATGTCAGAGACTAATAGCGAAGCGTATGCTGCGTCTAAAGGAGGAATAGTTGCCCTGACACATGCAATGGCAGCCTCGTTCTCAAAATATCAAATAAGTGTAAATGCTATTCTTCCTGGATGGATTGAAACAGGCGATTATTCTTCTTTAAGAGATGTTGACCATGCTCAGCATTTCTCAGGAAGAGTTGGTAAACCTGAAGATATTGCATGTGCTTGTCTTTTTCTGACATCACAAAATAATAGCTTTATCACAGGCAGTCAGTTGGTTGTGGATGGGGGGATGACACGTAAAATGATTTATGAAGAGTAGGTCCTTCTTACTTAAAAAGGGCAACAACGTACTGGAATAATTGTTTGAGCACATTTACGTGGAACCATTCTTTTCCATAAAAATAGAACAGTAACATAATTGCTGCAAGAAAAGCTATTATTGCACCTATTCTCCTTCCTGCAAATTTCTTTCCTGCTTTAATGAATTTATTGCTGAACAGGGTAGTCCATTTATCAAGATTTGTATATAAAGGGTAGAATATCAAGACTATTACACTCATTCCTATTGCTGTGAAAACATAAGGTGGAAATTTCCACTTAAAGGATAACATGAATTTGTCTATCCATATGGTTATTAGATTGGCTAGCAGGATGCTAATGACTAATACTACTATTTTGAAAATACTTTTATTCATCTGATTAGATTATAAAAATAAGGACAAAATTAACTTTTCATAACTGATTTTTGCCTTATACTTTACGAGAAAATCGCTACCTATCAGACCTGATATCTTTAAGTTGGAATATTGACTGTAAAGATTATTCAATGAAGAAAGATCAATCAGTCCAACTTGTAAATCCCTGAAAACAAATTTTCCGAAGCTGACGTAGTTTATGTACCCGGCCTTTGTTTCAATCTTCAAGTCGCCGATACCTGCAGATTCTATTTCGCTTAGTAAATCTTCAGTCTGGATATACAAATCTTTCAATGTTGAATCAAAAACAGTCTTAGAAGCCCCGGTATCGATTACCCAATATCCTTTCTCTCCGTTAGTAAATACGGACTCAACAAGGATATGAAAGTTCTTATCTTCGAGCTCAAGGAGAATCAAGGGTACATCTATTTTAGTATTTCTTTTCATATAAAAGCGAATATAGGTAATGCGGATGAAAGATAATCAGCTCGTTTTAATAAATTAATACTTTGACATTACATTTTGTATTGTTCATAAAGTTCCAGGTGAGAAATGCATTCGAATTTTTTTTCTTCTTTAAAATCATTGAGATATTTAAGGAAAAAGATACAGTGGAGATTAAAGTAAAAATAAGAGAATTGCTGAAAGATTTCATGTCTCTCGTTTATCCCGAATTATGTTTTTGTTGTGGAAAGCCCTTGATGAAGGGTGAGAATTCAATTTGTTTTGATTGTTTTATAAGTATTCCGCGGACTAATTTTCATAAGATTGAAGATAATCCTGTAGAAAAGATTTTTTGGGGAAGGGTAATGATAGAAAATGCGACCTCTTATTTTACGTATCAGAAAGGTAGTAATTATCAGAAATTGATTCATAAACTTAAGTACAAAGGGCATAGGAATATTGGAGTTGAAATGGGAAAGAATTTAGGCTTTGAATTGAGTAAGGATGGATATTTTGATGATGTAGATATAGTTGTTCCTGTTCCTCTTCATCCGAAAAAAGAAAAAAAGAGAGGATATAATCAGAGTCAGGCAATAGCTGAAGGGCTTTCATTTGCAATTAGGAGACCGATAGACAACAAAAATCTATATCGAAAGCAATATACGCAATCTCAAACCAGAAAAGGAAGGTTTGAAAGATGGGAAAATGTAAATGAAATATTTGAAGTCAGGTCGTTAGACGTTTTTAAAGATAAGCATGTTTTGCTTGTTGACGATGTAATTACAACAGGATCCACATTAGAGGCTTGTTCAAATTCCGTATTAAAAAGTTCAGGGTCAAAAGTGAGTGTAGCAACTTTAGCATATGCATCTACATAACTGCAAATAAAAAAGCCGGATAAATTAATAATCCGGCTTTCAGTATCTGTTTGTATTAAATAATCAACATGGCATCGCCATAAGTTCCAAATCTGTATTTTTCTTTTATGGCTTGTTTGTATGCTTCCATGAGCAAATCGTAACCTGCAAAAGCAGAAACCATCATGAGCAAAGTAGACAATGGCAAATGGAAATTAGAAACCATCCTGTTGGCCACACTAAAATCGTATGGAGGGAAAATGAATTTATTTGTCCAGCCCTCATAAGGTTTTAAAAGTCCGTTAGTAGAAACTGAACTTTCAAGGGTCCTCATTACAGTTGTGCCAACAGCACAAATGTTTTTCTTTTTTTCTTTAGTGGTTTTTACCAGATCACAAGTTTCCTGAGAAATCCATATCTGTTCAGAGTCCATTTTGTGTTTTGTAAGATCTTCAACATCAACACTTCTAAAGTTGCCTAGCCCTACATGTAGAGTGATATATGAAAAGTCAACGCCAATTATTTCGAGTCTTTTCATAAGTTCACGACTGAAGTGTAGACCGGCAGTTGGAGCAGCAACAGCACCTTCGTTTTTTGCGAAGATGGTCTGATATCTATCCTTATCATCAGGCTCAACAGGTCTTTTAATAAACTTAGGCAGAGGTGTTTCTCCTAATCCGTATAAGGTAGCTTTGAATTCTTCATAAGGCCCATCATACAAGAACCTTAAAGTACGACCTCTGGAAGTAGTGTTGTCAATAACCTCAGCAACCAATAAATCGTCTTCTCCAAAATAAAGTTTATTTCCAATCCTTATTTTTCTTGCTGGATCAACAAGAACATCCCAAAGTCTTTGTTCTCTGTTCAGTTCCCTAAGAAGAAAAACTTCTATTTCGGCACCTGTTTTTTCTTTGTTCCCAAACAGCCTGGCAGGGAAAACCTTAGTGTCATTAAAGAGCATCAGGTCCCCATCCTCAAAATAATCGATAATATCCTTAAATACTTTATGCTCGATTTTTTGGGTTGCCCTGTTTACAACCATCATTCTGCTTTCATCCCTGTTATATGAAGGATGCATAGCAATTAATTCTTCGGGTAATTTGAATTTAAACTTAGATAACTTCATTCGCTATTCTTTTTGTAATGAATTTTATTATTTGAAGTTGATATTTTCCACACACAGTACGGACTGCCTTATACGTCGCAAAATAATATTAGTTACATTAAAGTAATATTTTTCTCAAAATTTTCTATGGTATAAGCATTATCAACATCGTAATCGCCTATCAATGTTCTTCTTAGTTCAATCAGATAAGCACCACATCCAAGCTTAGTTCCTAGGTCTCTGGCAATTGAACGGATATATGTTCCCTTGCTGCAATTTATTTTGAGTACTAATTTTGGAGAGTTATATTCAATTATTTTAATATCGTAAATGTTAATTTTTCGGGGTTCCATTTCTAATTCTTTTCCTTTTCGGGCATATTCAAAAGCTCTTTTCCCGTTAATCTTGATTGCAGAAAAAATAGGTGGTATCTGGTCTATTTCACCTTTAAACTCTTTTATGCTTTCTTCGATCATGTCGATTGTAATATGTTCGAATGGAGATGAGCTATCTTCTTCTGTTTCAAGGTCAAAAGAGGGAGTTGTTGCTCCAAGCTTAAGAGTTGCAATGTATTCTTTTTCCTTTGCCTGAATTAAATCAATTGTTTTGGTTTCTTTGCCTGTGCAAACAATAACAAGACCCGTTGCCTTAGGATCAAGGGTTCCGGCGTGACCAACCTTCAGTTTTTTTACTTTAAGCTTATGACACAGGTTTGTTCTGATTTTATTAACAACATCAAATGAAGTCCAATCAAGAGGCTTATCTATAAGTAATATACTGCCTGAAATAAAATCTATCTCATTGAAGTTCTTTTCCATATTTTTCTTTCAGGTATATGATGCTAAATATTAAGCTGCAATTATTGAAATTAATCCTACAGCCAAACAATAGATTGCGAAATAAATCATTTTGCCTTTTCTGACAATATTAACCATCCACTTACATGCAACAAGTCCGGAAATAAAAGCAGTTACAGCACCAATTATCAAAGGCATGATTGGAGTGCTTGACTCAGATGAAAAATCAGCACCAAGTATTTGTAGGAAGTTGGCACCAATTATCGGAACAATTACCATTAAGAATGAAAACTTTGCCAATTGAGATTTATCGTTACCTATGATCATTCCTGTTGCAATAGTTGAACCGCTTCTGGAAATTCCGGGGATTAATGCCATCATTTGCGCCACCCCAATAATGAGTGAATCCCAAAAACCTATTTTGCGTGTGCCTTTTTTAGCGAAATTAGCTATCGCCAGAAGTGTAGCAGTTATTAATAACATGAACCCAATGAAGAGGAGGTTGCCCGTAAAAAGGGTTTCAATCTGATCATTGAATAATACTCCTGCAACACCTGCAGGAATAGCTGAAATTAGCAGCATTGTCAAATATTTGTTGGATTCGTTCCACTTGAATGTAAACAAGCCTTTAAAAAGGTCAATTATTTCTTTCCAGAAAACAACAATTGTGCTTAGTACTGTTGCGCCATGTAATACAACATCAAAAAGAAGGGAACTTTCACCTTCTATTCCAAAAATAGAATGACATATTGCTAAATGTCCACTAGAGCTAACCGGTAAAAACTCGGTAAGTCCCTGGATTAGTCCAAGGATTAATGATTCAATAATACTCATTGAAATGCTTATTCTTCAGTAGATTTGGGTTTCTTCATGATAGCGTAGATCTCAAAAATAAAACCTGCTAGAACAACAATTGGTGCAAGTGTTATTCTCCTGAAGCTAAAAATCTCAGGATTAAAAACTTTTGGATCATCGCTTCCTCCGCCAGCCATTAAAAGGAAACCAATTATGATAACTGCAAAACCAATAATCATCAGCTTGTAGTTTTCTTTACCCAATGCAAAAGACTCTTTGGGTGTATTTTCATTTTTAATTTTTGACATTATAGTTATTTTAATTTAAGTTGCAAAAATAGTTAATTAATTGTCTAAGTGGTATCAATGATAGTTTAAAAAAGTTTCAACATGATCACCTTGCTTCCTTTCATTTAATAAAACAATTCATCATACCTAAGCTTAAGGAATTTATTGACTGCAAATGTAGTTGATAACCATGATATTATAATTCCGGTGGCAAATACAATTGAAGTCACTATAAGTAACAATTCGTTAGTGCTGTAATTAATAACTTCCCTAAATTCGTTTATATATGAGAAAATTATCAAAACGAGTGCAATATTTGCTATTAATCCTCCTATAAAACCATATAATACAGAGCGTAATACTATAGGCCTTCTAATAAATTTACGTGTTGCACCAACCAGTTGCATTGTGTTTATAATAAATCTTTTCGAGTATATAGATAGCCGAATTGTATTATTGATCAATGTGAGGAATATCGACAGCATCACAACTGCAAGTGCGAGTATTATCAGACCTATCTTTTGAGTGTTGTCATTTATGAGTGTAACAAGATTTTTCTGGTAGTAAACTTCTTCAACATCAGGGAATTCTAGGAGTTTCTTTTCTACTTTGGACAGACTGTCGTTTTGTGTGTATGCGGCGTATAATTTTACATCGATGGTTGCATTCAATGGATTGTACCCAAGGAAAGAAACAAAATCTTCTCCCAGTTCTTGTTTGAGCACAGATTCTGCTGTTTGTGGATCAACGTATGTTGCAGTTTTGATTTCAGGCTGAGTAGAAAGGAGTTTCTGTAGCTGAAACAACTCTGCTTCTTTAACTTCTTCTCTTAAAACAAGAGTAAGACCAATGTTTTCGCGGATATAATTGTTGAGGTACCTCGCGTTGAATATTATCAATGATAAAATACCAATTAAGAAAAGTACAAGTGTTATACTTAATGTGGAAACAAAATATGCACTTAACAATCTTCCTTTAAGAGGCTTAGGTGTTTTCTTACGCATTGGTTTCTTTTTTTGCCCGTTTTTTGTATTCTAAGAAAATAAATCCGCAAAAGGCTAATATAAACAGGGCTGATGATGCATAAGCAATATTATTGCCCGTTTTATATGATTTAGGTTTAAATTCAAATACTACTTCATGATTTCCGGCAGGTATGACCATGGCCCTTAAAATATAGTTAGCTCTGAAATGAGGAAATTCTTTTCCGTCAATAGAAGCTATCCAACCTTTTGGATAATATATTTCTGAAAAAATAGCAAGCTGTTCGTTGCTGCTGCTTGAATTGTAAACGATTTTATTTGGTTTATAGGATAAAAGGCTTATGATTCCAGAATTGTCTGAAACGAAGTTCTTTCCTGACAATAAATCTGCAAATTGTTTATCGACCACTGCTGTTGAAGCAATATCTATTTTACTTACCGCTTCAATTTCTTCGTTGGCATTATTTGCAACCTTATAGTTGTCAACAAACCATGCATTTCCCATAGCAAATTGATTTTCAATAGGTGTAGCACCTGTATTGTAAATCAGATAACGGGTATTCAGCATGTTTATTGAATTTAATCCGTTCAGAACATTGTTAATGTCTTCCTGAGTTTTAATATTTTTAAATCGTGCAGCAATTTCCTGGATCTCTTTAGAAATATTGTGCTCAACCATCTCCTGATAGCGTTTCATCTTTGCTCCATGGTATCCTCCAAGCGATTTGTGGAAATATGAAGTTGAGGCATCGTTGAAGGTACTTACACCAATATTCAACACCCTATAGTCGGGATCTTTATCAGCTAAGATGTATTCATCAGCTTTAGTTGGAGTAAACGGAACTTCTGACTTTCTTTTTGAAACAAAATCTTCGCTATTCAAGTATTTTTTATTTACTGGCCACATATCGGCTAAGATCAAGACTACCCATAAAGCAAGAGCATGCCATCCCTTTATTTTTTTTGTCCAAAATGCCCATATTCCTGCTGCTGCCAGAGCAACAAATATGAAAGTTCTGATTGAATCGAGCCTCAGAATAGATTTGCGATCAGCAACAAGAGCATCCATAAACTCTTTAGGCCAGCCCCCCTGTATCATCTGGGCATCAGAATTGCCTTGAAAGCTCCCTGCAAGACCGGGGATTAAAGCAAAAAGTAAAGCAATTCCGCCCGCTATACCGAATGAATATTTTAAAGAATTGATGAATTTTTTTGAATCCATTTTCCTAAGATAGATATCTTTAATAGCGAGAAGTCCCAGTACAGCCATCGCAAACTGCTGGATAACAATGATATTTTTGACATCACGGAATTTGCTGTATCCCGGGAAATAATCAATCATAAAGTTTGCAAGGAAAGGTAAGTTTTTACCTAATGAAAGTAAAAATGAGACAAGTACAACAGCTGCAAGCCACCATTTTTCTTTGCCCTTAACAATGAAGAGTCCGAGTACAAATAAGAAGCACAATACTGCCCCAAAATAGAATGTACCACCGGCTATTGGTTGGCTTCCCCAGTATAGCGGCACACTTTTAGCGAAATCTTTTGCTTTAGCTTTTCCTTGTGATTTTTCAATTAGCTCGAACACTTCTGTATTTTCTCCAACAGGCTCGCTCATTCCTCCTCCTTTAAAACGAGGGATGTATGCAGTAAGAGCTTCTCCAAGATCATAGCTGTAATCAAGAATATAGTCGCGGTCTAATCCCTTTGTTTGATTATTATCTTTCACAACAAGGTCTGATTGACCGCGGGTTGAATACTTACCATATTCATATGTAGTGAGTAGCGGACCGCTATTTATACCTATCGCAATAATAGCAGCAACAACTAAAAATCCTGTTGATTTCAGAAACTCAGGTATGGTTTTTTCTTTAATCGCAAATATCAGATAAGTTATGCCCATGATAAGCACCATAAAACCTGCGTAATAAGTCATCTGGGGGTGATTTGCAGAAAGCATTAAAGATAAGCCAAGGGTTGTAATCAGACTTCCCTGAAATATTTTCTTATTGAACGCCAGATAAACCCCGGATATAAGTAAAGAAAAATATGACAAAGTCAGGACTTTGGTCATATGACCTGCATCTACTAAAATAAAAACAAATGTTGCAAAACCATAAGCCATTGCACCGGCAAAACTTATCCATGGATTTGCTCCCAGTAACAATCCAAGAAGGAAAAACAGTGAAATGCTTATTACAAGGTAATTGGCTGGTCGGGGTATAATGTTGATTATTTTAGAAACTATGTTGACAACGTTTCCTTTATATTTCGTAGATATCAGATATGAAGGCATCCCACCAAACATGCTGTTTGTCCAAAGTGTCTCTTCACCTGTCTCAGCTCTATAATCAGCTATTTCCTTCGACATACCCGTATAAGCCTGAAGGTCGTGTGAATTTATTGATTTGCCGTTCAGTAATGAAGGAAAGTATAAGAATGAACTAATTATTATTAAAAGAATGATGAGTACAATCGATTTTGTACAACCAGATATTTTTAAGCTGCTTTTTGCCATGACTTTCGGATTATGTATTTTTCAATTAGCCTGAAAATAAGTTTTATAGTTTTAAGAACATTATCTTAAAGATTCAGCAAATGTAATTATTGGCAGATAAAAACCCAAGATAGGAGATCAGATTCTCAATTTTTAAGTTATTAGTTATAAATTTATACGCGAAATTAACCTTAACAAATGGGTGTAATAAAGAAACAGGCAATAAGGGGCTCCTTCTGGTCTTATGTGGGAATTGTATTGGGATTCATTAACATAGGCATACTTTCTCAGAAATTTCTTACTCCCGAACAAGTCGGATTGACTCAGGTTCTTATCTCTTTTGCTACCATTTTTTCACAGGTAGGTACTCTTGGAATGGGAAATGTAGCCACAAGGTTATTTCCATATTTTAGGAATGATTCTAATAAACACAATGGTTTTATTGGACTGTCAATCACAATTTGTTTTATCGGGTTTATAATAATGAGCTTGATCTCGTTTTCTTTCGAGCCTTTCTTTATCAATTCGAATGCACAAAAGTCGGGATTATTGACCGACAACTATTTTTACATCTATCCTCTAATTTTCTTCCTTCTTTACTTTTCAATTTTCGATTCCTATAACAGAATGTTATACAATGCAGTAATGGGTACATTCCTTAGGGAATTTGTACTACGCCTTTTAAATACTGCGATAATTGTACTATTTATTTTCAAGGTTATTTCCTTTGATGGATTTGTTTTTTTGTTTGTGATTTCACAAAGTATCCCGGCTTTAATTTTAACCATTTCCTTGTTGAAGAGAAAGCAGCTTACTTTGAAATTCGACTTTAAGTTCCTTAATAAAGGCCTTCTAAAAGAAATCATTAACGTTGCTGTTTTCGGAATTGTATCAGGATTAAGCGGAATGGCGCTACAAAACATTGACCGATTGATGATAAGTAATTTGGTTGGTCTTGATGGAGCAGGTATTTATTCTGTGACTTTCTATTTTGCCACTTTAATACTTGTTTCCCAGAGGGCCATTTCAAACATATCCACAACTGTTATTGCTGAATCATGGAAGTCAAATGATATAAAGACGATATCAGAAATATACGTAAAGAGCAGTATTAATCAGTTTCTTTTAGGTATTTGGGTTTTCATTGGAATATGGGGCAATATTGATAATGTCTTTTTATTGCTGGAACCCGAGTATGCACAAGGTAAATGGGTCATTTTCCTTATTGGAATCAGCAATTTGGTTACTGTTATTTCCGGAGTTGCAATTTATATTCTTGCTACTTCAAAATACTACAGATATCACATGTGGTTTATGTGCTTTTTAATTGGTCTTGTTGTTTTGACAAACCTGATATTCATACCAATATGGGGACTCACAGGAGCTGCTTTTGCTTCTTTGATATCGACTACAACTTATGTCTTTTTTGCTTGTTTCTTTTTGTACCGGAAATTCAGAATTCAACCTTTGAGTAAAAAACATATTGGTATCTTAATTGCCGGAGCTGCTGCTTATTTTGCTTCGACATTGTTATCCCCGTTATCTAATTATATGATTGATATTGCTGTTAGGAGCATTTTAATTTCAGTAGTTTTCTTTACAATTGTCACCTTTTTTAAATCATCTGACGAGATAAACACAATTCTTATAAAGGTATACAGAAGGATTAAAGATTATTCTTCATGATAATGAATTTAAGATTTGATACAATTTTTCCTTCCTTATTTCCATTGAATAATGATTAGACACATATTGCCTGTAGATTTTACTTTCCGGCTTATCAAGGCTTGCTTTAATGCTTTTTGCTATTATTTTGGAATCTCGTAACACTACTTCACCTAACCCTCCTGTTACTTCCGGAAGTGCACCATTGTTTGTAATTATAGGGTGACAGTTAAAATACATTGCTTCAACCAATGTCAGGCAAAACGATTCGATCCTTGAAAACTGACAATAGACTGAAGCCTTTTGATAATATCCGATAAGATCGTCATGACTTACAGGTTCTATGATTTCTATATTATCAGGTAAATCAGTAAGTAAGGCTGATTTGAAATCCTTTTTTATTCCAATTATTATAAAATGGACATCTTTTAAAATCTTTGCTGCCTCAATAAATGTATCAATTCCTTTCACATAAAGTGTTCTTTCTGAATTTACTAAT
>CAYMTR010000063.1:0-12706 GCA_964393405.1 uncultured Prolixibacteraceae bacterium
AGATCTTCAAAATCAACAAGCCCGCCCCGGTATACAGGTTGCGGTCTGTAACCGAGAGCGGCCTGAAGATTGTTGATATCTACTGTGCGAGTTGTAGAATCTGAACATAGTACTTCGTCTGTTGCGACGAATAAAACATCTACGGTTCTTCCGCGGAATGAATCATCAAACGCATGAACTGTATTTATTGATGATGGATATTCTCCATCACCAAAATCCCATTTGTAAGATGTAATTGCTCCATTTAAGGATGATGCAGTGCCATTAAATTCAATTATTTGATCTGGACAAACAAGGTAGTCTGACGCTGAAAAGTCTGAACTTATATTACTTATTTTTTTTATTTCAACTTGGGTAGTGCTTGAATCTTTGCAACCTAAATCGTTTGAAACTATGAGTTTGGGATGGAAATATCCATTTGTTGAATATGCATAAACCGGATTTTGCTCGTTCGAAACATCGCTGACAGCATGTGTAGATGAAAATATCCACTCCCATTTTGATGCTGGATATACTGTATCTCTTACTTGGCTTGAATCCCTGAATTGTATGCCAACTCCCTGACATATAACACTCCTGTCTGTCCAAATTTCAGCAGAAGGAGGTAGGCTGGTATATATTTCAATAGATTCACTACCTGTAATATTCTTTTCGTAGGTATAGCTTCCGGGACAATCATTGCTCGAAAGAACAACGCTTGGCTTTCTGTAACCTGAACTTATATATGAATACCATATCGTATCTGTAACGGGATCTCCTGTAACAGAATACTGTTCTCCCTGACCATCTCCAAAGTCCCATTGTATATAATCAACACTTCTCATGTCAGTTAGCACAAATTCAACTTCATTAGGTGAACAAGCAGGAGCTGTATCGTAATTCAATTCAGCATAGGCTCCTTTTACGAATATGTATTTAGTTTTTGACTCATTTCTAAAACATCCCCCTTTGAATTCAATATAAAGCGAAACGTCATAAAATCCGGGGGTGTAATATCTGTGAACAGGAGATCTTTCTGAAGATGTTATTCCATCACCAAAACTCCATGTATAACTTATTACATCCGAAGGTGAAGCCTCTGGTGTAAATGATGCGTTTGAAGGTGCACAGCCAATAATTGTTGCTGCAGCACTAAATTCAGCAGTGGCATTTACAATATGTAAATTCTGTGATGCCGATTTTAAACAGCCACTTTGAGTCCTTACAGTCAGCAAAGGTGTAAATTCTCCAGGTTGGTCGTAAACAAATGTTACTGTATCATCTGATGTTGTTAAATCCGGATTACTGTCATTGTCAAAATCCCAAACGAAGATTAAATTGTCCCCTTCTGATATGTTGACAAATGTTACTTCTGAACCGCTGCAGGCAATATTCTCTTCAATTGTGTAGCCAGCTGTAAAAGGCTGGATATTAATTAAGTCTTTCTTTTCAAGTTTTTGTATACACCCATTAGAGTCTGTTATTTCTAAGGATACAGAAAAAATTGTGTCTCTCCCGTATTGATGTGTTGCATTTGATGTTGAGGCTGTTGATCCATCGCCAAAATTCCAGATAAAGCTAACTGGTGTTCCTGTGTCACCTGCAGGTTTTGTAGAATTATTAGTGAACGAAACTTCTGTGCCTGAGCAAACTATTAAAGGAGAGTGGTCGAATGCAACAATATTCCCCCTAGCCCTGATTAGATTATTTTCAGTGAATGAATAGCTGCAGCCGCTTTCACTGTTCACTTTTAAACCTACAGAATAGCGTCCGGGAGTTGAATAAGTATATTCAATAGAAGCTGATGTCGTTGTAGAGTCTGTTTTGCCATCGTTATTGAAATCCCATTCATAATTAGAAATTAAATAATTGTCTGAAAGTCTTTTCTGAATGTTTTGTTTAAATTCAACTTTTAATGGTGCACACCCCGATGTATCGCTTGCTTCAATTATACCGGGGGTATTGTCAAATGAATATACTGATATTGTTTGGACGAAGGTGTCTTCGCATCCAGAATCAGTGTCCCGGGCTGTCATCAAAACGTTAAAGTCTCCGGTAGTAGTGTAATTATGTACAGGTGATTCAACACCGCTTATTGATGAGCCATCTCCAAAATCCCATGTATAAAATATTGAAGGTGTATTATTTGATGTAGTATTTATAAACCTTGCACTATATGGTGGGTTACTGCAGAAAGCTGTTTCCTCAGGTATGAAAGCTGCCTTTGGACCATTAATTTGAATGTCATTAACTGTAAATACATCTGAATGACAATTATTGTCAATCGCTTCAACTCCTATTGAAAAGTTACCTATATCTTTAAATCTATGTGAAAACATATGATTAGGAGTACCCAAGTTCTTGATATAAACGATACTGTCACCCGGCAGATAAATTCTTAATGAATCAGTACCAGTCGGATAATCAATTTCAAGAATTATAGGTGTATTAAAACAATTATCATCCTGATGAAGTGTTACATCGCTTATAACCGGCTGGTTTGCAAATTGTACGGCATTGTTTCGCGTCAATGTATAAGTACACCCGTCTTCGGTTTGAATGGTAAGCGTTATATTATAATTTCCTGGAGCCCCATAAGTATGGCTTATTGCTGCTCCGGTTCCTGTTTCTCCGTCACCAAACTGCCAGTTGTATGAACCCGGAGTATCATAATCAGAATTGAATATTGCTGTGAAGTTTGTTTCGTCTGAAGGGAAACATCCTGTTGTTGCTCCAGCAATGTTCATGTCAATAGAGCTGCTTATTAGCGGTATTGTTTCTACGATTGTGTCATTACAACCTGTGCTGCATGTTGAAATAAGTCTGATGTCGTATATTCCTTCTGGTATAATCGGAAGAATTGGGTTCTGATCTACAGAAAATTGTGACCAATTAGCAGCTCCCGATTGTCTCCAATACCATTTTCTCGAAGTTATTGACGAGCCAAGGGTAGTTGTCGAAATATCGCTGAAGTCTACAGTCATGTAATTATCACAACCACCTTGATAAACATAGTTGAAATCAGCTATAACCTCTTCAATGGGAACATTCTTTTCAACTTCTTTTACGCATCCATCATCAAATTCTACGGTTAGACTAACAGGATTCAATCCCGAAGTGGTGAAAATATTTTCAGTGTTTTTATTTTCAGAATCTGTCAAACCATCATTGTCGAAATCCCAAGAATAGGATACAGCTGTACCGCCAGCTCCAATTTGTGAATTAAACTGGACGTTATTGTTAAGACATGTAATTGCAGGAGTAAATGTAAAATTTACAGTGTTGCTTGTATTGAAAACGATAGTATCGTTGAATGGTGCTGATATACAACCATGTTCTGAGGTTTCAACCAGCGAAACTATATGTTCTCCTGCCGGAAATGTATATTGAAAATTATCGTCGCTGCCTCTTACTACTCCGTTAACTTTCCATTCATGTTCTGTAATTTGGCTTCCTATTAATTCTGATTCTCTAGTGAATGAAACACTTGAAGGTCTGCAAGGATCGCTTTTTATATACGAATATGATGCCTTTGGTTTATCCCAGACTTCAAATAAATCTTCATAATTCCTTGTTCCGCTACAACCATTTTCATCAGTAACTTCAAGAGCTACAGTGTAAAGTCCGTTTTCTAGCGATCCAACTGTGACTGTTTTTGTAAGCGAAAATCTTTCCGGATTCTCTGGAAATTTCTCAGAATACCAGTAGTAGTATTTTTCAGCACCACCTGTGATTTCACCAACATCCTGCCCCAGTTCTGTAAAAGAACCAACTTCTTCAGGAGTTCCAGTTGAATTGAGCGTTGCCTGATAAAGTTCACAGCCACCGCTTATGCTTTCATCGATTGAAGGTCTTGGAGAAGGGTAGATATAAATGTAATCAGTGTAAACTAACCCGGGATCGTTGTTTATTTGTAAGGTGACAGTGTAAGTTCCAGGTTTAGTGTAGTTTGCGATAGGTGTAGGTAAAGTTGAAATATTCCCGTTCCCAAAGTTCCATCTGAAAGAGCTTGCTCTGTTCGACTTATTTTCAAATTGGACATACTTCGAGTTACAACCAATTTGAGTGTTCATTGTAAAAGCAGCATAAGTGCTTCCGTATGGGTGAACAATTATTTTGAACGTTTTTTCAGAATACAGTCCTCCGCTATCGCTTGCCCTTACTTTGATGTTTAATGAAGTAGAACTGTTCGGTGTTCCAGAAAATCTTTTTGATGACTCATCGAAAGTAAGCCACGAAGGCCATGCTGAAACAGGTACAGCTTCAGCAGTGAAAGTCAAATTGTCATTGTTTGAGTCCCGAAAAGCATCGTTTGGAATTGTATAAGAAAAAAGACTATCTGTGACAGCGTGTTGGTTGGGTATGCCTGACGATAAAACAGGAGGAAGGTTCTGCGAATACGCATAACCACTCATAATCAGCAGATTGATTAATACAACCAGCCGGCAAATTCTACTACAAATAGCACTCCCGCACAGTTTCATTTATTCTCTCTTTCCTGGCCGATCGAAAATACCGCAACTTCTTTCAGCCTCTGTTAAATCCCTAAGTCTTAATATTAAGTTAAAACTATCTGGAACTAAATTGAATTCATTAGCTAAAATATAAAAATATAACGAAGAGAAAGAATTTTTTGGCCTTTTATTGTAGTAATCAGGGATTTTTATTGTTTAAGTTTGAACGAGGAGTTATTATAATAGAAAAACCCGGAACATTATCCCGGGTTTTTCATTTGGTTTAGTTGTAAATATAAAAAAATGATTGGTTTTATTCTTCTTTTTGTTCAGCATCGTAAGCCTTCAATAATTCATCTTGTACGTCTGACGGAACTTTTTCGTATGCATCATATTCAAGATTGAACCATCCGCGACCTCCTGTTAATGAGCTGAGTGACGTTGAATACTTATCCATTTCTTTTAAAGGTACTTTAGCTGAAATCTTTTCATATCCTTTTTCACTTCCCATACCCATTATAATTGCACGCCTACCTTGAAGGTCACTCATTACATCTCCCATTCTTTCGCTTGGAGTGAAAACTTCAAGATTGTATACAGGCTCAAGGATTTTTGGTCCAGCTTTTTTGAATGCCTGACTAAACGCATTACGTCCTGCAAGTTTGAACGAAATTTCATTTGAATCAACCGGGTGCATCTTACCATCATAAACACAAACTCTAATATCTCGTGCATATGAGCCAGTTAATGGACCTGTCTCCATCTTTTCCATGATTCCTTTCATAATGGCAGGAAGAAAACGGGCGTCTATTGCGCCACCTACAATACAATTGCAGAAAACTAATTTTCCGCCCCATGAAAGTGGGTATTCATCTTTCCCCCTAAGGGTTACAAGCCATTCTTTTCCATCAATTTTAAATGACTTAGGGTCAGCCATTCCTTCTTCCCATGGTTCAATTATCATATGTACTTCACCAAACTGACCGGCACCACCAGATTGTTTTTTGTGGCGGTAATCAGCTTGCGCAGCTTTAGTAATTGTTTCACGATATGGAATTTTAGGAGTTAAAAAGTTGGTGTTGATTTTATATTCTTTGTCAAAGAACCACTTGATAACGTTCAAGTGATATTCGTTCTGAGCATCAATTATGAGCTGTTTGAGCTCTTTTGAATGATATACTTTGAAGGATGGGTCTTCATCACGCATTCTGTGTAATACTTCACCTACCTTTTCATCATCTGATTCACTCTCAGCTTTAATTGCTGTTGTAATAAGTGGTTTTGGGAATTCAATAGGTGCAAAATTGTAATCTGCTTCTTTCGCACTTAATGTTTGATTTACCTTAGTATCTTTCAATTTTACTGTGGCTCCCATGTCGCCGGTTGCCAACTCATTAACTTTATTTCTGGTTTTTCCTGCTACAGCAAAAATCTGAGACATTCGTTCCTTGCCCTGTTTTGTTGTGTTTATAAGGTCGATACCTTCAACAATTGTTCCGGAAATAACTTTAAAGAAAGTTACTTCGCCAATATGCGACTCAATGCTTGTTTTAAATACAAATAAAGATGCAGGACCAGAAGATTCAGCTTTTACAGTCTTGCCGTTTACCTCCGCTCTTGGTGCAACTTCGTTTGGAGATGGCACGTTGTTTACAATAAATTCCATTAAACGGCGAACTCCCATATTTTTCTTGGCTGAAGCACACAAAAATGGGAAGAATGTGCATGCTTTCATCCCTAATTTTATGCCCTGACGCATCTCATCTTCTGATAGAGAACCTTTTTCAAAATATAGTTCCATTAAAGCTTCGTCGTTCTCAGCAGCTTTTTCAATAAGTTCGTTATGCAGTCTATTTGCTTTTTCTTTTTCTGATTCCGGTATGTCAAGTATATTTGGTTCTCCACCATCAGGACCATACTGATATAACTTCATTTTCAGTACGTCAATGATTTGGTTGAAACCGGTACCTGCATTTATAGGATATTGAATAAGTGTAACACTGTGTCCGAATTTGTTTATTGTGTTTTCGAGTATCTGGTCAAAATTAACATTTTCATGGTCGAGACCATTTGCAACCATTATGACCGGTGTTTTTAAAGAATGGGCAATACGCATTGCACCTTCAGTGCCGGCACCTATACCGTCAGATGAATTCAAAACGCAAACAGCAGTTTCAACAACATTTAAAGATGAAGTAACTGCTCCGGCAAAAGCTTTCATTCCCGGTGCGTCAATTATGTTTATTTTTTTATCGTTAATTTCAGTGTAGAGGAGGGAAGCAAATATTGAATTTCCATATTCTTGTTCAATCGGGGTATAGTCTGAAGCTGTGTTTTTACTGTTAACATCGCCTCTGCGGTTCAGAATACCACCCTCGAAGAGCATAGCTTCTGCGAGGGTGGTTTTCCCGGCGCCCGCATTGCCAATCAACGCAATATTGCGAATTTGTTCTGTTTTATAAGTTTTCATAAGTTGTATTTAAATAGTTGTTTTTATTCGTCATTTTTTAATGAGAACCCCAAAAATAATAATATTTTAATAACAATCAAGTGTTGTACAACTAATCTGAAATTTTATAGAAAATCATTTTTTAAAGCCGGTTTTCTCTACTTGAAGATCCTTAACTTTTGTATTATTAAAGTGCATATTGATTATTACCTAAGAGCAATCATCTCCCATTATAAAGGGATTTGATAGCTCTCAATATATACTCTGTTACCTATTTAATAACTTTATTACGGCTGTGTGATCTATTCAAGATTTGATGCGTGCATATTACATATTTACGTTCAAAGCAAAAATATTTTGAAATTAATCTTACTGCTTAGTTTTGGTTGGAATTGCCATCTCTTTTATCAGTTTCAGCTTGACCTGATATTTTTGCTTCGTATCCAATTTTGGCGAAGGCCTTTATTATTTCGATATCGTTTGTTTTATCAATTCGATAAGTGATTGTTACTATTTTTTCATCCAAATTTACTTTAAGATCTTTTATCCCTTTCTCATACGGAATATTGTCTTCAATTTTGACCTTGCAACCGTGACAGTCCATATTGACCATAAAAACAACAGTCTTTTCTTTTTTGTTTTCTGCAAAAAGAGGGTTTGAAGCAAGTGCAATTATTAATGTCAAAATTATTGAAATTGCGATTATCTTTTTCATAATTAATTATTTATAAATATTATTTGTAATCTTTTAGTGTAAATCTTAATCCTACATAAATCTTCCTTCCATGAACTGGTCCCCAAATCATGGAGCCATCAAAGTTTTCGCTCCAGGGATTTTCAGCTGAAATCACAGGGGTGTGCATCATGAAGTTGAGAATATTCTCAACGCCGGCATAAAAACTCCACTTTTTAAAATTCTTAGTGATCTGGGCATTGAAAATATTGAATGGGTTAAACTCTTTTTCCCATAGTGGGTTTATTGGATCAGGGTCAGGCATCCTGCCCCCACCGTTAAACTGACCGGTTAAGTCAAATTGCCATTTATTCATCCTTGTTGAATATGACAAGCTTAGCAATCCTTTGTAACGGCTGGTTAGAGGGGTTTCCCTTAGTTCACCATTGATGGTTTGCTTAACATCGTTTAAGCGCAATGCTGCATCGATGGTAAAGCCCCTGAAAATTTCCCAGATAATTTCTGTTTGAAATGAATTTGAGAATGATTCTCCAGCAAGATTGTAAAAGCTTACTTTGTGAACATCAGTATCGACATCTTTAACTACCTGATTTAAAAAGTTAGTTCTGTAATAATCTACAGTTATGTTGAAAGTGCTTTCGCCAACTGGAATATGACCACTAATGCTGGCTCCGAAGTTTACTGCTTCTTCCTGCCTGAGATTCGAACCAATAATTATTTCTCGGGAACTAGCCAACAGATAATTATTCTCCGAAAGAGGCATTGAATTTCTGTAGCCTTTGCCCGCTGAACCTCTAAGAGTTAGCCAAGTTGATGGGCTCCATTTCGCATGAGCTCTTGGAGTTACAAATATACCGTATGTGCTGCTGTAGTCTGTTCTTACCCCTAACAACAGGTTGAAATGATCGTGATATTTGAAGTTATATTGGAAAAACAAGCCGGGAACATATTCATTATTAGCATACTCTTGTCCTTGAAGTTTTTCATTGTAAACATCTCCCAGAAATGAAGCTCCTGTACTATAATTGTGCATATCGTTTGCAATAAAGCTTTGGAAGATTATATTTAGGTAAGCGTTATATTGCTTTCCGGAATATTGGTTTTTTCCATATTCTGCCTCTTGATTATGGTAGCTACCTGAAAGTTGTATTCCCAAACTTGTTTGAGGCTTGTTGAAAATAATTCCGTTTTTCGCAAATACTTCATACCTGGTTGTATTGATATTGATGCCATATAAATCGTTTGGTATCGACTTAGAAGCATCAATTTGACCAGATTTTCTGTTCTCACTAAGAATTTTAACTCCAACTTGTTTATGTCCTCCGTTTTTATCTACCAAATTCCATCTATTTATAAAATTTATTTGTTTAACGTTAGGCATATCCATGAAACCATCTGAGCCATCATCGATATTTTTAGAATGATTTTCAGCATGAAGTAATACCATTGTTGACAATTTTTCGTTGAATTTATACGAAGCATTGATATTTGCTTCAGTTTTAAGGGCGTCATTTCCATACATATTTAGATGTAAGATTTCACTTCCCTCCGGCTTTTTATATTCAACATTTATCTGACCAGCGATAGCCTCATAACCATTAATAACAGATGAAGTTCCTTTTGAAATTTGAATTGATTCCATCCATGGCCCTGGAGTATAACCAAGCCCGTAGGGAGCAGCAAGCCCCCTTACTGATGGCATATTTTCAGCAATAGTCTGAATATAAATGCCTGATAATCCTAATAATTTTATTTGCTGGGCTCCTGTAACAGCATCAGTAAAGGCAACATCAACCGACGCATTTGTTTCAAAGCTTTCAGATAAATTGCAACAAGCTGCTTTCTGGAGTTCTGTGGATGTAACCTTTTGCGTTTGAATAGGATTTAGCTTTGAAATGTGTGTGCCACCCTGGCGATGTGCTACAACTACTTCGCCTATCTCAAGGTTCCTTTCTAAAAGCACAACAATATCGAAAGTCTGATCATTGATAGATATAGTGTCAGTTTTTAAACCAACAAAAGATATAACCAAATCGTTTGTGTTTGGCTTATTATTTAAGCTGAGCTTAAAAAAGCCATTTTTGTCAGTTACTGTGCCGATTGATGTACCGGACCAAACTACATTGGCACCTACAACAGGCAGACTGCTGTTCTCTTTTTCTTTTACAAAGCCCTTAATCATAAGGTTTGCTGAAAATATAAAATTTGAAAAAAGAGTAAGGAGTAATAAAAAAATGAAATGTTTTCTCATAGATTAAAAATTGATTTTGAACAATTGGTTACTAAACTCAATGTTCTATTTCAATTTTTAAGAATACAGATGTGGGTGAGTAATAGTTTGCCTGCCAATATAAAAGGTGGATTTAATGGAGATTTTTTTTCAAGGTCATTTTTGGCATAAAGGATCTTGAATATTATGCATGTAAATTCGATAGTAAAAACGGCTGGCAATACTTTTAAATTGCTTTTTGCTTCTTGGGAATCGAATTTAAGCTGAGCGAAGATTGAATTTGTTTTATGATGTTTTTCTGTATCGTCAGCAAAAGACTTACAGCAATGTCCTTCAATATTGCTGTCAGAGCAACATCTGCATGCCGGATCTTCAGTAGATGTAATCGAAACCCTTACGTGTTCATCGTTGCAGTCATCGCAGAAAGTTGTAATAATATTAAATCCTACAGTTGAAAAAAGAATCAACAGTAGAAGATAAATTGAGATGATATTTTTTAGAATCTGCTTCATTCAAGAAAATAATAAGACAAAAGTGTGTGATTTTATCTTTATCTCCAATAGTATTCAGGTTAATGTATTGTTAAAAAAAGATTTAGATAAGTTTTACGTTAATTGTAACATGTAATGAATTAAATACGTCAAAAGATATCGGGGAAAAGATGTAATGAAAATTAAAATTTGATACTAATCAACAGGATATGCAAATAACCGATGAAAATCATCAATTCGTCTATAATAAGGATATAAATAACATTGAAAATATGACTTTTGAAAAGTATTAGAGTCAGAAAATTTTTAAAGCCATGATTACAATTAAAGACCTACACAAATCTTATTACACCGGAACAAACAGCTTACATGTACTAAAAGGAATTTCTCTTGACGTACGTAAAGGTGAATTTGTTTCAATTATGGGATCCTCAGGATCTGGAAAGTCGACGCTTCTTAATATTCTTGGAATTCTTGACAATTATGATCAAGGGTCCTACGAGCTTGACGGAAAATTAATTAGGAACATGAGTGAGAAGCATGCTGCAAGGTACAGAAATGAGACCTTGGGTTTTATATTCCAATCTTTTAACCTGATTTCTTTCAAGAATGCTATGGAAAATGTTGCCCTGCCGTTGTATTACCAGGGAGTGCCGCGAAAAAAGAGAAACAAGATTGCGCTTGAGTATCTTGATAAATTTGGTCTTCTTGAATGGGCAGATCATTTGCCAAATGAACTTTCTGGAGGACAAAAACAAAGAGTTGCTATAGCGCGAGCTTTAATTTCGAAGCCCAAAGTAATACTTGCAGATGAGCCGACCGGAGCTCTTGACACTCACACTTCCTATGAGGTTATGGAAATTTTGAAGGGGATTAACAAAGAAGGAATTACCATAATCATTGTTACTCACGAACATGATATTGCTGCCATGACCGACAAGATTATTAAACTTAGTGACGGAGTCATTGGAGATATGATTATAAACGGAGATCTTGCTTCGTTTAAGAAAAGTTATGCCAAGGACGCTGCAATTCTTTAAGTTATGTTTGATCTTGATAAATGGCAGGAAATATTTAGTACGATAAGGAAAAACAAACTTCGTACTATATTAACCGGATTCTCAGTAGCCTGGGGCATTTTTATGCTGATGGTACTATTGGGGGCAGGTAACGGACTTAGCAATGGTGTAGGATCTAATTTTGAGGGTAGCGCCAGGAATGCAATGTGGATTTGGAACAGGGAAACCAGTGTTCCTTATGCTGGTTATAAATCGGGGAGAAGAATCCAGTTTACAATGGACGATCTCAATGATATTAAAGAGATGCCCAAAATAGACAAGATTTCGGCAAGATATTGGATAGGCGACAGAGTTTATTCATTCAATAACGAATATGGATCATACCAAACTCAATCGTGCCACCCTGATTATTTATACATTGAAAACTTCATCATTAAACAAGGTCGTTTCCTTAATGATATTGACTTAGAGAACGATAGGAAAGTTATTGTAATTGGGGAAGATATTCGAAAGGCATTGTTTAAAGGGATTGATCCTATCGGGCAGTTTATTAAAATTGGCAATATGCCATTCAAGGTAGTTGGAGTTTACGATGAAAAAGATGCCAGAGAGGGTACTCGTCAGGGACTTATCCCAATTTCAACCGCACAAAGGCTTTTTAACGCAGGGAATAGGATTCATAATATAGCTCTAACAACTGTTGATGTATCAAAAAAAGAAAGTGAAAAAATTGAAAAAGATATTAAAGCTCTTTTAGCAAAGACACATAAGTATGACCCTAAAGATGAAAGGGCTATCGGACTTTATAATTCGTTAGAAGATTATATTGAGACAATGAATATTTTCAAGTCTATAAAAATATTTGTATGGCTTATTGGTATTGGAACTTTAATTGCAGGGATAGTAGGAGTAAGCAATATTATGCTTATAGTTGTTAAAGAAAGGACAAAAGAAATAGGAATACGCAAGGCTTTGGGGGCTACCCCGAATTCAATCATAGGACTCGTTTTGCTTGAATCTATATTAATTACAGCTGCTGCGGGTTACATAGGAATGTTTATGGGAATCAGCATTATGGAAGGAATCAACTTTGTTATGGAGCAACAAGCTCAAGCACCTGTTCCAAATAACAATGATCAAGGGCAGATGAAAATGTTCATGAATCCTACGGTTGATTTAAGAATTGCGATTAGTGCTATGCTACTATTGGTTTCAGCTGGTGCTTTGGCAGGTTATATTCCTGCAAAAAGGGCTGCTTCAATTAAACCTATTGTTGCTTTGCACGATGAATAACCTAAAAATGAAAAGCTATGTTTGATATAGATCGTTGGAACGAAATATTTAGCGCCCTGAAGAAAAATAAACTTCGCAGTTTTCTTACTGCTTTTGG
>CAYMTR010000064.1:0-12695 GCA_964393405.1 uncultured Prolixibacteraceae bacterium
ACGGTACATTCCATTGGCGTTGTAGTTGGCTCCTTCGAAGGCTCCTACCTTGTTTTTGTATTGCTCTGTGGAAAAGAGCTCTGCCTCCTTGTTCATTTGTCTGACAAACAGGTCTTCCATGATATTTTCGGGAAGGTTTTTGGCTCTGATTTCTGCTCTTTCTTTCTGAATTTCATATCCGTAAGCATCAAACTTCTCTTTATTCCATGGAGTGGGTATTGGAGTTCCGTCCTCAACAAGGTCTTTCCACTTAAGATTGTTTTTATCGAGAAGAGCAGTCACGTTAGGCTCCCAGGGCTCGAGCGTTATTTTCGGGGCTTCGTATGAAACGGCTGAGGTATAATATTCATCGGCCAAAGCAGCAAGGTGATGCCCCATCTCATGAATCATTACGTATTCTGAAAACTTATTGTCTGCAGCAACGGTAGTGTAAAGATTATAGATTCCCCCACCCCCGTAAGTTCTTTCGTTCATAAGAATTACCATGAAATCGTAAGGAACAGCTGATGCAACATCCCTGATTGTTTTATTGTCGTACGAAAGGGCATATCGCTCAGAATCAAAAATGCCGTAGCTGACAGAAAGAGGTGTACGTTTGTTGATGCCCTGGTGAGGCTTATTGACACCCGATTGAGCTGCCGGGGTTTCTACTCCCCAAATATTGATTTTGTTCCTTTGCGAACTGAAAGGTTCTGCATTAAGCAAAGCTTCTGACAATCTTTTAGCATCGTTTCTGAATTTCCCCATTTCAGTTGCAGAGTAGCCATCACCAAGAATAACAATATCAAGCTTTTCGCAGGGATCACCAGAATTGGCAGTCATGAAAGTAGCGACAGTATGATCATTGTCGGTCTTGTTTACAAATATTGAAGAAGGGTTAATTTCTGTGCTCCAGATTTGTTGAAATTTATTTTCTGCATCTCTCTTTTTCACAACAACAGTTACTGGTTTTAGCGGCCAGGGAAAACGTAATGATTCGTGGAATGTACCCCACGATTCAACTGCTTCGGGCGTTAGTTGCCATTCACCAAAGATATTGGCAAACCCTCTTGAATAGAGAAGAATCTTTGAATCCTTGTCTACTATTTCAAAGAAATAAGGACCTAATTCCAGTTTATCGATTAAAATCTTTTTACTGCCATACCATTTGCCGTCGGACAGGATATTATCAACTGCAAACATTTCTTCGGAGCTGTTGCCTGTATGGAAAAAGTCGAGGCGCATGGTTTTATCTTCGAAATAAGCACCAAAATCGACATTGCCTGTGTTAGTGGACACTATTTTAGATACACTCTTATTGGGGCTCTTTTGAGCCTCATTTTTGTTTGATTGGCAAGATGACATAACAAGTAATGTTATAAATACTAATAACGAAGTTTTCATATAAGTATAATTTTTCGAAGTAGACCCTCAAAAATACAAAGATTGAAAATAACGGTAAATGATAAAAGAGATATTTATTTTTTCCCAAACATTTCTGCAAAAATCCTTGGTATATCGGGTTTATCTTTCAAGAAAGCTGATTTATTCATTAAAAGCGCTTCTAAAAATAAAGGATCAATACCATTGCCAACAATGATTTTTTTATCAGATTCAATTCCTGTGTTTTGTGTATAGATATATCCATATCCCACTCCTTTCATATTCGGTTTGGAGCCGGCAGCAGGAAGGGGTCCGTTCATTGGATATATTTCAAAATATGAAAGTTCTCCGTCTTTCATGAAGTTTAATCCGGCAAAAGTGACGCTATTGGAAGCGATAACAGTGTCTTTTGAATAACCTAACATCGCATATTGTTCTTCCATGTATTGATAATAATATTCAACAACATAGTAATCAGCATTACTGCCGGTCCATGATACAGTAAAAGGAGTTCCTAATGCTATTTGATCAGGAGCATTTATTGAAATTGTTTTTATAGTATCAGGGATAGTTACCGAACCTTCAATATCGCCTATAGAACTGCTTACTATTATTTTTAAAGGGTTGAACTTAGGTTCATCCAGCTGATCCTCCCATATTGTTTCATCAGTTGAAAAATACAAAGAGCCTTCACTATAATTGAAAGTATTGGGATCTGAATTCTTTATACTTCCTATCTGGACATAATTCATTGATGGTAATGGGCTACCTATAAGACTCCCATATAAGTATATATTTTTCAAATAAACTCTCTGATGATTATCTCCTTCAACTCTCATGCCTTTGTTTCTGTGGCTGATATAAATGGACGCTGCCTGTGTATTTTCATCGTTTTTTTCACAACTTGTAAATAGTGCGACAACAAACAAGATCATTAGAATAAGTGCTGGGTTTTTCATGATAAAGTCCTCCGTAAGTGATTAGTTTTAATCGGACTAAGTTACAATAAATAATATCAGGTAAACAAAATAATCAATACTTTTGCAGCTTAAAGTTTTGCAAGAGCAAGAAAAGCAGCATGAATTGAAATAGTGAGGAACAAGTATAGGTTTCTGGCAGTTTCAGGCTTCAAATTGAAGAACTTATATTTAATTGCTGTTTGAGGGCAAGCACTCAGGCAGTCGCCACAATAAGTGCATCCAAAACCGGGCTTCTTGTTTTTGATATCGCTTACACTTAAGGCATCGTATTTGCAAAGCGATGTACATTTGAGGCAAACATCACAACTTGAATCAATGTACATTCTGAAAGGATTAACAGGCTTCAGAATACTAACAACAGTTCCGATAGGACAATACAAAGAACAGTGGACCATCTTTTTCTTTCGCCTTGAAACAAAGATAATAATCAGGATACCTACAACACCAAAGGTTGCTGCAAGAATTGTGGTGTAAAGAACAGGAACATTCAGCCATCTGAAAATAAGTGCAAAAGCAATTACAAGAACAAGGATAGTTGATTTTATTGCCTTTCTGTTTTTTAATCTTGCCGATTTAGTTTTGCCTCCTGCTGCAAGGTTATCCATTGCGCCAAAATAGCACAGATGGCTGCACCATGCCGGACCGGTAAGAATAACAGTACTCAGAAATAGAATTGTCATTACTGAAAGTTGCGCCCGGTGAAGAGGACCGGCGATTATCATCATAGGTATGGGTAAATGTAATTTTCCGGTCATAAGGAAGCTTTCGAAACCTGAAAGTCCTAATATTAATTGACCGAAAAAAACAACTGTGAAGATTGTCCATGTAATCTTTCTGTATTTAGGAACATTCAAAGGATCTTGCATCTTGTAAGCCACAAAGGCACCGTATAAAGCAAAAAATAACAATTCAGCCCAGCCTGCTCTGGGGAGGAATCTTTCGGCAAGTAACAGAGGGTTTTCTGTCAATTTTATCTGAACCATCGACAGTACAAATGTTGTAAATAAAAATACTGCAACAGGCAGTTGATATTTTTTGATAAAAGACATTTGATTTGCTTAATTTAGACCTGCAAAAATAAAATAATTAATTTCATACATTTATATCCTTAATAAAAACCTGAAGATAAATTTTGATTTATGTCAGAACTTATAAACAACCAATCAAGCAGAATGGATGGATTAATAGCCTTATCGAGGGCTGTCATTGATGCAGAGAATCCACGTCAACATATTTTGAATTTCCAGGAGCTAGTAGATACTGTTACTGATCGGGAAGCAATGATAGTATTGGACAGACTGCTACAGGAAGGAATACCCTTTCATAAAGTAAAGGATAATACAGGAAAGATCATCAATGTTTTCTACAAATCGCTCAACGCCAAAACATGGGAAAAGCCAAAGGGAGTTCATCTTTTGAATTACCTGATGATGGAAAACAGGGAAGTTGAAAAGATAATGGCTGAGCTTAGGAATGAAGTAAAACTTTGCTCCGGGAAAGAAGATATTCCTGCGGAAAAACTGCTTGTTTTGATTAAGTCACTAAAAGAATATGAGTTACACTACATAAAAAAAGAGAATGTACTATTTCCTGTTATAGAAAGCATATTTCCGGAGTACCGTTGTCTGAAGCTGATGTGGTCGTTTCATGATGATTTTCGTGATTCGGTAAATGTACTTGAAGAGCTACTGACAAAGAGACATATAGACCGAAAGTTAATGAACGGAGAACTGGGAAGGTTGTTTTTCGTGGTATTGCCAATCATTTTCAGGGAAGAACAAATAGTGTTTCCGGTTGCCTATAGATCTATTCCGGAAAAGACATGGGCCGACATGCTTTTTCAGTGCGAAGAGATAGGCTGGAGTTACATAAACCCACCTAAGAGCGAGAAAGCTGATGATTCACAAAGTAGCAGCACCCTTAACCTTCTTGATCTTGGAACAGGAAATCTCACACCTGAGCAGGTCATTTTGCTTTTAAACAATCTTCCTGTTGATATTACCTATGTTGACGATAAAGATGAAGTGTGTTATTTTTCAGGATCAAAGCACAGGATATTTCAGCGTTCAAAAGCCATTATAGGAAGAAAAGTACAAAATTGCCATCCACAGGAAAGTGTTTATATTGTGAACGAAATTATAGACTCATTCAGAAATGGTACAAAGAGTGTTGCTGAATTTTGGATTCAGATGAAAGGAAGGTTTATACATATCAGGTACTATGCCTTAAGAGATGAAGACGGCAAATACAAAGGGACTATTGAAGTTAGTCAGGATGCAACAGGAATAAGAGAATTGCGGGGAGAAAGAAGGCTACTGGACGAATAAATATTCAGGTTTAAAGTACTTTTCCTTGTAAATTTTAGCAAACAAATTTGATTTATTTCTTATTTTGAATATAGGTTCACCTTCATAACTAACTGCATCCCTCATATCGACAAGCACACCGGGAATTCCGTTTTCCTCAACAGCTTTATATTTAGGATCGTTAGAAGATCTTTTGTTTTTGACCCAATCAAGAATATAGTCAGGAACATATACGTTATATTTTACGTAATCAACATCCTCAACACCATCACCTTCATACCAGCTGTCAACCTTCATAATTTCGCTGATCTTAACTTTCTTGTTATTATTGAATTCACCACCAACTAGTTCAATAGGAATATTAACATCCACCTGCCAATCTTTAGATTCTTCAGGCAGAATATTAGCAACATCAAGAAGTGACATTCCAAAGGCAGAGCAAGCAGAGCCTTCGTTTTCATAAGCAGGATATAAAGCACCATTGTATAAATCGCAAGGAGCAAACCCACTTTCGTTTTTAGTATTGAAATAGTCGACAAATTTCAGAATTCGTTTTAAAGAATGTTCGTTAATAAGAAATTTAACAAATGCTATTCTTCCTCTTTTTGAATAGAGATCTATACCTTTTTTAATACTTTCTTCAGGTTCAAAATGACCTTTAATAGTTGAACCCAATGCTCCAAATCCAACTTTCTTATTAAGTACTATATCAACCTTTTCTGTTTGTTTCAAACCACTCATTGCGAAGTAGCCGGTATCAGCAAGTAATGGAGAATTAACCTTTGCAATAGTGTGTCCTATAACATAATAGTTTTTTTTGAGGGCTGCATTAAAATAGCAAGACAAGGTGCTTTTGTAACATTCGGAAGGGTTCGTCCACAAAATAGGGCTAGCAGAAGGAATAACATAAATGGTAACTTCATGATTGGCACTATCTGTTTTAGATACGGTTTGAGCAGAAAGGTTTTGAGAGAAAACAAAAAGTGAAAATAAAATAATAGTAAGAATCTGCTTTAGTTTTTGTAAATAAATATTCATGCTAGCAACAGTATAAGGGTTAAATAATAAACTCATTTATATATGAGCAGGTAAAAATATGTAAACATTTCATTTTTCGGTATTTTTATTTAACAAATTTCTGAGAATTGAGGTTTTTTTAAATTCCAATATTGATATATTTACAAATAATTCCTTTTGAAATATATATAGAAAGAATGGACTTTAATAACTCTAATGTAAGAAGGCAGGACAGGCTCCTTGATGAAGAATCAGCTATTTCATTATTAAAATCAGGGGAATACGGAGTACTTTCGATGCAAGGAGAGACAGGAGGAGGATATGGAATACCGATCAACTTTGTATGGGATGGGAAAAGCTCAATATACTTCCATTGTGCCAGAGAAGGAAGGAAACTAAAAATCATAGGGTTGTGCGATAAAGTAAGTTTTTGTGTTGTAGGCATTACAAATGTAGTATCTGAAAAGTTTTCCACTGAATATGAAAGCATTGTACTATCAGGAAATGTTAGCATTGTAAGCGACAACGAAGAACGGATGGAGGCTTTAATGTTACTTGTAAAAAAGTATTCTCCCGGCTTAGAAGAGAAGGGAGAAGAATATGCAGAAGGCTCATTTGAACGCACTGAAGTCATCAGAATGGATATAACCGAATGGTCGGGTAAGACTAAAAAATATAAATGACAAAACTCTAAACCTTATGAATACGAATGATTCCCGTCTAAATGTAGTCGATGCAATACGAGGTTTCGCTATAATATCGATTATGCTTCTACACAACATTGAGCACTTTGATTATTATGATTTCCCAGTAGCTGCAAATACATTTATTGCTGCTCTCGACAAGGGAATTTGGGATACTTTGTTTTTCCTTTTTGGAGGAAAATCGTATGCTATATTTGCACTTTTGTTTGGATTGACATTCTTTATACAATCAGACAATCAAGAGAAAAGGGGAAAAGATTTCAGGGGAAGATTTGCATGGAGACTATTATTGCTGTTGGGATTTGGAATTATTAACTCAGCCTTTTATCAGGGAGATATCCTTTCAATATATGCTATTATAGGATTTACATTGATACCTGTTGCAAAACTAAGCAACAAGGCTGTGTTCTGGATTGCAGCTGTACTTATGTTTCAGCCTTATGAATGGTTTAATTTCTTTAAAGGATTAAGCAATCCGGGGTTACACTTAGGAGATCCGGTTTCGTGGTCATTCTTTGGCAAGATGGGTGAATATGTGACAGGCGATTCTGTTCTAAACCTTTGGATTGGAAATCTTACAAACGGCAAAAAAGGGGTTTTCCTATGGGTTTGGGAAAACGGAAGAGTATTTCAGACTTCAGCACTTTTCATGTTTGGTATGCTTGCAGGAAGAAAAAAACTATTCAAGCCTACAGAAGAAAGTCAGAAATTTTGGAAATGGGCATTGATTATTTCGTCAATCGCATTCATTCCTCTGTTTATTTTCAAGACCAACATACCTAAATGGATTGAAAGTGTAGCAATCAACCGTCCTCTGGGAACAATAATAACATCATGGTCGAATTTAGCATTCATGATAATATTGGTATCGGGTTTTGTGCTGTTGTTTCAGAAAAAAATACTCAACAAAATACTCAATATATTCTCTCCGATTGGAAGAATGAGTCTGTCGAATTACATAATGCAGTCGATGCTTGGGGCCACAATCTACTACGGTTATGGTCTTGGTATTTATAATAAAGTAGGCACCACCTACAGCTTTATGATAGGAATAGGATTGGCATTATTTCAGGGATGGTTCTGCACCTGGTGGTTTAGACATCACAATAAGGGACCACTTGAAACTCTTTGGCACAAGGCAACCTGGGTTGGAGTTTCATCCAAATAAATAAGTTAAAACTATCAGTTACGAGAAAGAAATTTAAACACTTTTACTTTATCGCCTGATGCAATTCTTATAATGCAGGGGCTGAAATAAGGTATTTGCAAGTAGACGAAAAAGGAAAATTTGTATTGCTTTTTTGTAGAAATATCAAATTCAGTAATAGCCATTTCATTACAAACCTTATCGAACTTGTTGTATGAAGCAATAAATTCTGCTGCTTTAGGAAAATTAAGATTACTATGTTCCTGCATCCCAATACCATCAAGAAATCCTGCATCGTAGATTGGCTGGCACACCTTTACGATGAAGTTTGGTAAGCAGTTTTCATGTTATTACCGGGCGACATACTATTCATATGGTATTGAATGAGATATCCCCCATTCGGATCAATAATAGAAGATTGTCCGGCAACATAGGGGTCGTTTGAAAAGCCAACATGTCGGTAAGATAAAAGACATCCTATAGTAAAGTCGTTTTTATAAACATCTTTCAGATGGTCGACGTCGGTTTCTATTTCACCAGCAAGAAGATTGAATGTAGCTGAGAAAAGCAAAAACAATAGTGGTAAACTGTAAAAAAATTCAGAAATATCGGTATTGTTAACACAAATGAAGCAATTATGATACTTTTGCAAAAGACACAAAAATAGATGAAGCGCAATCTCGTATCTGATGAATCATCTGAAGGATTTTGGTTTCCTTTGGATAATGCAGCGAAAATATATCCTGCAATAACGAATACTGAACTAACTTCAGTTTTCAGGATATCTGTAATATTAAAAAATAAAGTAGACGTAAATAAACTCAAGGAATCGGTAAAAATTACCGACCCCCGGTTCCCATATTTCAGAGTTAAACTCAAGCAAGGATTTTTCTGGTATTACTTTGAATCGTCGGATTTTGAGACGCCTGTAATAATAGATGACCAGCCACCGTGCCGTAGTTTTAATCTAAAGGGGTGTCTTCATAGAGTACTATATTCAGAGAAAAAGATCAGCATTGAATTTTCCCATATGCTATGCGATGGAGGAGGAGCCTTTGAATATTTAAAAACGATGCTTGCTGTATATTTTAAAATGACAGGAATTGAAGTTCCGGAAACATTTGAATATTTAGATCCGGAAGGAAACCTTGATCCTGAAGAATACGAAGATGCATATAACAGACATTTCAAGGAAGACATACCTGCCATTGTAAAGCGCCCCAGGGCTTTTCACCTTCCTTTTGCATTAAAAAGGGTACCACGCTTTGATGTTATTAACATGGTCATTCCGATAAAAGAGATAAAAGCTAAAGCAAAAGAAAAGGGTGTCAACATTACAGTTTACCTTACTTCGGTATATTTCTTGGTTCTTCAGGACATATATGAAAGCTTAAGAAAATCGCACAAAAAGATAAAAAGCAAAAAGCTAAGCATAGAGGTACCAATAAACCTCAGAAACTTATATCCAACAAAGACCTTAAGAAATTTCACTCTGTTTGTGATGCCTGATATAGATTTAAGGCTTGGGCATTATTCATTTGATGAAATTATAAAATCAGTTTTTCATCAAATGCAGCTTGAAACCGATGAAAAGCTTATAAATAAAATACTTGCGCTTCATGTAGGAAGTGAAAGAAAGTTTTACATAAGAGGCATTCCACTTTTCATAAAAAGCTTTGTATTACGGGCGACATATTTTGCAATGGGAAGTAGCCAGTATTCGGGAGTATTTACGAATATGGGAGGAATAAATTTTCCAAAAGAAATAAGCAATCACATTGATTATATGAGTGTTTCACCTCCACCGCCTGATAAAATTGTAAAAGTTTGCTGTGGAATAATTGGTTCAAACGACACATTAGCGATATGTTTTGGCAGCATAGCAAAATCGAAAGAGCTTGAAAAAAGGTTTGTGCAGTTTCTTGTAGACCAAGGCATAAGTGTTAAGATTACAAAATAGGTAAAAATGAATACATGTAACAATTGCAGAGTTGAGCTAGAAGAAGGAATAACTGTTTGTCCTTTATGTGGAATAAAAAGCAACATTCCCGGTAAAAATAGGGATAATAATAAAAGAAATGAATTTGAGATCAGCACATTTGATTTTAGCGAGCTGAGCGAGAATCAGAAAGGAAAATTATTCTGGGTTATTTCAATTCTAATACTATGCTCAATAGTAATAGTTCCCTTTATAGTTGACCTGGTGTTAAACAAACAAATAACATGGTCAAAGTATTCGATTATTTCGGGATTATATGTTTTTGTAAATATTACCCTATTTTCATTTTTATATAATAAAATATTCATCTTATTGTCGGGTAGTTTTGTAAGCACCTCCCTCCTACTTTTGACATTTGACATTATGAACCACAATATTGGCTGGGGATTCAAATTAGGATTTCCTATAATCCTATTAATATATTTCATTGTTTTTGTGCTTATAATTTCCATCAAAAAAGCAAAACAGAAGGGTATAAATTTAGTTGCATATTTCCTAATTGCAGCCGGAGTTATGTGTATATGTATTGAGTCAATAATATCGTTGCACATTTTTGAAACTTTCAGATTAACCTGGAGTCCTATCTGCCTTTTATCTGTATTACCTGTTTCAGCCTTGTTTTTTTTCATACACTATAAACTGAAAAGAATTACTGATTTAAAAAGGTTCTTTCACATCTGATAAATTTCTTAATTTTATCGCACCTAAATCAAAAATTATGAACAGTGTAGAATATAACGGATATAAAATCCGCAAGATTTATGACATAGCGAGTGAGCTCGGCTTGGATAGAGAAATTATACTTCCTCATGGTCACTTCATAGCAAAAATTCCAGTAAGTGTACTTGAGCAAAACATCAATAAACCTGATGGCAAACTCATATTAGTAACAGCAATGACCCCAACTCCACAGGGAGAAGGTAAAACAACAACTACAGTAGGCTTAGGAGATGCATTAAGAGTGAAGGGGTATAAAACATCTATCTGTCTAAGAGAACCATCTCTGGGACCATATTTTGGCATAAAAGGAGGAGGAACCGGAGCAGGAAAAGCACAAGTTATGCCGGCTGAAGATATCAATCTACACTTTGTTGGTGATATGTATTCAGTAAGCAAGGCAAATAACCTACTGGCAGCAATGATCGACAATCATCTTCAGCATGGTAACGAACTGAATATTGATTCAAGGAGAATAACATGGAAGAGAGTTATAGACCTTAATGATAGGGCATTGAGGCAAATATTCATTGGAATGGGAGGAATAAATAACGGCGTTCCCCGCCAAGATGGTTTCAACATAACCCCTGCATCGGAAGTTATGGCAATTCTTTGTCTTGCTAAAAACTTTGAAGATCTGGGAGAAAGATTGGCAAGGACGATAGTTGGGTTTACATGGAAGGGCGAACCGGTAAGAGCTAAAGACCTAGAAGCAGAAGGAGCGATGCAAATATTATTGAGAGACACAATTCATCCAAACTTAGTACAGACAATGGAGGGAACTCCAGCCTTTGTACACGGTGGACCATTTGCCAATATAGCACAAGGTACGAATACAGCCATTGCAACGAGAATGGCTTTAAAATTAACTGATTATGTAGTAACAGAAGCAGGATTTGCAACTGACCTTGGTGCTGAAAAGTTTTTCGATATAAAATGTAGAATAGCAGATTTAAATCCCTCGGCAGTAGTAATTGTAGCTACAGTAAAGGCAATAAAATATCATGGTTGGAAAAACGAAAACGGCGGTTTTGCTAATCTTGAAAAGCATGTTGACAACATTTCACAATTTGGATATAAACCAATAATTGCGATCAACCGTTTCGATGATGACACAGAAGAAGATTTAAAAGAAGTAATTGACCACTTTGCTCCAATGGGTATAAAAGTCATTATTTCAACACATTATTCAAATGGAGGAGAAGGAGCAGTTGAGCTTGCAGAGGCAGTAATTGAATCCATAAAAGAGTATGGAGACAAAAAGGTTAAGTTTCAATATCCGCTTGAAATGCCTATCAGAGAAAAGATTATTACCCTTGCTCGCAATTTATACGGAGCTGACGGAGTAGATTTCTCTCCAAAGTTTTGCAGCGATATAGAATTGATAGAAAAGAACGGTTATGGGAACTTGCCAATATGCATAGCTAAATCATCTAAGTCATTGTCGGACAATGACAAACTAATCGGGAGGCCAAAAGGTTTCAAGATTACAGTGAATGAAGCCAGAGTATCGGCGGGAGCTGGATTTATTGTAATTATTTGCGGTAATATCATGACAATGCCCGGTTTGCCAAAAGTGCCGGCAGCAACAAAAATGAAGATGTTACCTGACGGCAGAGTAGTTGGATTAAGATAAAGTTACCAAAATGGGAAATTCCAGGCGCGACTTTATAAAAAAAGCAGGAATTGCAGGAATTGCAGCAGCAAGTATTCCCGGTTTAATATCTGCTACAACACCATCACCAAATAAAAGTGAATTCACTGGTAAAAGTAATCTCAGGATACTGTTTCAAGGAGATTCAATAACCGATGGAAATAGGAGTCGCGATAATGACTGGAACCACGTAATGGGACACGGATATGCCTATCTTATTGCCAGCAAGCTTTGGTTTAAAAATCCAGGGAAGAACTACATGTTTTTCAACAGAGGAATAAGCGGCAATAGGTTAAGAGACCTTGAGAAGAGATGGAAGGAAGACTCGCTTGATTTAAAACCTGACATACTAAGCATTTTGGTTGGAGTAAACGATGTACATGCTTTTGTTGGGAAAAATGATCCTGAGTCGGTTGAGACGTTTGAAGAGCGATACAGAAGGATATTAGACATGACGGCACAAGTAGTTCCTGAGACAAGAATAGTGCTATGTACGCCCTTTATTTGGCCCTTAAGCTGGGTAAAAGACGAATTCAGCATCTGGCAGACAGAAACTATAAAACGCAGTATGGTAGTAAAAAAACTTGCTGGGGAATATAGCGCAGTGTTTATAGAACTGCAGGAGCCATTCAACAAAGCATTGAAAAAAGCACCAATGGATTACTGGATATGGGATGGTATACATCCGATGCCTGCGGGGCATGAGCTTATTGCCAGAGAATGGATTAAGGCGACAAAAAGACTTTTCTGATAACTGACTAGTCCTAAAAAACCGATACAGGTTTAATAGGATAAAGATATTGATTTTT
>CAYMTR010000065.1:0-12500 GCA_964393405.1 uncultured Prolixibacteraceae bacterium
CCAGTTTAAATCATCACCTGAAGGACCAACAGCAATTTTCTGCAGACCGTTTCCTCTAACATAGCATGAAAAGTTGCGATAAACATCGGCATAATATTCAGGTCTCATTTCACCACCACAGCCCCAAGTTTCGTTTCCAATTCCCCAAAACTTAACATTCCAAGGATCTTCTCTACCGTTCTTTTTGCGCAGTTCAGTCATAGGACTTTCATTTGAGGAAGAAACATATTCAACCCACTCAGAAGCCTCCTGAACAGTACCTGATCCAACATTAATACTTAAATATGGTTCTGTACCAATCAATTCACAGAAATTCAGAAATTCATGAGTTCCAAAGCTATTATCTTCAGTTACTCCACCCCAGTGAACATTTACTATTGAAGGGCGGTTTTCTCTTGGGCCAATACCGTCTTTCCAATGATAAGTATCGGCAAAACATCCACCCGGCCAACGCAATACAGGAACTTTCATCTCCTTTAATGCGTTAACAACATCAGTACGATATCCGTTGATATTAGGTATGTTTGAATTTTCACCAACATACATTCCTCCATAAATACAAGTTCCAAGATGTTCAGAGAAATGTCCGTAAATCTCTTTACTGATTTTATGATTTGCCTGATCTAACTTCAGCGTTAAAGTATTTTGTGCCACAGCCTGAGCTGATAAAAATAAAACGCCTGCTACTAAAAGAAATAATTTGTTTTTCATAAGCATATATATTAAAATTCAGTTATTCAATTTTAAAAATTTGATCTATTAATGTTGTTAAAACCAAAGGCTTAATAAATCTCAGACTTTCCAATCTTCATGTATGAATCATAAAGATTATTGTAAATCTTCACATTCTTTTCAATAGGATAATAAACAGTTTCAAAACCCTGTCCCATTGCTTTTTGAGCCTCCTCAACAGTGCAATAAACACCTGAAGCAACAGCTGCGAACATAGCTGCGCCAAGAGCAACAGTCTGTTCAGCCTTAGCCACTTTAATAGGCATGTTCATAACGTCGGCCATTGTTTGCATTACAAAAGGAGATTTTTTAGCAACCCCACCAATTCCAACAACCTCTTTAATTTCAATACCATTTTCTACGAAGCGGTCAGCAATTGCCCTTGAGCCGAATGCAGTAGCTTCAACAAGAGCCCTAAAAACTCTGGGAGCTGAAGAACCAAGGTTAAGACCGGTTATAGTTGCAGTAACATTTTGATCAGCATCAGGAGTACGGCGTCCGTTTAACCAGTCGGTAGCAATAATTGTTGATTCTTCAACAGGAATTTTCATTGCTTCTTCGGATAAGGCAGGGATTATTTTATCCTCGACAATCTTTGCTAAATCCTTATCATCAATAAATTGGAGTGGCCAACTTAAAACATTCTTAAACCAAGCGTATACATCTCCAAAAGAAGATTGACCTGCTTCAAGACCAATAAGACCTGGGATTACAGAGCCATCTACTTGTCCGCAGATACCGGGAATCAGTTTACCCTTCATATCTTCATAAGAAGAAACAATGATATCACAAGTAGAAGTACCAATCACCCTAACCAAAGTATTAGGCTGAATTTCAGCACCAACAGCACCCATATGACAATCGAAGGCGCTTACACCAACAACAACATTCTCTGAAAGACCGAGTTTAGCCGCCCATTCAGTAGTAAGCTTTCCAACAGGTTTATCACTTGTAATTGTGTCAGTAAAAAGATGATCACGCATACCTGCAAGTTCAGGACCAAGGGCAACAAGAAAATCTTCAGGAGGAAGACCATTCCAATCGGGATGCCACATAGCTTTATGTCCGGAAGCACATCTGCCTCTTTTTACTATTTCCGGTTTTGCTTCTCCGGTTAAAATAGCAGGCAACCAATCACAATATTCAATCCATGAATAAGCTTTCCCTTTTAAGCTTTTATCTTGTCTGAGAACGTGTAGAACCTTAGCCCACACCCACTCAGAAGAGTATATTCCACCTTCATATTTTGTAAAATCTACTTCCCATTTTCTGGCAAGATCATTTATTTCATCAGCCTCAACAACTGCAGTATGATCTTTCCAAAGGATAAACATAGCGTTTGGGTTCTCGGAAAATTCAGGCAATAAAGCCAAGGGAGTACCCTTATCATCAGTTAAAGCAGGAGTACTGCCTGTAGTGTCAAAAGAAATACCAACAACATTCTTTGCAACAGAACTATCGCATTGAGATAATGCATCTTTAATCGAATCCTCAAGAACTTCGATATAATCAAGAGGGTGTTGGCGATATTGATTCTTTGAAGGGTCGCAATATTTACCTTGCATCCATCGAGGGTAATACTTTACAGAAGTAGCCATTTCTTTACCGTTAGCTGCATCAACAACTAATGCACGGCATGAATCGCTTCCATAATCTAAACCAATTACATATTTTGACATAATTCTTTATTTAATGATCTACCTTTTAAAAACTACACTTTCATTTCTGACCATAATAAGCATCTTTTCCATGCTTTCTCAAATAATGCTTTTTAACAAGAAGAGAATTCATTTTCAGATCAGGATTTACGGAAAATGAAATAGTTGCCATTTTAGCCACCTGTTCCATTACCACCGCGTTGTGAACTGCATCGTGAACATCCTTTCCCCAGGAAAACGGACCATGATTTTGAACCAGTACTCCCGGAACTTCATCAGGATTGATATCTTTAAATGTTTCAACAATTACTTTTCCTGTTTCCGATTCGTAAGAACCGAATATCTCTTCTTTTGTCATTTGCCGGGTACATGGAATATCTTTTGCAAAATAATCAGCATGCGTAGTACCAATGTTTGGAATAGCTATCCCCGCTTGAGCCCATGAAGTTGCATAGGTAGAATGAGTGTGGACTATTCCTCCGATGTTTGGGAAATTTCTATATAGGAAAAGATGTGTTTGCATGTCAGAAGACGGCTTTAGAGAGCCATAGACAACACTTCCTTCCATATCAACAATTACCATATCAGATGGCTTCATCGTTTCGTATTCAACCCCGCTGGGCTTAATTACAAACAATCCGCTTTCTCGATCTATTCCACTTGCATTTCCCCAAGTAAAAATTACCAATCCATGCTTAACAAGATCGAGGTTAGCTTTAAATACCTCTTCCTTTAGTTTATCTAACATTGATATTTAATTAAAAGAGGCATTCCATTAAAAAATGAAATGCCTCGTGTTATTTATTACCAGAAATATGCGTAAAGAGCAACTATTATCACAACAATACCCATTGCTCCGTATAAGAAACTTTTATTTGTCTCAAAAAGCTTAGGTTCAAAGTCATATGCTTTAACATCTTTTATTGTTGATGTAGCATTTGTGAACATTATCAAAGACAAGAAGCCCAAAAGGAAAACGAGCATAAAAATGGAGTTGAATCCAAGATTCAGAAGTCCGCATCCGAATAATTCAGTTCCCCAGATTAAGCCTGCAACAAGAGCAACACCTGCAAAAATTGCAAATAACCACCCTGCACCTACTAATTTCTTATGGTTGACATCAGTCTGCGGATCAGCTTTTATCTGATTCTTATCAGTCAATGTTAAAATAACAGCCAAAGAGATAAGTATCATACAAACATATCCCATACGGATAATGAAAGGAAGCTCAGGCAGAGCAATTTTCATAATAATTCCAGTAGGAAGTGTTGCAATTGTAGTCCAAAGGGCAGCTCTGTTTGTAGCCCTTTTCCATAGTATACCCATTCCAAAAACAACAACTACCCCTGGGTATATAAACCCTGTATATTCCTGTATATATTGGAATGCCTGATCGAGACCACCCAAAAGAGGACGGGCAGAGAACATTGCAATTACCAAAGCAATTAAAGCAACAATACGACCTGTTTTAACAAGTTGTCTTTCAGTAGCCTTTTTGTTGATCAATTGCTTGTATATATCCATAGTGAATATTGTTGATGTAGAATTAAGCATTGAAGCAAGAGAAGAAACCACTGCAGCAACAAGAGCAGCAAATGCCAATCCACGAATACCTACCGGTGCGAAGTTTCTAAGCAACCAAGGGTATGCATCATCAGCACGTTCTATATTACCACTAAGTCCCTGCAGAGTTCCCTGCATATCAGGATGATTAAACAACACATAAGCAGTAATACCAGGAATAATAACAATAACAGGGATTAAAATTTTCAAGAAACCTGCGAATATCAAACCTTTCTTAGCTTCTTCTAAATTCTTTGCAGCAAGACCTTTTTGAATGATATATTGGTTGAAACCCCAATAGCCAATGTTTGTAAGCCACATAGCTCCAAAAATAACAGCCAATCCGGGAAGGTCTTTGAATATAGTTGCATCAAGATTTTTATCAACAATCATATTGAAATGAAGGTCAGTAGGAACCTCGCGAACCTTAGATAATATAATTGCAAAACCATCCAAAGCATTTCCTGTATCGCCGGCAACGGCATCAAGAGCAAACCAAGCGGTAATCAGACCACCGCCGACCATAAATATAACCTGCAACACGTCAGTCCATGCAACAGCTTTAAGTCCACCGTAGATTGAATAAATCCCTGCAAAAATCAATAAAGCAGGAACGCCATATTCACGAGGGAATCCAAGAATCTGTTCCAAAGCTAAGGCTCCAAGCCATGCAACTGAAGTAAGGTTAACAAAAACATACACCAGCAACCAAAAGAAAGAGAAGAAGAAACTTACACCAGTTCCGTATCTCTCTTTTGCTAACTGAGGCATTGTAAATATTTTCTTATCGATCATCTGAGGCAAAAGATATTTTGCAACAAGAATCAAAGTAATAGCAGCCATCCACTCATAAGCAGCTATTCCCAGACCAATTCTGAATCCGGAGCCAGACATACCAATGAAATGTTCAGCTGAAATGTTGGCAGCAATAAGAGATGCACCAATTGCCCACCATGATAATGTTCCTCCGGCAAGAAAATAATCTTTTGAGTTCTTCTCTACCCCTTTTTTATCTCGGGATAACCAAAGACCCAAGCTTACAATCATAATTGCATAGGTTACAAAAATGATATAATCCAATGTCGTAAAACCAGCATTCATATGTTTTATATATTAGTTAAAAAGTTAATTTATGTATTAAATGCTACTGCAAACTTTTGTTCAAAAGGTAGTATAAATCGTTCCACTTTAACTCTTTTTTAAAGGAAGTTAAGTTGGTGTCTTTATCAATTACAACATATTCAATATCTGCAATCTCTGCAAAGTTCTCGATATATTCAGGAGTTAAAGCCAGTGTGTATACTGAATGGTGAGTTCCACCAGCATAAATCCAAGCTGCTGCACCTACCGACAGATTAGGCATTGGTTTCCAGAATGCACAAGCAACAGGAAGTTTTGGTAAGCTCTCAAGTGGTTTAATAGATTCTAATGTATTTACTATTATTCTGAATCGATTTCCCATATCAATTACTGTTACGTTCATCGCATCACCTGTAGCGCTGTCAAAAACTAATCTTGCAGGTGCGTCTTTACCTCCAATTCCTAAAGGATGAACTTCAAGACGTGGTTTTTCTGCGGCAATTGTTGGGCAAACTTCAAGCATATGTGCGCCTAAAACTGCAGGACAATCGGGTGAAAAATGATATGTATAATCTTCCATAAATGAACTTCCACCTTTCATTCCTTCCGACATAGTTTTGATGATGCGCCCCATAGCTGCCTGTTTCCAATCGCCTTCAGCACCAAAGCCATATCCGGCTTCCATTAAGCGCTGAGAAGCTAGTCCAGGGAGCTGATCCAAACCGGTCAGGTTTTCAAAGTTAGTAGTAAAAGCTTTGAAATTTCCATCAAGCATAAAGCGTTTCAAAGCAACTTCATACTTTGCCTGAACCCTCACGTTTTCGTAATATTTTCCACCTTTTTTGCAATTATCAGCAACAATATATTTTTCATTATATTCTTCAATCAGCTTATCTATTTCGCTTTCAGAAACCTTATCGATGTAATTTATTAAATCACCGGGGCCAAAAGCCGATATCTGCCATCCAAACCTTATCTGAGCTTCTACCTTATCGCCTTCAGTTACTGCCACTTCCCTCATGTTATCACCAAAACGGGCAACCTTTAATCCTTGTGAATCGTCCCATCCAATAGCTGTACGGCACCAAATTGAGATTTGATCCTGCACTCCGGGTTCTTGCCAATGTCCGGCAACAACTTTACGATTCTTGCGCATCCTTGAGTTGATAAAACCAAACTCTCTGTCACCATGAGCACTTTGATTAAGATTCATAAAATCCATATCAATTTCACTCCATGGTATATCACGGTTAAATTGTGTATCAAGATGCATATAAGGTTTATTAAGAATTTTCAACCCTGCTATCCACATTTTAGCAGGAGAAAAAGTATGCATCCAAGTAATTATGCCAATACAACTACTGTCGTAATTAGCTTCCATACAAATCTTAAGAATAGAATCGGGAGTTGTTACAACAGGTTTAAAAACTATTTTTATTGGTAATTTATCTGAAGAATTTAAACCTTTGACAATTTCTTCAGAGTCTTTATCTACTTGTTTTAAAGTCTCAGCGCCATATAAATGCTGACTACCGGTAACAAACCAAACTACTTTATTTTCCATAATTCTATATTTTATTATTTATTGTTTAAAATTAAATTCCTGTTGCATCAAATGAAAAACCTTTTGACATAAGGTCTTCATATTTTTCTTTATCAAAAGAGTATAAGAAAGCCCCCTTTTTGGAACTGTTCATATCCTTAATAGGCAACCTGTTAAGTAGCCCCATTGTAATAAACTTCCTTCTAAAATTCGCAGGATCAAGAGGTCTTTGATAAATTGCTTCATAAAGAGCCCTAAGCTGAGTAATCGTAAATTGCTCAGGCAGAAGCTCAAAGCCCAAAGGCTGACTCATTGCCCTACTATATAACCTTCTTAAAGCTTTTTCCACCATATCACCATGATCGAAAATCAGCTCAGGTATATCGCTTATAGCAAACCATTCAACATTATGCCGCTTCAAAACATTCACGTCGTAATCTTCGATTTTTATCAACGAAAAATAAGCTGTACTTATAACTCTGGCTTCTTGATCTCTATCAACATCAGAGAAGGTACTTAGCTGTTCCATATAAATATTGCGGAGTCCGGTTATTCTTGCCAATACTCTGTAAGCAGCTGCGTCAAGAGTTTCTTCTTTCCTTAGAAATCCCCCCATCAATGACCACTTCCCTTTTTCCGGTTCAAAATCCCTCTTATACAATAACAACTTTAAGACTTTTCCATCGAAGCCGAATATTACACAATCAACAGCTAGAAAGAATTTTTCTATTTCAGAGTAAGTCATAACAAAAATATTTATACATCAAAAGTCATAAATACTTTTATTATTTCAAACTTGTTATAAAACATATATTAATTCGGAATAATTTGAATCATTGGCACAATAAAACCGGAAAGATAAGTTGCTTTAAAAATAAATTAGTAGCTTTAAATCCAAATGCAAAAGTCATATTAACTTTTAAATATCAAGAAGCTTTAACCTCAACAATTTTGTTATCGTCTAAATACCATAAAAATCCTTTAACCTTAGCAAAACCCATTTGTTGTACTTTTTTCAGATAAGTCGCAACTTGTTTTGTATGCGCATTATTCATTATAGAAGAAAGTTTGTAATCTACTATAATAACTTCGTCATCTTTGATCATAACCCTATCGGGGCGTTTAAAGCCATCAGCCTGATCGATGATTGTCGCTTCATTAATAACTTTATACTTTCCTTCAAACCAATGCATAACGTCGGGAGACGACAACAGAGTTTGAAGTCTCTGAGTATATAAATCAACATCGTCCTTTAAAATCTTCCCTTCCTGAAATACTTTTCTCACAGCAAATTCCAAATCATCTAGAATTTCAGTCTTCGAGAGTATATCATGAATAATTTTCCCTTCGTTTATCTTTTTATATCTGGCTGCACCTTCATCATCAAGGAAATTCTCATAATTCTTATGTAAGAGCATTAACTCGCTTGAATTCTCATAAATACCATGAGTTCCTTTAATATGAATTCCATTTTTGGTTTCAAGGTCTTGTGAAAGGTTACTTCTTAGCTCACCTATTACAAATGTTTGTTCCTCGTTATCATTAGCATTATCATCAGTAAAGATTGTTTTGCTAATTAAATCGCTAATATCCTTAAACTTGGGTTTCTTATCTGATTTCTTTTCTTTAAGTTCAGTAAAAACAATTAATCCTTCAACAGCCCTTGTAAATGCAACGTAAAGCAAGTTGATGTTATCGATATAATGCATTAGTAATTCATTCAGATAGTTGCCCGAAAAATCAGTCCTGATTAAATCTTTTATAACGTTAACCGGAAGAATAGGAAAGTCATTACTGTATTGCTCGGGAGCAGGACACCAAATAATATCACCATTTCTGGAAAATCCTAAATCCCAGTCGCAAAAAGGTATAATAACAAAAGGAAATTCAAGTCCTTTTGATTTATGTATGCTTAATATCCGAATTGCATCTTTTTGTGAATTCCCTTGAATTTTAATTTTACCGCCAAATATATCCCACCATTCAATAAATTTTTTAATATTATTGCTTTCACGTTTAGTAAAATCAAAAACTGAATCATTAAATGCCTGGATATTTGCCTGCTCTTCCTGAATTTCATTTAGCCTGAAATCATTTTCAATTTTATTTACAAGGTCAATTAAAGATAAACTTGATAATTCTTTTAAATAGCCCTCTTTCCCTTCATTGAAGAAAGGAAAATAATCATCAATAAAACCTTCAGGAGTAAAGTTCTCAACAATTTCTAAGGATGTAGTCTTGTCGATTGATTTATAGGCATAATTTACATTCTCAATGCCCAGTAGAGGGAAAAGCCTGGTGTAATATTCAAAAGCCACAGAAGCCTTAATAACATCATCAAACGGAGATACAACACACTTAATCATCCCTACTAAAAAAATTGAAGAAGTAGAGTTCCCTAAGTACATACTGTCATCAGAGACAACTTCAAAATTATACTTTGTCTGACTTTTCTTCTTTCTCAATAAATAGTTTGCAATTTTGCTGCCATTATTATTTAGTTTAACCAGAATTGCAATGTCAGAAGCTTTAAAACCTTTATCCTGTATATTCTGAATTTCCTCAACTATTTTTTCAAGTGTCTCTTCTTCATAATCAAAATCCGCTTCTTTATTTTCAGGAATTAACAGACGCTTAATCTTAATAAACCCACCATCTTTGTTTTGTGAATATTCTTGGTTTATATCAGAGAATACTTCTTTAATTGTTCCTGAATAGAAATCATTTAAACTAGCTAACTTCAAATCATCGATTTCCTGAATAATTGAATTATCTAAAATATCTTTAGCAGCATTAAAGAAATCATTGTTGAATTTCACAATTTCCTGAAAGCTTCTCCAGTTTTTATCAAGGTTTACCTTTTCAATTTTATACCTGTTTAAATCACTTTCAAGTTTACTTTCCAGTAACTTCCAATCGCTGTTCCGCCATCTGTAAATTGATTGTTTTATGTCACCAACAACAATATTGTCGTTATTTTCAGACAAAGAATTCATTACAAGAGGTTTAAAGTTTTCCCATTGAATTGCTGAAGTATCTTGAAATTCGTCTATCATGAAGTTATTATAGTAGGTACCATAATTTTCATAAATAAATGGTGCGTCGTTTGTCCCAATTATGACGTTAAGAAGTTTGTCGCTCTCATCCAACAATATGGTATTTTTTTCTTTTTGTAATTCCCTGAGGTTAAATGCAAGAGTAGAAAGCACTCCAAGCATATTTAAATTTTTACTTATAACTTTGGCCGTTAAATATTTGCTATAGTATTCCGTGAAAAACAAAAGAGCTTCCTTAAGTTTGGAATTCAAGCCATTATCGTAGCAATGCAAAATCTCTTTCCGTTTTTCTGACTTTAAGGTACACCATGAATCGGGGCTGTCAAGCGAGTCCAATACCCTAACAGAAGGAATAAATTTTTCAGTATTCGTTTCTTTTAAACTCTCAAAATATTTAGGAAATGAAGTACTCCCGTACTTGAAATCACTTATTTCAAGACCACAACCTGAGATTAAATCTAAACCCTCTTTGCCAATTCTAGAACATTCACTTTCGTACCAGTTCCTTGTTTTATATAGATTATTCTTTAATTTTTTTAGCTTTAGCCTTTCATCGTCAAGGGATTCCATACTTTGAACGTACATTTGAAATGTATCTTTAGAAAGTTCATTCCCAAAGTTCAAAATATTCCTTTTTATTTGCCAGCTTTTACTATCTTCCAGTTGTTCTTCTGCCATCATCAACAACCAATCTCTGAGCTCCTCATCACTGTCAACAGTTTGTATCATCCTGTCGCATGCCTCTTCCAGCATTTCTGCTTTGTTGAGATCAACTTCAAACGCCCCGAATGATCCAATTTCTCTTGCAAATGATCTCAATACTCCCTGAAAGAAACTATCGATAGTTGTAACAGAAAATTTGTCGTAGTCATGCAATATCTGAGACAATGCGATGCCTGAGTTTTCTTTTATCTGATTTTTAGAAAAATTAGTTTCATCAAGAATTAATTGCTCAAGGCCATTGTTGCGACCTGTCGAAAGAGATGAAAGTGAATTTAGCAACTTAACTTTCATTTCTGTTGTTGCCTTGTTTGTAAATGTTACGGCAAGTATATGTTTATATTTACCAGGATCTTCAATTAGAAGTTTAATATACTCAGCTACTAATCTGTATGTCTTTCCTGAACCTGCCGAAGCTTTAAAAATCTTTAATTGAGGCATTTTAATAGAATTGAGTTAAAGAAAATGGACACCAACTAAATTAGTTATAATGTTTCATTATTTCTACTGCGTGACATTTATAGTTTTCTCTTTAATAAAGAAGTGAAAAAACTTCTTGATAAACACTATAAAAAAAGCCCGACTCATTGAGCGGGCTTTGTGTTATTTCACCTAAAAGAAACTATTTTACTTTTTCTACAATAGCTTTGAAAGCTTCAGGGTGATTCATTGCTAAATCAGCTAAAACTTTACGGTTAATATCAATATTCTTAACCTTTAAAAGATTAATGAATGTTGAATAATTCAAACCTTCTGGACGTACAGCAGCGTTGATACGCTGAATCCACAAAGCCCTAAAATTTCCCTTTTTCTTTTTTCTGTCACGGTAAGCATATTGCATCCCCTTTTCCCAGGTGTTTTTTGCTACCGTCCAAACGTTTGCTCTTGAACCAAAATTTCCTTTGGTGGCTTTGAGGATTTTCTTCCTCCTTGCTCTAGATGCAACGTTGTTTACACTTCTTGGCATAATTTCAAATTTTCGAATGGTTAGCGCTCTGTATTAATAAGAGACTTTCAAGCTAATTCACTCAGGTTAATTACTATTTTTCTCAACACTATCAAAAGAACTATTTCATTGCTAACATCCTCTTTACGTTTGGTTCGTCGGATTTATCGACAAGTCCAAAGTAAGTAAGGTTACGTTTGCGCTTTGTGCTTTTTTTAGTCAAAATATGACTTTTAAAAGCGTGTTTTCTTTTGATTTTACCGGTACCGGTAAGCTTAAAACGTTTCTTCGCTCCGGCATTCGTTTTCATTTTCGGCATTATCCTACTTTTTAAATGTGTAACCTAATTATTTTTTCTTTTTAGGTGAAATAAATATCGTCATTCTCTTGCCTTCTAACTTAGGCATCATTTCTAACTTTCCTAACTCTTCAAGCTCGTTGGCAAAACGCAATAGCAATATTTCACCTTGTTCTTTGAAAAGTATTGATCTTCCTTTAAAAAATACGTATGCTTTAACTTTTGCACCTTCCTGCAAAAAATTGATAGCATGTTTCAATTTAAAATTAAAATCATGGTCATCTGTATTCGGACCAAATCTTATTTCTTTAACAACGACTTTTACAGATTTGGATTTAATCTCTTTCTGCTTTTTCTTTTGTTGATAAAGAAATTTCTGATAATCAGTAATTTTACATACAGGAGGTTCTGCTTTTGCAGAAATCTCAACCAAATCTAATTCCATATCGTCAGCAAGCTTTAAGGCCTGTTGTGTAGTATATACTCCGGGATTTTCTATATTATCCCCAACTAATCTGACTTCTCGTACTCTAATTTGATGGTTGATACGGAAAAACAGCTTGTCGTCATCCCTGTTATCAAATCTCCTATCTTTCTGCGGTGATTTTTTTTCCTCCAAAATTACTAATTTCTTAAATTTTGTATGTTACTTAATTGCTCGTTAATTTCATCCTTTACTTTCGAAGCAAATTCTTCAATCGTCATTGCTCCCTCATCACCCTGACCTTGCCTGCGCACAGAAATTGTTTCTGTTTCAGCCTCTTTCTCGCCTACCACTAATAAGAAAGGAATCCTCTTTAATTCGTTGTCACGAATCTTTCTGCCAATCTTTTCGTTACGGTCATCAATGACGGTGCGAATATCGGAAATATTTAAAATATTTGAAACTTTTCTTGCGTAATCA
>CAYMTR010000066.1:0-11427 GCA_964393405.1 uncultured Prolixibacteraceae bacterium
ATTAAATAAATAAAAAAGGGGCTCAAATGTTAAGCCCCTGAATTTTTTATTTTACCCTATGCCAGGTTTGTGTTCTGTATAAAAATGCAATATAACCTCTTACGTGAAGAATATCGGGATTTTTCTCATCAACCCAGATTTTAACATCGTAATACTTACCGTTGTCAGGATCAAGGATGCCTTTATCTCCAGCCCATTTACCATCTTTCAGTTGAAGCCCATTTACGATTTGCATACCCTTAATCTTTTTATCTTTAAGGTGATCTTTACATTCATCACAGATAGGATCATAGTTAGGGTCTTCATTAAAGAAACCAACAACATGACCATAAAGTTTACCATCTTTTAGTGAAATTTCCACAGTCGATTTTGCCTTTTCAGTAGCATCATCTATCGTTTTCCATTTTCCGGTAATTTCTCCCGCTTTAGCTGTTCCAAATGCGAAAACGGCAAGTAAAATAATCAAAAATGACTTTCTCATACTTTTTAATTATTAAATGTTTAGAGAATAAAAAAAACACTTTTTTTTTGATTTTTTTCTGCAGAGGCAGTTAAATATGCTAAATGTGCCAATTTGAAGCTAATTTTATTGAACTTTTGATAATTCTCGACTAATTTTATTTTTTTGTTTTTAAGTTTGCACAGTAGTAAATAAAATAATATTTTATGAAGCTTTTAATGGATTAATATTTATAAATATATGGAACGTAAAATAAGTCATTTAGAACCTGTTGCACTATGGAGTTATTTCGAAGATATCTGTCAGGTTCCACGCCCTTCTAAGAAAGAAGAGAAGATAATTGCATTTCTTGAAGATTTTGCCACAAAAAACAATCTTGAATATAAAAAAGACGAAGTTGGGAATATCATAATAATAAGACCAGCATCGAAAGGTTATGAAAAAGCTCCTGTTATTATTCTTCAGACCCACATGGATATGGTTTGTGAAAAAAACAGTGGTATTGTTCATGACTTTGAAGTCGATCCTATTAGCCCCTATATTGATGGAGAATGGGTAACAGCAGGTATTACTACTTTAGGGGCAGATTGTGGTGTAGGGATGGCAGCGCAGCTTGCTATTCTAACCGATAAAAAAGTAAACTGCGGAAAGCTTGAATGCCTCTTTACTGTTGACGAAGAAACAGGTTTGACAGGAGCTTTTGCTATGAAGCCTGGTTTTATGGAAGGAAGCATACTTTTGAATCTTGACTCTGAAGACGATGGGGTTTTGTACATAGGTTGTGCAGGCGGTGCCGATACTGTTGCTCAATTTAATTATTACCAAGTGCCGATTTCTAAAGGGTATTTTCCTTTTAAAATAACAATTAGCGGACTAATGGGTGGTCATTCTGGGGGCGATATTCATGAGGGAAGAGGTAATGCAAATAAAATCCTCGCCCGTTTCCTTTTCAATAGCATGAATAAGTACGATCTCAAACTTGCTTCAATTTCAGGTGGCAACCTTAGAAATGTCATTGCAAGAGAGGCAGAGGCTGTTATAATGGTTCGTTCCAAGAAAAAGGAAAACATTGTTGCTGATTTTAATATTTATTCAAGTGATGTTCAGAATGAAATAGGCATTATTGAGAAAGATCTTAATATGAATATCCAATCTGCCAAAAAACCTGAATACTTAATTGATGACGATACTGCTTTAAATTTGATAAGGGCTTTATTCGTTTGCCCACATGGAGTTCAGGCTATGAGTAAAAGAATGCCCGGGATTGTTGAAACTTCAACAAACCTTGCATCTGTAAAAATGAAAGATGATAATATTATTGAGGTTACTACAAGTCAGCGGAGTGAAATTGAAACGGCAAAGATCAATATTTGTGATGTTGTTGAAACAGTTTTTCTTCAAGCAGAAGCTGGGGTTCGTCATTCAGACGGCTATCCGGGCTGGACACCTGAGCCGAATTCAAATATTGTGAAAGCTACTGTTAATTCATATAAGAAACTTTTTAATAACGATCCGGTTGTCCGTTCTATTCACGCAGGACTAGAATGTGGTTTGTTTAAAGAGAAATATCCTCATCTTGATATGGTATCCTTCGGACCTACCATTACTGGTGCCCATTCACCCGCAGAACGTATAGAAATTAAAACTGTTGAAAGGTTCTGGAAGCTGCTTGTTGATGTGTTAGAGAATTGTAAATAATAGAATCAGGTATCAAGACGCAAGTGTCAAGATGTCCAATCTTGATACTTGATACCTGATACCTGATACCAAAGAAAAGACATAAGGCAAGTAATTGATGAAAATGTTATAAATTCGCGCAAACAATCTTGATGCTTGGTACCTGATACTTGATTCCAGAAAATATGAGTGACATTATTTTTTCAAGAAACGTTATTGAATTTGTTACAGTTGCAAATGAATATTGTTCTTTTATTGAAAATCATGAATCAATGAAAGGTCGACAGTTTGTTGAAACTGCTCAGAAGATATTTGCTCTTTTATATTTAAAAGCATCACTTCTTCCCGATGTTGACGGAGATAATGCGGACTCACCAGAAAAGGTTGTAACTGAAGTGGACTATAATTTCATGCTTGAAAAATTAAGTTCGAAGCTTGGCAGGTTTGACAGTTATCAGGAAGTATTTGTGCCGGATATGCAATTTAGCGATGCTCCTTTAGAAGCATCAATTTCTGAAAATTTATGTGATATTTACCAGGATCTGAAAGATTTTATATTCGCATTTAGAATAGGCACTTCAGATATTATGACTGACGCTTTATATGAATGTCAGAAAAACTTTAAAGAGTATTGGGGGCAGAAACTTGTAAACGGATTAAGAGCAATTCATGCATTGATTTATAGCGAAAACAACTTGGATGAAAAATAGTAAAGGATGATTTACAAAGAGAGTATTACGAAAGAGGAGATAGATGAACTTCCATTACAATCATTTGAAGGTGAAATAATTATTGTGGACAATAGGGAAAAGCTTGATGAAGCTGTTTCCTATCTTAAGAATTGTTCTGTAATAGGATTTGATACTGAAACAAAGCCTTCATTTAAAAAAGGACATATAAATAAAGTTGCTCTTCTACAGCTGTCGACTTATGATAAAGCTTTTCTTTTTAGATTGAATTACTTTGAGTTACCTATTGAAATTACAAAAATATTTTCTAATCCAAATATAGTTAAAGCCGGTGTTGCGATTCGTGACGATATTAAACTTCTTCAGGCTAAAAGAAAATTTAAAGTGGAAGGTTTTGTTGAACTTCAGGATGTTGCAAAAGAAAAAGGAATAAATGGATTTAGCTTGAAAAAACTTTCTGCGATTGTTCTGGGAATAAAAATTTCAAAGGCTCAGCAATTATCAAATTGGGAAGCCCTTGAGCTAAACGAGCCACAAATTAAATATGCCGCAACAGATGCCTGGATTTCTTACAGGTTGTATGAGCATTTCATTAATGAATATGATGAACAATAACATGATAAAGATTTTTCTTAAACCGGGTAAAGAACAGTCGGTTAAAAGGTTCCATCCTTGGATATTCTCCGGTGCAATCAGAAATATATCCGGCAAGGTTGCTGAAGGCGATATTGTATATGTCTTTTCTGACGATGAAATATTTTTGTGTTTTGGTCATTACCAGATAGGTACAATTGCTGTTAGAATAGTATCGTTTGAAAATGTAACTCCCGATAAAGACTTCTGGAAAAGAAAACTAAACGAGGCTATTGAATTAAGAAAATCGCTTGGTCTTATTGGTAACCCCGAAACCAATACTTATCGTTTAGTCCATGGAGAAGGCGACAGTCTGCCAGGATTAGTAATCGATTTCTATAATGGAACAGCCGTTTTACAGATGCATTCAATTGGAATGTACCTGATAAGGTTTCAGATTGCAGAAATTCTTAAAGAATTGATGGGCGACAGCCTCATTGCTGTATACGATAAGAGCTCAAAGACATTACCTTTTAAAGCTGATATTAACCCTGTCGATGGTTTTATAATTGGTAATTCAAGTCCTGAGATTGTTTCTGAATACGGAAACAAGTTTAGGGTTGATTATGAAGAAGGACAAAAGACAGGATTCTTTATTGATCAGCGTGAAAACAGATACTTGTTGCAGCAATATTCCAAAGGGCGCGATGTGCTCAATATGTTTTGTTATACAGGAGGTTTTTCTTTTTCTGCAATGAGGGGAGGTGCCAGAGTGGTTCATTCTGTTGATTCTTCTGGCAAAGCAATAGAGCTAACAAAGGAAAATGTTGAATTAAACTTTCCAGGTGATAAGAGACATGAAGCTTTTGTTGCTGATGCATTTGATTTTATGAAGGACATCAAAGATAAATACGATCTGATTGTTCTTGATCCACCTGCTTTTGCTAAACATCGAGATGCGCTTGGTCATGCTTTGCAGGGATACAAAAAAATCAATGCTCAGGCTTTCCGACAAATTCGTAGTGGTGGCATTGTGTTTACTTTCAGCTGTTCTCAGGTTGTCGGTAAGGATAAATTTCGCGAGGCAGTATTTTCAGGGGCAGCTATAGCAGGACGGTCAGTCAGAATACTTCACCAGCTTTCACAACCTGCCGATCATCCAATCAATATATATCATCCTGAAGGAGAATATCTTAAAGGATTGGTTTTATTTGTGATTTAATTTTCAGAAAATTACATTTCTTTTATTTTTGAAAGGCTATTTTTTCTAACTTGTATTTTAAATGTTTAGGTGCTGTAATGATGTGTCTATGTGTCATTAAAACATCGGTTAATACAATGGAGTTAGCTATATAAAACGTATGAATTAAAATTATTGTCCCATGAATAAAATTAGTTTCTTCCTCGTACTTTTGATTGGTTCTGTTTTGCTTTGCAATTATTCTTCTGCAGGCAATAATGATGGCAAGCGTTCAAAACGTTATGACGATATTAGAACTCGACATAGTAGATCAATGAAAACTACTTTTCAAAAAAATGACAATTTGAAATCTGTCAATGCTTATAAGTATAAACTTGATAGTGCTGTTACTACATATAGTGAAGCTGACCAGGCTGATACAAAATATGAGTACTACTATGATGAAAATAATTTTATGTATTCCGAAGTTGAGTTTATCCGTAGCAGCGACAATGGGAATTGGGTTAAAGACTATGGTTATAGTTATGAGATGCGGGGAGATACATTATTTGATTATTATTATGTATGGAATAATTCAACTCAAGATTGGGATGATGACTATCTATGTATAAATGTTTATAACGCTAAAGGTTTAATTGAAGAAAAATGGTACTACTGGTGGGATAATGAAAGTAAATCTTTCCAATATGATTATTATGGGATAATATCATATAGCGAAGCAGGAGGCTTAGTTTTATGGATTGAATATATGTGGTCATCTGAGAAAAGTACGTGGGAAGCCATTGCAAAATGGGAATATGAATATTCAAGCGAACAAATATCTGCGATACGTAGTTACTATATTGAAGATTCAGGTGCCTTTTATATTGATCATGAGGAATATTTTAAATATGATAGTAATTCGGCTTTAATTGAATCAACTTATTGGGATTGGAATGATGAATCTAATAAATTAGAGAAGAGTAGTTTATATATTAGTTCATGGGATTATGATGTAACTTCTAATGAAGTTATTCTTCCATATTATTGGAAAAGGCAATTTTATAAATATCTCATAAAAGATGATACTAAATATAGTTGGAATACTTCTGCAAGCGAATGGATAAAAAGCAATATTGAGAGATATTATTATTCAGGAGTTACAACAGGAAATAAGACTTCAGAATTGAAAAATGAAATCAGAGTATTTCCTAATCCGGCAAATGACTTTGTTACAATTGAGAACCTAAAGAAAGGTTCGCTTGTTGAATTGTTCAGAGCAGATGGTAAGAAACTTATGATTTTTAATCAGAATGGCAGTAACTCTTTCTTTATGGGGAATATTCCTTCAGGATTGTATGTTGTGAAAATTTCTAATGGAGATAAAGTACAGGTTGTTAAGGTTTCCAAGAAATAAAAAAAACCACTGCATATGTAATGCAGTGGTTCAATTTTATCTTTAGATTAAATTTATCCAAGATACGTTTTTAATAATTTGCTCCGGGAAGTGTGACGTAACCTACGGATTGCTTTTTCTTTGATCTGACGCACTCTTTCGCGTGTTAAACCAAAGCGTTCACCAATCTCTTCCAATGTCATTTCCTGACATCCAATGCCAAAGAATAATCTGATTATATCACTTTCACGTTCTGTTAATGTGGCCAGAGCCCTATCAATTTCACGTGATAACGATTCCATTATCAGCTTTTTGTCTGCATTTGGAGAGTCAGTATTGGGCAGTACGTCCAGAAGGCTGTTGTCTTCACCATCAACAAAGGGAGCGTCAACTGAAATGTGACGACCTGATACTTTTAATGTATCAGCTACTTTGTCAGCAGGAAGGTCTAGTGATTCAGCCAATTCTTCAGGCGAAGGTTTGCGTTCATGTTCTTGTTCGAATTTTGAAAATGCCTTGTTGATTTTATTCAGTGAACCTACTTGGTTCAAAGGCAAACGAACGATACGTGACTGCTCTGCCAGTGCCTGTAATATTGATTGGCGAATCCACCATACAGCATAGGAGATGAATTTAAAACCGCGTGTTTCGTCAAATTTCTCGGCTGCTTTGATCAAACCTAAGTTACCTTCATTGATAAGGTCGGGGAGGCTTAGTCCCTGGTTTTGATACTGTTTAGCAACTGATACCACGAAACGAAGATTTGCCCTGGTAAGCTTTTCAAGAGCAGCATGGTCGCCTTTCTTGATTCGCTGTGCCAATTCAACTTCTTCTTCTACGGTAATTAATTCTTCTTTACCAATCTCCTGCAAGTACTTGTCTAATGAAGCACTTTCCCGATTAGTAATAGATTTTGTGATCTTTAATTGTCTCATGAGCTCTCCTTGAAAAATCGCGCAAATATATAACTTTCAACTTACTTATTCAAATTAATAATGTATCAGGTATCATGTATCAAGAATCAAGATTGGATAGTTAGGATTTGAAATTTTTTCCTTTTTCTATTCCTGATTTTTATGTTTTTCCAATTGTCTTGTGTCTTGATACTTGTGTCTTGATTCTAGATACTATTATTACAAGGAGTCCCGAGTAAATCATTAATTTATGCCAAACACATAATATGCCTCTTCTCCATTTGGATAAATACCTTCAATTAAAACACCACCACTTCTAGATTGTTTGATAATCTGGTTGATGTCTTCAACATGGTTAACCGGCGTTTTATTTACATATGTTATTATGAATCCTTTTCGAATTCCGGCATTCTTAATCTTCCCGTCCTCCAGAGTTTTAACCTGAACTCCATTGTTTATGCCCAATTTACCCATCGTTGTTTCATCAACTTTGGCTAATTCAGCACCCATTATAAAGTCCTGATCTTTTACTATTCCTGTTCCGCCCCTCGTGTTACGTAAGGTTGCCGTGAAAAGTTTCTCTTTATTATCTCTTTTTACTAAAACTTTTACATTATCTCCCGGTCGGTGCTTGCTTATTTGTTCCTGAAGTTCACTTCTAGTGTTGACTTTCACGTCATTAATAGATACAATGACATCTCCTTTTTTTATTCCACTTTCTTCAGCAGCTCCTTTTTCAACAACAGATGCTACATATACTCCGTTGATATCATCAAGATTAAACTCCTTAGCCAACGTGGCATCAACATCCTGAATATTTACGCCTAATACTGCTCTTTGTACTTCGCCAAATTGTTTTATATCATCTACAACCTTTTTTACAATACTAACAGGTACAGCAAATGAATAACCGCTGTATGAACCCGTCCTTGATGCAATAGCTGTGTTGATTCCAACAAGCTCCCCTTGAGTGTTAACCAATGCACCTCCACTATTACCCGGGTTTACTGCGGCATCGGTTTGTATAAATGATTCTATGGGAAGCTGTCCGCTAATAATACCAATTCCCCTCGATTTAGCGCTAACAATTCCGGCTGTAACTGTTGAAGTAAGGTTAAATGGATTTCCAACAGCAAGTACCCATTCACCAAGTTTAAGAACATCTGAGTTACCCCACTTGATTGCTGGAAAATTTTCTCCCTCTACTTTTATGAGGGCAATGTCTGTATTTGGATCTGTACCTATCAGTTTTGCCTCATATTCACGGTTGTCGTGAAGCTTTACCTTAATGTTACTTGAACCTTCAATTACATGGTTGTTAGTAACTATGTATCCATCTCCGGTAATTATTACACCCGACCCTGCAGCTTGCTGTATTTGTGGTTGTTCGTAGAAATTCCTGTCTCCAAAAAAGAAATCAAAGAATGGATTTCCACTTGAGTACGAACCTGTACTCTTGTATTGGGTCTGTATGTTTACTACTGATTTGACAGAAACTTCAGCTGCATGGGTTAGGTCAATGTTCCCTCCCTGAGAAGAAAAACTGGCAAATTGAACGGGTTTTTCTTCCTTAACTGTTACTACCTGAGGCTTTTCAATGCTTCTGTATATCATCACGGCAGTAAATCCTCCTACTAAAGCAATTATTAGTGATACTAATACATTTTGAATTTTCTTCATGGTAAATAATTTTTAAATATTCTATCTTTGTTAAGTAACGCAAAAATAATTCCGTTAGTTTGTGCTTGTCAATTTGACATGCTTTTTTAACAATTTTTAACATTTATTGTTTTGTTCTTAAATACAGTTAACTCATATTTTCATATGAATATCAAATTTTATAAATATCACGGCGCTGGAAACGATTTTGTTATGGTCGATAACAGAGGTTTAGATTTCGATAAGCATAACAATGTTCTAATTGAGTCAATTTGTCATCGTAGATTCGGTGTTGGCGCCGATGGCCTTATTTTACTAGAGAATCTTTCCGGATATGATTTCAAGATGGTTTATTATAATTCTGATGGATACGAAGCTACTATGTGTGGAAATGGAGCTCGTTGTATAGTTGCTTTTGCCAAGCAACTTGGAATTATTTGCGATAAAACAACTTTTATGGCTTCTGATGGTCCTCATGATGCTTTCGTTTCTCCTGAAGGACTTGTCGACTTGCACATGATTGATGTTAGTAAAGTTGATACCCTTGCTGACGGTTTTTTTCTAAATACCGGAGTCCCTCACCTTGTCCATTTTGTCGACGATCTGCATGTAATTGATGTGAACATTGAAGGACGGCAGTTGAGGTACGATGCCCGTTTTCAGCCTGAGGGTACTAACGTGAACTTTGTTAGTCATAAAGGGAATGAACTTATTGTATATACTTACGAAAGGGGAGTGGAAGCTGAAACATTAGCCTGTGGTACAGGAATCGTTGCTTCTGCTTTAAGCGCCTCTATAAAGGATAACAATTCTGAAGGTGAGTATTTTATTACTGCCAAAGGTGGAAATCTAAGTGTTCGATATAAAAGAGAAAACGGGATTTTCACAAACGTTTGGCTTAAAGGTCCAGCTAAACATGTTTATTCAGCTGAATTAGAAACAAGCGAATTATTATAAATTAAAAAAGGTATCATTTCTGATACCCTTTTTTAAATGGTCTTGTTGTTTTTATTGAACTAATTTTCATTGGTTTTCTCCGCAATCTGATATTGGTTTCTGTCTTGTGAATTACGTGATACTAAATCTGCAATAAACCCGGTAATAAACAACTGAGTACCAATAATCATTGATGTTAATGCGATATAAAAGTAAGGATTATCGGTTACTAGTGCCATTCTTACTCCATGTTTAAGGGCATAAATTTTTACAATTCCGACCCACAATGCAGCAAGAAATCCAACTATGAACATCAATATCCCCAGTACTCCGAAAAAATGCATCGGACGTTTGCCAAATTTTGAAATAAACATAACGGAGATGAGATCTAGTGGCCCACGGATGAATCTTTCGATACCAAATTTCGTTACACCGTATTTTCTCTCTTGATGTTTTACAACCTTCTCTCCAATATTTTTAAACCCGGCCCATTTTGCTAATACAGGTATAAACCTGTGCATGTCCCCGTAGATTTCAATACTTTTTATGACCTGCTTTTTGTATGCCTTTAAACCACAATTCATATCGTGCAGTTTAATCTTGGTCATCTTTCTTGTTGTGTAGTTGTACAACTTGCTTGGCAGGTTTTTTGAAAGCACAGGGTCGTGGCGAACTTTCTTCCATCCTGAAACAAGGTCATATCCATCTTCACGAATCATTCTGACCAATTCAGGTATTTCTTCAGGATTGTCCTGAAGATCGGCATCCATTGTTATTACGACGTCTCCTTTGGCTGCCTGGAATCCTATATGAAGCGCAGCAGCTTTACCATAATTCCTTTGGAAACTTATACCCCTTATATTTTTATTGGCTTCCGATAATTGTTTTACGATATTCCATGAATTATCCCTGCTTCCATCATCAATTAGCAGAATTTCGTATGAAAAACCATTTTTATTGACTACTTGTTCAATCCAGGTTGTAAGTTCAGGAAGCGATTCTTCCTCGTTGAATAGAGGAATTACAATAGAAACATCCATTATTATTATATTTTTTCTTCGTCGCTTATTTCATCCATGGCTTTTGCAAAACCACTTTTGTCTTTGTTCTTTTTTACTATTGCAGCACTGATTAATGACAGTATTGCACCGTAAATTATATTTTGCTGTAATCCGCTGAAGGTAGATTGAACCGGAGTAGGCACTTCCATGGTCTCAATAGTTTTAAGTGAATTTTCAATTTCAGATTCCGGTACTCCAAGTCCGCTCATCATATTGTATGTTTTTTCAATCAAAGCATCTATTGTCCTTTGTGAATATTCAGGATCTATCCATGAGTGAAAGGTGAAATTGTATACAGCAATTATAAGCGATGCAAAAGCAACTGTAAGTACTGCTACATAAAATGCTTGTTTGAAATCAATAGTTCCTCCAAGTACTTTATCACGATAATCCTTTGTGAAATAAATCAATACAAAGACCCATACTGCTATATTGATAATTGACACGAAAAAGTTAGCCGTCAGACCTGAATTCTCTATAAACTTTGTGGCCCAGATAATTAAGCTAATTACAATTGATATAAGAGCATAGTATAGCCCATACTTCATGGATGATTTAAAAAGTTGATCGTTAGTTGTCATAATTTATGGAATTTTAATTTTGCGCAAATATACCTTTTTGTATTTATTTTCCTGTATTCAGGCAGTTATGAATTTTAATAAAAAAAAGATTTTGCAAGAGATTTAAAAAATATTTTGTAGTAAAACAAATTTTTCTACTTTTGTCGCCGGGTAAGTCCTGTGCGACCAGCTCCTGCTGAAACTCCCCAGGGTCGGAAGGCAGCAAGGATACGCGGTTGAGCGGTGCGACACAGTAAGCTTACCCACTTGCCGAATTAGCTCAGTTGGCCAGAGCACGTGATTTGTAATCTCGGGGTCCTCA
>CAYMTR010000067.1:0-11363 GCA_964393405.1 uncultured Prolixibacteraceae bacterium
AAAATAAAACAAAAAAAAGGGCTATTGTTTAAATAGCCCTTTTTTGTTATTCAAATTTCAAAACTTTAAATGAATGGGGAGGTATTGAAATTGAGTATGCATATTTTTCTTCTTCATATATTTTCCCCCAGAACTTAATTGATTCACGAACGGAAGATTTCACATCAGTCTTTGTAATAAGATCTTTTAAGGTTTTATTTTTTTCCTTCATTACGATCTTTATTTCAGTTTGAGTGTCATTAAAAGAATGTATAATAAAAGTTCCGTTATCATATAAGAATAAGGAAACATCAGAAGGTCCTTCTAATGTGAAACTATTATTTTTTAGAAAAATATCTCTGATTTTGTTAAGAACTTCAATCGGCAGATTGTAAAGATCTGAGAAATTTTCGGGAATTACCAATAAGAAAAGTGTTGCATTTGAGAATTTTGCCTGATGAAGCAATGGCCAACCTAAGCGATTATTCATTGCTGAGATAATTTCCCATGAATCGTTTGTCTGATATTCTATTTGAGGTATTAAAATAGGAGAGCTTCCTTTGATAATGTTTCTATTCATTAGATAATCACTGGCAATAGCTTTTCTGTCAGTATATTTCAAATCGACAATTTCTCGGATCCCTTTATTTTGCAAGGCATTTAGTAAGCCGGAAGTTATGATTACATTTTTACCGTTTCGTAGTCTTTGAGTTATTTTATCTACAATTAAAGTATCTGCTTTAGCCTGTTCAGTAAGAAGAATTATGTCATCATCTTCAGGGAAGAATGGTACAATATCAATTGGTATTCCAATCATTCCTAAATAGTTTTGGAGAAAGTCTTCACCCGAAGAATGAAAAGGTTTGTAGCTCTTTATTCCGTAAGGATTTCCCAAAAGGTCAATTATCGGTTTAATTTTTTCGATGGAGTAAGCAGCAGCTCTGGCTATAGTCGAAGGATCAATTTGCTTGCCATCAACATTTATAGGTTTAAGCATTTCTTCAGCTTTGAAACTGCAATTCTCAGAATTCCAAGAAGAAATCCATTCTTTGCGAAGAGGAATCAGCATTTGGCGATAATCAAAAAGAGTAATCTCTGGAGCTTTTGAAAATAATGTAAGCCAAATTTGTTCGGCGTAGCGCTCGTAATGTTTCATCCCTCCGGTATCAACCCATCCTCCTCCGTTCTTTCCGGGCTTTAAGTTGTCGAAATATTGAAAAATTAAATAACTCAAATATGGTTGGAGATGTTGATTGCTCATAATGGCATCGCGGGTTTCAGTTCCGGTGTATATCCCATCAAATATTTCTGGACCGGTTTCAAGGTCAAATCCAAGACCATGAAAGTGATCGTACCAATTTGGATATTTGATAATCACCTTGACGTCAGGGTTGATCTTTTTAGCAGGTCCGATAATCAGATCTTTGGCTGCAGCAGTCATTAATTCGAGTCTGTAATCAGTCCAGCTTCTGTTACCTTTGCCAGTTACACAATGTTCACATTTACAACTTGTGAAAAAGAAATCATCTAAAATAATTTCATCAAAGAATCCTGCTGTATATTCAATAATTTCCTGAGCTTTGTTTCTTATTTCCGGATTTGAATAACAAAAGGTTTGAAATTGATTACTTTCATCAATTGTATAAGTAATACCACCAGCAACCTCAATGCCTTGCGACTTGAAAAAGTTAATTGCTTTGAGTAGAGTAAGTCGGTCAACAATAAGTAAATCACGGTGGGTTTCAAGGTATATCTTTTCAACCTTTAACTGTGAAGTAATTTCTTTCCAAGTTGATTTCAACCATTCTTCATCTGACATTTTTTGCACTTCGTAAGCCCTGACATACACTGCTGTTTTAAAATTTCCGGAATTTAATTCAGCAAAGGAATCAGATATAAAAAACGAGATAAAAATGATTGTTAGGATAACTTTCACGTTTTTAATCATAACTTTATTTCTACATCAATCAGGATACATTATTCAAACGTGTATACAAATCCTCCGTTAGCCTTGATTGTTAATTCAATCATACCATCTTGGTTTTTCTCAACATCCTCAACAGAGAATGAGAAATTGTCGTTTCCTTCAGAAACTTTCATTCCCTTTGAAGATTTAATGAACGACAAATTAAGACATAGCTTTTTATCAATATTCTCACCGTTTATACCTGCAATAAACCATTTGTTTTCAAGTCGTCTGGCTATAACTGTGAGTTTGCCGGGGAACCCATCAACAAATACCGATTCGTCCCATAGAGCAGGGATTTCTTTAATAAGTTCTTTAACAGCTAAAGGAACGGTTGCCATACCTTCAGGTTTCTCGGCATAATGTTGAACTCCTGATTGAAAAAGTATTGCAGTAGCAAGTTCATAAGCATTGGTTGTCTTTCTTTCAATATTTGGGATTGAGACAAGACACATAGGAGTAAAGTCCATTGGAGAAAACACGTTTCTCGTATAGTTTAGCATTGCTCCATGGTTTGGCACATTGTCTGCATCATATTGAGAGAATGTTGCAAATTCCATTCCTTTAATAGATTCCATTGAAACAAGGTTAGGGAATGTGCGATGCCAACTTCTTGGATATGTACAACCATGAAAATTAATCGCAAGGTTGTTGTCAGCAGCGTCGTTCATTAAATCAATATAATACTGAATCATAGACTGACCATCTCCTCCGAAGAAATCAACTTTTACACCTTTAATTCCGATTTGTTTCAATTTTCCAAATTCGCTTATTCGTTGCTCGTGTGTTAAGAGCATACTTTTAGGTGAGTACTCAGTATCATTCCATTCACCTGATGAATTGTACCATAAAAGGAGGCCAACATTCTTTGATTGAGCATATCCTGAAAGTTCAGCAATTTTCTCATATCCGATTTTCCTGTCCCAATCAGCATCAACGAGGCAATATTCCCAGTTCATGTCAGAAGCATAGTCAACAAACTTCTTTTGAACGTCGTAAATCGTTGAATCATCTTTAAGAAGAACCCAACTCCATGAAGATTTACCTGGTTTAACCCAAGAATAGTCTTTGGCAGATTGTGGAGCTGCAAGATCGGTTTCCAAAGTAGATTCAGTAATAGTTTTAAGATCTCCAATTACCATTACTCTCCATGGAGTTAGCCAAGGTAATTTAGACTGTGGAAATACGTTTCCACCAGTAAAATTTTCAACCTCTTCAGGAAAGCTGATTTGATATGAAGCATCTTGATTTGCACTTAGACGACAACCACAATACGAACCATTTAAGTCGCTTTCAGTTATGAGTACCCAATTGTCATTAGTTTTCAGGAGCGCAGGAAGAATCCATCCTTTACCCATGGGGGAATCTGTTCCGGCTGGAATATCTTGGATATAATGTTCTTCATAAGAAGGGTTTGTGCGACACCAACTAGTTTTTGCTATAGCCATTGGTTGCATCCAGGCTCTGGTTTCCTTTGAAAATGAAAATGACGAAAGTTCTTGAGTAATAGATTTTACGTCTTCGCTATTTTCCGGAAAACTGTATCTAAAGGCTACACCATCGTTTGAAACCCTGAAAATTATAATCATTTTTTTACCTTCTTTATTTCTGAAAGTAAATGCTTGTTCGTTGCCTTCATAAGAACAATCTTTCGTCTTTCCATAAAGCAATTGGTAGTTATCGCTTACAACCTTTATTTTAGATGTCGACTCAAGTTTAAGATCAGAAGAAAAGTCAGAGTCTTCCATTATTATGCCGAGCCGGGAAGGTAGTACTACATCCTGAGCATCTTTTTTTATGTTATAAACTAAATGTCCTTGATCATTTAGATAACAAGCTACATTAATAGATCCATCGGGACTAGACAATTTATTGTCATTACTGCAGCTGAAACTTAACGACATTAGCACAAAAGTTAATGTGGTTAGGAAAAAAGGTTTAATGTTTGATTTCATATATGTTTAAATTTAAATTCTTGTCGGATGTAACTACATTTCAGATTATGCCTTGAACCTATTTCAATTTATATTTGAATAAGAATAAAGGCAAACATGATTGTTTCATCTTAGTTATGAAATTTGGTGAATCACAAATTTATAAAATTGAGTTTATAAAATTCATTATTATAAAACATATTGAAATATAGTTTAGGTATTGAATTCTTATTCTACAAAAGAGTAATTCAAAAAAATAAAAAAAGCAAAGTTTAATTTTTCAATATATTCATCTGAAAAAGAGCAGTTATAAATTAGACTTGATTTAATTAATTTATGGTTCATGGTCAAGTAAATTGTTTCGGAATTCTTTGATTATTATCGGGAAAGTTATATTTTTGCCGCGCGTTTATAAAATCAATATAATGTCTAACTTATTAAATTACAAACACAATTTAGATGACTGAAGAATTAAAAGAAAATGTTGAGCAACCGGAAGAAGTAGCTCCTCAAACAGAAGAAACAACAGCTATTGTTGAAGAACAGGTTGAAGAACCGATTGTTGAAATTAAGAAAAAGACTGCAAAAAGTAACATTCAAAAAAGGCCGGCAACTAGTGCTGAAGCCGATGAAGACTTCAATTGGGAAGAACTAGAATCACAAAAAGGCGGTAAGAAGTCCAAGAATTGGGAAGAATTAGAGTTAAAGTATAACGAGACTTTATCAACAATTCAAGATAAAGAATGTGTTGATGGGTATGTTATTTCAATGAATAAACGTGAAGTCGTTATTAACATTGGATACAAATCAGACGGTATTGTAAGTTTGAATGAGTTCCGTTACAATCCTGATTTGAAAGTTGGTGATAAAGTTGAAATTTATGTCGAAAATCTTGAAGACAAAAAAGGTCAGCTTACACTTTCACACAAGAAAGCACGTGCACTTCGTTCATGGGATCGTGTAAACGAAGCTATGGAAAAAGACGAAGTGATCAAAGGATATATCAAATGCCGCACTAAGGGTGGTATGATCGTTGACGTATTTGGAATCGAAGCATTCCTTCCTGGTTCACAGATTGATGTTAAACCAATTCGCGACTACGATGTTTATGTAAATAAAACAATGGAATTTAAGGTGGTTAAGATCAACCATGAATTCCGTAATGTAGTTGTTTCTCATAAAGCTCTTATTGAAGCTGAACTTGAACAGCAGAAGAAAGATATTATTGGTAAGTTAGAAAAAGGACAGGTTCTTGAAGGAACTGTTAAAAATATCACATCATACGGTGTATTCATCGATCTTGGTGGTGTTGATGGACTTATCCATATCACAGACCTTAGTTGGGGTAGGGTTACACATCCGAATGAAATCGTTGAATTGGATCAGAAAATCAATGTTGTTATACTTGACTTCGATGATGACAAGAAGCGTATTGCATTAGGTTTGAAACAGCTTACTCCTCATCCATGGGATAACCTTGACGCTAATCTTAAAGTTGGTGACTCAGTTAAAGGTAAAGTTGTTGTTTTGGCTGATTATGGTGCATTTGTTGAGATTGCAACCGGAGTTGAAGGTCTTATACACGTTTCAGAGATGAGCTGGAGCCAGCATTTACGTAGTGCACAGGACTTCCTTGCAGTTGGAGATGAAGTTGAAGCTCAGATTTTGACTCTTGACAGAGAAGAACGTAAAATGTCACTTGGTATTAAACAACTTAATGTTGATCCATGGGAAAAAATCGAAGACCTTTATGCTGTAAGTTCAAAACACACAGCTAAGGTTCGTAACTTTACTAATTTTGGAGTTTTTGTAGAAATTGTAGAGGGCGTTGACGGATTGATTCATATTAGCGATTTAAGCTGGACTAAGAAAATCAAACATCCATCTGAATTTACATCAATAGGAGCAGAAATTGAAGTTGTTGTTCTTGATATAGATAAAGAAAATAGGCGTTTGAGCTTAGGGCACAAACAACTTGAAGAAAATCCATGGGATGTTTTCGAAACAATATTTACAGTTGATTCAATCCACGAAGGTACAATTGTTGAATTGTTCGACAAGGGTGCAGTAATTGCTCTCCCTTATGGTGTAGAAGGTTTCGCAACTCCAAGGCATCTTACAAAAGAAGACAACTCATCTGTAAATGTAGAAGATAAACTTCCTTTTAAGGTTATCGAATTTTCAAAAGCAGCTAAAAGGATTATCCTTTCTCATTCAAGAGTATGGGAAGATGTAAAGCGTGCTGAAGAAAAGGAAACTAAGAAAGCACAGAATAAGCAGGCAGCAAAAACTGTCAAAAATGTAAATGACAACGTTGAGAAAACTACTTTAGGTGATATTTCAGATCTTGCAGCTTTGAAAGACGAAATGGAAAAGGTAGAAAAAGGAAAAAAATAATATTTTAACGTGCATTTTGTTTTTGAAATTTGTACCTTGCTTTAGCTATGGATTATAAAGTCGACAAAAAAGAAAAATATGTTGTAGTTACAGTAACTTCAGAAAAACTTAACACAACTAATGCACCTGACCTAAAATCAGAATTTGTGATGATTACCAGTCAAGGCACTAAGAATATGGTTCTTGACTTAAGTAATTGCCAATATTGTGATTCGTCAGGGTTGAGTGCAATTCTCGTTGCAAACAGGCTTTGTGAGCAATCAGAGGGCAAATTTGTAGTAACTGGTTTACAACCCGAAGTTGAAAGTTTAATTAAAATTTCACTTCTTGATACTATCCTTAACATAAAGGATAGTCTTGACGAAGCAGAAGCATATATGGAAAATGAGTTGAATTAATGATTCCATTCAATTTGACCATATTGGGAACGAGTTCAGCACTTCCAACTTCAAAAAGATATCCAACCGCTCAGGTATTAAACATACGTGAGCGGTTTTTTTTAATTGACTGCGGAGAAGGGACTCAAATTCAGCTTCGTAAATATTCTATAAAATTCACAAGGATAAATCACATATTCATATCACATCTTCACGGAGACCATTATTTTGGACTGATAGGATTATTATCAACTTATGCATTGATTGGGAGATCCAACGATTTGCATATATACTCTCATTCTGAGTTGCCAGATCTACTTAAGCCTCAACTTGATTATCTTAATACTGAAGTGCTTTATAAAATAATTTGGCATCCATTGAACTTTAAAAGAGCACAAACTGTATTTGAAGATGAGGCAATTACTGTGAGTTCATTCCCTGTGAAGCATAGGGTTCCGTGCTGCGGGTTTAAATTTTCGGAGAAAGAGCATCCTCGAAATATTATTAAGGAAAAAATTCAGGAGTTCAAAATACCATTGAGAGAAATACCGTCAATTAAGAGTGGTTCAGATTTTATTACTGAAGAAGGGGGAGTTATAATAAACAGAGACATCACTACGCCCGGCAAAAAGGCAAGGAGTTATGCTTTCTGTACTGATACAATATACTTACCTAAATTATCTGAATTTTTCAGGGGCGTTGATCTTCTTTATCACGAAGCAACATATGACAAGACACTGATAAAACGTGCAGGAGAAACATACCATTCTACTGCTGAACAGGCTGCAACTATTGCAAAAAACAGTGATGTAGGGAAGCTGATAATTGGTCATTTTTCAGCTCGATATAAAGATTGCAATTTGTTACTCGAAGAGGCAAGGGAGATATTTGTTAATTCGATAGTTGCTGAAGAGGGTTTAGTTGTTGAAATTATTCATTAATCATTTTCCTCATCTTTAAAAAATTTCTTATCGAAATTAACTAAAAATAATTTCTTTTTTGGACGAGTAAATGCTGTGTAGAACCACCTAAGAAAATCAACGCTCAACATTTCAAGGGTTAAATAACCATGATCAATAAAGACGGCATCCCACTGTCCTCCCTGTGCCTTGTGACAGGTAACAGCGTATGCATATTTTACTTGAAGGGCATTAAAATATTCGTTTTCCCTAATTTCTTTCCATCTTTGTTTTTTGTTTTTAATATGCAGATAATCTTCCTGTACCGCATTAAACAGCTTTTGATTATCCTCATTTCCCAATGAAGGGGCATCTATCATCAGAGTATCTAGAAATATTTTGCAATCAATTTCAATATTTTTATAGTCAACGAATTGGAGGGTGACAGAAGCAAATCTGAAACCGTACAAATCTTCGATTCGATGAACTTTTATCACCTTTGCAATGTCACCATTTGCAATAAATTCAAGATTATCTTCAGGAGATGAATAATGATAGTTGTTTTTCACAATCATCAGGATATCACCAGATTCAAGCTCATTCTCCCTCCATAAGATTGATTTTCTTATTCCTTCGTTGAATTTATTTGCCCTTTTATTTGATCTAGTAACGATAATGGTTTCTTCTATACCGTACTTGTCGTAGCAATCGCTTATTGATTCGATGAGCTCATCTCCTGCAACTTTGAAAATATCATCCATTTTCTCGGTTTTTATTCGAAAGAATTCATTAACCTGTTTGTTTTTAATATGGTAACGTATTGCTGTTGCATTATAAAGAATACCTGATTCTTCAGATTGTCTTACAACATCGCTTAGTATTTCAGAATAAACGTTTAAGTGGTAATTTTCAAGTACTATTTGATCCAAAGCAGGACTTATTGCTAGGTTTACCGGAGGAAGTTGGGCTGTATCACCCACAATCATTAATCTACAGTTTTTTCCATTATAAACAAATTCAATCAAATCGTCGAGGAGCTGACCTGAACCGAAAAGATTGGATTCCAGAGAAGAATTTGAAATCATTGAAGCTTCATCTACTATGAACAAGGTGTTAGAGCTCTTGTTGTAATCAAGAACAAATCTGCCAAACCCGTCATTTGTGGACTGTTGTCTGTAAATTTTTTTGTGAATAGTTAATGCAGGTTTGCCTGTATACGAAGTAAGCACCTTCGCAGCCCTACCTGTTGGAGCTAGTAATTCTGTTTTAATTCTGAATTGTTTTAATGCCTTAACAAGTGCACTTACAAGAAGTGTTTTTCCTGTTCCTGCATAACCTTTTAATAAAAAAATTGAACTTTGATCGTCGTCAAAAAGGAAACGAGAAATAGTCTCTGCAGCTTTAAGTTGACTTACAGTAGGTTCTACAGATAAGTGGTCAATTATAATTTGAGCTAGTTTCTTTTCAAACATAAAGGCTAAATTAATCCATTAGTCTGAACTAAATCTAATTTTTTTTTTAAATTTGCAAGCATTCCAATTAAAATCATTTATAATAAATAAAGAAATGAAACGAATTATTATCCAAGTTGTACTTATTGCGGCAGCAATATTTTTGGCATATAAAATCTGGGATTCAATACAAACGCCAATTAATTTCACTAAAGAAAAAACAGCTAAATATGAAGCTGTAATCGAGAGTCTGAAAGACATTCGCAAAGCAGAAATTGCGTTTAAAGATGTGAACGGTAAGTTCTGTGGTGATTTCGATTCTCTAATTAATTTCGTTAAATACGGGCAAATTCCTAAGATCCGTAAAATAGGTATGTTGACCGATAGTATGATAGAAGCCGGTCTTGATGAAAAAGCTGCAATGAAGCAAGGTTTAATTATTCGTGACACAATTAAAGTTAATGTATTAACCGAGGTGTTTACAGAAGGTTATTCTATTGATAAATTAAAAGTTATTCCAAATTCAGGAGGAGAATTATTCTGGTTAGGACAAACTACTATTAAAACCGGTTCAGGGGTTTTGGTACCAGTATTTGAAGCAAGGGCTCATAACAATCAAATTCTTAAATTATTGATTGAAGACTACAAACAGGAAATAATAAATCTTAACGAGCAGAGCCGAAAAAACAAGCGTTATCCCGGACTTAAAGTTGGATCAGTTGAAGAACCAAACAATAATGCCGGAAACTGGGAATAATTTTTAAAAGTACATGATTTCGAACAGTATATTTGACGAATCATTCAATATAGAAAATTGTAAGGACTATATATTATCCATTCAGTGTTCACTGAATGGATTTTCTTTTATTATTAGTGACCCTCAGAAATCGAAGATTATCGCTTTTAAAGAAAACGAAATTAATGCAGCGACACCATTCCATTTTTCTAGGGAAATTGCAAGTTGCTTATCGACAGAGAAAGTTTTGTTTAGTCAATATAAAGCTGTAAACGTAGCTTATTTGGATTCAAATGAAATGTTATATCCAAATTCCATAGTTGATGTTTCAGATTTACCTGACATTTTTAAGGTAATGTTTGGGGAGAAAAAAGAATCTGTAATTCTTTTTAATGAGGTACAAAAAGGAGAAACTTCGGTGTTATTCTCAATCCCATTATCAATTCATGACTTCTTTAAAGAAAGATACGAGAATATATCGTTTTATTCTTATGGATTACCTGTTTTGAACTACTTTCTAAGTGGATATGCTAATAGTATGACATTAGCTTTATACAGATATAGAAAGGTTCTTTATACTATTGCAACTGATGGAAATAAGATTAGTTTTTTTAACAGTTTTTTTGTGAAGACTGATTCAGATTGTCTATATTACACCTTATATGTCGCTAAAGAAATTGATTTAGACAAAAGATCAGATTTAATACTTATAGGAGATTTTGAAGCACATAGTGAATTTGTAAAATCGTTGAAAGGGTTCTATGAGAAAACCAGGTTTGGTTCAATTAGAAAAACATTTGACAGCAGAATTTTAACATCAAAACCAGGACATTATTATATACCTTTAACAGAATTATGCGCATTATAGCAGGTAAATACAAGGCAAGATCATTTAGTCCGGGTAAAAATTTTAAAGCTAGGCCGACTACTGATTTTGCAAAGGAGAGTTTATTCAATATTTTATCGAATCAAGTAGATTTCGAGCATGTTAAGTGCCTGGATTTGTTTTCAGGAACTGGTAGTATTTCATATGAATTGATTTCAAGGGGATGTAGTGACTTAACAATTATTGAATTGAATTTTCAGCATATTCAATTCATAAAATCTGTTTTAAAGGAATTAAATGAAATAGCAAAAGTTTATCGTGCTGATGTATTCAAATTCATAGAAAGCGAAAAAAATAAATACGATTTAATTTTTGCGGACCCTCCTTATGATCATCCAAGGTTTAAAGAGATACCTGAATTAATAATTAAAAAAGGATTGCTTTCAGGGAAAGGCGTTTTTATTATTGAACATTCCAAGATATACGATTTCAGTACTTTACCAGGGTTCTATGATAAAAGGAATTATGGTAGTGTCAATTTTAGTTTTTTCAAGAGTATAGAAGGATAGCTTTCCTAAGTCAATAAATGGGGAAAACAAGTTCTGTTTTTTAAGCTTTATTATTTGCAGATAAGAAAAGAACATATATATTTGCAACGCCTTTGAAAAATGCAGATTTGAGGGTTGGTTCTTTGTAAGAGTGTTAATGATTCAATAAATACAGTTGTTATAAGCAACATATTATTGGTGCGGTAGTTCAGTTGGTTAGAATAACGGCCTGTCACGCCGTGGGTCGCGG
>CAYMTR010000068.1:0-9520 GCA_964393405.1 uncultured Prolixibacteraceae bacterium
GCGGTAAAGGTTTCGACCTTATATCCAAATATCTCTAAAAGCTTTGAAACGACTTTAGGATAAGGTTTTGAATAGTTGTTCTTAATAAGCAGAATTGTGTTATACTGCAAATCGTGTTGAATGCAAAACTCCTGTAGGTTAGGAACTTTGGAAAGATGCTCTGCTAATATTTCTATTACTTCCTGATATTCAAAAACCTTGTTAACTAAGAATTTTTTCATTTTACTTAAAGGCTACGGCTTTAATAATTAGATCCTGAGTAATATTGATTTTAATGTTACGTCCTCCCTTTTTCTCCCCAAGTTCTATGTACAATTTCTTGTCATTGTCGATGGTAAACTTATCAAAGACAAAGATTATGGGGTGATCATTGGTTCTGGCCTCGATGGTAGGTAGGTAATTGAATGAAAAAATAGGGATCTTCTCTATCTCTTGATTTGATGCTTTCTTAAGTTTCTTTTTATCGACAGTGTAATACTTTATATAATTGATATCATAGTTGATATTTGAGGCATTTCCAACTGTAACGCAGAAATAAAGCTTGTCATTATGCACATAAATGTTGTTCATGGCTAGGTAAACCTTTTTGACTGTTGAGCCTATCCAGTAGGCAGGTGCTTTTTTGATGATCTCCCGGCAAATGGCAATATATGAAGATTCATCGGCGTTAAAAAGATTTTGAGAACTATTATCCAGGCTATCTGCTTTAATCTTGTTTCGTGCGGAAGAACTGACTTTTCTTCCCGTTGAATCCTTAATAAAGTAGGTCAATTCGGAAATATTATTTTTGTATTGAAGCAAAAAGGAATAACAGTAATTATCCGCGGTAATTACTGTCAAATTGGTTTCGGAAAAGCTATTAGACTTGGGGGCAAGCTTAAGTATCTCATTTTGAGACTGGATAAGAATATCATCACTCCCAACATCATAATAGGATATTTCAGAAGGAAAGAACATATGCACAGTCTTATTAAAAGTGAGGAAAACTATACTTGTTTGTTGTGCAAGGGCAATATGTAAAGGGAATAATAGTAAGAAAATGAAATACTTTTTCATAAGGGTTACTTTAATGTGATTTCATAGTTATCCGTTAAAATGGCCTCCAGAACTCGGTTACGATTACGGGCAACGGTCAAAGGAATACGTGCTACACTTGGAATATTCAATGTAGATTGCGTTTCGGATAGAACTTCGTCAACAGACTCATTTTTAATTTCATGCTGCACAAGCCCTGGAATATATATTCCCTCGATACCATCCCGGTCATAAGCATATAAGGAAACGGGTATAATGGAATTACTAAAACTGATTGATTTTACAATTATTGTAACCCTTTCCTGGACAATGGAAGCCACTCCGTAAATAAGGGTATTCTCAGGAATAACAATACCATTAAGCAAAAAGGAAGAAATAGCCCTGAGCTTAACAGTTGCGCCATCATAAACAGTCTGTTTTGTATGCACAACTGCCCTTACAATCAGATCTTTAGTATCTGCCTGTATACTTTTTGTCTGTGAAAATGAATTGAATGACTCTCGACGAAGCTCCTTGGCTTCATTTATAGGAGTAGCTGATTTTTCTTGAGGAATATGATCTTGGGTATAAGAAGGCGCTGAATAAGTTTTTTTGATATTTGGTTTTGAAACCGGTTTCGTTTCAGATTCTTTTTTCTCCACCGGAAACGGCTCGTTCTCCTCAGGAATCAGATCATATGAACTCGGAGGATCTTCTTTATTTTCGGAAAATAGCGAATTAAGGTTAATTGAAACATTCTCCTCACGCACACTTATTAGACTATCTTTAATATAACTATCATAAGCTTGCTTCTTGGATGAATAAATGTCCGTACTGCTTTTAAATTCATTAATTGAAGCTTCTTTCCTGTCAGATCCACCCCAAAAAAGGAAACCAAAATATATCAGGCCGCCAAGGACAATTAATCCGATAAAGATTGGGATTAGATACGTTATGATGTTTTTATTCATACCTGGACCTTTTTATTGATTTACCTCGAATTTATCTTCCTGCCAGTTTCGGATAAACAAACCATGGGGATTTTTAGGGAAATCTCTAGTAACAACTTCAACCAAACAGGTTCCATTCAGGACAAAATGCTTAGTTTGCTCGCCTTTTCGAAGAGTCATTAACCCTTTTACCGATACTTTATAAGGATAAACGGAGACATCAATAGTGAATCCATCATCATTGACTGCAGAAACCTGATCAATATTCTGCTGGATGACTGTATTATACCAGCTATCGTTTTTATATTTTACATACAAGTTGCGTATACTTTCATCGCCCTTATAAAGCCCAATATTAATATTCTTGTCAAGGCTAAATTGATTAAACGTATAGAATGAATTATAAAAAGAGGTCATAAAGTCCTTTATCTCTATTTCTAAGGCATCTTTACTTGATATCAAGGATGCCTTATGAACATAACCATCTCTTTCTAAAACAAGGCGATTTGATGCATAAAAGGTATTTATTTTAAATAGCGCAACAACGAAAGTAATTACCATTACAATCATCAAAAGGATAAGTCCAATAACTGTTAGGTTATTACGGCGTATATTTCTTTCAATATTTGTAAATTCCTTAAAAACTGAGTTTTCCATCATGCAAATATTTTATCGAGCAGTTTTTTACTTTTAAAGTACAAGTAAACTTTTACAAGCACTAAGCACCATACTGTGGAATTGTAAACCATAAATGCCATAAATTCTGTCTTTCCGTCCCCCGCAGCATTGATAACCCTGTATATACCATGGGCAATACCACTTGTAAAAAAGTTGATAAGAAATATTACTATTACCCAAAGGTATACGATGCCATATGCTTTTGCCCAGTTAGCCCACCATCCTTCAAACCGATTATATATTGACAAAGCAAGCGCGAAAGGACCCAAAAAACGAAGAATAAAAAGAAAAGCGAAACGAAGGATTATAACAAATGTGTATGCTACAGAATCTAGCCATGATATAAAAAAGTCAATCGCCTTGATGAATATAAGAGTAGGATGATCCAAGTACATGGCAATTGTATTGACATTATCTGAAATGCTCTCGACCAGGGTGTTTGGTTCGGTATCATCCTTTGCTTTAGGGGTTTTTTTCATATCCTTCATAAGCTTTTCAACAGAGCTTTCAGTCTTAAAGCTATTATAAACATAGGTTTCCGTAGTAACAGCGATGTCATCAAAGGTGTCAACAATGTATGAATAGGAAACAATTGCAATAATCAAAAGAAATGGGCGAAAAAGTTCATAATACGTAGGTGCGTTTTCTTGCATATTAACTCGATAGGATGAAAAATACATCCTAGCTGCTTGTATGACAAGTAAAATGGAGGTAATAGCTTTCGCTATAGTAAGGCCATAAGAAAGAGCCGTATTTTTGATTAAATGATTATAAAATGTCCAATAGATCTCAAGGCTGTTATAATCCATATGTTGCTTTAAAAGGAATTTAAAATTACTTGTTCATCTTCTTCAGCTTTAAGCTTATCATATTGTATCTTCATAAGAGCCTTCTTCTCGCTCATTTGGGCATCTATATCAGTTAAAAATCTCATTCTTTCGGCATCACTCATTTGAAAGTAATCGTCCCTTAATATCAATTTTGCTTGTTTAAAAAGCTGATTAACATTATTACTTAAGTTATTAAGGGTACTTGTGTATGAGTTAATCCGCTCCGGGGAAACATACTTAAATCCACGTGCAGCACTCATATAAGTTCCATAGAACTTTATTACCTGTACCTGTGTTCTGACAATATTTTCAATAGCATAGAAATCGTTAACCACCCGGTTGACCTTTTGTAATGTTTCCTGGGCTTTTTTATAAAAATCATAGGTTTCTTTAAGGACCTGAGTCTGCTGGGTGACTTCTTTAAAATCCTCCAATGCTAAAAGATACTGGTTAGTCTGATTGATATCGTTTCTTGCATCATAGGTAATCATGGCTGTCTGTGAATATGCAATACAAGTATAAACAGCCATTATTACCATTAAGGTCAGATAACGTTTCATAGGTTGTTTTTTAAAAGGTTTTTAATAACTTGTTCCATTGACCCGATACGGGAATATTCCTTTAATACAGGCTCTTTCTCTTTTGCCTCAGAACGATATGCAAGCAGTGCTTCCTTGGGAAGCTCTAGCCTGTATACATTGGATTTATCACCCATTTTCATTAAAAACTCGGTATACATGGGCGAGCTTGATAGATTATTGCTAATTGAATGTATCTGATTACAATCGTGAGAAGAAAGGTTAAGCCTGTCACGCAAAGGTTCAATACTTTTATCCTGCTTAAGAATATAAAAAGTATGTGTATTACCTATAATAGCATTGCCAATTTCATTATCAGGAACCTGATTTATGTTTTGAAGAACAATGCCAATTGAACCATTATGTTTTCGGATTGTCTGAAAATAGTAATCAAGTGTCTTAAGCATGATTGGGTACTTTATGATCTTGGCAGCTTCGTCAAACCATATTCGTTTATCCGCGGTCCGGTTTTTCCAGATGACATTCTCTGTTACGTCAAGAATTGACATGAACATAATTGGAAGGATATCCAAATTATCCTTTATATTTTCCAATTCAAAGCCGACAAATCGTTTATCATTCAGATAAAAACTCTGCTTTGTATCTTCCAATAGGAATTTAAACATCCCTTGAGCATATTCACTGGTAACATGAATAAACTCGTCCCGGTCAAAGAATTTAGGATCTATCTGCAGGCTGGATAGTAAATCTGGCGTTTCCTTGACAAACATGAAAAAATCAGGGAATGATAACCTACTGGACCTTTTATAATATTCCTGGATAATCTTATATAGGGAAACTCTTTCGAAATCTTCCTCCTTACGCTCTTTCTTCCAAAGTATAAAGATAAAATTAGCTAGGCTACGTACTTTGTCGGCAGTAAGCTCATTGACATCTCGAATTAAGAAAGGATTTAACCCAAGGGGTTCTCCTTCTCGATATTGGATATAAGTCGAACTCTCCGGATATAAGTAAGAAAGTATCTCAAAGGACTTACCCATCTCCACCAAGGTAACAATGAAATCCTGTTCTACACCTTGGCGAAGGATATGGTTCAATAAAACAGATTTACCGATTCCGGTGGACGCAATGATAAAAGCATTCCTAGCCCCAATTTGTTTAGTTTCGTAAGGCTTGTAGAAATCGTCTTTTAAAACAGGTATATTATACCGGCGATCATTAAACACAAGTCCTTTCTCATCAGAGGAATAGTTAGTGACAGGAATAAAAAAAGTTGCTGCTGCCAATAGGTCTGTTTCAAACGTTTCCTGTCGAGGAAGTAATCCCGCAGATCCAGGAAGAGTACACAAGAAATAATAAATGTGATCGATATAAGTAGAATGATAGGGGGTGATATCACATTCCTTAAACTTGGAAACCACTGTGTTATCAATTACCTCCAAAGAGCTTTTATCCTTATCCCACACAACAACATTAATATGAGCCCTGCAAAGGCGTATGTTTTCATCATTGTTTATGTAGTCCAGATATTTTTTGATCTTGTCACTGTCCACCTTGTTTTCCGGAGAAAACTTAGAAAACTTTCGAAAATCCAATTCAGATTTCTGGATCTGCTTTTTAATTTCTTTATGGTCGTCAATATAAATAACCTGGTTAACAACATGATTGCATTCAAGTTCTAATCCAAGTGGTTGCAGGAAACCCTTATAAAAGACAAAATCATCTGAACTCATTTTGTCATCTTTCAGACAAGTTGGAAGGGTTTCTGGCAAATTACTAGTAGAATTGACAGCATAAATATTACAGAAGTTATCTCCGATCTTAAATTCTGGCTTAAAAACAATATCAGTTAGCTTTCCATCAGAAAAACCGTTTAAATATTTAAATGTAAGCTCCTTAATATCATATTCAGAAAGGGGTATAAGCTTAAAGTAATTTGAAGAATTGAATACGGGTATAGCTCTTTCTACTTCTTTTGTAAAGATGGCCAGTTTCTCACGGTCAGCTTTAAAAATATGACCCGTTTTAAGGATTGAGCTATTAAGGTACGTACGTTTAAGTGATTGTAAATTCGTGTAGGTTATATAAATAAACGATAATTGCTGAAAATATGTCCTGCCGGAAAAACACTGATAGGTAGCTTTCTGAAGAAAGGTGCTTTTTTCAAGATTTTCACCATTGTAGTTACGTTTCAGATAAAAGTCCTGCTTGTGAACCACACAATTAGATAGCATTTTAAAGAATCGAAAAAACTCAGAATTGATGCTATCATAGTCGCTTTCCGAAAGAGAATAAATTTCCGGAAGAGACAGAGCAAAAGCAAATGAAATGTCCCCGTTTTTTCCAAAAATGCAGTTCCCATCCACTTTGTAGAATGGATATATATCATCAGTTTTCAATATCATTCTTAAAAGTGGATAAAGATTTATTCTTTATTGCAATAATATGTTTTGAATTGAATTGCCTATAAAAACTCTCAAAAGAATACATATTAAAAAAAATAAGCATTACAAGGTAAATAGCAATGGGTATAAAGGCTATACCAGCAATCTTGATAAGAGGTTTAATAGGTAAAAATATAAATACAATGGCATTAAAAATAGATATTGCAAAAAAGATCCCACCCGCTTGCATTGGAAGACCAAACAGGGTGGGAGTTTTAGAAATATTTTTATGAATCAGGAACCGTTTCACCTTCTATTTATAAAGTGCATTACCTATTTCAGCTACGCCAAGGACAATAATTGGCCAGACGATCATTTTAAACCATCCCATCATAGCTTCAGAAGATTCTTCTTCGTTTTTACGCACCTTATTACTCGCCATTATCCCACCAATAGCTCCCTGAACAACTACCCAGGCGATTAGTACAGGACGTACAAAAGTATTGTAAAAATTAGAAATTTTTGTAGCAACAGGATCGCCTGATTGGGCCATTAGGGTTGCTGTTACAAAAATGAACAAAAAGACTAAAGTTGACTTTTTCATCTTATGGTTATTTAGTTAACAATATAATTCATGCTTACTTCATTGCTAAAACGGCCTTCATTATCCTTGACCTTAAGCTTTATGAGCTTATTCCCGGTAGATTCGAAAATATAATTAATGGAACTCAAGTTATCTTCAACCAGATAACCGTTAATATTGTAGTAATACCTGACAATCCTGCCTCCATATTTGTAATCTTTATCAAAACTTTTAGAAGCATCTAGTTTAACTCCACTATATGAGGTTTCGGAAATCTCAAGAACAGCAACAGGAGGAAGGTTTACATAAGTATGAAGATACATAATTGCAGTGGCCTCTTTATTAAAAGAATCCATTGCGCTCAAAGTAATCTTATTATCACCCTCGCCTTTGGCAAAAACAGTTAATACGCTATTATTAATACTTAGGCTATCATATTCAGTCTGTGTAAAAGATATTGTAATTATTTCTTCATCCACAACCGATAGATTATATTGATTCTTGTGGCCAATCTTTAAGGTATCGTATAACTCAGACATTGAGTTTATTGAAAGTAAAGGATCCTTATTAACTGACTGGAAGTAGTCAGAATAATCAGTGCAGCCGTAGAAAATAGCCATACAGGATATGAAAAGAGAAAAATTCAGGATCCTCATTTCTTGACAAACTTAAAATTCAGGACCTCTTTTTCACTTTCAACCCGCGCTATATAAATCCCATCAAGTAAGGATTTGCAGTCTATAGCAATCTTATTCATATTTGTAACCTCACGCTTAATAATTGTTTTACCAGTTAAGCTCATAACTGAAATAATGTAAGATCCTGTATTTTGGGCCTCAAAGATTAAGTAGTCTTCGACCGGATTAGGATAAAGCATAAATTCCTCATTATGGAGATCTTTAATGTCTGTTAATGCTATAACATCAATATAGTTCTGTTTTAGAAGGGAATCTTTACATCCATTTTTAGATGTAACAATAAGCTTAACATCTTTTAATCCGGGGGTATAGTAATACTTTAAGGGACTTTCCTTAGTTGAAGGTTCCCCCTCAAAGAAATTCCACAGGTATGATGTTGCATTAATTGACTGGTTTGTGAACTGTACAAAATCAGCTTTGTAAATTGAAGTTGAATTGACGGTAAATCCTGCCATAATATTATCAACATTTGCGGTAATCTTCAGCACTTCACTACTGCAGTTATTTGCATCTACGGCTTTTACAAAGATCTCCTTGGTACTTTCAATCGGGTTGATATCAAAGGTTTTCCCGGTATTTATTAAAGCGCCCTCATTGTCGTACCACTTGTAGGTATAGGAACCGTTAATTGAAAGATTAACTTCATCACCCTTACAGTATGAATTTTCTATGCCTTCCACAGATGGCTGTTGTGGTGTAGGGTGTACGGTAATAAATACTGAGTTTGAATTATCACTTCCGCATTCTGTAGTTACTTGTCTTCTAAAATATTTTGAAGTTTGCATAGGATACAGTGATTGCCAATTCTGATTATTAGCGCCAGCGATATTTTCCCAGTTACTACCATTGGCAGAAGATTGCCATTGATAAGTTACTGCGCTAACCGGTGTGCCAATTAATTCAGAAGGAATTACCCCTTCACATATACTCTGAGATGAAGAAATTGTACCTGGTAATATTTCATCACTGATCGTAACTTTTACAACGTTAGAGGTTGCTATCCCGCAAATGGTCGTGCTGGTAATTCTTCGATAATAAGTTGAAACGGTAACATTTACTGGCGTGTAATCCCTTGAATTACTATTTACAATATCAATCCAGTTCCTATTATCATTTGATTTTTGCCATTTAAAGGTATATGTGCCATCGCCACCTGTTGGCGTTTCCCCTTGCAGGGTATTTACACTATAACCATAACAAATTGACTGTTCACCTGAAATATTGATCTGCTTTAGTTCAGCATTTACAGAAATGACACTGGTGTTTGAATAAGCCGTTGTACAATAATCAGTAACTTTTCGGCGATAATACGTTGTCTCCTTTAATGTTGGAGGTTGAAAATCTTTCCCAGAAACTCCTAGGCCTTCCCAATTGTTATTGTCAATCGATTTTTCCCAATTATATGTATAGCTACCAGACCCACCGGTGGCTAGAACTCCTACAATCTTATTTGGTGAAGCGTTATAACAAATAGTCTGGTCATTGCCAATACTTCCATCAATAAACTCAGGGTAAACAACAATTGTAACGGTATTTGAATAACCATCGCCACAGCTGGAAGTCACTTTTCTTCGATAATAAGTGGTTTTTGTAAGATTTGCTGGAGAGTAATCTAAAAGATTCGAGCTCGGAATATCCTTCCAATTAATATTATCAAAGCTCTCCTGCCATAAATATGTGACACTACCACCTCCAGTAGCCGCAGTACCGGTTAATTTCACGGGAGCTGTGTTGAAACAAATTGTTTGGCCTGAAGATATCGTTCCTGCATTTGCAAGTCCGGGAGTCTTTATTAGCTCAATCACATTAGATTCAGCAGCTATAACACTATTACAGGAGAGAAC
>CAYMTR010000068.1:9620-11153 GCA_964393405.1 uncultured Prolixibacteraceae bacterium
GTACTATTATAATAATAATCAGTAAGAACAGCCTTATAGGACAAAACATCTCCATAATTAAGGCAATCTTCATATAAAATCGAATAGTTCATAGTATACGTCCCCCCTGAATAAGCTCCACTGCCTGTAAATTCTTCCCTAAGAATAAATTCCGTACCGGCGAGAACATAAAGAGATATTTTATCTTTAGCACCAAAATCATTTATCCACATAGGAAAATTGGCGCCAGGCTGTAAGAATGTCTCATAACAATAATATTCTTCATACTCCAATCTACCCATATAATATTTATCGCAATATGCGTTAGATAGCATTGTAAGAAGGATAAGAACAAATAGTAACATTTTTTTCATAACATAAGATTTAAGGGAGTTGCTCAACGAATTAAAAAATACAATGAAAATGTGATCCTTGTATTGTGCTTAGAAACTAATGACTTTTGCAGGAATCTTTGTTCTGCTCCAATTTCGACTTTCATCCACTGAATAGGAAACAACTCCGCAGAAAGCCCAACAGATTCACCGAAATATACCTTTTCCTCACGTGTAAAAACTTCATTTTCCAATGTCTCAAAACCCAATATTAATCCCGCCTTAGCATTAAAATAGAGGTTTTTATAATTTGAAAGTAACGCATAATACAGTTCCGGATTAAGACAAATGGTTTTATATTTTGACACGTCAAAATTTACATGGCCGTATTCTAAATTCACCTTAGGGCTTAGCTTATCTGAAAGATAACTTTGATAAGATAATGCAAATGATTCTGTATGGTTATTCAAGCCATAGATTACCCCAAACATGTTTAATCCCTTGGAATGCCTTGGTTGCGCATAAGATAAAACAGGAAAAACAAGTAATAGAAATAAGAGCTGTAGGAGTTTGGGAAGGGTGGAAGGCATGAGAAAAAGATTTACTAAACTGTAATTTATTATAGCATAACTAAATATATAATTAACTGGATTACATAAATATTCATCGCAATATAAAAATATTTCATTACAAAAAGGTAATGTCAAACTAAATTTTTAGATTCTTCAATAATATTTTTGAAGACCTGTTGTATTTCAACAGTTGTGACATTTCTGACCATTGGAAGCTGCGTGACAGATTCCTCCTGGTAGCATTTAAACTTTGCATTAAATTCTTTCATATTACCGTCAGCAATAACACCAAGAAATTCTCCTGTGTCCAGATGGTGGAATTTTTCAGGTTTGTGCTTTCTTATTTCCCTTAATGAATCTGTATACCCGGAGTTCATCCATGCGCCAGCTTTACGGCTTTTACTGGTATAATACTTGTCGACAGTCCCAAACATCTTGCTGTAGCGCTCGGCAGTATCAGGATCTGTAACTTTCCCATAGAGGTGAGTCGAAAGGGTTGCAAGTATCTTATCTCTCCCGATCCGTCCGTAACCATCTTCACCCTGAACCATATCTTGGGCAACAAAAAATGTAGCAATTTTGTTACTTCGTGCAGTTGCAGGAATCTTATCAAACTCAGGAATGATAAGCGTTGGAGCTTCATCCAGGAT
>CAYMTR010000069.1:0-10774 GCA_964393405.1 uncultured Prolixibacteraceae bacterium
TACAAATTTTACTCTGTAAGTGCTTGATTATTAATGTGGGCCCAGCAGGGCATGATCCTGCGACCCCCTGATTATGAGTCAGGTGCTCTAACCAACTGAGCTATAGGCCCTGAATTTGTGAAATCAATATTTCAAATTTTCGGAGTGCAATTTTAATCAATTGATTCAAATTACACAAGAAAAATCTTCAAAACGTTATTCTTCTGTTGTAACTGTTTCTTTTTTCTTATCCTCTTCAGCAAAAAACTTCCTGTAAAATATCAAAATTAACGTTATACCAACAGTAATTCCTGAGTCCGCAATATTAAATACCGGACGGAAAAATACAAACTCTTCTCCCCCACCGATAGGAAACCAACTAGGCAGAGTGGTGTTTATTATTGGAAAGTAAAGCATGTCGACAACTGATCCGTGAAGGAAAGTAGTATACCCTCCCCCGGCAGGAAACATTTCGGCTACGCGACCAAAACTATCACTAAAAATCAGCCCGTAAAAAGCACTGTCGATTACATTTCCTACAGCCCCTGCACAAATAAGTGCAATGCTTATAACAAGTCCGGTGGGTATACCTTTTTTTATCAACTTTAAAAGGTATATAAAGATTGCTGCTGAAGCTACAAGACGAAAAAGAGTAAGGAGAACCTTGCCATATTTAATGCCGAATTCAAAACCAAAAGCCATTCCCTTATTTTCAACAAAATGAAGTATAAACCAGTTACCTAATACATGAACTTCTTCTCCTAAACGAAAGTTTGTCTTAACCCATATTTTTAGTACCTGATCAAAGATAAGCAATAGGGCAATTACCAATACAGCGATTTTCTTTTGTGACATATATTCTAAAAAAAACGATTGAGAGCATTTGACCCTCAATCGTTGTTAATATTTACCTAGTAAATTAACGTTGCATATTTTTGCCCTCGATTGAAAGCGTGGCATGCGGAACAGCGCGTAACCTCTCTTTTGAAATGAGTTTCCCGGTTTCGCGACATACTCCATATGTTTTGTTTTCAATACGGACTAATGCTGCCTGCAGATGCTGAATAAACTTTAATTGCCTTTGAGCTAGTTTTCCAGCCTCCTCTTTAGATAATGTAGCTGCACCTTCTTCCAATATTTTAAATGTTGGAGAGGTGTCCTGAGTGTCGTTATCATCTCCGTGTGTTATTGAGCTTTTGAATATCTCATAATCACGCTGAGCTTTCTCCAGTTTTTCATGGATTAAATCCTTGAATTCCTGAAGTTCTTGATCTGAATACCTGGTTTTCTCGCTCATATTATTTGGCTATTGTTTTTTCCTTTTTTTTAAATTTTACCAAAAGTAACAAAAAAAACATTCGACAATCAGAGTAGCATGTATATTATTGCTGCTTCTCAATCAAAACACTAGTAACAATCTCATCTATATCAACTTGTCGTGCATTTGCGTTGTCGATGCTATCGACCAGAATCAATGATGAGGCCAATGTTTGATTGCTGATGTATTCATTATGTTTCAAAAGAGCTTCATTGAAAAGGTCATTCTTTTGTATCTGAACTTTTATTTTGTCAGTAACTTCAAAATCACTTTCCTTTCTGATGTTCTGTATACGATTTACGAATTCTCTTGCAATTCCTTCATGACGTAAGTCATCTGTTACGTTTATATCCAGTGCAACTGTAATAGAACCTTCACTTGCAACAAGCCACCCCGGTATATCTTCAGATAGAATTTCAACATCTTCTTTTCCTAACGTAATCTTCTCGTTTTCAATTAAGATGTCATATGTTCCCTTACTTTCAATATCATTAATATCTGACTGTCCCATTTGAGCTATAGCTGCTGATATTTGCTTCATCAGCTTGCTGTATTTTGGACCTAAGGTCTTGAAATTAGGTTTTATTTTCTTTTTTATCAATCCGGCATCGCCTGATATATACTCAATCTCTTTTACATTTATCTCTGAAAGGATAATATTTTCAACCGCTTTAAGCTGATCTTTGAAATGTAGGTTCAAAACCGGCACCATTATCTTTGCCAGAGGCTGACGAACTTTTAATTTCTCCTTACGTCGAAGACCAAGCACCATGCTTGAAATCTTCTGGGCAATGTCCATCCTCTCCTCAAGTTCCTTATCTATAAAACTTTCTTTATAATCCGGAAACGTAGAAATGTGTACACTCTGGTCGCCTTCTTTTCCAGAAACTTTATTCAGGTCGGAATATAGCATGTCCATATAGAATGGTGCTATTGGTGAAGCTAATTTTGCTACATTCACCAGACAGGTATACAGTGTTTGATATGCTGATAGCTTGTCGGCAGTCATTTCTCCTCCCCAGTAGCGTTTACGGCTAAGGCGGACAAACCAGTTGCTGAGGTTCTCTGAAACAAAATCAGAAATAGCCCTGCCTGCCCTTGTAGGCTCATAACTCTCGTAGCTTTCTTTTACTTCCTTGATCAGTGAATTAAGTAGGGATAGAATCCAGCGGTCGAGCTCAGGTCTCTGTTCAAGAGGTATATCATTTTCAGAATATCTGAACCCGTCAATATTTGCATATAGGGCAAAGAAACTGTATGTATTATAGAGAGTGCCAAAGAATTTTCTTCTTACTTCATCCACCCCTGTTAAATCGAATTTAAGGTTATCCCACGGCTGAGCATTCGTGATCATATACCAACGAAGTGGGTCAGATCCATATTTCTCAATTGTATCAAAAGGATCAACGGCATTTCCAAGTCTCTTGCTCATCTTGTTGCCCTTCGCATCAAGGACAAGTCCGTTGGAAATAATATTTTTAAATGATACGCCATCCATAACCATGGTAGCAATAGCATGTAAGGTAAAGAACCATCCTCGTGTTTGATCAACCCCTTCTGCAATAAAGTTGGCCGGAAAAACTTCACCAAATGTTTCTTTATTCTCGAATGGATAATGCATCTGGGCATAAGGCATAGCTCCTGAATCAAACCAAACATCGATGAGGTCAGTCTCGCGGAACATCTTCTTTCCTTCTTTTGAAACAAGTATTATTTCATCTACATAGGGACGATGGAAATCAATCTTTTCGTAGTTTTCTTTAGTATTAACGCCAACAACAAATCCCTTATATGGATTTTCTGACATAAAACCTGCCTTAACAGATTTCTCAATTTCTAAAATCAATTCTTCAGCAGAACCTATACAAATCTCTTCACTCCTGTCCTCGGTACGCCATATAGGCAGCGGTGTGCCCCAGTAGCGGGAGCGCGAAAGATTCCAGTCAACCAGGTTTTCAAGCCAGTTGCCAAATCGGCCTGTACCTGTACTTTCAGGTTTCCAGTTGATAGTTTTATTTAGTCCTATCATCCGGTCTTTCATCGCAGTAGTTTTTATAAACCACGAATCAAGGGGGTAATATAAAACAGGCTTATCGGTTCTCCAGCAATGAGGATATGTATGCTCATGCTTTTCAACTTTGAAAGCCTTGTTTTCTTTCTTCAGCATTACTGAAATATCGATATCAAGAGTCGGATCATTTTCAGTTAAAGTATCATCATAAGCATTCTTAACATACCTGCCAGCAAAATCGCGATATACTTCTTCGTTCACATATTCTTTTGCCCAATCTTCATCAAGGTCATCAATATGATAAAACTTACCTGTACGGTCAACCATCGCCTGCCTTTTGCCTTCCTTGTCAATCATGATAAGGGGGACTATCCCTGCCTGCTTTGCAACACGGTCGTCGTCTGCACCAAATGTCGGAGCTATATGAACAATCCCAGTACCGTCTTCAGTAGTAACATAGTCGCCGGGAATAACTCTGAAAGCATCTCCTTCAGGTTTAACAAAAGGAATCAGCTGCTCGTAATTCACTCCAATCAATTCAGATCCGGTATACTCTCCTAGAATCTTAAAAGGAATTGCTTTAGAGCCTGCTTCATAATCTTCTATTTCGAGTTCTACGTTCTTCTGATTAAAATGATTATTTATAAGGTCTTTTGCCAATATAACCGTTACAGGCTGACCTGTATATGGATTATATGAACGTACCTTCACATATGTGATTTTCAGACCTACTGCCAATGCTGTATTTGAGGGCAAAGTCCACGGGGTTGTAGTCCATGCAAGGAAGAAAAGTTCAGTTTCAACACCTTCGAAAAGGAATGATGATTTTTGATCCTTGATAATTTTAAACTGAGCAGTTGCTGTTGTGTCTTTCACATCCCGATAGCACCCAGGCTGGTTTAATTCGTGAGAACTTAAACCTGTACCTGCAGCTGGTGAATAGGGTTGAATTGTATATCCCTTGTATAATAAACCTTTGTTATATAGCTGTTTCAATAACCACCATAGAGTTTCAATATAGCGTGAATCGTAAGTAATATAAGGTTCATCCATATTGACCCAATAGCCCATCTGACGGGTAAGCTCTTCCCATTCGCGGGTATATTTCATCACTTCCTTACGGCAAGCATTATTATAATCAGCAACTGATATCGACTTTCCAATATCTTCTTTTGTAATGCCAAGCATTTTTTCAACACCCAGTTCTACCGGTAGTCCATGAGTATCCCAACCTGCCTTCCGTTTTACAAGAAAACCCTGCATCGTTTTATAACGACAGAAGATATCTTTTATAGCCCTGCCCATTACGTGATGTATGCCCGGCATACCATTGGCACTTGGAGGACCTTCATAAAAAACAAATGTAGGTTTACCTTCTCGGGTTGTTATACTTTTGTGGAAGGTATCATCGTCTTCCCAGCGCTTACGAATTTCTTTATTAATTTGAGATAAGTCGAACTGTTTATATTCAGAAAATTTCTTGTCCATAATGTGCAAAATGCCTGATTTTAAAAAAGTCTACAAATATATAAAATCTACTATATAACAAATTCCAAAAGAGAAAAAACAACATCCAAATTAAGATTGGATACATAAACACTTAATCAATAACTTCTTGATAAACTGTTTTTTAATATATCAAGGAATTTATTTTTATCAGATTTTATTTTTATCTTTAAAACATAAAGACAGAACAATGGCTACAACCTACACCCAGCTGTATTTCCATATTGTTTTTGCCGTCAAGGGGAAAGATTCTAAACTCAATTTTTATAGGCAACAGGAAATATACCAATTTATTGAAATCCTCATCAATGAATTGGGACATAGGTTGATTATTGCCAATGGTACTGAAGACCATATACATCTGTTGGTTAAACTTAGTCCATCAGTATCAGTAGCTGATTTTGTAAGGGAGGTCAAGCGTCAGTCGTCTTATTTTATAAACCACCATATCCTTAAGAGCCACGGTTTCAACTGGCAGGAGGGTTACTGCGCCTTTTCACACACAAGAAGCCAGGTAAACTCCGTTTATAAATACATCGAAAAACAAAAAGATTACCACCGTGATGTTAATTTCAAGGAAGAATACCTAAACCTGAGCGAAATAAAGGAAGATACTATCATTGATGATACAATCTTCAAATACAAGTATCAGTGATTTTTACCACCCTTTAATCGATTTGATAAACTCAGTCAGTTCTGCTCCATTCTTCTTATGCTGTTCAACTGAAGGATGATAATCAGTCCCTATCCCCAAATCACCTGTTTGTCCCGACATTTCAAAGAAATAGACGTTTCCTTTCCCCTTACTGTTTGCTGAATCGGCAATAAATTCAAGATATCCCCGAATGTTTGAAAGTAACGGTTCAGTAATCATTGAGCCTAACAACAAAAGAATATCCGGCTTTTCATATTTTGATTGTATCGTGTCTATAAACCTGAAATAATTGCTTACATATAGCGCCGAATCCCCTTTGTTTACGCTGAAATCATTAGTACCCAAATTTATGCATACCAAATCAGGCTTTTCTTCAAAGGCATAGAGCGGACTTTCATCATATAAAAACATTCTGGAGTAAAGGTTTGTCATGCAATCTTCGCTTCCTGTTTCAGGACCATCAAAATTTCTATAAATTCCTATTCCTGACCTACATACTGCAAAATGACGTGCATTAAGGTTTCTAGATGTTATTGCGGCATAAGTCATATAATGGTTTTCAGTCTCAGGGATAAAAGTCTGGCTTAAATCTCCCTCATTTCCATAACCACAAGTAATTGAATTCCCAATATATTCAATCAACCGTTCTCTTTTATTCTCAATGGGTAGCAGTGAACCCCCCTCAATAATGAAACCAAAAAACTGTGTCTTACCGAATGTTAGTTCCGTACGTCTGAAAATCTCAATCTCATGAGTTTTGTTTTCAAGGTTCTCTGCAATCTTATATGTTTTCTTGCCTTTTGATATTTTAACGGTATCAATTACCTCGCCATTAAGAATAAGGTTATAATAATTTTCTCCGGTATCATCATCCATTATCATTGAGATGCCTGTACCAGTAAAGCTTGCTCTTATTGAAACTCCTGAATATGAAAACCTTGGAGCAAGGGGATCAGAAAAATCTATTCTCCCGGTGTATTCGATATTTTTATTATTTGCTGGTATTGTCTCAAACTGCTCACCACAACAAGTAGTAGCAATCAATAAACTCATTGCTATCACAATTTGGTTTAATCTTTGAAATAAATTCTTCATAATATCAATTTGATTATTCAAAATAAGGCTTCTTCATAACAGGTTTTTCCTTAACTCTTCAGCCGACAATGGTGATAAATATCCAAAAGGTATATCGAAGACTGTGCGCGCTCCTATTTGTCCTTCTTTTGCCATTTTCCCTATTGCCCTTGCATATGCAACCAAAACACTGGCTGTAAACTCAGGATTGCTCCCTAATGCCAGACTGAACTCAATCCTCTGTTTTGTGCTCTTTCCTGTAATTCCTGAACGGAATACAAACCCTCCGTGAGGCATTCCTGAATGGTTTGCTTTTAACTCTTCTTCAGTAATAAAATTGACTGTAGTATTATAATCACTGAAGTAGTTAGGCATTGTAACAATTGCCTTCTCGATTTTTTGTTTGTCTGCCCCCTCTTCGGCAACTACATAACAAACCCTTTCGTGTTTCTCAGATGTTGATAGTTTTGGCGTTTCCCCTGAACGTACTTTATCAAGTGCTTTTTCAATAGGTATTGTATACTGAATCCCATTCTTAACACCGTCTATCCGTCTAATGGCGTCTGAATGGCCCTGACTTACACCTTTTCCCCAGAAAGTATAGTCTTCTCCCTGAGGAAGAACACTTTGCCCAAGCAATCTAATAAGTGAAAAGACCCCCGGATCCCAGCCTGTTGAAATAAGGCTAAGTGTACCGTTACTTCTTGATGACTCATCTACTTTATTAAAATATTCAGGGATTTTTGCATGTGTGTCAAAACTATCAATGGTGTTGAACATTTTGGAAATAGCGGCCCCCTGCTCCGGCAGGTCAGTTGAAGATCCTCCGCAAAGAATCATTACATCAATCTTTCCTTTGTATTCTTCAATCTGATTAATTGAAACCATTTTGGAATAGCCCTCCAATCCTTCGGGTGATCTTCTTGTGAATACTGCTACTAACTCTATATCACTATTTTGGCTGATAGCCTTCTCTACTCCTTTTCCTAAATTGCCATATCCGACAATTCCTACTTTTAAAATGCTCATACTAAATAACTTTCTAATTTCTATTTATTTAATTCTTTTATCTCTTTGTAATGGAAGATGTTTACCCCTTCTTTTTCCAACTTTGAGGCTGAAATCATTGCTTTTGCTATTTCAGAAGCATAAATCGGTTTCATATTTGAAGGAAACAAAAAAGAAACAGGGTTCATCAATACTTTCGCTATCTCTTCAGCCAAACGGAATTCTTGTCTTTTGCCCATTATCATTGAAGGCCTGAAAACTGAAACGGACTTAATCTTTGAATTTGTAAGTAAATCTTCAACTTCACCCTTAAGCTGAAGGTAGAAATTCTTGCTCTTACTGTTTGCCCCAACCGATGAAACCAGAGCAAATTTATTGCACCCTACCTCCCCACAAAACCTTGCTGCATTGGCAGGTATATCGTAGTCAACCTTTCTGTATGCAGCTTTATCTCCTTTTACTTTTTTATTGGTAGTCCCAATAGCACAAAAAACAACATCACTCCCTTCCATTCCGGATTTCAATGCTTCTTTGTCATTGAAGTCAATAATCACTTCCCTGACCTTGGGATTAACGGGAGATAGGCTCCTACGAAGCAATAGCCGTATTTCATCAAAATCTCCATCTTCTTGTAATAATCTCAGTATATGACTTCCTACTAATCCTGAAGCTCCAATAATTGTTGCTGTCCTAACTTTCATTTTGATATCCCGTTTTCGTTAAACGATTCGATGGTAAAATAATACGACTGCTCTGAATTTAAGCTCCTTATTTCAATCGAAGTATCGTCATAAATCATGTAAGTATGATATAACTTATTACTGTCGGTACCGTAGCAGATGTTATAACCGGTAGCTCCCTCCGACTTGCTCCAGCTGAGTTTTACATTTCGCTTGTCATCATTATCCCTCACAAAAGTAAACGATACAGGCATTTCAGGAGCACTACCCTTACCTTTTCCAAATACCCTAAATCCGCTTAAAGCAAAATTCCCATCAGGAACTTTAACATTCTTAACTCTTAAATATCTGCACTTTACTTTTTCATCCAGTTGAATATATACGTGGGAATTATCTATTACATTCTCCGAAGCATCAGACAAAATATTCCAGTTAATTTTATCGTTCGAACATTCCAAAACATATCTGTGATACAGATCCTTCTGCCTTCCATAAATCTTAGTGTTATGCTCGGCAAAATTTAATTGAACCGAATAAACATCACACGGTTCCCCAAGATCAACAAGTGCCCATTCATTTTCGCCACCGCTTTGTGCCGCCCAATATGTTCTTATATCTTCATCAGTAATAAACGACGCCGGTAAAGTATCTATCTCTGATGAAACCTCAACCTTACTTTTGTATGAAAGCAGCATCCATCCGGCGAATATATCTTCAGGCTTTTCTATTTTTTTATTTGGAATTATAAAAGGATAATCGCCAAACCTTGTTGAAGTGTAAAGCACTCCATCAGAATCAAAAAAGGTAGGATACAGGGCCAATCTCCTTTCAAACATGTGCTTTACAGAAATTGTGGCTGTACCAATGTGCCAATAGTTACCGTACTTGTCTTTGAATGTACTGCCGTGGCCTGCCCCTGCGGCAAAACCTTCTGGCTTATAAGAAAAGGGATTATGCTTTGAAACTGTAAAAGGTCCTAGTGGATTTTCAGCCACATAAACTCCGTCAGAGTATGCTTTATATTCAGTGCCCGGTCCTGCATATTGTAAGTAATATTTGCCCTTATGCTTATTTACCCAAGCTCCTTCAATCCACGGACTTTGTCCTTTAAGTGTATTATAATCGCCGGGTACTTCCCAGCCAAACGCATCAGGATTCGGATATTTCAATTCAACCGGTTTACTTTTGAAAGAAAAGTTGTTAGTATAATCAACTTCAACGCCATAAAGTGGGGTCTGATTCGAACAACCCCAATAGAGATAAAGGCGATTGTCGTCGTCAAGAAAAAATGCTGGATCCCAAACAGGAATTTCAAGTGCTTCTACAGCCACAATCCATTTACCGTTTAAAGGATCTGTCGATTTATAAATTGTGCTTTTCTCTGTCGATGAAGCCAGGAAATAAAGCGTGTCTCCCAATGCAACAACAGTAGGGGCATATTCTTCCACCGGAATTTCATAGGTCTCAACAAATTTCCATGATTTCAAATCATCAGAATACCAATATCCACTCGATTTTGAAGCAAACAAAAAGTACTTGTCTTTAAAAGTTACAATAGTTGGATCAGCTGCTTCTCGCCTCGACGGTTCATCAAGGCAAAACCTATAACTTATATCAAGGGGATTACAATAAGTAACTATTTTTGAGTCCTTATTTTCAGTCTTATCCTGACAACTTACCAAAGCTATGATGGCAAAAAGTACTAATACTTTTATCTTCATTTTGAATATTTTTTAATGCAGATATAAAAGTAGTACTTTTTGAAATTTACATATACATACTTTCAATTATTTCAATACCTGTCTTCGTCTTGAAGTATTTCTGCCTGATGCTTTTATCAGAAATCTTTTCTTTACGGGCAATAGCACCCGCAAAACCATATACTTTGAGGGCATGGTTTATCCTCATAGCATCCTGCTCAAAATATCCTATCATCTTGAGCAGAACCTCACCTATAATTTGATTATTATCCATAGAAATAGATATTTGTTTGTCATTTAAATATTACCAAATTTTATTCGTAGGGGCAATCATAAATATAAGGGCGACCCTTGTGGTCGCCCCTACGGAATACGGTAAAAATTTATTGTTCCAGCAATAACATTTCTATATCTATAGCTTGTTTCTTACGTTTCCTGGAATGGAAAATCTTAAATACAACTGGAACTACAACCAAGGTAAGTAAAGTCGATAATACCATACCTCCAATGATAACCCATGCCATTCCATTGCGAAGTTCAGCACCCGAACCTGTTGAAAGCGCAACAGGAAGCATTCCTACAACTGTTGACAAGGCAGTCATAAGTATTGGACGAGTTCTGATCTTAACAGCACCAATTAGAGCTTCATCAACTGTTTTTCCTTGCCTCATTGCTTCAATCGAAAAGTCAACTAACAATATGGCATTCTTGGCAACAAGACCAATAAGTACTACAAAACCAAGCATACCATAGATGCTTAACGGAGTGTTAGTAAGAGCTAATGCCAAAACAGCACCTATGATTGATAAAGGAATAGAGAACATAACTACCAGCGGATCAACC
>CAYMTR010000070.1:0-10199 GCA_964393405.1 uncultured Prolixibacteraceae bacterium
TGTGAATTATAAATTTTATGAAGAATATATTTAGAAATGAGGATTTGCCTTATAATGTTAAGGAAGAAATTATTCTAAGAGATTACTTAGCAATTGAGAGAACAAGGCTTGCCAACGAAAGAACTCTTTTTGCATATATAAGAACTTCTCTTTACCTTGTCCTTGCAGGATTAACAATAATACAGCTCAACCAATTAGGCTCAATTCTGTGGATTGGAATTATATCATTGGTATCGAGCGCTGTATTTTTAATAATTGGAATTACCAGATACAGAAAGCTCAACATTCAGCTTAAGAATTACTATAATAATACCAGGAAATATGATTAGGATTCTAAAAGACAACGATTCAATTTCTGAAGAGGTAATTAAGGAATTGAAGGAATTAACATCCAGAATAAAAAAGAGAACGATAAACATAGCTATTTCCGGGGGAAGTACCCCAAGGAAAATGTTTAAATATTTCACTGAAAAATATGGTAATGCACTGTTATTTGAGCGCTTCGATATCTGGTGGGTCGACGAAAGGTGTGTGCCTTTTGGGGATGACGAAAGCAACTATAAATGGGCAAATGAACTATGGTTGAAACCCTCAGGAATCAGTGCTGAAAGCACACACAGGATTATGGGTGAAAAAGATCCCGAAGAAGAATTGTTACGTTACTCAAAAGAAATAACCAAACATGTTCAGGAGTTCAGGGAGCTACCCCAGTTTGACCTGATTTTATTAGGTATGGGAGATGACGGTCATGTTGCTTCAATATTTCCTGACAGAATGGATTTGTTCACAACAAATAAAATTTGCGAAATAACAATACACCCAGAAACTGGGCAAAAGCGTATCACCTTAACAGGAACAGTTATCAATAATTCTACTAAAGTAATTTTTATTGTTACGGGTAAAAATAAGTCGGGTATAATCAGAAAAACTGCACTTTCTTCTAAACCTGAATACCCTGCTTCGAATATAAAGCCTGAGTGGGGTGAATTATTTTGGTTTATTGACGAGGAGGCTACTTCATGATCATTAATATTTGAGGGATAAAGAGAACTCAAAGAAAAGCGGAGCTATTAGGAAGAGTGGGTTGCGTAAATTACCTGATTTATCAAAAAAAGTTGTGAAATTTTTTTTTTTTCAATTTATACTTACTTTTAATTTTTATTAATTGCCGGGATGAGACCTCGAGACTATGGAGTTAATATCCTATAATCAAGCTTATAAACTAGTATATGAAAATTTCTATTAAAGAAGTAAAAACAAAAAAGGATTTACGCGAATTCATTTATCTCCCTGAAAAAATACATAAAGACCATAAAAACTGGATTCCTTCAATCTACATGGATGACTGGGAATTCTTTGATCCAAAGAAAAACAAATCGTTTGACCATTGCGACACGGTTTTGATTCTTGCAATTAAAGAAGATAAAGTAGTTGGTCGCTGTATGGGAGTAATACATAATGATTACAATAAAGCCCATGATGAAAAAGACGGCAGGTTCTCGTTTGTTGAAACATGGAACGATTTTGAAGTTTTTGAAGCGATGATAAACTACATCACTGAGTGGGCAAAAGGAAAAGGGATGAACAGAATCATTGGACCTTTGGCTTTTTCTGACAAAGATCCGCAGGGATTTCTTTTTGAGGGCTACGATGAGCCACATGTAATTGCATCAAACTGTAACTTTCCATATTCAGTTGAATTCATTGAAAAAATGGGATATACAAAAAAGGTTGATCTATGGTCATACAAAATAGATATTCCCGAAAAATATCCGCCTATATATGAGAAAGTTGCAGAGCGTTTTGAAAGGAATAATAAGAACTTACGAATAGTAGAATTCAAAAGCAGGCTTCAGTTCCGACCAATTATTAAACCTGTATTGACACTTATAAATGAGACTTTTGGAGGAATATACGGATTTACCCCTTTCTCTGAAAAGGAGATGAATGATTATGCCAACAGATATATAATACTTTTGCATCCTGCTTTTATAAAAGTAGTTTACAACGAGAAAAATGAATTAATAGGTAATGTAATCGGGATGCCTGATTACGGTTTGGGACTTCAAAAGTGCAGGGGAAGGCTTCTTCCTTTTGGAATTTTTAAAGTTTTCAAATATGGCGTAAAGTCTGGACGTCTAATCACCCTACTCGGGTCAATCAGACCAGATTATCAGGGCAGGGGTATAGATGTCGCAATGGGGATAAAAATGATGAATTCTGCCAAGAAATACAAGTTGAATGTTATTGATTCGCACCTTGGTTTGGAATATAACGATAAACGAAATTCTGAGATGGAAAGAATGGGTGGAGTAGTTTATAAGAAATACCGGATTTATCAGAAAGAAATATAAACCATATACAAAGAATAAAGAATAAGGGCAGGTGTTGTTACACCTGCCCTATTCATTTATATCATCCGTATACCGGATTGATTGATTTAGAATTAATACCCAAACAGCTCAGTAATGCTAAGTTCCTTAACCTCTCCAAGAGATTTTAGTGCATTTTGGTTAAGGACTTCCTTTTTACCGAAAATCAAATAAGTATAATTTTGTCCCTTTATATTTTCATTGAAAAACTTTTCAAAATCTGTAATTGACATACTTTTAGCAGCTTCATATTCATCCTTACGAATATCGTAGTTAATACCTAAATCATTATTATCAAGCCAACTCCAGAAGACTTTAGCCTTTGTTATTCTCTCAGTATTAATTTTCTTAACAATAGATTCTCTTGCCATATCGTATTGCGACTCAGCCTTAGGCATATTTTCCAGAAGGCCTATTAAGGATGATGTTGCAATTGGCAATTTATCAGCCTGAGTACCAATAAACCCACCAAGCACGTTCAATCTTCCGGGTTTTGAGCCCATTTCATACCATGAGTATGCTGAGTATGCAAGAGCCTTTGATTCCCTGATTTCCTGGAAAATTACAGAAGAGAGTCCGCTACCGTAATATTCATTGTAAATTCTAGCAGCAGGAATCAATTCTTTTGAAAATTCCTTTCCATTAGAAACCAGTATAATATTCGCCTGATTAATGTCGAAATCAACGACATAAACATTACTTCTATCGTTAACTATCTCTTTAAATTGTTTAGGAGCGGGGATATCAAATAATTGCTCTGGTAATACATGTTTTTCTTTAAGCATAGACATTACCGGGCTAAAATCAGTCGGTCCGTAGTAAAATACCTTATGCTCATAAGAAGTAATTTCTTTAATAATCTTCACTAATTCTTCAGGATCAACGGCTTTCAATTCAGTTTCGTTCAAGAGATATTTAACAGGATTATCATCACCATAAACTCCATATCTGAACATCGCATTAATTATAGAATTCTGGTCTGCTTTCTGATCGTCACGATCCTTAAGAATCCTCCCAACATAATCTGAATAGGCCTGACTATCAGCCTTAGCATTTGAAAGAATATGTTCAAGCAATTCAATTCCTTTATCAAGATTACTGTTTAGCCCTTTGATCATTATATATGAGCGTTCTTCATCAGTAGAAACATCTAAGGTAAGACCGTATTTATAAAGCTCTTTCTGGAAATCAGGAGCATTGAATTTTTCTGTTCCGATATACTTAAGATATCCAACAGCAAGTTCGGTCTTCAAACTGTGCCATTTCCCCATATCAACTATGTAATACAGAGAAAAGAGTTCATTTGATTCATTTTTTAAATAGTAGTAATCACAACCATCTTTCAGTTTGTCTTTTTTAATTTTTTCTTCAAAATTCACAAAGACAGGTTCAACATCAGGAGATTTAATTTTTGTAAACGTATCTGCAAAATCTGATTGAAGTTCGCGATTAACAGGCACTGCTGTTATTGCCGGTTTTTCAACTTTGACTAATTCAGAATTCTCTCCCTGTCGTTTATACACAACAACATAATTCTCAGAAAATTTTTCATTAGCAAATCGGACTATATCTTCCTTGGTCAATGATTCTAAGCTATCGATATAACTAAGAGCTTTTTCGCGTGAAAGACCGTCAGTAAAATTGCCCATTAATTCAAAAGCCCTTCCTCTGTTTTCTTCTTGTCTTTTTATCTGTTGAAGTTTAAGGTCATTAACAACTGCCTGAATTAACCATTCATCGAACTCGCCTTTTTTGATATTTTCAACTTCATCAAGCAACAAATCTTTTACATCTTCAAGTGTTTGATTTTGTATAGGAGCTGATTGAAAAGCCATTATACCATAATCTTTCAAAGCATAATAAAAAGAATAAGCATAAAGAACTTTCTGTTTCTGCACGAGGTTAAGATCTATCAATCCGGCGCTATTGTTACTTAAAATCATATTAATTACATCAAAATAGGGCTGATCTACAGAGCCGATTCCTCCAACACGAAATGCCAACATCACGTTTTCGGGTTCTGGTCCTTTTACTTCTTTGCTAATAACACTATTGATCGGAATTTCTTTAATTTCATCTCTTACAGGTAATTCTTTATATTCCAGATCTCCAAAATATTTATCAATCAGTTTAATTGTCTCTTCGTATGAAATATCCCCAGAAATAGCAACAGCCAAATTATTTGGCACATAATAGGTTTTAAAGAAATTCTGAATATTAATCATTGAAGGATTCTTTAAATGTTCGGGGAAGCCAACAATGTCTCTTCCATAAGGATGAGTGGGGAAAAGGTTTTTCATCAAAGCCTGAAATTGCCTTTCAGAGTCTCTGTCCTGATACATATTAAATTCTTCGTAAACAGTTTCGAGTTCTGTATGGAAAAGTCGAAGGATAATCCCGTGGAACCTTTCGCTTTCAAGAATTGCCCATCTCTCAAGTTCATTAACAGGAACATCGTTTATATAAACAGTTGATTCATAGCCCGTACCTGCATTTGTCCCTTTGGCTCCAATTGAAGACATAAGCTTATCGTATTCATTAGTCGCAACATATTTTGCTGCTTCCTGAGAAACTCTGTCTATTTCTGCATAAATTTTCTTTTTTTCTATAGGATCAGAAGTAGTTTTATGTTTTTCATACAATTGTTCAATTTGAGCGATTAACTTGCTTTCTTCTTCCCAGTTAACAGTTCCCATTTTACTAGTACCTTTAAACATCATATGCTCAAAGTAGTGTGCCAGACCAGTAGTTTCAATCGGATCAGAAGTAGATCCTGCCCTTACACCTATTAAACAAGTAGCACGAGGTTCATCTGCATTTGGGGAAAGATATACTTTCAGTCCATTTTTAAGAGTGTAAATACGAGTTTTAAGAGGATCGTTGGTTACTTGCTCATAAGAGTATCCAATTGAATCGGTTTTTTTTAAAGTTTTGTATTTCTGAGAAGAAGTACAGGCACTTAATGATAAAATCGCAAACAAGCCAATAATGATAATGTTTTTCATTGTCATGAAGTGATATTGGGAATTAAATTGTCAAATAATATAAAATATTTGTTCCACAATTTAACAAAAGACAAAATGAAAAACAAGAAGAACAGTTTAAATCATTCCTTGCAATGAGTTTAAAACTTCTTCAGTAGAAATATCGTGATCAAAGTCAAGAATTACATCTGCTTGTCTGTACCATTCGTTTCTTTTCGAAAGAGTCTCAGCTAAAAAAGAAATAAGTTCTTCTTTTGATTTCCCTTTAATTAGCGGTCTGTCAATCTTTGAATTCAATAATCTTTCAGCTAATATTCTTGAACTGCCGTTAAGATAAATAGAGACTCCGGTTTTTTTTATTAAATCCATGTTATCGAAGAAACAAGGAGCACCTCCACCTGTTGCAATAATAACATTATCAAACTCAGAAACTTCGTGTAAAGCTTTTTGTTCAATCTTTCTAAAGCTGCTTTCTCCTTCAGATGCAAAGATTTCAGGTATGGTTTTAAAATTCCTTTTTTCAATATAATTATCAAGGTCCAGGAACTGCATTTTCAAAGAAGTAGCTAATTCTTTACCAACAGTTGATTTCCCACTACCCATATAACCAATAAGATATATCCGCATAATCAAATTATTTTCAGAAAAGTGACATTTGATTAGGGTTTTCATCTTCTTTATCTGTTCCTCTGTCAATTTCAAAAGGCACATCGTCGATTCCAATGTCCTTTATATTTTCTTCATCCTCAAGAACAGGAACATGATCAGTTTCATCTTTAACTACTGGTTCTATTTCTTTGATATTTTTAACCTGAAAATTTGTAAGACGCTTACCTTTAGCCTTGTAAGATTTTACTCCAATAAATTCAGCCACTTCAATAATTTCGTTTTCCCGCTCTTTGTTTTTACCTCCAAATTCAAGTTCTAATCTTGGATAGTGGACCCAGGTAATGCTAATAAGTTTATTATCCGGGGTTTCACCAATGAAATTTTGAGGTTTTGCAACAGGAAGATCAGACTCAATCTGGAATCGTTTAACGTAATAAAATCCCTGTTCCTGATCCCAATAAACAACTGACATTGTTTTATCAGGATTAAATTTCTCGACTACAAGTATTTCACCGTTGAAATGGTTTTCAAGGTCAAAATTGTAAAGCTCGAATTCACCATTCTTATAGATAACCAATATCTTATCATCGCCCAAAAATTCACCAAGGTAGTCTCCTCTATTATCAGCGTTTATTCTTTTAACATCAGGATCGAACCATATTTTTCTTCCTCCTAAAGTAGAAAGACCTTTTTCTTTAAGCGTTATTTTATGAACATCGTTCTTTGTAACAACATTGCCCATTGATTGCCTTCCTTTGATGGCGAGTTCACTTAAATCAACTTCAAATATTAGCTTCTTTAATCTTGGTTTAGGTTTAAGAGTTACTCTAAGAACTTCAGCTTCACCATTTGGATTTGCGCTAAAATAGAGAATCTTTGATCCGGAAGTTCCTTGAGTTATATCATATTCCTTATCTCGTGTAACACCAGTAACAGCAAAACGTTTCATATATGTTGCCCCAGCTTTACCATCCCGATATACCACATTATAGATTGTTCTGTTATCGTCTTTCTTAAAAACAGCTATATATTGAATATTTTTCCCAATGAAAGCTTTTTCTGAAATCTTTGTAACAAAATAAGTACCTTCCTTTCTGAATACAATAACATCATCCATATCTGAACAATCGCAGATGTATTCAGCTTTTTTTAATCCTGTGCCCATGAATCCTTCTTCGTAGTCTATATATAGTTTTTCATTGGCAACAACTACCTTACTTGCAACAATATTTTCAAAGCTTCGAATTTCTGTTTTTCTATCTCGGTTAGCGCCGTATTTGCTTTTGATCCTTTTAAAATAATCAATTGTATATGGGATTATATTTTCGATATTTAGAAGAATTTCGGCAATCTCGTCCTCCAGTGATAAAATATAGTCATCAGCCTTTTCTTTATTAAACTTCAGTATTCTTCCCATCTTAATCTCAAGGAGCTTCAAAATATCATCTGACGTTATTTCCCTTCTGAATTTTGGTTTCCACGGAGTAAGCCTACTATCAATGTGTGCAATTGCTTCTTCAATATTCTTGCTTTCCTCGAATTCTTTATCCTTATATATTTTTTCTTCGATAAATATTTTCTCAAGGTTCGTAAAATGCCACATTTCTTCAAGCTCCGACTTCCTTATTTCGAGTTCAAGCTTAAGCAATTCAACAGTTTGGTCGGTATTCTTCCTAAGAATTTCACTTACACCAACGAAATGGGGTTTATCATCTTCAATAATACAAGCATTTGGAGAAACGGGTATTTCACAATCAGTAAAAGCGTATAATGCGTCAATTGTTTTGTCGCTTGACACTCCAGCGGCTAATTGAATTATAATCTCAACATTTGCAGCAGTATTGTCATCAATTCGTTTAATCTTTATTTTACCCTTCTCGTTAGCTTTTACAATAGATTCAATAAGTGAAGAAGTAGTTCGTCCAAAAGGGACTTCAGTAATAACGAGAGTTTTACCATCCAATTTTTCAATTTTCGCCCTGATTCTAACGCCACCAGTCCTCATCCCATCAGCATACTTTGAAACGTCTATCATTCCTCCGGTCGGGAAGTCGGGGTAAATCTCAAATGGTTTACCTTTCAGGTGTAATATGGAGGCATCAATCAATTCATTAAAGTTATGAGGAAGTATCTTTGAAGAAAGTCCTACAGCTATACCTTCAACTCCCTGGGTAAGCAATAGCGGAAATTTAACAGGAAGAGTTACTGGTTCTCTTTTCCTTCCATCGTATGAAAGCTGCCACTTCGTTGTTTTAGGATTAAAAGTTACTTCAAGGGCAAACTTCGACAATCGGGCTTCAATATATCGTGGAGCAGCAGAACCGTCACCCGTGAGAATATTTCCCCAGTTACCCTGAGTTTCAACAAGCAGGTCTTTCTGTCCTAACTGAACAAGGGCGTCACCAATGGAGGCATCACCATGCGGGTGGTATTGCATGGTTTGTCCAATAATGTTAGCAACCTTATTAAAGCGACCATCATCCATTTCCTTCATTGCATGCAGAATTCTCCTCTGGACAGGTTTGAATCCGTCATTTACATAGGGAACAGCCCTTTCTAATATTACATAAGATGCGTAGTCAAGGAACCAAGTCTGATACATCCCTGAAAGGTGTTTCAGCTCAAACTTTTCGGGACTATGTGGTGTTTCCTCAGGTTGACCGGTATTTAATTCTTCAGTTTCCATTTTCAATTTTTAATTCTGACCCTACACAAGCTAAAAATCAATTAAGATCATCCTTTTCTATGTATAAGTTCGCGATAATAAACTCTTGCCTTTCGGGAGTATTTTTCCCCATATAAAATTCAAGAAGTTGTTTTACTGAATCACCTTTATGCAATGTAACGGGTTCAAGTTTGATGTTTTCACCAATGAATGCTTTAAATTCATCAGGAGAGATTTCACCTAAGCCTTTAAATCTTGTTATTTCAGGTTTAGGACCAAGTTTCTTAATTGCGTCCTGCTTTTCTTCATCTGAATAACAGTAGTATGTTTTCTTCTTATTTCTGACTCTGAAAAGAGGAGTTTGCAATATATAAACATGCCCTTTTTTTATTAATTCAGGAAAGAATTGAAGGAAGAAAGTCAGTAGTAGCAATCTGATGTGCATTCCGTCGACATCTGCATCAGTGGCAATTATAACTTTATTGTAACGAAGGTCGTCCATTCCCTCTTCAATATTAAGTGCTGCCTGAAGAAGGTTAAACTCTTCATTTTCATAAACTATCTTTTTTGTAAGTCCGTAAGAGTTTAAAGGCTTGCCCCTAAGGCTAAAAACAGCTTGAGTATTAACATCCCTACTTTTTGTGATTGATCCACTTGCGGAATCACCTTCAGTAATAAAGATACAACTCTCGTCCTTTCGGTTATCATTTGAGTTGTAATGAATCCTGCAATCCCTTAATTTTTTATTATGAAGACTCGATTTTTTTGCTCTCTGTTTTGCAAGTTGTTTTATTCCGGAAATTGCCTTTCGTTCCCTTTCAGATTCCTGTATTCTTCTAAGCAGGACTTCGGCTACATCCTGATTTTTGTGGAGATAATTGTCAAGTTCCTTTTGAACAAAGTTAGCAACGAAATTACGCACAGAGGGACCTTCCGGACCAATATCCCTTGAACCGAGTTTTGTTTTAGTCTGAGACTCAAAAACAGGCTCTTCGACTTTAATACTAACAGCAGCAATAATTGAAGCTCTGATATCAGAAGCGTCAAAATCCTTTTTATAAAAGTCTCGGATAGTCTTTACAATAGCTTCACGAAAAGCGACAAGGTGTGTCCCTCCCTGAGTAGTATGCTGGCCGTTTACAAAAGAATAATAATCTTCTCCATATTGATTACCATGTGTTATAGCAACTTCAATATCTTCCCCTTTAAGATGAATTACGGGATAAAGAGGTTCGCTATCCATATATTCATTAAGAAGATCCAGCAGCCCATTTTTAGAAAAGAATTTTTCACCATTGAATTCAATTACCAAACCTGAATTTAGGAAGGTATAATTCTTCATCATTGAAGAAACATAATCGTTGATATAGTGGTAGTTTTTAAAGATTGTATCGTCGGGTCTAAAAACAACAGAGGTGCCATTGTTCAAATCTGTATTACAGACATCGTGTTCTTTTACAGTTACACCTTTACTGAACTCAATCTCTTTTATATTGCCTTCTCTTATAGCCTTAATTAGAAAATATGAAGAAAGTGCATTCACAGCTTTTATACCAACACCGTTTAGTC
>CAYMTR010000070.1:10209-10751 GCA_964393405.1 uncultured Prolixibacteraceae bacterium
ATTTTGCTCCGGTATTCATTTTTGATGCTGCATCTAAAAGCTTACCAAGTGGAATTCCTCTTCCATAATCACGGATTGAGACTTGACCTTCAGAAATGTTGACTTCTATCTTTTTACCGTTCCCCATCATGAACTCATCAATAGAATTATCTATTACTTCTTTCAACAACACATAGATTCCGTCATCGGCTTGTGAACCGTCACCAAGTTTACCAATATACATTCCGGGACGTCTACGTATGTGTTCCTGCCAATCAAGCGTTTTGATGGAGTCTTCGTTATAATTAGCCTGTTCTTGCATGCTTAAAACAAATTTTCACAAATATACCAAAAAAGCGATTTTTAATGCAAAAAAAGGCACCTGATTGCTCAGGCGCCTTAATAACTGATTAGAAACTCAATAATACAGATTAACAATCTGTTTTCTTTTTATAAAGCTGTGTATTGTTGTAAATTGCCTTCACTAAGATCAAGTTCTCTTTGAGGTAGTTGCTGAAATTCATGCTTTCCTTTGATAAAATCAATAGGTGTACCATCATAAG
>CAYMTR010000071.1:0-10563 GCA_964393405.1 uncultured Prolixibacteraceae bacterium
CGGATACTCTGCAATTGCTGATTGAACCTTTATCAGTTTCACCAATAAGACCACCCACACTATGGTATCCTGTAATATTTACATTTGAAAGTATAATGTTTTTGATTTCCGCCTCTGATGTTTTATACCAAAGTCCAATAGAAGAAGAAGCTTCGGGCATGTTAATAAATAAATTACTAATCGAATGTCCCTGACCATCGTAGGTTCCTGTATAGCCTATCCCTGATGAACTCCTCCAACCTATAGGTTCAAATCCCATTGGAACTTCAGCGGTGGAAGCATCCTTATCATGGTTCCCTACATTCCAGTTTATTGTCTCTGTGGCATCAATATCACTCGTTTGAACCCAAGCTTCGTCCCACGCTTCCTTAGTAATTGCCAGCCATCGTAAATGTTCTAAATTTTCTATTTTACCGCCGGAACCATCAGTCCAGCCATTTGGCATTACAGCAGTAGTCTCATTTGTCTGGGAAAAGGAAGTTAATGCAAAAAGCATCAGTATTCCTAAAAGAAAATTTCTCATATTGTTTAGATTTAACCGTTTTATAAACAACAAAGTGTTTTTAGTCAGGTAAACAATATAATAAATTATTTTTAAAAATAATACCTTCCAGTAAAAAATTACTGCAATAAGCTGATATGTTTATTTATAAACAAAAGAAGTTTACAGATAAGAAAAGAAAATCCAGTTTCGCAGGGCATTAACGGATATAGAAAATTAATAACATTTCATCTGTTCCTTAAAATCTTTCAGACTAATGCCAAGCTTATCAGCCAAAGAACTGAATAGTTCATTTTTGGTTTCATGCCTCCAAATAAGATCAGCACCAGTAAGTTGCGGATATTTAGCTAAAAGCTTACTCTTATCAAGATTCCATCTGTGAATATCAAAATCATTGTGCATAATAATATATTTTTTCTAAAGATACTTTAATTAAACCCTTATAACTATTTATTAGCTTGCTATTTTCATATTTTCGCGAAATTTCACATTAAGAATTTATTGAAGCAGCACAGCTTTGATTTTTCGGCAAAAACTGCTTGTCATTTTTACCTCTTTGTCCACTTCTTATACTATTCTTTACCCCATCATTTCTTTCACTACGAATAATTTTGTAAATGAATATTTCAAACAGGGACTGCTGATAAAGAACGGACGATTATTGCCAGCACCTAACAGGAAAGAATTCTATTTTAATGTACAACTTAAATTTACAGAATATGAAAAAAATCTACTTTTTAGCAATTGCAGTGCTTTTATCACTTACTATCAATGCTCAGACTACTATCGACATAAGCAAGGTTGATGCTGCGTATACAACAACTGTCGACGGAGGACTCGTTATCGATGTTGCTAAGGCAAGCTCAGCTATCGCTGCTCCAAAACTTTCATTCGAAAATCCATTTAAAGGCAAAACATTCGATCAAGCTGAAATATCATTTGACGTTTATACTTATCTGGATTCAGTTAAAGTTCTTGGCTGCCTGATTTCTGTTTTTGATGGAACTCTGGGCAGAATGTATTTTACAAATGGCTCTTACCTCGGTTATAACGCTACTGGTGGTTGGTTCGATGCTAACATGATCGATTATGGCATCGGTAAAGATTTCATTGGTACAAAAGTCTGGAAAAATGTAAAACTTCAGTTCTCAAAAACTGGTTTCGCTGTATTGGTTGACAACACAAAAGCTTTTGATCAGGCTAGTACAGATGTAAATATCGCTACAGATGCTGCTGCTCCTTTAACTGATTATAGTAATGTAATTAGTTTCTTACAGAATGCCTCAATTTTAGCAATTGGTGCAGGTTCTTGGTGGAGTGATAATACAAGGGGCGATGGAACTTACTTTGACGCACAGTTCAGCTATATGAAGAATATAACCTTCACAACAGGTGCTACAACTGCTTCCAAAAAAATTACTCTTGATACTGACAGAAAAGTTATCGGCGAAGAATATTTCAACATAACTGGCCGTCTCATTAGTTCAGATTTCAATTCTCTCGACCGTGGAATCTATATCAAAAGAACCCGATACGACAATGGTACTTTCAACAGCACAAAAATAGTTAAAGCTCAATAGACATTATGGAAAAGCCTGCTTTAATCGGCAGGCTTTTTTATGCTTTTCAGAATCCTGTTGTTATTTCCCTACCCCTATAGCTTATTGCTTTGTCTATCCTTTCAGTCTCACTACCTACTATTTTATTTTTTGAAATAAGTACAATATTGAAATTGCGCTCAGCAATCATTCCGGGGAAAGATCCTTCCCTATCATTAATAGTCAATGTTCTTTTTGTGTCGTTCCAAATGAAAGTGATGCTTGAATAAAACCCTTTTTCGTAGTTATAGTTGTCATTCTCATCTTCATACAAGCTAAATTCACCATCTGATCCTTCATATACTCTTATCTCTATCGCTTCATTAGGTTTTTCATTTGAGTGCTGAATTATTGGTCCCATTGGCAAAATTGAACCTGCTTTTATATACAAAGGTATCTTATCCAAAGGGGCTTCAGCAATAATGGTCTGACCTCCTTTTACATTTTCGCCTGTCCAAAAGTTGAACCAATCCTCAGAATCAGGAAGATATACTTTTCTTTGCATTGCCCCTGCTTCTGTTATCGGGGCAACAAGAATTGCTTTTCCAAACATGAATTCATATGATTGACTGACCGCTTCAGCATCATTATTGAAATCCATAACCATCGGTCGCATCATTGTTGAACCGTTCTCAGTCACATTCCATGCTTCTGAATATATGTATGGTAGCAGTCTATAACGAAGATTCATCATTTTGCGCATATTGTCCTCAACAGTTTGGCCATATTTCCATGGTTCTGTTTCAGTTTGATAAGCGTGCATGCGGAAAATTGGGTTGAACGTACCCCACTGAAACCATCGTATTAGCAGTTCATGATATTTCTCGTCAGTGTATTGAGAATTTCCCGGACGAAAAAACCCTCCTATATCAGTTGTCCAATATGGAAACCCTGTGATAGTAAAATTTAATCCTGCAACAATCTGATTTCTATACACATCCCAGGTACCGCCAATATCTCCCGACCAGTTGATTATTCCATATCTCTGCTGTCCCGAAAATGCTGAACGAGTAAGGATTGAAACCCTTTTTTCAGAAGTTGTTTCTCGCTGTCCCTCATATACAGCTTCGCTCACCATCAAAGGATAGGTTAATCTGTAAAAATCGCCTATGCCTATATGAGTTGTTGTTCCTTTTAATGCATCGTTCTCTGGTTCAACGGCATCCATCCACCAGGAATCAACACCGTATTCAAACATGTTGTCTTTCAATGTTTTCCAGTATTCTTTCCTTGTATCGGGATTAAAATAGTCCAACCATTTAGTATCAGGAATAAAGCGGCTATTTTTCACATATTCTTTTCCGATTGTAGAGTTCTTATCCGGATTCGACCATATTGAAATGTTAAAATGTGCGTTCAAATCATGTAGCTCCTTAATGAATCCTGCCGGATTTGGATAATTCTTTTCATCAAACTGCGGAACACCCCATCCCCTGCTTCCCCAATATTGCCAATCCTGAACTATCACATCCAAAGGCAGGTCTCTTTTTCTGAACTCTTTTACCGTTTCTACCAAATGTTCTCCCGATGTATATCGTTCCCTGCATTGCCAAAAACCATAAGCCCATTTAGGCAGCATAGGTGCGTTTCCTGTCAAATTTCTATATGATGCTATTACTTCCTCGGCCGAACCTGAAAACACCACATAATCCATCATTTTAGCAACTGGAGAGCGAAATGTTGTTGTGCTGTCTTTTTGTTTCCACGATAACTTGGGCTTATTGTCAGATTTGCATATCAGCTGTATGTTATGCTCTCCTTTTTTCAGGTAAACTAATGCACCCGCTGTTGGGGGTAACCACATATTAGTCTGATCAATACATGCTTTGTCATCGATAATTACGAAGTGGCGGTTGCCCATTCCTCCTAAATCCATAAAAATTGAATATTCTCCATCTCTGGGGACAATCAATTTCCCTGTATATAGCGATTGATTTTGAGATACCTTTTGAGTACCGGCAGTAGTTGTTACCTCTACCAAATTTTCACCTACGTCTTTTCTTTCTATTTTTTTAAGGCTTATGTAGTTATCTGCAGGATTGAAATCAGTTAATCCATATTGATGCCACAATATTCCATACCCTCTTGAAGAATATATGAAAGGTATTGCTATCTGGCTGTTTACCTGTGTCAATCGCCTTGAAATACCTTTTACGTTATAATGACCATCCTGAAATTGACCTAAACCGAAAATATATTCATCTGCTGGCGATTCAAAACTTTGTTCTACGAAATAGCATGGTTCTCCCATTATTGAATCAGACCTTAAAATGCGCGAACCTGCTTCTTCACTAAGTATCTTCTTGCCATTTTTATCGAAAAATGTCAAAGTGCTTTTACTTCGGTTAAAATCTACAAGAATATTTTTAAGTGATATTCTGATGTTTTTACCTTTTTCTGAAACACTATATTCAGGTATTTGATCACTTGGCAGAAATACTAATTCCTGCGCAAGAAATTCCTGCTTTTCAAAAAACCTTATTCTTACCGCATTGTCTGCAATCGGGTATATACCAAGGGTTCCATCAGGCAATTTTATATTAACACCTTTAGGCACCTGATTGTAATGTATAGTTTTCTGATTATCCGAAGTCCCGGAAAGTAAAATAACCATCAGAATTAATAACAGCTTCATATCTTATATTTTAACAACTGCTTTTTTACCGTTGTAAGTTATTGTTTTGTCAATCTTCGATTTATCTCCCATGCTTTTTGGCACCATCCTGATATTAAATTTCCTCTCCATAAGCATTCCGGGAAAACTACCAACTCTGTCTCCTATTTCTAATGTTTTGTTTTTATCGTTCCACTTAAGTTTAATGGTGGAATAGGCTCCTTTCTCATAATTGTAGTTGTCATTTTCGTCTTCATACAAAGTAAACTCTCCATTGGCTCCTTCATAAATATTTATTTCAATGACATCCCAATTTTTCTCAGTTGCATATTGAACTTTTGGTCCCAAAGGTATAATGGAACCTGCTTTCACATATAAAGGAATAATATCTATCGGTACTTCTTTTGAAATCGTCTTACCGCCAACATGCTTTTCACCAGTCCAGTAGTCATACCAATCTGTACCGGCCGGCAAATATATTTCTCTTGTTTTTACTGTACTGAAATCTTCAATATTTTCTTTTGAATACATTCCTGTTGTTACCGGACAAACCAAAATTGATTTACCAAAAAGATATTCATCGTTGATATCCAAGGCTTTCTTATCGTTTGCAAAGTCCATTACCAGTGCTCGTGTCATGCTCGACTGATTGGCCGTTACATCCCACGAGGTTGAATAAATATATGGCAACAAGCTGTATCGCAGGTTTATGTACTTTTCAATGGCATCGTAAATTTTATCTCCTTTCTTTCCAAATTGGTATATCTCACGAGGGGCATCGGCTCCATGTGAACGCATCATTGGACAAAAAGTACCGAATTGAACCCATCGAACGTATAGCTCCCGATAATCAGCATTTTCAAGGGGCCTCTTAAAATTCCAAAGAAAGAAACCGCCTATATCGCTGTTCCAATGTGGTACTCCACAAAGAGATAAATTCAATCCTCCTGAAATCTGATTTCTCAAAGCATCCCACGATGCTACTACATCTCCTGACCATGTATTTGAGCCATAACGTTGTTGTCCGGCAAAAACCGATCTGGTTAGTATGAAAACTCTTTTGTCGGATGAAACGGAGCGCTGATTTTCTGAAACACCACCTACTGTCATCAGTGGGAACGCATTTCTTACCTTACGGAATGAGCCAAGGTATGTTTTATTATCAAAATCGGAGGGCTTAAATTGCATATGGTCAGGCTCAGAAGAGTCGATCCACCATCCATCCATGCCCAAAGAAAAGATTCCGTCATTAAGGTATTTCCAGAAAATATTGCGAGCTTGTGGATTATATGGGTCGTAAACTCTTACCCCTGAAGGATAATCTGCTCTTGGAGGCCATTTCTCTGATCCTGATTCTGGCCAGGTGACAAAATTAAAAAGTGCACCGATACTGTCTAATTCCCTGTAAGGCTTTGTTTGTGGTCCAAATGAATTCCAAATGGAGATTATCATGTGTGCATTCAAATTATGCACATCATCAACCATTTTCTTAGGATCATAAAACTCAGGGTTTAAAAATTCCATGGCATTCCATAGATAATTATTGCCCCAATATTGCCAATCCTGAATTATTCCGTCAAGCGGAACACCTAATTCCCTATATTTTTTCACAACCCCAACCATTTCATCCTGACTTTTATATCGCTCTTTACTTTGCCAGAAACCATAAGTCCATAGTGGAAACATTGGTGCCTGTCCCGTAAGGTTTCGCATACAGGCAATTACACCATCGGCATTCCCTCCATACATGAAATAATAATCAATGCCCTCTCCAACTTCAGAGCTAAAAAAAGTCTCATCCTGATTATCCTTAAAAGTTGTAGGAGAATAATTGTCCCAAAAAAGCCCATACCCTTTTACCGATTGGAAAAAGGTGATGAAATCTTCGGTATTGTTTTGCACCATCTTTAATTCCAGATTTCGCTGTACCATCTTCCCTCTTTGCTGTATTCCCAAACCGTAAATTGCTTCATCTTTATCCAATACATAAGACTGGGCAACACTATAGGTTTTTGTTCCTGCATCATCGAAATTGACAAAACTTGCTCCCTTCTCTTTTTCATTAAGAAGTATATTCCCTTTTAAATTTGAAAATGAAATCTTTCCACTTTTTAGGTCTAAACGCACCTGAAGCATTGAGCTTTTCAATGTGAGTTCATCTCCTTTTTGCTTAATGGATAAAGATGTTTGATGAGGAGTATCTATAACTGAAAGGCTTTCTTTGACATATTTTACCTCTTCAGGAGATTTAATAATCCTTACAGTTGAAGGATCATAAAACTGAATTTCAACATTTACAGAGTTGACATTTGAACTTATACCATAGTCAGTTTTCTGATATGTTTGTGCATAATTACTGATATAAAAGAATATCAGTATTGCCGTTGTTAAAACTACTCTCTTCATTATTGAATCTTGATGCCAAGTTTCTTTAAATCTTTTGAATCAGAACTGCTGCCATAGTAAATTTCATATTCACCCAGTGAAACAGCCATCTTGTTTTGATTCCAATCATAAAACTCAAAGGCCGATGGGCTAAGTTCAATTTCTGCTGTCTGCAACTCCCCTGCCCTCAAATTCATACGTTTAAACCCACGAAGCGTTTTCAGCGGACCTTCTACATCATTTACCTTTCTAACATATACCTGAACGATTTCAGTACCATTGCGCTTACCTGTATTTTTTACAGGAATTGACAACTTCACAGTTTCGTTTGCATTTATGCTTGCGTTGTTTAGTGCGGCATTCCCAATTTCGAAAGTTGTATAGCTCAAACCGAAACCAAATGGGAATAGATAGTCGGTCGTGTAACGATAAGTACGCCCCTTCATTGAATAATCTTCAAAATCGCCCAGATTATCAGAATTTTTGTAGAATGTAACAGGCAATTTACCTGCCGGATTGTAGTCTCCGAAAAGAACATCTGCAACTGCTTGTCCTCCCGATTCTCCTGCATACCATGCCTGAAGAATGGCATCACATGATTGTGTTTCAGGCGTTAGCGCAATAGCAGACCCCGAACAATTAACAAAAATAACTTTCTTTCCAGCATCTTTCAATGCTTTTAAGCAATTTCTCTGAACAGCCGGAAGTTCGATATTTGTACGGTCGCCACCTTTAAATCCAGGGTAAGAAACAGGCATTTCTTCACCTTCAAGACTACCTGAAAGTCCTCCGACAAATACTACTAAATCAATACCTTTCAATTTATTTACAAGGTCAGTATAATCGACATCTACTTCTTTGCCAAAGTCAAGTTCAATATTTGCCTGCCAGTTGTTCATCTGGGCATAGCGTATTTCAATTTTATATTTCTTCCCTGCTTCAAATTTAAAAGGTATCCTCGATGGCAAAGTGCGCCAGTTGTTGTACGACTGTAACTTTTCACCGTTGACAAACAGTTCGAAAAAGCCTGTTGCTCCTCCTTTAAATATAAGTTCTTCCGTAATTTCCGGAACAAATTCTGCTTCAAGCTTAGCAGAGAATCCTTCAAGTTTAACCCCTGAAGCAAATTCATGCTGTCCGGCAGTTGTCATTTTAATCGGATTACTAATTTGAACTGTAGTTACTACGTCGCCACTGAGTTCGCGATTGTTCCAGTAAGTAGCTTTAAACCCTTGCTTTCCTTCAAAAGAGAGTTGACTGAAATAGCTCTGAGTAACTTTATCTTCCACAAGGTCGCATCCTTTATCGTAAAAGATTTTCTTCTCCGGAAGCTTAGTTTTAATACCATCAAGTATTGTAATTGTGCGAACAGGTGTTCCATTGTAATTCCCCCAAAGCATTGGTTTATCGTTGGCATTAGGACCAATAACTGCTATTTTCTTTGCACCTTTTGAAAGTGGTAAGATGTTGTTATTATTTTGAAGCAAGGTCATTGTCTGAAGGGCCATATCGAAAGCAAGCTTCCTGTGCTTTTCATTATTTAGTATTGATGCAGGAATTTGAGCCCAAGGAACTAAAGCGTCATCATCAAAATCTCCAAGGTCGAAACGACCAATCAATATTCTCATTAAACTCCGGTCAATATCTTCCTCATTGATTAAGCCTTTCTTTACACCTTCGGGTAAAGATTTATATGGATAGTTTTCCCAAACACATTCTATATCAGTACCTGCCAAAACACCCTTCGATGCTGCATGCACCGGTGTGGATGATACCTTATGGCTTGTAAAGAAGTCGGTAATTGCACCACAATCAGAAACAACGATATGTTTAAAGCCCCATTCATCGCGTAAAATTCTTTGCAAAAGTCGGGTACTTCCACAGCATGGCTCATCATCAAGGCGTTGGTATGCACACATTACCTGCCTGACATCGGCATCCTGCACCAAAGCCTTAAATGCAGGCATATATGTTTCGTGAAATTCCCTGGGGTTCACATTATTGAGGTTAAGCTCATGGCGGCTCCATTCCGGACCTGAGTGAACAGCATAATGTTTAGCGCAGGCAAGCAATTTACGATACTTTGCGTCAGCAGGTCCCTGCAGCCCTTTTACCACCTGAACTCCCATTCTTGAAGTCAAATATGGATCCTCTCCATAAGTTTCCTGACCTCGTCCCCAGCGTGGATCACGAAAGATATTTACATTAGGTGTCCAGACCGAAAGGCTGAGGAAACGTTTGTTTTCATTGCCGGATTGCAGCCATTGGTTGTATTTTGCACGTGCTTCATCAGAAACAGCATCAAAAATACTAAATACAAGTTCATCATTGAAAGAAGCTGCCATCCCGATAGGTTCAGGAAAAACAGTTACATTGTCATTATTGGCATAACCATGAAGCGCTTCGCTCCACCAGTTAAATTTCTTAATGCCTAAACGTGGTATCGCATCGCTTTGATCGCACATTAACAAGGCTTTTTCTTCAAGTGTCAACCTTGATATCAGGTCTTTAGCACGTTTCTCGGAACTGTTGCTCGGATTTTGATAGGGTAATTGCTGCCCAAAAACAGCTACAGAAAGTAATAAGGCTAATAATAAAAATGATGTTTTCATGGTCTTATCTTTTATCAATATAATTACATATCTCAAAATTAGTATAATTTAACGGGAGTTCGATATGCAAAATAAAACCTTGTTTCATATCAACGACAAAATTACCGATATTTTCTATCTTGTAAATAAATCCTTCTATGTCTAAAAGTTGTACCCGATTACAAACCTACCACTCAAATAAATCGATTTCAATCGCATCTACTGTGAGTGTTGATGGAATCAATGTCTCGGTATGACCACCATCTTCTGAAATAACGGTTTCCTGAAAGTTATATTTTTCGATCACATTATTTAAAATCTCTGTTGAAACCGTATACGAGGATGTAATATATGAATGCCCCCACTTTTTAGTAGAACCATAGGAACTAAATTCGTGCGACGGAGCTACATCAAAAAAATTATTTTTTGACTTGCAATACATAATCCTTGTAGAAGTCTTGTCTTCATAAAACCTTGTGATCGTATCAAATACTTCGAAGGTCGTAAGTTTTGATTTGTTGATTTCAATTTTAATAAGGCCTTTTCTATGAATATTAAGTCCATATTGAGGATAATATTCCATAGTATCAATATTTCCAATTATAAAATTACCTTCAAGTTTTATATCAGTAACAGAATTATCAACTCCGACCGTTGTATGAGAAGTGTATTCGTTATTATTATTTGTATTCACAAATAAAAAATCCCCATTTATTTTTATGTCATATATTATTCCTGAAGGTAATGTTATTTTAGTATTTGAAATATTAGCTTCGGCTGTAGCTTTTCCGACCAGATTATTTGTTGAATTATCATAAAGATCAACTGTAACTTCAAAATCACCTTCTTTTGGAAATTTGTGTTTTATGATAC
>CAYMTR010000072.1:0-10484 GCA_964393405.1 uncultured Prolixibacteraceae bacterium
AGAACCTAAAAATAAACAATTAAAAATCAGTGGGTTTTAAGTGCCCACTACTGAGAACATATATATACTCAATTAGAAATATTTTAGTTTGAATAGTACGTTAATAGTTATATTTATACCAAAGATGAACTAAAATATGAAAAAAATAAGTCATCGTTAATAAGTAAACAGTTCCTAAAGATCACGATAGAAGTTTGCGGTTTTTCAGCATCATTGTCTTCAATTCTTAAAAAATATACATCAGTATAAAACTGAATTGGAGACTAAAATGACTGCTAATTTTCAACTAATTCAAGTGCGAATTTTTCGCAAATCTGTGTTCATGGAGTATACCTGATGACACTGTTTATCTTGTTATAATGGGCTTAAATTCAGTATCCTAAATAATTGATCAAGCAATCGTGTATTTTGCAAATTACCCGATGGAATAAAACTTTCAATTGAGTTAATACAATCAGCTAAATCATCCACTTCATTTGATACTAAAACAAAACCTAACTTTTTAAACTCATCGGCTATCTCGAACTGGTGATTATCAATGTGTTCATTATATTTTGCAGAACGTGGTACGACAATAACTTTTGTTCCCATCTGCAAAGCATTTACTATAGAACCTGTTCCACTATGGCTTATAACATATTCACTCTCACTCATAATGTTTTGCATCTCAGAGAAATCGCACCATTTAAAATATTCATAATTCTTTGGCTTATAATCACTTAAGCCTATTTGAGCAATTACTCTTTGCTTTATTATTCCCGATTCGACCAAATTATCCAATTGCTGCAATAAACGGTTGAATTGATATTCAGATGATCCAACAGTAACAAAAACCTGATTCTTCTTAATTTTTCTATTCCCAATTGTGATATTAAAAATCGAGCCTGAATATATTCTGTTTTTATAATAATCGCCTAGTTTGGGCCATTGATAAAGCGTGAAATCTGAAAACCTATTGATTCTTCTACCAAATGTTGAAGGTTTATCTACCCGTGCAAAACTTTCAATAAATATAACCTTCTTAAAGAATAGCTTGGCAATTAAACATGTTGCCATTGCAGCCCCAGCCCCAGTAGTAATTACAATATCAGGTCTCTCCTTAAGAAATACGCTGATACTATCTATGATATTAGTTAAAAGATTTCCGTTATCTCTAATATCCCGGATAAAATAGTGCCTGTGAATGGTACTATTCAGGAAAGACATAGAATCTTCCCTATTTAACGTTACCAGAAAAATATCACTTTTTCTGATCAATGGATTAATGAGTTCTTTAATTTGATTAAAATGTCCACCTGCACTACAAACCAAACATATCTTATAAGTTTTCATATAATTCCCTGTGTGCAGTTGCGTTTCTCTTGTTAGTATAATTCATTAGCACTCTGTCTCTTGAAGCAGAACCAAATTCTAAACGAATTGTAGGATTGTCAAGTAAATATTGAATAGCCTTTTGAATTTCCTCTGTTTTTTGGGGTTCAACAATTAACCCTGTGTTACCATGTATTTGAACCTCAGGAACCCCAGATTTCAAATTTGTACATATAACAGGAAGCTTACAAATCATTGCTTCGAGTTGGACAATTCCGAATGCTTCACTTTTTTCAATAGAGGGCAAAACAAACAGATCGCTGGCATAATAATAAGGTAACAGATTGTCAACATTAGATAAAAACACAATATTATTTGAGTTTTCGGCTAATTTTTTCAGTCTTTTCTCTTCCTCACCTTTACCTATAATTAATAAAACACAGTCCAAATCCTTTACAGCATTTATAAGGTAGTCCAATCCTTTATAATAGGTAAGTCTGCCAACAAATAACACAATACTCTTTTGGTATGTTTCTTTTATCAGGTTAGATTCAGCTAAGACAGAATCACTGCAAGCAAATTTACTCTCATCTATCCCTAATGGAATAATAGAGCATTTATTGATAAATTGGTTTAAAATGTTCGAATATATTATATTGTTTCTTGCAGTGACAATAATGCGGTTAGCTATTTTTAATATTCTGATTTGAAGAAACTTATAAAAGTAAAAAAGGGTTTTCTGTTTAGTAACATCATAATGGTAGGTAACAACAAGTTTCTTTCCTTGTCGGAAAAGCAAACACGCCAACGCTCCCAACGGATTGGGTTCATGCAGATGTATTATATCCCCATCAAATTTCCAGACATATTTAAAAATTGAAAATGATATTGGAGTAGAAAAAAGTAAAATATTCCTTTTAAGTCTGATTAATCTTTTACCAAAAAAACTTTCAATTGAGCCCTTTCCTTCATGACTAAAAACCAAAATTTCAAAATCTATTTGATCTTTTAATGAAAAACATAGATTGTATAAATGATCTTCCATACCCCCCTTAAATGGAGGAAAGTACTTACCGATGAATAAAACTTTCATTCCTTTCTTAAACTAAGACCCCTTTTTATCAAAAAAAAGACAATTTACATACAAATGTAAGAATTGATAGTTACATATCAACATGGTATAATCAGATAGTTATTAACATTTACATCGAATTGAGTCTATATAAATATATCTGTTGTGGCTTAAATATTGACCCGTTTGTGGACGCATTATAACGCAAGATATTGAGTCAAATTATACTCGTACATACCTACCTTACATGCAGTTGAGGTCTATTCCATAGCGCTTAGGCGTAACATATTACTGTTTCAAGTAACATATTTGAAAGCCAATGGAAAAGACACATGCAAACTCTACTTCACTACATACACTCAAATGAATCCTGTGATTTATTGTTTTTATTACTATAACCAGTTCCAAATTGAATTTCTCAACCGCGATGGTAAACAACATATCGAACTAAATGACTCTCAAACCAGAAGCTAAAACAAACTTCATTCCCAGTTCAAAGCGTCACTCACTTCAATTAATATTGACGAGGGCACGCACTGGTTAAGTACCACCAACGAAAAACGGGGAGCGTTTTTCAATGTCATACTTTAAACAACGAACCACAATATATTAATAATGAATCGATTATTTGACATGTTCTTTATTTGCCCATACTCTGTCAAAAATCAGAACTATATCAAGGAACTTATATTATACGGCACTATGATCGCCTAAAAATTTAACGAACCACTGTTATTAATAATAAGCTTTTCTTTGATAACCCTATTCGCTATTTGCAGCACAACAAAGTACAATCCATTTGAAATACCTGACAGGTCAATATTATCTTGGACTGTTAACCCTGTCCTCTCAATCCGCTTTGTGAAAATCGTATTGCCTGCAATATCCAGCACTTTCAGTATCGACCAATCATAATCAAAATCCTCATCAAGTTGTTCAAGGTTGATTTCTGAAAGTACATTGACCTTCCCTGAGGAGGGATTAGGATATAGTTTCATAACCAATGATTCCGTCGAATTGTCCTTGTTATCATAGAGTAACCCGGTATATTCATAAGCACCAATATCCGGAACGCTTGCCACTGGTAATTTGATTCCATTAAGATCTTGTGCCAGTTTAATATCAAATCCTGTATTAATTGCTGGGGAGCTTGCTTTCAGCGTAAAATTATTATAAATATCTATGAACTGAGGATCTGAATTAAATGAATTCAAATCGATTTTAATATCTTGTTGCAATTGTCTTAAATTGTTATAGCTTACTTCAGCGATTTTAATATATCCTTCCTGTTCAGGGTAAAAAATATTGTGATCCGAGGATATTTTACCCGCTCCAAGGATAAGTGCTTTCTGCCCGGGTGAGGTCATATAGAATATATTATTAAATAAGGTCAATTCAGCATAGGTTATTGAAAGTGATTCTCCATTGTCAACAAAAACATTATTATAAACATTGGCCCTGGATTGATTACTATTTATATTCACAGCAGTGTTACAAGTTTTGAAAATATTATAGTAGATATCATTGGTTGTTGCTGATGAATAAATACCTTCATTTGCACTGGTAATAATATTGTATTTTGAAACAAGTGTTTTACCACTTACCATTTTAATAGCACTAGACTTTCCGGTCAATACGCAATGATCAATTATTATGCTGTCACATGTGCTTCCTAGGAAATAAACATTACTTACTGCATTTTCAGCCTTTAAACTTAAATTTTGTAGTTTTATGTATGATTTTTCAAAACCACAAATTAAGTAAGCATTTGTTTGACTAGTGATTTCAGGTATTTCTCCCTCACCATAAGCACCCAATGTTACGTTATTAGCGCTGATCAAAAGTTTTTCAATCTGTGTGGATGTTCCTCTTTTTTGCAAATAAGTATATCCTTCTTTAAAAGTAATATCCTGCCACGAATCGAAAGGGTGATCTATGGAACCGTTTTCAAGCAAATCGTTACTGTTATTCGGATCCAGATAAACCGTTTTTGATGAACCTATCAGATCGATGTTAATTATGGCAATGCTGCTTTCTGGTTCCAGTCCATCGTCAGTAACTTTGATTTCGAGTTTATATGAGATTGTTCCAGGTCCAAAAATATAGTTTTTTACAGTTGATAATTCACCATTCAGACTGTTTAAGGAGAATAATCCCTTCTCATTTCCTGATATGATCGAATATCTCAGGTGTTGATCTGTATCTTTGTCTGTTGCAATTATGGCACCAATAAGATTGTTTGTAAAAGCAGATTGCTGTACGGTGAATCGCTGAGTATTTATCACAGGTGCATTGTTTACCATTTCAACAGGTGGAGTGCCTATCATATCAATGTTAATTGTGGCAATGCTGCTTTCTGGTTTCAGTCCATCGTCAGTAACTTTGATTCCAAGCTTATATGAGATTGTATCAGGTTCAAAAACATAGTTTTTTACGGTTGTTAATTCACCATTCTGACTATTTAAGGAGAATATTCCCTTCTCATTTCCTGATATGATCGAATATCTCAGGTGTTGACCTGCATCTTTATCCGTTGCATTTATGGTACCGATAAGATTGTTTGAAAAAGAGGATTGCTGTACGGTGAATTGTTGAGTATTTATAACCGGTGCATTGTTTACCATTTCAACAGGTGGAGTGCTTACAGTACTTTCAAATTCACGCCAGGGTATAATGTTACGGTCAGTTGCACTAAGCGTATGTCCATAAGGTATACCTTTTAAGCCCTCTTTATATGTATATAATATGACATTATCAAATCTCACCCATTCAGGAATGGGATTTCCGTATTTCTCACCACTTCCACCAAAAAATGTATACATCCGCAGATAATCTATATTTAGATTATCTGTATGTCTAAATAATAAATGTGAAATCTGAAGAACGAGTTTGCCGTCAAAATAAGCCTCAAGAATTCCATCTAAGTTACCACCACCAGTGAGTTTTATAGAATTTAAAACCATCCTGTAAGTAATATTATGCCAGGTTCCTGGGGTACATTTTACAGGAGAACCGCTCGTGTATTCAATAACAGCTTTTGCAGCAGCTAAATCATTTTTCGGATAGTTATGTCCCCAAATAATAGTTTGGCCATAAGGTGTGGTTTGATAAGGGAAGTAAATATAAAAACCGATCTCTGAATCTTCATGAAACATCATACCTCCAGAAAATCCATCATAGCCAGTTGGTACAATGCCGGGTTTTATTGTTCCGCCCTGAACAGAAGGCAATTTACCACCAAGTTGAAACTTAAATCCAGGCATAAAAAGGATGTCATAAGAAACATAAACTTCATCACCAGTTTCAATTGGAGTCCACCATTGTCCACCGCCTTGTGAAGCCCCAACTGACTTTAAAGGGAAGTCGAATTGAATCGCTTTTGAATCAATTAATGCGTCCGTAACTATCTTAGTTTCTGCCTGTCTGTTATTCCAGGCTGGATGTTGCCAATCTTCAATATACTCATCATACTGGTAATATCCGAGCGTATTTTTTTCGAAATTGTGCTTAAAAATTACATTTAGGTCATCTAAACTATTCTGTGCAGATGTTTTTAAGATAACAAGAAAACATAACACAAATAACGCTTTCATCCTCATCCTCTCCATATCACACCCTCATTTAAATTAAACATTAATTTTTGACCAACAACATATTTATAGTGACGAAATACTATTTTTTTTTGCCAAGTATACGTTTATAATTGATTAAAGTTACAAACTCATTAAAAAACCACAAATTGGCAATTTTGTTATTCTCAGTCTGAAAAATATGGTTTGAAATACAAAATATCAAATAAGTGCCTATCTTTGCCGAAGAACTTCAATATTTTAGTACTATAGATTTTAGACCATTATGGAAGATTTATTAACAATTGCCTTACCTGTATATAAAAGAACAGAATACATTAGATCAGCTATAAATAGCGCTGTTAATCAAAGCGTTAAATGCAGGGTTCTTATAATTGACAATAACTCACCGCATGATGAATTCAAAAAAATAGCAGAGTCCTATAATAATCCCTTGCTTAAATATATAAAGACATCCGAAACAGTGCCCATGAATGAAAACTTTAATAATTGTATTCGGATTTCGGAAACGCCATGGTTAACTATCCTTCATGATGATGATTTACTGCATTGTCAGTTTGTCGAGTTGGCTCAACTGATTCTGCAAAAGCATCAGAATAAAATTGGTGGATTTGCTGTGGCAAATCAAGTAAGTGATAAGGAATGGGAAACAGGTAATCAAAAAATAGACTTTACTGATGATATTCAAGTTGTTAAGAAACCATTTTTTTATTTTAATCAGCTTTCGCCTTTTCCAGGTGTAATGATAAATAAGGAAGTGGCGTCCAAATTAGGTGGTTTCGATGCAAAACATTATCCTATAGAAGATTATGATTTTTGGTACAGGTATTCTACAACCAAGCCTATGTTATATGTTAACCAAGAGCTTGCCTTTTATAGAACATCACCTTCCCAAGACACAGTAGATTACATTAACATAATGATAAACAACGTATATCAATATAGATTAAGGTTGATGAAAGAAGGGAAATATAACAATTTACTTACAAGATTGGCGTTGGAACAATCAAGGATAAATAATATTAACTACTATAAACGTGTTTATCCCTATATCAAGTTTGAAAATGATTTAATCAATGGAGAAAACTCAAATATATATCGTAAATTATTAAAAATGAGGCTCATTTCAAAAATTGCCAAAATTTATAGAAAAAAGATATCTTTTGGGAATATCAAAGAATTATAAATGCTGCCTAAAAAATAGGCTGTTTAACAACATTATACATACAAATAAGCTCTTGTTCATGGGTAAGTGTATTTTACGGCCATCCCCTACAGGCATCAATACACATGATCCCTTTCCCGTTCATGGCCCTTCCGAAAGAGTAAAAAATTGCTTTTACAGACAATCGTATTATCCATACGGACATAGTATGATGTAAAAGGATTATGATCTACAGGCATTGGTGTGTAAGGCCAGGTATTGATTTTTTATCTGCCATTCAGCAAAAAGACCAGCATAAAAGATCACTATGCTGGATATCTTTCTTAAAATCTCAAAATGAAAAAGGCTGTGTAATTTACTATTTACACAGCCTCTTTTTTTTACTCAATAGTTTTATTACTTAAGCAAAAGCTTTCCATTTATAACACTTGAACCATTTTTAATACTATAAATATATTCTTTTGCACTAAAATCAGTTACATCAAGTGTATATGATTTTTGATTCGTTAACCTGATATCCTTAATTAATTTTCCTTCAATTGAGAATATCTTCAGAAAAACAGCTTCATTGTCATCGGCGAATTCAAATATCACATGATCAGTTGCAGGATTAGGAAAAACTCTCACGATATCAGCCATTTCATTATTAATTGCAGAAGCACCGCTTGCTACAACTGTAAATGATTGAACTGTGCTGACAGTACCATCACTCACAGTAAAGGAAACATTGTAATTTCCAGGATTAGCCGGAGTACCTGTAAGTAATCCATTACCTGCGTTTGCGTCAAACCGTAACCAAGATGGTTTTTCTGTACAGGTTAATGTGAGTGGTTGTGATTCTGCATCGGATGTGTATATCCAATAATTATACACTTGACCAGTTTGAGCTGTAAGTACAGCCGTAGATGTAAATACAGGAGCATCATTAACAGCAGTAACGGCTATGGAAAGATTATATGATACAGTTGCGGATCCATCTGAAAGTTCAACCGGTACAGTTAAGGTACCATTAAAGTTTTCATTTGGAGTAATGGTTAAACCACTAAAAGTATAGTTAGTTCCACTTTTAACAGTAAGAGTATGGTCATTTGGATAGCTATTGTCAACATCCGTAACATTTAATGAAGTCAAGGTTAAGGCTATGGAAACGTCTTCATTGGTTGTAAGTAAAGCCTGACTATTTATGACAGGAGCATCGTTGACCTGATTTACGGTAATTGTAAAGTTTTGCTCAACATATGCACCCGTATTGTCAGTAACACGTAAACTAACATCATAGTCTTTTGATGCTTCCAAACCAACCTGATTGTTTGTTGGAGTACCTCCCAATTTATGAGTTGACGTATTAAAGGTCATCCATGAAGGGAGTATCTCGGCACTATACGTCAGTGTTGAACCTGCATCAATATCTGATGCTACCATGGTATAAGTGAACTCTGCATCTTCATTAACTGAAGTCGCTGGTGATGATGAGATTACTGGTAAATCATTAACGTTATTTACGGTAATAGTAAAAGTTTGAGAAACAGGAACTGTTCCGTCAGTTACAGTAAGGGTAATATTATATGTACCCACATGAGCATTGGTTGGAGTGCCAGACAATACACCGGTTTCGGTATTAAATGATAACCATGCAGGAAGAGTTGAGGATGATAATACAACAACATCACTCTCATTTATTTCCCGATAAGTAAAAGTATAACTATAGGCAACATCTTCAGTGGCACTAACTTTGGCAGTTGAAGTAATTATTGGAGCAGTATTACCAGGTTGACATATCGGATCACCATCTGTTCCGTATTTATTTAAGTTAGATACATCAGTGGGAGTAAGTAGCCTATTATAATATGCTACCTCATCAAGATATCCAGAAAATGGGTATGTATTACCGTCATTACCAGTGTACCAGAAACCTAAAGAGAAAACACCTGTACCAGTGTAGTTGTCTTTCCAATAATCATAATATCCGGTTGTAACATTAGTTTTGTCAATATAAATCTTTTTAACGCAATCTCCAGTAAGTTTTCCATCGAATGTTGCTACAACATGATGCCATTCATAATCATCAATTACAGTAGAGCTTACTAATATGTCTTCATCGCTTCCATTATCTCTAACTCCAAATCTAATCATTTCTGTAACAACATCCCATTCTACAAACCATCTTCCTGTTTCAGTATATCTTCCAACCAGTACTTCTGGCCTAGTAGGTGATACAAGGCTAGCCTGATTCTTGAACCAAAACGATACACTAAAATCGTCATCACCAGCAAATTGAAATGGTGTCTGATCTGCTACTGTATAACATTTATCCTGATAATTAGTAGGGGTAAAAAGCACAGAATTGCCATTCATGGCATGATTGCTTATTACTGGTTCAGGTTCCGTTGGGCCAAAGAATGCTGCATCATGCCCATTAGCAATATCAGGAAGTGAAGTTCCATTCTTAGCATCAAGAGGCCAATAACCGACCAGGTTGTTATCACAAACTATCGCATCAGTAAGATACAAATAATATTCCTGATAATATGTACCCCTATCGTTTATTGCCTGAATTCTTACTTTGCCACCTTTGGTTAGGTCGTCTGGCAACCAAGAGACTAATCCAGTAGCGGAATTAATAGACATCCCTTCTGGTTTAGCAATAAGGGAGTATACAGGTGCCGTTCCCCCAACAACTGTTTCAACCTGATAGGTATATGTCTGATTTAGATAGGCAATCGAGTCAGGTTCACTTGTAAAGATGATTTGACCTTGAGTTCGACAAAACAAAAACAAAGAAAGAATCATCAAGTAAGATTTCAGATAGTTAAATTTTTTCATATTATTCTGATTTTAAATGTGTAAAACAAAGAATACATATTTTAATAAACACTAAGCTTAATTGCATATTTAAAATAAAATCGTCCTGTATTGAACAATTACCTTATTCTATTAAATTTCTGACATATCTTTCATATCACAAAAAAAGAGCAAGAATTTGCCAATCAAAAAAGCTATAGCAAAGCTAATAATTCTCTTAATATCTGATTCCAGTGTTATTGAAAATTTGATAACCGACATATAATTATTGACTAAATACATTTACGTATTTATTTAACTGGAGTTTCCCAAAATTAATCAGTGAAGAGTGATGATTAAAAAGAATCAACATTGGAGCCAATCCTAACCTAAATTATTAATAGTAAATGTTGAACTAAATCCGCCTACACGGATGGCTTAATTCAAAACCAGATAATTCTTTTTTCTCCGATCAATTGCTTATAATGCGAATTAAGAGTTAAAAATTAGAAATCACTACTGTCCGACTAAAATAAGATAAGATGGGGTACTCCCCGAAGGTTTC
>CAYMTR010000073.1:0-9664 GCA_964393405.1 uncultured Prolixibacteraceae bacterium
TGTGTAAAACTCATATCGTTCAATTATTAATAACTTTTTAAAAGAGATGCAAATATAATTATTTATGAGTATGATGTTTAATTGAGAGCATTTGAATAGTAAGCCTTAAAAACTTTTTAACTTTAATTCTGGCTGACTGAAGAAAAATATTCTAAAGCAACAGCGTTCTGTTCATATGTCCCCAGCAAATAAAGAATATCGCCGTAGCAAAGTTTATCCTTAGCTGAGGGATGTTCTATTATTATCTCTCCCCTTTTGATTGCAACAAGGGTTACACCAACCTTTTTCCTGAGATCAAGTTCGGCAATATTTTTCCCAACAATTAAAGGATTGTTTTCAAGCTCAACAGCTGAAATTTCAAGGTTAGGCAATTCATCAAGAAGTGAAGGTCTGTTTTCCTTGTCTACTTCACTGAAAATACCGTAATGATCGTCCCTGATACTTCCAAGAATTGAATTCAAATCTTTCTTGGGCAATAACCTTTTCGATAATATCCTACCCAGAAGGTCGATAGCAATTTCAAAGTTTTCAGGGAAGATTTGATCTGCTCCTAATTTGAAAAGCTGTTCAATGTCGTTTATATCTTTTGCCCTGACTATAATATAAATATGCTTATTAAGTCTTCTTACAGCTTCTATTATTGCCATTGAAGGTATAAGACTTCCAACAGAAATTACAATAATATCGGCAGTCCTTATATGAGCTTTTAAAAGAATTGATTCATTAACGGCGTCCCCGTATATAACAGTTTCCCCTTTCTTTTGCCTTTCCCTGACAGTAATAGGATCGAAAACAATTGAGACGTAGGGCATTTTAAGGTGTCTGGCCATTAAGGACAAACTCAGGGCGCTACTGTCTTTCCCAACAATAATCAGGTGATTTTTCATATCGGGTAAATCAATTTCAGGAAGGGGGAATAAACCCTTTCTTATATAATCAGGTATGGGCAGTTTAAGAAACAAATTGGCTAAGGGAAGCGATGCTTTCATTAAGAATGGTGAAACAGCCATAGAGATAACTGCTACAGAAAGAAATAGCTGATAATAAAAAGAGGTAATTATGTCTTTATCAAGACCAATTTTAGCAAGTATAAAAGAGAACTCACCTACCTGACTTAAAGCAAAGCCAACAAGGATGGTACCTTTAAATGTATGACCAAGGAGAAATCCTGTTCCTCCGGCAACAATTGCCTTTACAATCAAGAGTATACATACAGAAATGATTACAATTGGGAGTTTATCAATAACAAACTGCATATCGAGCATCATTCCAATAGAAACAAAAAAGAAGCTTGAAAAGAGGTCTTTAAACGGAATCAAACTTCCAAAGGCGTTATGACTATATTCAGACTCAGAAACCATTAAGCCTGCAAGGAATGCACCAAACGCAAGCGACATACCCATTTGATAAGTCAATAATGCGACTGCCAAACAAATAAGGAAAATGCTCATCATAAACAGTTCCTGATTTTTGGCAAAGGCAATTACCCTCATGAGTCTAGGAATAAGCCACTTATTTCCGACATAAACAAAACCAATAATAGCCAGTGTTTTTAAAAGCAAAATGAATATTTGGCTGGAGAAATTAGTTGGATGACTGCTAAAGAAGTCACTGAACAACAAAAGGGGCACAAGCATTAAGTCCTGAAAGATCAATATTCCAAGCACCGTCCTTCCATAGTTTGAAGTAAGCTCAGATCTTTCTTGTAAAAGTTTCAAAACAAGAGCAGAGCTACTCATTGCAGCAATAAAACCAATAAACAGTCCTGTTTTGATGTTTGTACCTTGAAAATTGAAGATAACCATAAAAACCACAGCAGTAATTATCACTTGCAGCAGTCCCCCCAGAAAAACGATTCTTCTTATCTTCAGCAGGTGTTTTAAAGAAAATTCCATACCAATGGAAAAGAGAAGAAGTACCACACCAATTTCAGCCATCAGCTCAATATTATGCTGAGAGCTTATCAACGAAAGCAAGTGAGGGCCAGCAATTACACCGGTAAGAAGGTATCCAACGATGGTAGGCACCTTCAGCTTAGTAAATATGAGATTTACAAAAGTTGAAAGAGCAAGTATTATTACAATATCTTTTAAAATAGAAAATTCCATTACTGATTATCTGCTATATTTTTTTCCTCTGGAATACCTGACAACATTTACATCCTCAACGATAATCAGTCCGCCTTTTCCTGAATTATCAAGAAGTTCATTTACAATAGGGATAAAATTATTGATTTTATTTTCTTCGTCTATGATATCGATTATTATTGGTAAATCGCCTGAAAGGGCAAAAATTTTCATTGTATGAATTGAATGACTTGCGCCAAAAGACATTATTCCACGATATACTGTAGCACCTGCCAAACCGTTCTTTCGGGCTTCTTCAACGATTGACTCATAAAGACACTTTCCATGTACTTTGTCGGAGTCGCCTGAAAAAATCCTTAACATTTTTGCTTTATCTTTCAGTTCCATAATTTAATAATTAAATAATTGAACGTATGAAAATAATACCCCCATAAACAGCAAGAACCCCTATGGTTATGCTCCCTAAAACGTTTAATAAAAGTAATCCGATAGAATTATCTTTCAACAACATAAGGTTGTCGTAAGCAAAAGTTGAGAAAGTTGTGAATCCTCCGCAGAATCCGACAGTAAGGAAAAGTCTCATTTCTGCACTAAGAAAGTTACCTTTCTCGGAAAGGGCGTAAACAACACCAATGATGAAGCAGCCAATTATATTTATAATAAAAATTCCTATCGGAAAGCCGGGAGAAAATAATTTTCCGGCAGCCAGCTGGCTCAGGTAACGGAGTATGCTTCCCAGAAAACCTCCAATTCCTATTATTAAAATATTTCGCAGCATGAAAATTATTTACTCAAGATTATATATTCACCAAAATATAAAAAAACCGGCTTTTAACCGGTCTTTTGTATTATTTAAAAATTATCACTTTCCGGGTGCGAATGAGAAACTTGATATAGAATAACCTTTAGTAGAGAACGAACTCTGTTTATTCATATCTATGCTTTTAACTGTTGTTACAGTTGCTGATTTATCTTTCTTAGATTTGAATTCATACTGAATGACCATTCCATCGAAACCATCAGTTACAAATGAAGATCCAAAAGTTGAGTTTTTGAACATTTTGTTATTACTGGCTGAAATATCTTTTGTAACCCAAGCAATAGAAATTTCATCGGATGTTTCGCAACGATATTCTTTACATGAATATCCGCTAATTGTCTTTGAGTTACCTGTTTTAGTCATTTTACATTCTTCAGTTTCATCTTCAGTAGAATTGCTTTCAGGCGTTTGTCCACCCTGAGGAACTTTAGCATTAGGATCAAATTTAGAAGCAAAACCCGACTTTTTTCCTTCAGAATCGGTTAACATCAACATGCAGAAGTTCTCAGTGTCAAAAATGGTAGTAGTAGAATTGCCTTGCCCGTTCATTTTCATCATTATATCAGAAGTACTTTCGTTAAAGCCCATTACATATTCAGAAGGGTCAGCTTTCTTACCATCTTCGTCAGTAACAATGATTTCGGTGACAATCTGAGAATTGAATTTGTAGCTCTCTTTATATTTTACATCTTCTGTACTTACCCCAAGTTTCTTCATGAATTTTGACATATCCTGAGACTCGTTGTTGGTACTGCTTCCTTCATCATTATCAGGCTTAGAAGTTGCTGAACCATCTTTAGTTCCTTCATTTTCTTCACTGTCTGAATCTTTTTCAAGAGCCTTGTCAAAAAGTTTATTTACTTCATTTTCAACTTTTTTATCCACCTCTTCCTCAACCCTATCTTCAGCTGAGTTCTTAGCAGAGTTGATTGCACTTCTGGCAATGTTCCTTAGAATTTGAGCCTGAGAAGGAACAATGAAAATAAGCATCAAAGGAAGTAATAGCAATAATGATTTTTTCATATTTCTAAAGTTTTTTAGGTTTATCAATTTTACGGTTAAAATACAAAAGTCGTTATATCAGTAATTATTTGAATTACAAAATTAAAAAAAAATACAAAGAAGATTATATATTAGGGCCATAGAAGTTCGAATCCATTATGATCCCTCACTCTTTTGGCATTAGTACCGCAAAGTTCTGTTAAAATAACTTCAAGCACGAGCCAAACCTTTACCCCTCTTCTTGCGCAACCGGTAATAACTTTTTCTTCTCTTCCGGCCGATAGATGAATATGAGAGATAAGTTTACCCTCTTCGTTGGGGAATATGGTTCCAAAGCCCTCAACTTCGCAAGCATCTTCAATTATATGCTCCATCGGCTCAATAATTGGTGCCCTGCTAATCTTTGGCCCAACAACAAGCTTACTTCCTTTGTCGATGCCTCCGACAATCATAAGTTTTGCAGCTTTAATTCCTTTATCATCTGCAAATTTTTCAATCACTTCATGTAATATCTCTCCGTCTTCAAGCCTGAGGATAAAAGTCCTGCCTTCGGTAGCTTCTGAATATTTCATTTTGTTTTTTTTTATAATATGCAAATCTACAATTTCCACGGGTCAAAAAAACTATACTATCTTTGTTTCTTTCAAGGAAAAATAATACCCATGAAACAGTTTTTTATAATCGTAACATTCATATTCTCGACATTCACTTTAGTTGCAAATAAACCTCTGGAGAAAAATAATGTTGCAGATTTTATTGATTCACCCTCTATTGAAAACGCATCTGTCAGTATTTGTATTTCAGAAAGTTCAACAGGAAAAATCATTCTTGCTTCAGACCCTCAACTTTGTGTAAGCCCTGCTTCAACATTAAAACTTATTACAACAGCCACAGCTCTTCAATTATCAGGGGGTGACTATACTTTCAAAACAACTATCTGGACTGAGGGAACAATCTTTAATGGCACTCTTTCAGGAGATTTAATAATTACCGGAGGAGGTGATCCCACACTTGGATCCCCATTGTTTTATAAAAACGAAAACAAGAATAAGTTCATCTCAGAATGGGCACACTCAATTAAACTTTCGGGTATTGATTCTATTTCCGGCAATATTGTTGTCGACCCGTATATTTTTACCGATCAGGATATACCACAGACATGGATATGGGAAGATGTTGGGAATTATTACGGTGCTGCCGCACAAGGGATTGCTTTATATGATAATACTTTTGAGATAATATTTAACACTTCAGATTCGATAGGTGGAAAAACTGAAGTTGTAAGAACTATTCCTGAGATACCGGGACTCGTTATAAAAAATGAAGTAATTTCATCATCTGATAAGCGCGACAATGCGTATGTATTTGGAAGTCCATATGATAGTTACCGCGTTATAAAAGGCACCTTGCCTGTCGGCAGGAAAGGTTTTTCAGTTAAAGCATCAATTCCTGACCCTGCTTTACTACTTGCTTCAGAATTAAAAAAAGTACTTACAGATTCATTAGTAAAAGTAAACGGTCATACAGAAGTAAAAAAGCAAATTGACATCATAAAAGTAGATGAAGGTAAAAAGATACTTGAATGGAGCTCTCCCACCCTTTCAGAAATAATTGAAAAACTGAATCAGGAAAGCATAAACCTTTATGCTGAACACCTACTCAAATATATAGGTCTGACAACTAAAGGCAAAGGAACAACTACAGATGGCGTGACTGCAATAAAGGAGTATTGGACCGCAAGGGGCATTAATACTGAAACCCTTTTCATGGCTGATGGTAGCGGACTTTCAAGATCCAATGCTATAACTTCAAAGTTTCTGGTTGATGTCCTCAATTATATGAAACAAAACAGTCAGTGGTATGACGTGTATCTTAAATCTATTCCACTTATAGGTCAGCAAGGAACACAGAAATATTACTTCCAAGAATCAATTCTAAAAGGTAAGGGCCACTTAAAAACAGGATCGTTGACCCGAGTGAAGAGTTTTGCAGGATATATGACAACCCAATCAGGCAGAGAAATATCAATAGCAATAATTGTAAATAATTTTACCGGCTCTTCTTATAATTTAAACAAAGTGATAGAAAAATTCTTCGAGTCTGTGTATTTAAAACTTTAGCATACACTCTATCCTAACTCTACGTGGCATTCTTTAAGTTGATCAATAATATGAATCTTCTGAGGGCATTTATCTTCACATTGTCCGCATTCAATACAAGCATTGGCCCTTGTTCCGGGCACCCATTCGTTTGTACCAATTTCAGCATAACCATTCCTATTCTCTAACCAATCGTATGAAATAAACAGCACCTGCAGTATTTCCCTGAATTGCCTGAAATTTTACCCTTATATTTTTCTTGCCCTTGACTATGGAGTCCGGGATAGCATATTCCAGATTTTGAAACCTTGATTGATTCCAACGTCCTGTATTATCTTCGGTTAAAAGCTTTTCATCATCAATATATATATCGAATTTTCTTCCTCCCCATTCAGCACCCCAATACCTGACAATAAGTTTAAGGCCTGTTTCTGAATTTGTCTTCATCTCATAACTGAAATATCCATCACCATGAGCATCGCGATAGAATTCATTGTTTGAACTACCCGAATTAGAATTTTCCTTTTGCATGGCATGATCGGTCTCCGGTTGTTGTTCCCCGGTAGCAACAAAGTCGATCGTACGCTTTTCAATTGCAATCTTCTCTTTTTCAATCACAGACAAGGAATCCATATAAGACTGGTATCCCATATTTGTGAGTGCCAGCCAATATATCATATACCTTGAATCGTGTATATTTGAAAAAGGTTCCAGTTTTAATTCAATTGGATTTACCATTTTCGCATTAAGATTAAAGCATAAAGGTTCATCCTTAATTGGCAACAACTTATTTGAAATGTTTTGAATATCATCATCTATCAGAATCGGAGCCTTGTCAACAGGCAACATTTTCCCACCGGGGTATTGACTCCATCGTCCATCATCGGCTATCAGACCTCTTAAATCTTCAGCGCTTGTTTTAGCTCCAAGCAATATTGGTCCATGCATAAAAGCGATATAATTGGGGACATTAGGCAAACTTTCGATTTTATTATGCATTGGCAATTTCACTTCCACAACATCTCCTTTTTCCCATTTTCTGTCGATGCTTATATATGATGAAGGAAGTTCTGAATAATTTACATCCTTTCCATTTACAGTAATTTCTAATGCACCTTTCCTAACCCATTCCGGATATCTGATCATCAGTTTAAAGCTCGAAGATCCCTTTTTAATAATCAGCTTTGTGCTTTGTTCATATGGGAATTTAGTCTCCTGTCTGACGATCACTTTTTTATCTTTCCAGTTTAATTCTGAAGCAATAAATAGATTCAAAAACAATGAATCACCTGAGTGAGTATAGATAAATTGATTATATTTTCCATGGTTTTCCATGCCGGTACCAACACAACACCACATAGCTTCGCCGGGAGCAGAATAAACTCTGTAATGTCGGGGACGAGCTGTAGTAAAGTAAACATATCCACCATGTTCAGGGTGTTGAGAAGAAAGAATATGATTAAATATTGTTCGTTCGTAATAATCGGCATATCTGGCTGAAGGTTTAATGCGAAATAAATCTTCAGTCAATTTCAACATATTGTATGAGTTACATGATTCCGGACCGTCAACATCGTTAATGAAATCGCTGCAAGATTTCACACCCGGAAAATGTTCTCTGCGGCTATTACCGCCAAAGGCCAAAGAACGATTTGCAGTTATTGTTTCCCATGAAAATCTGCCGGCGTTCATGTATTTTTCATCACCACTGAGCTCTGCAATACGGACAAATCCGATAAACTTTGGGATTTGTGTATTGGCGTGCTTATTGTCAAGGTTGTCTATACCTTGCGACAAAGGATCAAGAAAAATATTGTGTGAAAACCTCTTTGCTGCTATTAAATATTTTTCATTCCCTGTGATTTGATAAGCATCAGCAAAAATCTCGTTCATTCCGCCATGCTCCATATTGAGCATTGATTGCATCTGAGAATCAGATAAAGAAGAGGTAATGTTGATACCCCAATCACAGAATTTTAAAAACAAAGTTTTGCTCATTTCGTTATCACAATAGAGCCAGGCATCTCTAAGTCCGGCATACATCTTATGCAAATTATAAAATGGTGCCCAGGCAGAATTATAGATACTAAAATCACCTTTTTTAAATGATGACCAAAGCTTTTTACTATTTGGGAATCCGCCAACATAACCAACTCCCCATTCTGAATTATTAATAGAATTTGCCTCAAGACAATCATTAAGTTCTGAAAGCATGTATTCCATGCGTTTCTTGCATTCTTTGTTGCCTGTAGACGCATAATTGATAGCCATAGCCGATAAATAATGGCCTGCTACATGACCATCCAAACCATCCCAATTTGGATAGCTTTTTGCTTTCTCGGGTAAGCCTGCTTCTTTTCGGTAAGGAGCCAATAAACGATCAACATCGTATTTTAAAAGCACTTCAATATTAAGATCACAGGCTTGTTTAAACTTCCCGTCAAGCAACTTTACATCAGATAAGGGAAATTCATTTTTATAAAGTTTATACTGCGCTTTAACAGTGCTGAAACAAATTAAAAAACAAAGAATAAAGCTATACTTATAAATTCTCATCAGGTTTTTTTATAAAATTACTTAACTCCTGCTTTTCTTTTTAACTTCAATTGTTATTTTTCAAATTATTCTGCATTGTTGAAACTTCGTTGTATAGGAAGTTTCAACAATGCAGAGTATTTATAATTAATTTTTGAATACCTGTTGAGCAAACTGATAAAGGCTACGTCTCCATGTATGCCATTCATGAGCAGTTCCAGGAGAAACATAAAAATGAGCGTTCATTCCGGCTTCTTTCAAAGCTTCTGTGTTCACCCTAGGATCCCCACCAAATCCCTGTCTCCGGTTTTCAAGTTCGGGACTACCAAAGCTTACAAACAAAAACTTAACATTTTCTTTGAATCCCGGTGATTTTTCCACATCCTCTACGCTGAAGCTGCCTCCGCTGAACATTCCTATTTGTGAGAACATATCAGTTTTGGCCATTGTGATAAGACGTGTTTGCATACCTCCCATTGAAAGACCTGCCATTGCACGATTTTTTTGATCAGCAATAACACGATAATTCGATTCTACAAAAGGAATCAGATCGTTAAAAAGAACATCTCTAAACTGACCTGCGAAATCGAAATTGGCCATTGATCCGGGTGCTCTTGGTTCACGAGGTCTTTCAAATTTCACACTTCCATTTTCCATAACAATTATAAAAGGAAGGGCTTTCCCTTCAGCAATAAGGTTATCCATAATCAGGTTAGCATGCCCTTGATTTCCCCATCCTGTTTCATTTTCGCCCATACCATGTTGCAGATACAATACAGGGTAGCGTTTGGAATTGTCTTTATCGTAACCGGGAGGTGTATAAATATAGGCCCGACGAACTCTATTCGATGTTTTTGAAAAATACTGAACCTCGCGCAACACACCATGAGGAACGTTTTTTAGGGCAAAGATGTCCTGATCATCAGATGGTATTTCAATACCACTTCCCCAACGGCTTGCGCCATAGAAATAGAGACTACCCGGGTCAGGTACTGATGCACCATCGATATTTAACTGATAATAGTGAAATCCAACGTCCTGAGGAGCAGATTCGCCAGTCCAAACACCTTTGTCATCTTTAACAAGGTCGTATTTCACAGCGCCAATATCGAGTTGTACTT
>CAYMTR010000074.1:0-9632 GCA_964393405.1 uncultured Prolixibacteraceae bacterium
AGCCTTTGGTTTGAGCGTTGGTTCGTGCGGGCTTGCAAATGTGCTTACGACTGTGTGAAAGCAATGTATTATCATACAGTGAAACCTTTCTTCATCAGTTTTTGCAAACAATTCACAATCATGGCATCGGAATCGTAATCTCGTTCCTGCATACCGTTGAGTATATCAAATAAAAAGTCGTTTTCTTCGTCTGACAATATATTTCTGTCTGTATTGAAGCTCAACATTTTACGAACTTGTTCCAAAATAAGTAGGTTTTTGTCATCGTCCGACATTTTTACCTTTTTCATCTGTACCCACTTACCCGCGTATTTCTCAGTTTCCTGTAAAAGTTCTTCGTTTCGAGCTGCAACAATATCAAGAATTTCAACACCTTTTCGATATTCTTCGTCTGCTAAAATCTTGTTTTGCCTCAATTTATAGGCAATGTTTGAAACAACGGTCTGCTTTGTAATGTCAAAAAATCCGCTATCTTTTCCCCATTTGCCTATTTCATTCCACAATGCAGCAGGAATTGATTTGACGGTTTCTTTGTTTTGGAATAGTTCTTCTTCTGAAATATTAATGTCGGTATTGCGTTTCGGCGGGTTCTTTTCATCTACCAAATCTGCCTTTATTTCATTGATATTGAAAGCCCAGGAATGATATTTAACCTGTTCCCAACAATCTTCCTTTTTTGCCCACTCAATATAATGCGAAACAGGCGACTTGTCTAAAATAAACTGATTTAACTGTTTCATAAGGTCGTAAATAAAATCAGAAAGTTGCGGTGAAACCTGCTGATTTTTCCAGATTTTGTAGAGGTCTAGTTTATCGATGGTTATAATATTTATCAATGATAGTGTGTAAGGAACAACTACTTGACGAAGTTCACCAATATTATAATCGTTACTTTTTGTTCCGTATCGCTTTTCCGCTGTTTTGAAAAGAATAAATTTTGCAATCGCATCTTCAAAATATACATTGTTGATTTTCTTTACATTGTCGGGTAGGTTATTAGCTATAAACTGAGCATAGTTTTTTTCGTTACCGCGAACAACAATATGCGGCCCGATTACCAGCTTTTTACCCTCGTATATTTCCTGATAAGCGTTGATGAACTTTGCCAACTCAACTTTTGTAAACATCTGATTTTTCGGATATTTATTATCAAAAGCATTTTGAAGTGATTTTGTTCTGCCCTCTCTGCTGCGCAAAGTTTTGTACTGACCTCTTGCCCGCTCGAAAAACCAACAGGTTTGCATATTATTTTGAGCCGTTATTGGTGACAAAATATAACGCGACAACTTTTCAAAAGCAATCAGGGCGGGATTATTTGCAGAGAAATCTGCATCATTGACTTTATTTTGTGTGTTTGCATACCGAGAAATGCGGGAAACAATATTACTGTATTGGTCAGGGTTATCAATAATGGAAAACTTAACCTGTACAAAGATTTTAGAAATGTCCGCTCTGTCTTTTCGGGCAGTGTTGTATATTGAGGCAGTTGTCTGGCCACCGTTGACAATTTGCAAATTACTGATTTTCCTTATGCAACGATTTTCTTCGTCAAGTTCTATATGGTCGGCTGTAGCTGCAATACCGTTGTTAAAAGCAAGAAACATTTGTGGCTCGTTGCGGATAGTGTCACGAATGCCTTTGTTAATCTTGCCTGTAAATTGCAGAAATGAACGTACATTTTGTTCCAAAAGCCGTGCACCGTAACGCTCGTAAAGTTTTGCCAAACAAGTACCCGGAATAATCGCAATATATGACTTATAATCCTGATTGTCGGTATTTGCAGACAAGCAGGGAATTACAAAATTTTCGCCCTCGAAATTTTCAAAGTCAAGTTCTATCGGAATGCGGGACTGTTCAGAAATTTTGTACAAATAATTTATGTCAATGATACGATAAAACACACTGTAACCGCTTATTGTGTCGCTTGGCGGGAAGTCTCCTTTGTATTCGCCGTTTGTCAAAATAATAGCATTTACACGGACAAGGTTTTCTTTCAACTCCTGAAAGTTTGCCAATGTGTTTGCAAACTCAAAAATCGGTGATGATTCAGCAACTTCATTCACATAATCTTTTTCGATTGCTTTTTTAAGAAAGTTTGTTATTCTTGTGGTTGCACGGTCAATTTCTGCCTTTGAAATGGTCGGAACAGTTTCTGAAAAATCAAATATAGAAATACACAAATCAACCGTTTCGTAATTTTCAGAAACAGCATATGCATTGATTTTATGCTGATTGCGTGTCCCTAATGCTTTTTCATCATAGGCGACATCGGCGTTTTCGGTTTCGCCTGCTTCTGCTAAAATATCAACGGCAATGCGGGTAAATGTCTGTTCCTGAGTGTCGCCGTCCTCGTTGCCCGTCTGTATCGCAATAACATCTTGCATTAACGATTGATAGTATTTTTCTATCTCATTCATAAGAATTTTACCGTATTAAAAAGTAGACTTTCAGAAACTAAATACTCATCACACATTGCAAGTATGATTGAGTATTTTACATCACTCACACCGCCGCGCAGTTCGTTTTCCTTAATTCTTGGAAAATCGTTTTCAATTTTGTAAAAGTTTTCGTTGCGAACTTGGTAAAATCTGTCCTGATAAAATGGCTCATGTTTGTCTAAATAGGCCACTTCAAACAGTTTAGCATTGAAAAGCGACAATGCAGGCGCGTTGTTTTCGAGCGTTTCACGGATTGCAGTGATTTTCTGGCAAAGCGTCTGTCCGTTGCCGTTTGAAACTTCAACCGAAAAATGATATAAAAACAGATTCTCAAGCAATGTTTCGTCCAACTGCCTTTCGCCGTTAATGGTTACTTTCTGCGGGTTATTTGTTGAAGTGGTTTTTACCTCAACTGCCCAATTACTGCCCTGAAAATCGCGCAATGCCTTATCAACTCCCACCCAAGAATGCAGCGCATCGTAGGAATTGGTGTCAGGCTTGGCAAGAAATTTCTGTAAAAAATGTAACTCGCCGTATAGTCCCTGCTGTTCGGCAGGAGTTAGACCTGTTGAGTTGTTTTTCTCAAAAAGTGTTTTCCACTTTTCTAATTGATTGATAACAGAACGGCTGATTATCTGCTCGGTGTTGAGTTTGATAACAGATTGTATCAAATTTTCGCACAACGTTGCGAAAATATCGCGATTATTCGCATGCAAAAGTTGGATTATCAGTAGATGGGAATTTACGAAAGTGGTATCAGCTAACAACGTAACTTTCAATTCTCTCAGATTGTCGAAAGAAGAAATATCAATGCGTATATCGTTACTGAAAGTGAACGCTACACCGTAATACCTTTCAGGGTATTGGAAAGTGCCGTAAATATGAAATAGCACATCGCTTGAATACAAGCGTTTTACAAGCCCTGTAGCTTTTTCTTCTTCCAACGCGTCCCAAAGTTTTAATATATGATTACTGTTCGTCATAAACATTGTCGTTTTCGTTATCAAATAAAGTTTCTGTTTCCGCAAATTCAGAAACCTGATTTACTGTATACGAAATTGCAATGTCGGTGCCGCTGTTTGGAAACGAAATAACAAAACCAATAAACGGCTCGTCCGTTTTGCTATATGAAATTGTACCGCTTTGCATATTTCCCTGCTTATCAAGAACATTTGCACAAAAAGGATTAAGCGGATAAATCAGCAAAAGTGGATTTGGTCGCGGGCGGAACTCCTGTCGGACAATTTCGGGGGCGGGGAAATCCTTGTCCCACGCCTTTTTTAATTCTGCCTTTCGTTGCTTTGTCCGTTCCAATGCTGCATCTAACAAATCATCGTCTAAATCAATAAATTCATCGGTTTGATTACCGACAATGTGATTTTTACGAATGTAGTAAGTGTTCCAATTCGTATCTTCGGCGCGGTTACGATCGAAACAGCCTGCTTGTATTCCGTTTGAAAAAATGTGCTGCACTGTGGACTGACTTTTATTCATTACCACCACACGCCACGAGGTTAATTCGCCTTCGCGCACAAGGTCGTGAATGTAACTGCCAATCATATCCAAATCAACTTTTTTCAAACTATCTGCAACCTTGAATTTTGAAAGATAATCGCAAACATCATCGGGCGAAACATTACGCCACAGATAGTTATTGCTTTTCTGTTCGGGCGTTCCCAACGCAGAAATGAAGTTATCGGTTGCAATCAGGTTTCTTTTCTTTATACCCTTATCCATTGGCAGTTGATAGGTTTCTATCAAACGTCCGGCCCAAGAAACAGAAATCTGCTTTGTGTAACGCATTTTTGAAATAGAGGTAATTTGCAGACAGCCGGGGTGTGTTCTGACTTTCAAAGCGTAATTTTCAGGTGTTCCGCCCGATTCTGCCAAGTAGTTAAATTCGCCTCTCAACTCCTCGCTTGCAATGGTAATATGTCTGAACCATTCATTTAGTTCCTCGCTTGTGAAAAGTCGGCACAAATCTACATAGCCGGGGCGGTAGCCAAACCAACGACCCATTTGCATAAGTGTATCGTACATTTTTGAAGCACGCAAAAAGTAACTTACCGACAACCCTTCCAATGTCAAGCCCCGCGAAAGTTTGTCGCCTCCAATTGCAATTACCGAAATGCCTGTCTTTTCATTTTCGTAATAAGTGAGGCAGTCGCCTGAAGTGCCGTTAATTGATTTTACTTCAACTTTTTGCACTGCTTTGAAAAGTAAAGGTTTTATTTCTTCCCATGAATGAACTGTTAAATTTTTGTCAATGTCGCTTAATTTTGACTGTTGAATCTCGGTTGTTACGGTCTTGAATGGTTTGTAATTTGCAGTGTCGTCTTCCAAAGCTTTCCGGAATTCTTCCAAAATCGAGGGGTCGCTTGCTTCTATCTCATGTTTGTAGTAGTTAAATAGTTGCTCAACTAATTCTTTAATGTGGTTTTGCCACATCTGATAACGCGAAATATGAATGAGCATTGAATTATGTTTTGTTCCCTGTCCTCTTGCTATACGGATTGCACACGTAACAATAAAACATTTTACGGCGGTTTTCAACGATTCTGGAATATCGCTGAAAGTGGGTTTATCATCATCTTTTTTGTGTCCTTGAGGTACAAAATAATCATAATCTTTTATGGGGCAAACAATTGGCAACAAGTCGTTGTTTGTGTCATCGGGAATAATTGAAGTGCCAAAAACTTTTTCCGGTCCGATATAGTTTGATGGCGCCGGAATGTTAATGATAAAATCACGCGGAAATAAATCGTCTTCGTTCTGCGGAATAAAGATATTGGCAAAGGGCGTAGCCGTGTAGCCAACATAGGAGGAACGGTTAAACAGCGAAATGATTTTGCAAATGTTTCTGTTTATCGCTGTCGGGTCTAACTCTTTAACATTAGTGTTGATTGAGGCGTTATCAGCCTCATCATCAATAATCAGCAATGATTTGTTTGTGATTTTATCGTTGGTTGCCTGCGTTTGCAGCCAAGTAAACAAGCGTTTCAAAACAGAGGCATTTTTCTTTACAACCAACAAAATGGGTTGCGGAGCATTGAAATTAAAACCTGCTGTATTGGTTGCCCTGCTTGTAAAATCGCCCTTTTCCAAACTCGTTGTATATGAGTTTGCAATGGCGGTTTCAAATCCGGGAATAAGCCCTACACCGATTTTTGTTGTCTTATTCATTGTGTAAGCTCTTTCGTACTGTGTATCAAAACCCAAAAATCCCTCGTCAATGCGGTTTTGCGTCTGGCTGCGCAGGTTATTGTGAATACCTGCCAAAACTACAATCAGGTTAAAGCCCGCATCTGCAGCTTTGCAAATTAGCCCTGTGTAATTGGCTGTTTTCCCTGACTGTACCTGTCCGACAACCAACCCTTTTTTAGAAATTTGGATTTCAGAGCGTTGCGGGTTGAAAAGTTTGTCAAGCACTTTGTCGGTCAGTTCGTCTAACTGCAAAATAACGCTTGGGGCAAACTTCTTTTGCTTTTCCAAATATTCAGCGTAACGTGTCCAAAACTCCCACTTTGATTTTTGGTCTGCCCGAAAATCTTTTAGCCAAGGTTCGCGGCGTTCTCTGCCTTCCAAGATTTGAAAAGTGTCAATTTTAACGCTGTACATTGAAAGTAAATCGTTTTTCAATTTTACAGTATTAACATCGGCATAAAGCATTTTCGCCTTACTGACTGCCTCGTTTATTTCGCTGTCAGTAACGCTTGCTTTCCTACCGATTATGCTTTGACAGATTTCTATTGCTACTTGGTAGTTATCATTCATGTAATTCCTCTATTAATTCTTCGTAATTGTTAAACGGCTCTACTGTTTTCAAATAGGCTTTTGCCTGTTCGGGCGTTTTGCCCTGTTTGATTTGATTTTCAAACATCAGCACAAGCGTTGAATTTATAATATCACTGTACTCGTCCGAAAAATGCGTTTTTTCTTTTTCGTCATTTTCGGCAATTTTGATGTAAATGGCTTTTGTAGGCAGGTTTTCTTCAATAATATGCAAAAGATTGTTGATCGCCTGTTCCGGCTGCGTTTTTGCCAACTCTTTCAGATTATCAATAATCGTGTTTTTTCTGTTGATTACGAAAAACCACTTACCGTCTTTTGCCTTTTCTTCCCAAAGCGGTTGAAAATTTTCCCCTGCTCGCTGTTTCAAAATCTTGCCTCTGTGTCGGTAAACTTCGGTGCCAATGGTGCGGACTGACTTTGCATAAGATTCTAACTGCTCGCGACAAACTGCGGGTGGATATGCCTTTGACTTCTTAATATCAATCTGCCATTCGGTATCAAGTTTATTCGGTAAATCAATCTGTATGCGTACTAACTTGTAATGTTCTTCCTTGCGAAACAAACCCAACCAATCGCCCGCCAAAAGTAAGCGTTTGCCGCGATATACATAAAATCCCTGCTGTGCGGGGTAGCCGTTCATTCCCTCTGCTTTTTTGTATGCCTGCTCTGACGAAAAATTATTTTTGTGAGGTAAAACATAACCTTTCATTTTTACACCGCCATTAATATTTTCGGTCGGCTGTTCCTGCGTTTTGCCTTCGTTTGGGCAAAATGGATTCCAAGCTGTTATCTCGTTTTCACCCCAAAGGATTTTAATTGCTTTGTCTTCTATAAATCTGTGAAAAGTCATTGCAATATGATTTTTCACTTTATCCAAGGCATTGGAAAATTTACGTTTAGCGTTGTCGTCTGTTTCAACCGTTTGCGGCGGCAAAACTCTGTCTAAATAACTCCAAACAATCAGCGTACCCGATTGAAAGTTATCTAATTCGTTTTTAAATTCTTCGGGTATCCATTGTAGTAATTCCCATTTGTCGCTTTGAGCGACATAATCCAAATCCCACGACCAAAATGCAGGGGCTTCGTCTTTGTGTTTGCTTAATACGGAAAGTTTGCGACACTGCGAAAATGAGGCTGTTTTCAGTCCCAGCCCAAAACGCCCTAAATCTTTTTCGGAACGATCGGACAAAGGATTTTGCGAACCCGGTCGCATCGCTTGGATTATTTCACTGCTATTCATTCCCTCGCCATCGTCTTTTATGGTAATGACAGATTTCCCGCCGCGCCAAAGTCGGTTAATGTATATGTTTTTAGCGTTGGCAGAAATGGAATTGTCTAGAATATCAGCAATAGCGGTCTCCAAGCTGTAACCGATTGCCCGAAATGTTTCTATCATTGAGGAGGCCTCGGGGATTGCTGGAGCTTTTATATATTTGGAATAATCAATCAAAATAATTCTGAAATCTTATTTGCTATTGCTTTTGCCATTAATGGGGGAACTGCATTTCCAATTTGTTTAAACGCAACAGTCCTTCCTCCCTCAAAATAATAATCATCGGGAAAAGACTGAATTCTTGCAGCTTCACGCACAGATATTGAGCGTATCTGCTTTGAATCAGGATAAATATAATAATGCCCGTCTTTTGAGATATGAGCCACCATTGTGTGGGAATGTCCAATCGGGTCAACTACTTTAAAACGGTCAAGAAATGCTTCGGTGTTATTATGTGTTTGAAGTCTGGTTGGAAGGTCTGAATATTTTAACCTTGTTTTTTTATTTACCCATTTATCAATGGCAATTGAATAAATTTCCAGGTCTCTATTGTTGTGGTTTCTGGTTATGTGCTGAGTTACTACATCAATCCCATTGCGTATTTCTGTTGTTCTTAAATATTCATTAATCGGCTTTGTGTATTTTACAATATTAAATTCATCGCCAGGATTTAAATAGGGTAAATCATAAAACAAGTCCCTTTTAATCTGCCATTTGTTTTCAACTTTTTGCAATTCAGGGAAATTAAATCTCTTATTCCCCCTTTTCCCCATTATTATAACTCTTCTCCGCTTTTGCAATACTCCGTAATCTTCAGCATTCAGAACAGTTGGTTCAGCAACGGAATAACCGATGGATTCGAAAAGTTGAATCATTTCATTCAGGTATCTTTTGTTTCCAGCGGTTAACAAACCCAAAACGTTTTCAAAAACAAAATACTTAGGTTTGTATTTTATTAGAAATTTAGCATAATATCGGAACAAAAAATTTCTTTTATCCCCTTTCATGCGGTTAGGGTCTCTGCTTCTCCCAACAAGAGAATACGCTTGGCAAGGTGGCCCTCCAATTATTAAATCGACCTTATGACCATCTGATTGCTTATCAATATTGTTAAAAATACCGCTTAATGTTTCTCCTGTAATTTCTTCGTTTATTACAGATTCCATAATTGGTTCCGGTATATTTCCCCATAAAACCTCACGAGTTATTTCATTTTTAAGATATGCCTTGTAGATACTTAATTTATTATTTTGAGCAAGGTAATGATAGGCAAGTCTTGTTTTTAGTGTGTCACAGGCATCCTTGTCCATTTCAACATGGGCAATAGCCTGAAACCCTTCCCTTATAAAACCCTCAGAAAGACCACCCGCTCCAGCAAATAAATCAATATATTTCAGAGATGAGTTCATTTAATGTTTTGTCTCTAATATTTTTTTTCAACTCACATTCAAAAATAGTTAAAACCTTCCAGCCTAAATCCTGTAAAACCTGAAAGTTATCACAATCTAACTGTTTATTTCTTTCAATCTTTTTCAACCACCAGTCTGTCCTTGTCTTTGGAATTACAAAATATTTACAGTTTTCATGTCCATGCCAAAAACAACCATGAACGAAAATAACAACTTTATATTTTGTTAAAACTATGTCAGGTTTTCCAGGTAATTTCTTATCATAAAGTCTATATCTGAATCCTTTTGAAAACAAGAACTTACGAATCAATATTTCGGGTTTAGTATCCTTGCCCTTAATTTGACTCATATTATAACTTCTTGTCTTTTTATCATGCACATCTGCCATACTGCAAAAATACAGATAAACCTGGCATAATAGCTTAGTGTGTGTCGGCAAGATTGCACTCTTTGACAAAGCTTTGGTTTGAGCGTTGGCTTGTGTGGCTTTGGCAATGTGTGCAATGTGGGTGGGGTTTCTTTCTTCTTTTTTTGCGGGGGGAAGAAAAAAACAAAATAAATTTCCATCAAATTTGCACTGTCCTGTCAAAAAGCTAAATCCTTTCTTATTTTAAATTTGTCAATATCGTATCTGTCTGCTCGTCTGTCGCTCTTACACTTGTTGCCAACTTGCTTATACCTGCACCTTTGATGGTGAAAAGGTGTACAAAAGTGTACGAA
>CAYMTR010000075.1:0-9610 GCA_964393405.1 uncultured Prolixibacteraceae bacterium
TAGAGGAACATAAGGATTTTACAATGAATAAAAATCCAAAAGAAAATGTTTGGTTTTGTGATCCCCAGGGTGTTGGGACTGCAGGCTATGGTTTGTGTTTTTCAGCTGAAGATTTGGCAAAAATAGGGCAGCTTTGTTTAAACAAGGGTAATTTTAACGGATATCAAGTAGTGACTTCCAAGTGGATTGATGAAATGACAAAGCCCACATTTACAACAGGAAATAAGTTCAAAAATATGTTATATGGTTATCTCTGGTGGATAGTTAATGAAGAAAAAAACATCTTTGCCGCAATTGGAAATAGTGGAAATGTGATTTACGTAGATCCGGAGATTAATCTGGTAATATCTGTAACTTCATATTTTAAGCCAACGGTGTTAGATAGAATTGAATTTATAGAAGGAATAATAAAGCCATTTATTTTAAATATGAATAATAACAGTAGGGACTGATAAGAATATCATCATATCAAATTGAATTGTTCGGATTGGATTTGCTACTGAAATTTTCAGGCAAGAAAAAAAAAGACTGAATATGAAATCGAATCATATACGCGACAGTCACCATCCATTTAGTTTCGTCCGTTGTGGTGAATATTAGGAGATCACATTACACAATTGAAATATGATTACCAAAGACAAAATAAAAGAAGTTGCATTTAAAAACGGAGTAGATTTATTTGGATATTTGTCTGCAAAGAGCATTGACTGGAGATACTGTGATTCAAAAGAATTGCAGACCGATATCAAATTTTAAGACTGAAAAAGGATATACGATTAAGAAATGTTTTGAATGCCGAAAAAAATTTCCGAAATAGGGGATACATACCATGATTTTGAAGCTTTTACCATAAATGGAGATAAAATCAAATTTTCTGAATTAATTGGGAAGTATATTCTGCTTGATTTTACCGGTGCTTATTGTGGGCCATGTATCCAATCAGTTGTTGAACTTAAATTAATTGATTAAATTTAAAAGCACTAACGCCCAACACGCAATATAGCAAAAAGCGGTAAAGTGCTTAATTGGAGATGTTTTCGCCAGTTTCAACTTCATCTTGGTTTGATAGTGTATCGCTCACAATCCGCTTCATGCCATATTGCCGACTGTCAGACTGTGCAAAAACTCCCTGAATTGTTAATATCTTAACTCCCTGATAATCTTTAATTGTATGGGATTTTAGTATCTTCAATGTGTAATCAAAAACTACACGCACTGTCCCAAATGTCGATGGACAGCAAGGAGCTTCTGGGGGTTGAAACAATGGATGTATTGGACGACAAGGGTTACCACACGGGAGAGGAGCTGATGCAATGCGAAAGGGGAAAGGGGGTTTACCTTCACCCTGATGCGTGGGAAAGAGAAGGTACTTGGAGAGGTTGGACTTGAGTTTATCGGGTACAACCTGAAAGGTGTGCTTCGATACTTGGGTTTGTTGAATTGTGTAAAGCACTGAATAAGTGCTGTTTTGTCATTAAAAGCTTCATTTCAGTACCTTTTTTGAGCTTTATAGAGCTATTGTTTTCAGAAGAACGGGGAATACAAAATATCAGGAATAATAAATTATCACTCTTCTATTATGTTGTAAATGAAAATTGAGCGGTATATTTAACAAAGAAAAATTACAAAATGAGTTATTGCACGAACTCCCGTTACAAACCATTTAAAACAAATCAACTATGAAAAATATAGTATTTATCTTCTGCTTATTTAGCTTAACTATTTCCAGTTATGCTCAAACCATTCCGATAACTTTTCATCTCGATGCTCATAATTCTCAGTATCAAACTGTTGTGATGTTTGGTGGTGATTCATTAAAAGATGACGATGGGGACAGGATTTTTGAAATTACTAAGGATTTGTCGCCCGGACGATTTGATTATTTGTATTGGATTGACAATGCCTTGGGTGAAGACCCGGCCAATACTCCCTCAATTATAATTTCAGATCCAATGGTCACATACCTGCTACCAAAGGATGGTGACATGCTGCGTGAAAATAAAATTCATGCCGATTTTGCCTATACGCCAAGCAATCCACCCATTGCTGGAACCATTACGGTAAGCGTGAATGGAAATGCTGTTGCCAATTCAGGAAGTTATTTTAATTCATCGAAAAGGACATTAATTATTGATAATCCACCTTATTTGATAGAGGGTGAAAACATCGTCACGGTTTCTTATCGGACGAATAAAGGGCAGGTGAGCAGAACCTCGACATTTACTTACCATTCAGTTAAGTTATTCATTGCCCAACTCACCTACCGGATGGAGCATATTTTGGGATGGGGACGTGTGTTTACAAAACCTTATCCGGCAACAGTTTTTTTGAGAAGTAACAATATTGTTTACGAAGCATCGGTCAATGAAAATGGATACTTTGGTTCAGATATTGTTATTCAGAATGGAGCAAACAGCGTTAAAGTAGCATTTACAGAAGCCGGACTGAATACCCCTGTTGATGAAGTGACGGTAAATGCGGAGTTGCGCCACAAATGGTGGATAGAATTAATAGGAACCGTTAACGGAACAACTGCTACAATAGAAGCCATATCGCACGACACTGAACGCAATAAGCTTACTTATATCTGGAATGAAAGTGAAGACAATCCACAACCGTTGGGCGTTTCAGGCAGTTCCGATGTTGTTTCGTTTCAAATTCCCAAAGCCAAAGGGGAATATCAGTTCGAACTAAAGGGTGCCAGTAGCGATGGTACAAGTTATACTGCCCGTAAAATCTTTTTGAATACCGAAAATCCACACTTTTTGGGTTTACATGAACATGCTCCTTGGATGACCACCATGACCTTATATGAATCGGAAGCCAGTTTTTATGATTGGGCCACCTATACTTATCCAAAAATGAAAGCAGTGCTTCCGCATTTGAAGAAACTAGGGATAAATTCAATCATGTTACCACCTTTAAACCAAGGAGGATATGTAACGGATGAACATTTTAATTTGGATCTTTCGTTCGGAACTAAACAACAACTGAATGATTTGATTAATACGGCACATGCTTATGGAATTAGGGTTATTTTGGATGTTGCTTTAGGACATACTAACTCTTTTCATCCTTTTTTGTGTCCAAATTATTTTATTCCTGAAAACAGTGCACCTTACAATTATTTTTATAAATGGGAAGGCGAACCCGGAAAGTCTGATCCGCTTTATAGTGAACAGGGAAGAAACATTGTACATATTAATCTCGACGAGGCATATGGTCAGGAATATGTTACCCGTTTAATGGAATATTGGATGGAAGAATTTGGTACTGATGGGTTCCGTTACGATAGTGGTCAGGAAATACTTGTCCGTTCGCCGGGATTCGCCACTTCTCTTTTAAAAAGACTGAAAAATATTAACCCGGACTGTTGGATTTTAATCGAAGGTGACGATCGTGATCACTCGAACTTTAGTTATTACGACTTTGGTGATGCAGCCTACGACTGGAAGTTAAGCAGTGAGTGGGGAGATGGGGGTCAAGGATTACCCGGAATATATAAAGGAAAATTTTCCATTGATCAGTTGGATGGATTAATCAATTGGGGTATTTCAACCGCATCAGACAGTGGCTTAATTATGAATTATGCGAATGTTGATTATCACGATTATTTGCATAATCGGTATGGTTGGGAACAAGAAAAATCGGCATTGGACATTGTTTTTACAACTTATGGTTTACCCAGTATATTTCAAGGCGAAGAAGTTGGAGCCGTAAGAAAAAACGGTACTTTTGATTTTACCGATCCAATGGGTCTTATGCCTTTTTATACCCGCTTAATAAAAATGCGTCAACAATTGTTGGGTAATTATCCCAGTATAACTCGGCTTTCACTAACAAATCCCAACGAAATTTATGCTTATACTTCAAACCGGGATACTAACATGGTGTTAACGGTGTGCAACTTTACAGCCAGTCCAAAATCAGCCGTCATTAATTTGAATGATGCTGCTTTTCAGGGAAAAGAGATAAAATTATGGAGTGAGATTACCGATTTGGAAGGTAAGACTTTCACCAATGAATCCACAACAACTGTAAATCTTGCCGCTTGGGAAAGCAAAGTGTATATGTTGAATATTCCTTTTGAAGTAGTTTACCCAGCTATGCAAAGTATAGAGATTACGAGTTTGAATAACAAATTCTCCATTGAAAATGACGGTGAGACTTTAGAATTAAACGCTGTATTAAATCCGGCAAATTGCATTGATATAGTGGAATGGTCAGTTGAGAGTGCGGAAACTTTGGCCACAATTGCCAATGGAATTGTGACTCCTTGCGGATGTGGAAACGGCGAAATTATAGTGGTTGCCCAGTCAAAAACAAGCCCTTTAATAGAAGCACGTAAGACAGTAACAATTTCAGGACAAACCTCCGGCCAAATACTGAATCCAAATTTCGATGAAACCATCAACGAATGGAGGATGACCTGGTCGAATTCTATTGTGTTCTCGGAATGGGATAACGGACGAGCAAAAATTTCTATTCCCGACAATGGCATTGAACCAACCTATGTAAGTTTTAGCAACATGGCCTACTTAAATTTGGAGCAGGGTAAGAATTATAGGGTTGATTTTGATGTCTATGCGACTGTACCAACAGACATTAATTGCGTGATAAAAGAAAATGGAGACAATTGGGAAGACTTTGCGGTGAAGAATTTTACACTTCCAACCCAACAAAAACACTTTGCATTTGCCTTTAAATTTAACCATACCAGTAGTGATTTAGGCCAACTCATTTTAACTGTAATAGGTAATGATAATACGGTATGGTTCGATAATGTTCGTTTCTGCGAATCCGAAACAGAATATGTTTCACCGGAGGTAACTTTCCATGTCGATTTGCAAAACGAAGATGTTTCGCCTAAGGGTGTTTTCATGAAAGGCAACTGGGACAACTGGGATCAGGCTGTTCAACTTCAGAATGTTGGCGGTACATTCTATTCAACAACTATGAATTTTCCTGCAGAAACCGAAGTTCAATATAAATTCACCAATGGCGATCCTGCTGGAAACTGGCAGGATGTGGTATGGGAAAACTTTACCGGTACATGCACCGATACATGGAGCAACCGTATTTTCAATGTTCAGTATGACGATACAACTTTAAATGCCGTTTGTTTTAATTCGTGCGATGCCTGTCCGCCCGTTGAAACTTTTACTGTTGGTGCAACGGCAAATCCTGTTGTAGGCGGAACCATTACCGGCGCCGGAACCTACGAGAAAGATGAATTGGTTACACTGAAGGCAATGGCTAACAATGGTTATGAGTTTGTTAATTGGACAAAAAACAATGAAGTGGTCACTACCAATTCGACCTACAGTTTTCAAGTATCCGGTGATGTTTTCGTTACAGCCAATTTTTCAATCGTCTCACCAACTGTTTATGTTACTTTCCAGGTCGATCTTCAGAACGAAATCGTCTCATCGTCAGGTGTTTATTTGAATGGCAGTTTCTGCCAATGGAATACTGCAAATGCAAAAAAGATGAGCCCCAATGGTTCGGTTTATTCCTATACCCTTGAATTGAAAAAAGGTGAAACCGTCGAATACAAGTTTGTTAACGGGGCCGCCGACGATTGGGCACAGTATGAAATTATTGCCGGTCAGCCTTGTGCTTATGGGAATGATGCCAATCGGGGTTTAGTAGTACCCAAGAACGATGTAACCCTCGATTTGGTCTGCTTCGAATGCTGTAGCGCTTGCATTCCAACTTCATTGAAAGAGAATAGTTTATATAATATTAAAGTAGCCCCAAACCCTTCAGATGCAATCATAACTATTTCAGGATTACCAAACAGTAAGTTATTAATCCGGATATTTTCAGTGGATGGACGCTTACTCATAGAAGAAACAACAAGTTATTCAATTACAAAACAAATTGATTTCAGCAAATTTAATTCAGGTATTTATTATCTTAAATTTTTACAAGAAGAAAGAGTAATTCAGACAATTAAGTTTGAAAAAAAATGACGTAAAAACACTGTATTTCCCTAAAAAAAAAGTTGACTGTCTTTCCCTAGAAAAAGTTGACTCATAAAACAAAAGTCAAGTATGAGAGAAAATAGAATGGGATGGAAAGAGAAGCCCCGTCTCTATTATGACAAAGTGATTGACATGCCTATCCTAAAATAGGGGTACACTAAAAAGGATAAGGTTACAACAACCCAATGTATATTTGGGTAATAACAAAGTTGAACTAAACCGCCTTAATGACAATTGAATTATATTCTGTAAAAAACCATCTTAACATTCTGTTTGGAAATTCGTTAATAAATCACGAAAAAAAGTATCAGAGAATTGATGTAGTGCGAGATGTACATCCGCAATTACAGTGAGAGGTCAATTACCAGCTTATAAATCATGAAAATTGTTTGGTCAGCAAAATCAATCAGACCATAAGTGAATGGAATATATTGCAATTGAATGTAATTAAAAGTAATTATGAAATTGACGATGATCTGACATTATGAATGAATATCTATTAGCATTAATATCATTTTTGGCAGCCTTTATATTTTCGCTTGGTGGAGTTGGGGCAGCGACTATTTTAATTCCAATAATGCATTCATTCGGAATTCCTTTGTCAATAGCAAAACCTGTGGGATTATTTTATAATACCATAAGTTTATCTGGGGCAAGTATTAACAACATAAAAAATAAGAGACTCGACTATAAATTAGGATTACCGATTATTATTTTTTCATTTTTGTTTGCAATTCTCGGTGCTTATCTTTCAACCTATATTCCGACAAAGGTTATATTATTACTTTTTATTGCTTTTTTGTTGTTCTCTGGGCTAATATTTCTTTTTTTTAAAAATAAAAAGAGCGAAATTTTTCGCGAAGACAAACCATGGTTTTTACTTTCGCTTATCGGTGCTTTTGCTGGATTGCTATCTGGTATGCTTGGTATTGGAGGAGGTAGCATAATTTCAACATTCCTGATGATGATGAATTATAATTCTAAAAAAATTGCAGCCATAACAGCCTTTGTTGTTCCTTTTTCTTCATTATCTGGATTTTTGACATACTTGTCGCTAGGAACGATAGATTTTAAACTATTACTCATAACTTCTTTGCCTGGTATTGTTGGAGCAATTATAGGTACTAAATTCATGCATAATCGCTTAAATCCCCAAGTAGTTAAAAAAATTCTTGCTGTAATTTTATTGCTTATGGCTTTGAAAATGGGGCTTAATTTGATTTAATATTAAAATATGAATGTAAGATTATATTCGAAAAAGAAAAACAGAATTTAGTAATTGACTTTAGTGTTCATTTTGATTGGAATAGCGGGTCAATCATAGGAGTTATACCTAAATCGCAATTCCAATCTAATCAGGATTTCAAAGATTTGCAATTAGGTGATATAATTCAAGCATTTTATTACGGAATAGACAATAACAAGCAAAGACTTTTCTTCATTGACAAAATAAAATTGGATTGGTTTCTAGAAATTCCGCAAAAACTAATAGGACAAGTGGTTAATGCAAAAATTATCGAGTTGAATAATAAGTCAAAAGTCGAATTATTGATAAATGAAAAATACAAAGGAAAATTGACAGATTTGAATGAACAAACATCGTATCATTTTCAAAAGGAGTTCAAAACAGCGTTGAGAGATTTTTCTATTGGTGATATGATTTCATGTAAAGTAGTCGGAGTCAATATGGCAAATCTCGTTCTTAAATTAAATTTGAACCAAGTTTTTAATAATAAGGGCTTTAAAGACAATTTGATTTTAAACATATTGGATTTGGATATAATTTCAAAATTAGAGACAATAAAAGAAGATGAAAATAAAATCATTACTGATTTTTCATGACTTGTGGTGATTTTTGTTTTTTATTGTTAAATTTGTGTTTGGAACATCTAGTACATAAATATGAACTTTGATTGTTTACAGCAAAATTCAAATTTATCAGCAGTTTGTTGTTTGCGTCTTGTGTGTGGTTTTCAGTACCCCGTGTTTCTTGAGGGGACTCTTGCGGGGTTTATGTGCTAGTAGTTAGGTTCACACAAATGAAGTTTATTATTTCTTGCTAGTAAAACTGGGGTTAAAATCATATACTCAACTATGAGAAGACGAAATTTTCTAAAGATGCTTGGGGTCACTGCTATCGCAACAACAGCTATTCCCTACATAATAGATCCATTTAACTATGCCAGGGCAGCAATAAGCCCGGGAGAAAAGGGCATATATATCACCAATATATCCGTTGCAACAATAAATGGATTGAATACAACTGCCCGGATTGTCAGGCTCGATACGAACAAGGGAATTTCCGGCTATGGAGAATGTCGGGTTGAAGACACCAACTCTGGTACCGAGCTGAGGACCTGCAGACCTGTAATTATGGGTATGAATCCGACTCAGGTTGACAAAGTTTTCGATGCAATTACCGCAGCTTTGAATCCGACTTCGGACTGGAAGAAGATCACTTACGCTTCAGGAGCCATTGCAGCGATTGAGTGTGCCTGCTGGGACATTACCGGAAAGGTGTATAATGTTCCAATATGGAAACTTCTGGGTCCAAAGCTTAATGAACGCATGCGTATGTATTGCGATACTCCTACCATACAAAATTTATCTAGAAGACAGTCTGATATTCAGTCTCGAATAAACATGGGATTCACTTGGTTTAAAACGGATTTAAACGGTCTTTTATCTTATTCCGATTATAAAACGTCACCAGATCCCAACCCTTACACCGAATCGGGTGGCTCAGCCAAGAGAATTTCAGAATCGGGCTATACAAAATATCTTGATTACGTTGCATCATTCAGGCAGATGATAGGTGATGCACCTCTCGCAGCTGATCATTTTTTTGATTGGTCACCCCGCGGAGGTGGAAATCAGCTCGATGTAGCCTCGGCAATTCAGCTTTCCAATTACCTGGGAGAACCGGGGTATCTTGATAAAACACAGGGAGGATGGATGGAAGACATTATACCGTGGCACTATTACTCCGAGCTTGCGCAGATAAATGCCGGTACAGATATGCCGATTCTTTCCGGGGAAGACATGTTTGGTTTCGACGAGCTCAAGAATATGGTCAATGCAAATGCGATAAATTATTTCCATCCTGATCCTACAACATTCGGAGGGATACATCAGTCAAGGCTTGCCGCTGTATGGGCACATGAACGAGGAATTAAGACGGCGCTTCACCAGTCAAACTCTCCGTTCGCGATGATGATGTGCGCTCACATTGCAGCAGGTATTCCGGATTTCCTCTCATGTGAACACCATTATCCCGAAATTTCGTGGTATGACTCTCTTATTGACGGTGTTCCAAAACCCTTGATGGTTGACGGTTACGTACAAGTACCTGATGGGCCGGGTTTGGGCATAACGCCTAACACTGCGGCGATGAATGCGCATGGTAGCTCATGGAAACAAGTATCATAGGATATGGTCAAAATTATAAATGATGGAACATAAAATAAAAATAAAACAGTTTTCTCTGTACTTAACAGTACTGCTGATCTTTGTATTGTCATTTGGAAATGCAGCCAATCCGTCCGGTGCTCTCCAGCTCTCAAGCGGATGGATTCAAACAAATTGGCCGGAAAGCAACAACTTTTTCAATCTTTGCAGTAGCA
>CAYMTR010000076.1:0-9101 GCA_964393405.1 uncultured Prolixibacteraceae bacterium
GACATCTCAAGAGTGATTATCGGATGCTAAGGAACTATCTCAAGGGCGTTGAAGGCGACATGATTAATACTATTATGGCTGCAGTTGCCTTCAATATGATGAAAAGATTAAGGCAGATCCGGGATGCCATTTATTTTGTCCTGGATTTACTGACCGGCAACTGGTCGGTAAAAAATGCCACTGTACAGAATTATTGAAAAACACGACTTGTTAAGGGTCGACTAATTAGTTGAGGATTTTGTAACGTGAAATTAAGGACAATCCTTAGTATTTGCATTTTGATTATTAGTGTATCCTCAGTTGGACAATGGTTAACATTCAACACTGGGAGTTCCATATTTTGGTGGACAGTTTATGCAATTATTTTATGGATTTTTTTACTTGGCAAGAAATATTACTATCCTGACGATGCCAAACTGCCGATACCAATAAGTATCTTTTTAATATGGGTTGTTCTTTGTTCAATAAGGGGAATGTTTATTGCTGATAATTATTGGGAATGGAAGAATTTAGTAGTTACCACAATGGTGTTTTTATTACCACTCTCAATTTACACTTATTCAAAACCCGAGATTTTCTCATCGACGTTCAATTTTTGGTTTAAGTTCGCTCCTGCTTTATTTTTTGTATTGTTACCATTCATGATGGCGGAAGCAATTGGACGATTTCTGATTCCTTTCTCTTTCCTGCTTATTTTTTTCCCATCATTTACATTTCGCAAGAAAATTTATATTTTATTCTTTGTATCATTAGTTTTTATTTTGGGTACCATGGGAGCCAGAGGCAATATAGTTAAGTTTGCGATACCTTTCCTTTTATCTTTTTTATACTATTTTAGAAAGGTGTTAAGTATAAAAGCTTGGTATTTTTTTAATTCCTTTCTTCTGTTATTACCATTAGTATTTTTCTCACTTGCTGTTAGCGGGCAATTCAACGTTTTGAATATAAACAACTATTTAAAGATTACTTATGAAGTACAAGAATCTGTGGGTGATAATATTAAGACTAATATTTTAACTGACAACCGGACTGGCTTATACACTGAAGTCGTTAGTTCAGCACTGAAAAACAATTACCTAATTCAAGGGAGAACTTTTGCACGAGGTTATGATTCCAGGACTTTTGGAAGGGATCTTGCTTATGTTTTAGGCACCGGAAAATTGGAGAGATTTTCTTGTGAAGTTTCTATTCTAAATGTCTTTACCTGGATGGGTATGATTGGAGTAGTTTTATACTTCTTAATTTTTGTGACTGCATCTTTTAATGCCATAAAAAGATCAAAAAATATATTTATGAAGATATTAGCTCTCTACGTATCATTCAGATGGACATTTGCATGGCTGGAAGACTATAACCGGTTCGACCTAAATTATTTGCTTCCCTGGTTAGTGATTGCAATATGCTTTTCACCGTTATTTCTTAATATGACAGATGAGGAGTTTTGTATTTGGATAAATAGACTGATCCCTTTTGATAAGAAAAACGTATCAACTTTCTTAAATAGTAATGAGTTGCAAGAATCATGATTAAAGTATGATTGACCTTCATTTCTTAATGATTATTATTTGATTACCTGATTTATTTTGGAAACAGTACTGCGCATTGATATTTCTTGAAAATGGAAAATGCAATTAAAGAGATTGCTGTTTTGATGACTTGCCATAACCGTAAGATAAAGACCTTATCAAGTTTGGCTGCATTATACAAATGTGTTTTAAATGAAGGATATACATTTGATGTATTCGTTGTTGATGATGGTTGTACTGATGGCACGCCAGACGCTATAAGATTTCAATTCGGTGAAGTTAATATAATAAAAGGCTGCGGGGATCTGTTTTGGAATCGAGGAACACATCTTGCATGGGTCACCGCAGTGGACAGAAAGGAGTATGATTATTTTTTATGGTTAAATGATGATACTATTCTGTTCCAACATGCACTAGTTGAACTATTGCAGTGCTCAGTTTCGAGAGATGATACAAGTATTTTTTGCGGTACTACTTGTGACACAAATAATCCCAGTATAATAACGTACGGTGGGAGAGTAAATAAGGGATTGATTTGCCCAAATGGTCAGATCCAAACTTGCGATGTAATAAATGGTAACATTGTATTGATACCGCGATTTGTTTACAATCAAGTTGGGATGAATGATCCCAAATTTCATCATGCGATTGGCGATACTGATTATAGTCTGAGAGCTAAAAAATTAGGTATTAAGTCTTTGGTATCCAAGTCCGTTTTGGGAGAATGTGATGAACATAAGCATTTAGCAGCCTGGTGTGATCCTCAGACACCGTTTATTAAAAGGGTTATATCATTATATGGACCGCTTGGTAATAACCCCTTTGAATATTTTATATTTAATAAAAGGCATTATGGTATTTTTAAGGCTTTATACTTTTTTTTCACATGCCATTTACGTTCTTTCTTTCCAACAATATGGACCCGACGATACAAATTCTAGTATTAATTGTTTTAGTTAACAGTCATGCCATCAAAAAGCTTTTGTAAAGTAGAACTTATATTGTATTAGAAGATGTCTGGGAAACATATATTAGTCTTTCATCCTGCTTTAGCACCTTATAGAATTGACTTCTTTAACTCAATCAATAAAGCCTTTGATGCCTCTTTTTATTTCTTAAACAGTAATCTGTTAAGTCAAAAGTTTGATCAAGGTAATATTCTGAACAAGGCAGAATTTAAAATCCAATATTTGACAAAAGGATTTAATATTCAAAATAGGTCATTTAAATTAGGAATCAATAAGATATTGAAGAATGAGCAACCGGATGTTGTTATCTGCAGCGAGTTTAATCCTATTATCGTCCTTGTAGCTGCTTACAGATTCCGGACAAAGAAAAGAATAATAATTCATACAATTTGTGATGACAATTTTATAATGACCTTAAAACCGTCAATAACACGAAGAGTGGCACGAGGCATCGCTTTGCATGTTATTGATGGTATAATTCTTACTAACAACCGGACTGCAGAGTGGTATGCAGCTCGCTCTGGATTGAAAGTAAATATCATGCCAATTATCCGGAAAGAATTACCCTACAGAAAGGAATTGGCTAAAAGTATTTCTGTGGCTAAGCAGTATATTGACAAGTATTATCTTGAAAACAAGAAAGTCTTTTTGTTTGTTGGCAGGCTTGCCAAGGAAAAGAACCTGGAAAGACTTATTGATGCCTTCAGGCTAACTGTCAGGGAGTATAATGATGCCAGGTTGATTATTGTTGGTTCAGGCTATCTTGAGCAGATTATAAAAGATAAAGTGCAATTAAATGCTCTTCATGATTCTATAATCTTCACAGGACGGCTTGAAGGGAGTGAATTACTGGCCTGGTATCTGACTGCCGGGGTGTTTATACTCCCCAGCACTAAAGAGACATTCGGAGCAGTTATTAACGAGGCATTACTTGCTGGTTGTTATACACTGGTATCTAAGATTTCGGGTGGGGCGTGCCTGATAAAAGAAGACGTTAATGGTAACTTGTTGAATCCGCTTGATGTACAAAATATGGCTGAAAAGTTGTTGAAATGCGCTAAGGATGACTCTTTGTTTTCAAGCCAGGGTAGGCTCAGAAATTCACTGATGCTTGTCAGGTACGATGAAGCAATAAGTTCGTTCTTAAAAAAAATTGATTTGGAGTGATTTTTCTTGAGTTGTTTTTTGGGACTCTGGAAGTTAAAGGCATTGACTTTTGTGTGCTTCGTAATTATGAAGGGCTGCCCTCGTCAACGAACGGCAGCGATTTGGATATGCTCATAAAAAGAAATCAGTTATCCTCTTTTCGCGAAGCTCTGTCAGAGACCTTACAGGAAAGCGAAGGACATGTGGTTTCTTTTATTGATTCAAAACTCGTCCCTAAATATTGTCTGATTGGAACACGGCCAGATCCATGGGGACTTATGATAGATCTTTACATTGAAGAAATATCTTATCGCAATCAGGTTGTAATTCCTTCTAACGTTATATGGTCCAACATAATGTTACATAATAACATTAGTGTTTTGAATAATAAAGCAGACAAACTAAATACTTTAGTTAAAGAATTATTGAATAATAAAATCTGCTCTAAAAATCAATATGATTCATTTGTGAAGGAGTCCTTAAACCATGAATTCATAGATTCAGTTTTTACCCTGCCGGGTAGGTTTGGGACTTCCGAAGCATTGACAAAATGCCAGCCTGGTAATTATAGCTCAACAGAAGTTGCACGATTGGTCCGGCAATTGAATAAAGACTTCCCGGGAAAATGGTATGCGCCATTTATTAAAGTGAGGAAGCTGAAGCGTATCATGCAAAAGCCTGGTTATTCAATTGCATTTTTAGGGACAGATGGTGCGGGGAAAAGCACTATTATAGATAAGGTTTCGGCGTTACTTGGCGAAACCTTCCATAACGCTGTATACTACAGGCATTTGAGACCAGGTCTCCTCCCGCCACTTTCCAGATTTAGAGGAAAGGAAGCCATAAGCACGGGACCGGTAATTGATCCGCACGCCTCCCAACCCTCAGGCTTTTCAGGCTCATTATTGAGGTGGACTTATTATCTCACAGATTATACAATGGGATACTATATGAAGGTTCTGCCAAAAAAAGCAACCAAAGCGTGTGTTTTTATTTTTGACCGCTATTATTATGATTATTACATTGATAAACGCAGGTCAAGAATAAATCTTCCTAACTGGATAATAAGAATTGGTCAGGCATTGATGCCGGAACCCGACATAATCGTATGCCTTGGAGCTGATCCGCTTACAATACACAGCAGGAAGCCTGAACTGCCATTGCCTGAGATTGATCGGCAGATCACTGCCCTGAAAAAATTTTGCACCAGGCATAAGCGTGCCGTATGGATTGATACAGGCAAAAGCATTGAAGAATCATCAAAAGATGCCCTAAAGGAAATCATGAAAATGATGGCCAAAAGGTTCGAATATTTGAAGCTACCATAACTAATGAGATATTCTTACCTGCATCCATTCTCTCCACAGTTTTTTTTTCAAACGGAATGCATTAAACATTCTCAGTTTCAGACATTTTATCAACCTTATACACGATTTGGATCACTTTCCTGGTGGTTGTGGAGAAATTTCTTAGCTTACCGTATTATCTTCTCCAAGCAGAGCATAGAAGAGCATATCCCTGAGTTGCAACTACGAAAAATATTGGGTAGTAATGCTATCCTTGCAATAAATTCCGGTACTATTGGTCCGGAGCAAAAAATAACAGTTCTCGGAAAAGAGGGGAACAATTCTTTCTTTTTCAAATACGCTCAAACAGATATTGCAATCAAGCTTGTAGAAAATGAATTTTCAGTCTTGAATTCCTTGACAGACAATAAAATTGCACCTATTCTTTATGATCATATTACAGGAGATGGGTTTAGCTGCATTAAAACAGAATTGTTCGAAGGTAAAAGGTTCGCTGATAATCAAGTGAATGACCAGATACTGCTTCTTATAAGAAAGATCTCTTCATTGAAACCTCAATCCTGCGATGATGACTTATCTGATAACCAGAGAAGATTTGCTCATGGTGATTTCTGTCCATGGAACCTGATGATAATAGATGGTGAGCTTAAAGCATTTGACTGGGAAATGGCCGGCTATTATCCTCTGGGGTATGACCTTTTTACGTATATCTTCCAGACAAGTTTTCTTCTTTACCCTAAACGAAGAATTGATGATATTCTAAGACATAACTCTAAATATATTCAGCAATTCTTTGGCAACAATGACTGGAAAGGTTACCTGCGATCTTTTGCTGAGATTAAGCTTCAGCAGGAGTCAGATCTGAATAAGAGAAAATTAGGGCCGTATTATAATCAGTTGCTGGATTATGCAAAGAGAACTTAAGATTCTGGTTTCAGCATATGCCTGCGGCCCTGGCATGGGCTCTGAACCAGGCATGGGTTGGAATTTTGTAATTGGCCTTACCAAGTACCACCAAGTTCATGTAATTTCAGAAGAGAAGAAATTTAAAGCAGCAGTATTAAGTTACTTAAAGGATAATCCCGAGACGAACAAAAACCTGACATTCTATTTTATAAGAAAAAGTCGGCATAAATTTTTGAGAAAAATCTGGCCTCCTTCATACTATTGGTATTATCGCAGGTGGCAAAAGAAGGTCTGGGCAATGGCAGTTGAACTTGATAAGCAGGAGGACTTCGACCTGATTCATCAATTGAATATGGTTGGTTACCGTGAGCCAGGGTATTTATGGAAAATTAGTAAGCCCTTTGTTTGGGGTCCCATTGGCGGACTGGAAAACTCTCCCTGGAAATTCTTACCCTCATTAGGGTTAAAAGGATTCGTTTTTTATACCGGCAGGAATATTTTTAATGCCATTCAAAGGAATTTTCTTTTAAGGCCCAGGCGGGCTGTAAATCAAAAAAGATCCACTGTAATAGCAGCGACTGAAAACAGTGCATTATGGATAAATAAAATATGGCACAAGCAGGCAGTAGTCATTCATGAAGTAGGACAAGAAGCCTCCCTAGCTAATTGTTCAACCATTAGAGATCAGAGTAATGAGCCATTTAGGATTCTCTGGAGTGGGTTACATACTGCGAGGAAAAACCTCCCATTGCTTTTAAAGGCTTTAGCAAAAGTAAAATTTCCGTTTGAGTGTGAAATTCTGGGGACAGGCGAAATGACCAGTAGATGGAAAAAACTGTCGGTCAGATTTGGAATTGACAAATCATGTAATTGGCATGGTTGGCTTGATCGAAAGGAGGCTCTGTCAATTATGCAAACCGGACACGTTTTTTGTATTACCAGTATAAGCGATCTTACCTCAACGGTTACGCTTGAGGCTCTATCGTGCGGGTTACCAATCGTTTGCCTTGATCATTGCGGTTTTTCAGATGTGGTTAACGAAGATTGTGGAATAAAAATACCGGTCACCTCGCCTTCAAAAGCAGCAAAAGACTTCGCTCTTGCACTCGAAAGGTTATTTTCCGATGAAGAGTACCGAAGTCAGTTAAGCAAGGGTGCTCTAATGCGCGCAGCTGAATTTAGCTGGGAGAAAAAGATAGATACGTTAAACAATGTTTACAGGTCCTTGTTGGAAGTATGAAAAGGGTATTGTTTATTCTTCACCTTCCACCTCCCAATCACGGGGCGTCATTAGTGGGCAATTTGATAAAAACGAGTACACAAATTAATAGTGCATTTAGCACCCGTTATATTAATCTCAGCACTTCAGTTACAATTGAAGACATTGGACGTACCTCGGTCAGAAAAGGAATAAAATATTTGGCACTTATACTGAAAGTAATAAATGGAATCCTGGTATTCAAACCTGATTTATGCTATATCACACCTTCTGCAAAAGGCTCTGGCTTCTACAAAGATGTAATTATAATCGCCATTATAAAGTTTTTTCGGGTTAAAAGAATTTTCCACTATCATAATAAGGGGATAGCTGAACGACATAAGCGTTTGACTGACAACCTGCTTTATAAATTTTCATTCAGGAATACCAGTGTTATACTGCTATCCAGACATTTGTATCCGGAGGTAGAGAAATATGTGCCTGAAAGTCACGTGTTTTATTGCCCTAACGGGATAACTGATTTGTCAAATGATTTACATGAGCCTTCTTTTAAGAATAGTGGTAGCCCGGTTGAAGTATTATTCCTGTCTCACCTTATGAGGTCTAAAGGTATGCTTGTCCTTATTGAGGCATGTGCGATTTTAAAGGCCAGAGACACCAATTTTCACTGCACTATTGCAGGGGGTGACGCAGAAATGAAACTAAAGGAAGTTGAGGAGATAGTGCAGTTAAGAAAACTAACCGGTCTGATCAGTTTAACCGGTCCTGTTTACGGCGAGAAAAAGGTCGTATTAATGAAATCTGCTGACATCCTGGCACATCCCTCATTCAATGACTGTTACCCGCTTGTGCTCCTGGAAGCAATGAGTTTATCATTACCAATTATTTCTACATTCGAAGGCGCCATTCCCGAAATTGTAGACGATGGAATCACAGGCTTCCTGGTTCCTTCCAAAGATCCCAAATCACTTGCCGATAAACTTGAGATATTGATTAAAGATCCGGAATTGAGAGACAAAATGGGTGCCGCCGAAAGAGAAAAGTTTGAACGGGACTTTACTCTTGATAGGTTTGAGAAGAGGCTGGCTGAAATACTTGACTTTGCAGCGAATGATTGAATGCATAAGTAGATGAGCCGGCCGGATTCTTTGCCTATTCTCGGTTACGGAGTGTATAACGATAGCACGGATTACTTCTCCGATGGCGTCACAGGGGTGGTTTCAACTCTCAATCCTCACTCGTATGTTATTGCCAGGAGAGACAGGCTGTTCCGGGAGGCTCTGCGACAAAGTGATATCCTTCTTCCAGATGGCGTGGGGATACAGTTGGCCGCAAGGGTACTCGAAGGGAAAGCTATAAAAAAGATAGCAGGGTCAGACCTTCATGACTTGGTCATAGCTGCCCTTGACAAGAGAGGCGGATCGTGTCTTTATCTTGGCTCTTCAGAGGAGACACTGCAACGGATAAGTGCGAGGCTTACCTTGGAAAGCCCGCGTGTGAGAGCAGGGTTTCACAGTCCTCCCTTCAGAGAGCATTTTACCGCAGAGGAGAATGATGCTATGATAAAGGTGGTGAACGCCTTCGATCCTGATGTTCTGTTCGTGGGCATGACCGCACCTAAACAAGAGAAATGGGTTTATGAAAACCGGGAGCGATTGAATGTTCCGCTTATATGCTGTATAGGCGCCGCCTTCGACTTCTACGCTGGCACGGTCAAACGGCCAGGAAACATCTGGATCAGGATAGGGCTCGAATGGATGCCACGACTGCTCCGTGAACCACGCCGTCTGTGGAAACGGAATCTTGTATCAACGCCGTTATTCCTCTGGTACCTCCTTATCGAGAAATTCAGGCATATTAATGCTAGGAGAGGGAATCACGGAGAGAGTCAAAGATGAAACGCCTTTTATGGTTTCTCGGATTTCTTCTGCTCGTTGCCGTGTTGTCTGTGGTAGGATGCCGTAATTCAGGCACATGGCTGGCCAGGGAGGATATCCCTCCTCATGCCGATGCCATGGTACTGCTCATG
>CAYMTR010000077.1:0-8868 GCA_964393405.1 uncultured Prolixibacteraceae bacterium
TGAACAACAAAGTTGGAATGCTTCTTGGATTTTCATATGAAAGAAAATTCCATAAAAACTTTGGTGCCGAAACAGGCATTCTTTACAGGGCAAATCCTGTAAGTATCAATTTAACTGAAAGAAATATTGATAAAAGGACAATAATAGAGGGTTTCGTTTCAGTGCCCGTTCTTATTAAGTTTTATTCTGGAATTATAAATATTTCATTAGGAGGGTGTTTTGATTATTTTATTGGCGGATATGATCCTAAACCAGTATCAGATTTAAAACTGATTGATTATAATATAGATCCAAAATACTATTTAGGGATTATTTGTAAAGTAAGTAAAGACTTTAAAATAAGTGAAAAGCTTATCCTTGAACCCGAAATAAAAATTAATGCGTTTCCCAGTCGTTTAGAGCAATCGTATATTGGTATGGGAATTAAGTTAAAATATGGGTTTTAATTTTTTTACACAAAAATAAAAATCAGCGGCATAGTTAAATTTCAATTAATGAAAATTTCTAATACCGCTGATAGTTTTTTCTTACTTATATTATAAATCAAAATCACCTGCTGCCTCGGGCTGGTAAAGTATATCTTCAATGAAAATACTTACATCTCCGGCCGGCATTTTCCATTGAACCTCGTTACCTTTTCTGTAGCCTAATAAGGCAGTGGCCATTGGTGCTAATATCGATATCTTATTCTCTTTCAAGTTAGCATCTTCAGGATATACGATCTTTATTTCCCTCCTTATTTTCATTGAAGGGATGAATATCCTTACCAGAGAGTTCATTGTCACAACATCGCCGGGTATGCTTTCAGGATCAGTAAGCTTTGCCCTGCTCAGTTCTTTCATTAACTTATCGGCTTCATTAACATGGCAGGTCTTATTGAACTTTGCCATTTTAAGGCTGCTCATCAAACGGGTTGAATCAACCTTGCTAACAATAATTTCATTCATATTTGTAGTTTTTAATTATTTGACAAAAAAAAAGACCGGATTTCCCGGTCATTTTATAACAAGAAATCTATTTTGAAGTAATTTATGTTTTCGTAAAAATTATAATATGTTCTATAAAATTCCGCATAAAATTGTCTTTTATTGTGATTCCAACAAATATAAAAATAAAAAATCATCAATAAAATACCTTGAACTTGTATGGGCTTACAACTTGTAGGTATAAGCAAAGAAAAAAAATTGAATCTTTGTAATTGAATTTAACTAATAGACATGTCGTTTTTTAATAAGGTCAAAAAGTATATTCCCGATATTTTTATTGTTGCCATCATTTCGATGATAGTGCTGGCTTATTTTTTTCCGGGTATAGGGGGAAAAGGTAGAGATATTGAATTAAAGACCGTTTGCAAATATGCCATTATGCTTCTGTTTTTCTTCTACGGACTTCGCCTTAGTCCTGAAAAGCTGAAGAAAGACCTTAAGAACTGGAAGCTTCATATAACAATTCAGCTGATCACTTTTCTGTTCTTCCCGATAGTGGTTTTATTGTTTTACCCATTTTTTCGCAATACTGAGTATCATAATTTATGGCTCGCCTTGTTCTTTTTGGCCGCGCTGCCCTCGACGGTCTCATCTTCCGTAGTGCTTGTTTCAATTGCCAGAGGGAATGTTACCGGGGCAATATTCAATGCCAGCGTTTCCGGAGTAATAGGAATATTGATTACACCCCTTTGGATGGGCTTTTTTTTAACTCAATCAGCCGGTGATTATAATCTGATGAAAGTATTCATCGACCTTTTAATACAGATTCTTGTACCGGTGCTTGCAGGTTTGTTGCTTCACAGGTTTTGGGGCACTTGGGCTATCCGCAATAAAGAATATTTCAGTCTTTACGACAGATGTGTTATTCTAACTGTCGTGTATAACAGTTTTAGTGAATCGTTTCTTAACGGTATTTTCAAGGATATACCCAACTGGACACTGTTTGCCCTTTTCGGTGCAGTGATTATGCTTTTCTTCCTATCGCTCGGATTTTCATCATGGTTATCGAAGAAGCAGGGATTTTCGAGGGAAGACAAGATAACAGTCCTATTCTGCGGATCAAATAAATCGCTGATGCATGGCACGGTAATGTCGAATGTGATATTTGCAAGTAATCCGGCCGTCAGCCTCTTTCTTGTGCCAATAATGATATACCATGCATTCCAGCTGTTCTATCTCAGCATTCTGTCAAGGAAATTGTAGGGGCGTATTGCATACGCCCGTCATAGAAATAAAAATATTAAATGGGTGTATGCATACGCCCCTACGATCAAAAAACGATTGTATTTCAATTCTGATTCTTCTTTTTCCTGATTGATTTAATAACCAGATAAGCCACGAAGATTAACCCTGCAGCAAGTAATATCCATGAAAGCTCCTTCATGTATTTTTCAAAAAGATCTTTCTGAGAATAAAGGAAATAGCTAAGGGCTGCAAGTATGGCATGCCATATTGTTGAGCCAAGGGCTGTAAAAAGAATAAACTGCTTTAAATCCATTTTTGCCAGTCCGGCAGGTATAGAGATAAGGTGCCTAATTCCCGGAACCAATCGTCCTATAAAAGTGGAGGTATTGCCATTCTTGACAAAGTAAGCTTCAGCATTCTGAACCTTCTCTTTCGACAGGAAGAATATCTTTCCAACTTTAGATTCAGCAAAAGTGTATACAATAGCCCTGCCAAGCCATAAGGAAAGAAAATAGTTAATACAAGCACCTATTATGGCTCCTATCGTAGCAAAAAGCACTACAAGAAAAATATTCAGATCACCTGAAGCAGCTTTCCAGGCAGCAGGTGGAATAACAATCTCTGAAGGCAGCGGAACGAAAGTACTTTCCAAAGCCATCAACAACATAATTGTCACATAATTCATATTGCTCATGTACCAGTCGGCCAGAGACTGAAAGAATTCCATCATAACGTTTTGTTTTAAAAGCTGCTAATATAAACCCACGAAATGAATTGTCAAAATAAGGGGTTGAAATATATTTTTCTTTTATCTAAGTTTAATATAAAATTGTAATGCAGAAAAAAAATCTGTTTTTTACTGCAACCATTTTGACTTTTTTCATCTGTATAAATAACTGTTTAACCGAAAACCTGAAGTTTTGAAACCGATAAACTGGGATGATCTTTATAAAAACAATGCTGCCGGGTTGAAGGGAGTGTGCAGAAGATATGTCGGCAGTAAAGATATTGCCGAAGATTTGGTGCAGGAAACATTCATCACAGCAATGGAGAAAATCCAGTCTTTCAAAGGTTGGGGCTCCATTGAAGGGTGGATGAAAAAGATTGCAATCAATAAATCGCTGATATATCTGAGAGAAAAACAAAAAAGAGAAATTCCTTCAGACGATCTGGTAAACAAGTTTGACAACAATACAGAAATGGAACAGTCATCAAGTGGTGTAAGGGCAATAATCGAACAGGCTTCTTTTTCGAAAGAAGAACTCTTATCTGTGATAGATGATTTGCCGGAACATCATAAGACAGTATTCAACCTTTATGTTGTCGACGGATACAGTCATAATAAGATCGCTGAAATGTTGAATATCAGCACAGGAACATCAAAATCGCATCTGTCGAGGGCAAGGAAAAAAGCGCAGGAGTCGTTATATCTTAAAGCATCAGACAATAAGCAGGAGAAAAAATACAAAAACAAGTCAATCTTTATACTTCTATTCACCCCTAATTACATCGACAGGATATTCAGGAAAGAATTCAGTAATTATGAAATAGCTGCCTGTGGAAATGTTCCTTTTCAATCTACCTCTGCTCCTATAATCATTAAAACTGGTGCATCGCTTGCAGGTAAAATAATACTTGCAGGTTTTACAATAACAGCTTCTGTTGGTGGCATTTACCTTTATAATAAACTTAACACAAACATCGAAATCAATATTCCAGAATATAAGAACACAATAATAATCCCCGATACATGCAGTTCCCAAAGGCCTCCCCTTCAGCCTGACTCAGTTAAAGCAAGCATTCCCGTTAAAGAAAATGTAGAACGTCCGGACATGAAGAAGAATGATCAAGTGATTATCCGCAAAACAATTGTTGTTCATGATACAATCCGCCTTGAGAAACCTCTGTCTGAATAAACTTACATTTCTTATCCTTTTGTTGCCTCTTTTTGCCAATGCTCAAACGGGGGACACAATTGTAATTTACGATTATATCTATAAGACAGATACTGTATGGATTGAACCAAAATCTCACAGGGATACTATTGTAATAAAAGAACTTCAGAACATAGAAGATGCCACGATTATAATTGATACTACCAGAAATAATGCCCGGCTTATAATTAAATCTTCTCTGGGAAGTGCAACCATTCCGATTAATAACATCATAATTGGTGAAAACAATAAACATGATGAAATGAAAAGAAAGGGTATTTTCACAATGCTGTTATTATCAGTTCAGGCAATAACATTCGGACAGGAAAAATGGAGCCTGAACATTGGCGCTAACAGTTCGTTGCTGATTCATAACACAAAAACTGTCAACAATCCTGTTTGGGCAGGGGCACACCTAGGGGCTGAAGTAAACTTCCCTTTTAAAGATAGCAAATTCAGTTTCTCTGTTGGTGAGAAGATTCACTACATGATGCCGACGGCCAATTATAGGCAGTCGAAACCAATAAATGGCTTGCTTCCCTATTTGGAGTACGATTATGCAACAATACAAACAAAAGTTATCCTCAACGAACTGAATACAGGGCTTTTCGATACTTCCTATGTGAGTGTATCTGTTCCACTGAAACTCAAATACCGCATAGGCAGATTGCAGCCTTACATAGGTGCGGCTTACGACCTTTCATGTTCATTATATAAAATACCTGAAGATGATTACCGGAATGATAATAGTACACCGAAAACATTCTTCCACGATTTGGAATTATTGATAGGAACAGGCGTCAACCTTTCCCGGAAGATAGGATGCAGCTTAGAACTCAGCTACGGACTCTTCGGAAAATACAATTCCTATGAAGACCCCATAGCGCCAACATTGGGCGTAAGTGAATATACATTCAAATCGCTGAATATGGATTTCAGTATATTTTATAATTTCTAAAAAAAACGTCATGAATACACGTCTCATATATAAAAAAGCTTGCCTCTTAATGGCAACGGCACTTATTGCATTATTATACTCTTGTGAAGACAACAACCTTTATCCTAAGTTCACCCCTTCGGAAGGCATTAACATTATCATTGGCAGTCAGGCAATTATTACGTCAGATATGATTGAATATTACGATAACTCAACCAACCTTTTTTACCTGAACAATAATCTCCCTGAAGAATTTAATTACTATGAAAAATCGAAATTCTGGATTACCGACAATCAAGAGATAATATTTGAAGGAGCTTTAAGACTTGATTGTCCGTGCGGAAACGACAGCACCATTAAAACAGAATTACATAAGGGTTATTTCAATTTTACCATGAAGCTTGTAAAAAGCCAGGCAAATATGTCGTATTATTTTAGTAATGAGGATGAAACAAATGATAACCTGTTTACCGGCACCATGAAGAAATATGGTAAATACAGGGAAGGCTTAAAAGCAGAGATTGATGAAATCAAACGATTCGACAATTACAATATTCAGGTAACAATCAAAATAACGAATCTCGACACAGTCAATTATTACATCCCTGACCCTGAAAAAATGGGAATCAATTTATACCACTATCTGACAGGTGGATTGACACTTCAGGATCCCAATTCGTATGAACTAACTGCAAATAATATTAAAATCCTCCGACCACTAAAGAATAATGTGAAGCCTTCCTATCCTGAAGAATCTGAAACCTGGAACCAGAGCTGGCTGACTTTGATAGAAGGAAAAGAAGATTTCTACATTACTCTTGATTATACTCAATTTGATCCTGTTTCTCCAGGGAAATATACAGCTGCTTTTAATTTCACAGGATTAAAGGGAAATCTTGAAAGCGCGGATCTACAATTAGAGAACGGAAGAATATGGATAGGAGAAATAGGCCTTTCTAAAGACATAGAATTATAAAGATCAAGCACCAAAATAAAACAACAATGAAAAGATATAACAAATATAAAACCTTACACCTAATGTTATTATTGGCTGCAATAATAACCGTATTTACTTCCTGCGATGAATATGATCCTTTGACCGATATAAACCTAAAATCTGGATTATATATTATAGTTGGAGACCATTATATATTTACACCCGATAATATCGAGTACTATGACAATTCATCCCATTTCTTCTATCTGAAAAGAGTTCCGGGAGAAAACTTAAACAAACTTAACAATTCAAAATACTGGATAACCAGTGATGGTGAAGTGATTTATGAAGGTACATTTATCGGACAAAGCGGAGACCCGTGTGCAGGAGACTCCGTTCTCGAATATATCAAAGGTCGTGATGCCGATTTTGTCTTAAAGCTTGGAAGCATGTATAGCAGCACAACTTTAAATCCGGCTATTCCTGATCCAAGATTAGAAAAGACTTTCATCGATGAATTAAAAAGGCATGGCAAGTTCCGCTATGGACTTGAATGTAAGATCGATTCAATGATTCTGACTACATCTGGAGTTATAAGAGTCGTATATAAATTAAAGAATCCGGATAATGTAAATTACTATATGCTTGATCCCCAAAAAACGCCGTTCGACAATAAATACACCATCAATTGGGAACTTACGCTGATACCTCAGGAACCAAAGGTTTACAATCATCCTGACATGACAGAAACAATTTATACTTTTAATACCCACCCTGCCCCTTTATACAGCGATGTAACTTACAAACCGGGTTGGGATAAGGATTGGCTTACTCTTATTAAAAGCGGGGAAACAAAAAGCTTTACCAAAGATTTTTATTTACTGAAAGATTCAATCCCCACAGAGGAGTTTTGGACACACATTATGATTCCAGGTCTGGGAGACGAATTTGTTTTACCGGAGGAAATACAACTCAACGATGGGCAAATATGGTTAGGTACTCTGGAATTACTACATTTGACTATGTTACAGAAAAATGAATGAGATTTAGACGGTTTATATTTCTTAATCTACTGGCTATGCTGGTGTTTAATAGTGTCTTTCCTCAAAACAAAGACACTATTGTCATTTATGAATATGTACATATTACAGACACTGTATGGATAGAATCAGAGGTAAAGAGGGATCCATTTTCAATTGACCGGATGAGGCCAATAGAAAATGCCACCCTAATAATTGACACTGTAAATAAATCTGCTGAAATGGTTATTTTTTCATCAGGAAGAAGTGCAACCATTCCTATAAATAACATCATACTAACAGATAACAATTTAAATCTGAACAGTATGAAAAAAACAACATTTCTTGGAATAACATTCCTTGCCCTGAGCACTTCATTGTTTGCCCAGCCCGATAACTCTAAAAACTTAGGAATATATATCAGGGGAAATTACGGAAATCAAAGTGCACACTATTATGAACAAGAAGCCTATAATGAAAAATACCATCATTCGACTGATGGTGCCAGTGTAGAAGCCACTGCCGTATTTGGAGTAAAAGGAAACCTGCCACTGAACTCTTTCCTTTCATTTTCACCGCGAATAAGTTATACCCATATAAGAGGATTGAGACCACAATCTTATACCATTTATGATGATAAAATCATTACCTATTATAGGGCTACCGAGACATCCAAGTTTTATTTTCTTTCCACTGACTTTCTATTAAATTATTATCTGCCCTTCGGAAAAAATACTAATTACAGGATATATGGAGGGCTACGTACTGACTTCCTTGTAAAACAAAACTCCGGGATTGATTTGACTGATCCCAATTATAAAGGGTTTAAAAAAGTGATGCTTAACTATGTAGGAGGAATTGGGTTTGACTTTGGAAAAAGGATATTCCTTGAAATGGAATATTCCAACCATATCAACAATTTTGTAAATACTGACTATATGTGGGTGAAGTATGGAGCCTTTTCTATGAACTTAGGATGTTATATATTCTGAGTTTAAGAAATATGGTAATAGATCTGATTATTAATTTTAAAAGGTTGCCTTTAGAGCAACCCTTTAAAATTATAATTTGTTTATTATTTCTATTTAAGCTTTGCAAATAAAGCCTTCAAATTAACTTTTCCAGCGATAATGCCCTGTAATTTTGAAATTTCAACCCTTTCCTGTTCCATTGTATCTCTGTAACGAATAGTAACAGTATTATCTTCAAGGGTCTGATGATCAACTGTTACACAGAACGGAGTACCTATAGCATCCATCCTTCTGTAGCGTTTTCCTATCGAGTCTTTTTCGTCATACATACAGTTTAAATCAAACTTCAGGTTGTCGATAATTTCCCTTGCCTTTTCTGGTAGTCCGTCTTTCTTAATAAGCGGCATTACTGCAAGTTTAACCGGTGCCAGCTGGGCAGGTAAACGCAATACTACGCGGATATCTTTTTGTCCGTTGACATCGGCCACTTCTTCTTCGTGATAAGAAGCAGAAAGAACCTGAAGGAACATACGGTCAACGCCTATTGATGTTTCGACAACATAAGGCACATACGATTCATTGAGTTCAGTATCGAAATACTGTATTTTCTTTCCTGAGAATTGTTGGTGTTGGCTTAAATCAAAATCGGTACGAGAGTGGATACCCTCAACTTCCTTGAAACCAAATGGGAATTTATATTCAACATCGACAGCTGCGTTTGCATAATGGGCAAGCTTCTCGTGCACATGAAAGCGGTAATTCTCTTCGCCGAAACCAAGTGACTGGTGCCAACTCATTCGGGTAGTTTTCCATTTCTCAAACCATGTAAGTTCAGTACCCGGTTTTACGAAGAATTGCATTTCCATCTGTTCGAACTCTCTCATACGGAAAATAAACTG
>CAYMTR010000078.1:0-8843 GCA_964393405.1 uncultured Prolixibacteraceae bacterium
ATTTTTTTATGCTTTTTCTAGCACTAATGTTTCTGAAACCCTATCGCAGACTTCACTAGGTCCAAAATACTGAATAGGTCCCGGATATACAAAATCAGTTTCAACTTCCCACATTTCTCGTTGCGATGCGAAAAACTTAAATGGTTTTCCGTCCAGTTCAACAAGTGCTTTTTGGATAACTGGCTTCATATGACCATGACGACGTTCCATATTCATCATCATTGTAATTGGAACACCACCGGCAATCCATTTTTCTGCTGGAGCAGTTGTATTTCTTATTGAAGACATATATCCTGTCTTTCCATTTGTGATCAGCAATGCGGCATTAAATCCAAGTGAATAACAATAGTCTGCATCAAAATTAGATGGAGCAGCACAACGTCCTTCATATCCAAAGAAATGATTCTGAGCCCCAAATTTACCATCATACTTATTTTCCAATTTTCTTTCAGCAAGTTCAGCTTCTACCATTTCTATTAAAAGCTTCTCAGTTTCAATCTTTGAAACCTGTACATTACCATGAGGATCCCTATCAAGCGTTAGCTGATTTGCAATACCTTCAGGCAATGAGCGGAAAACAATTGAAGATTTTGAAGAAAGTTTTTCAGCTGTCCAATCCACTCTGTGAGATTTCTTAACATGCTGGAAAGCTTGAGCAGTTGCGGTTCCTTCAGCTAAAAGGTCATTAAGTTCTGAAATAAGCGTTTTCATTTCAGGAATAAATTCAATGAGACCTTCTGGAATTAAAGCTATACCAAAGTTAAGTCCATTCTCAGCACGTTTTGCAATAACATCAGCGATGTAATCAACAACTTCTCCTAAAGTCTGCTTTTTTGCTGCTACTTCTTCTGATATTAGGCAAATATTTGGGTGAGTTTGTAATGCACATTCCAAACCTATATGAGAAGCAGAACGCCCCATAAGCTTAATAAAATGCCAATATTTCTTTGCAGAATTGGCATCCCTCATAATATTTCCAATAAGTTCAGAATATACTTTGCATGCTGTGTCAAAACCAAATGAAGTCTCAATCATTTCATTTTTTAAGTCCCCATCAATTGTTTTTGGACAACCAATTACTTGAACACCTGAATTTATGCTTGAATAATATTCAGCCAGAACACAAGCATTAGTATTAGAATCGTCGCCGCCAATAATTACTACAGCGTTAATTCCAAGCTTCTTACAATTTTCTAGACCTTTGTCAAACTGAGAATGTTCTTCAAGTTTTGTTCTACCTGAACCGATTATGTCAAATCCACCAGTGTTCCTATATTCGTCAATAATATTCGAAGTTAATTCAACAACCTTATTATCAACAAATCCACCTGGACCACCAAGAAATCCGTATAATTTGTTCGAAGGATTTAATGATTTCAAACCATCATACAATCCGGAAATTACGTTGTGCCCTCCAGGAGCTTGACCACCTGAGAGGATTACTCCTACATTAACAACAGAAGAATTAATATTCTCATTTGTCGATTCAAAAGAAATTAATGGTAAACCATAAGTATTTGGAAATAATTTGTTGATTTCAACTTGATCTGCCACAGATTCAGTTTTATTGCCTTCAACTATTTTTACATTTCCTTTTAAAGCTTTAGGAAGTTTAGGCTGATATTTTGCCCTCTCTTTTTGTAATGCACTAATTGCCATCTTGTTTATTTAGTTATGATATAATTTGATTATTTTAAAAACCGGCTAAAAATAGTCAAATTGATTTGTTTATAAATCAATTTTTTTCAATTACCAATTTTTATACAGAATTAGAAAACAATTTATTAACCTTATATTTTCATCCCCCTGCCAGAAAATCAACGACATTTCCTAAGGTTGAAGTCGTTTTCTTGTACAACTCTGAATATCCACAACGTGAACAAGAAATCACTGTGAACTTTTTATTCTGTACATCAAAAAATTTTGATAATGCACCTCCTGTTGTCCTGATCTCATCAACAATGTAATCTGTGCATCCACACTTTATACATTTGAATCTTTGCTGTTCCATATCAATAGATTATTAAAAAAAAATGACAATAAAAATAATATTTTATCGTCACTTCTTGAATGTTTTACATGTTACTTTTAATTCAGTAACAATTCCACTTTTCCGGTTGTTTTAGTTTCAACAACCTTATAGGAACGCGCAAAATTCATAATATTTTCAACACAATGTTCCGGAGCTTTATATTCAACATCATCTTTAATGTCTCTGAGTTCTCTAATTATTGAACTTTTGTTTTCCGGATCTGATATGTTAATGTAAAATTGTAGGGTAGAAATTTTCCTCATAGGCATCTAATTGATTTTTGTTTATACCCCTTAAACGCTACTATGAGGAAAATATTGTGAGAAAATCAAATATTTTTTAAAATTTAGTAAGAATCAAGCCTTTGTCTGTTATTATTTTCCTCAGATTTATTAGCGCATATCGCATTCTGCCCAAAGCTGTATTTATGCTTACTCCTGTTTGATCAGCTATCTCCTTAAAACTAAGGCCCATATAATGCCTCATTACTACAACTTGCTTCTGATCTTCAGGGAGCTCGTCGACCAAACCTTTTACATCACTAAGTATCTGATCATTGATAATCAAATCTTCAATATTGTCATCTGATAATTTTGAAGAATTGAATAAATCAACCTCGGATCCATCATTTGAAAAGGTATTCATGTTTTTCTGATGCCTATAATGGTCTATTATTAAGTTATGAGCAATTCTCATAACCCAAGATATAAATTTACCATTATCTGTGTATTTGCCCAAGTTTAGAGAACGAACAACTTTGATGAAGGTATCCTGAAAAATATCTTCAGCCAAATGATAATTCTTGACTGTAATCAAAATATAAGAAAAAACTTTGTCTTTGTAACGATTAATGAGAATCTCAAGTGAAGAAGAATCACCACTTAAATATCTTTCTACCAACTCATTATCGCTCAGATTAATTCTGTCGATCATTACCTATTTTTTTAAAGTTATTAAGGTAGAGTTGTTCCTATAAGATATCTCCTTTGATTAAATGGTGAAACAAATTATTAACTTTGTGTCAAAAATAAGGATTTTTACGAAATCAACAAATAATTTATCAATAAATGCCAAATAAAATATATTATCAGGACTTTATCCATATCAAAGGAGCTCACTTGCATAACCTAAAAAATATTGAACTTAAGATCCCTAGAAATAAATTTATTGTAATAACCGGAGTTTCAGGCTCCGGAAAATCAACACTTGCATTTGATACTTTATACGCTGAAGGACAAAGACGTTATGTTGAAAGTCTTTCTTCTTATGCCAGACAATTTTTGGGACGTATAAATAAACCGGAAGTAGACTTTATCAAAGGAATTCCCCCAGCCATTGCTATTGAGCAAAAGGTGAATACCAGAAACCCGAGATCAACAGTGGGTACATCAACGGAAATATATGATTACCTGAAACTTCTCTATGCTCGCGTAGGCAAAACAATATCCCCTATTTCTGGAAGGGAAGTTAAAAAACATGATGTTTCAGATGTTGTCGATTTTTTATTAAAATTTCCTGTCGGTACTAAATCTTACATACTCACACCTCTCATTGTGCACAGGGGCCGTAAAGTCGAAGATGAAATCAATCTTTTATTCCAACAAGGATACACACGTCTTGAACTTAACGGAGATATTTTCAATATTGATTCAGCTGAACTCGTTGAGAAGATTCCTAAGAATAAGAATGACTTTAATATCGTAATCGACAGAATATCAATAAACAACGATGATGATACTTTAAGCAGAATGTCTGACTCTGTTCAGTCGGCTTTCAACGAAGGTCATGGAAATTGCATAATCAAGATAATTGCCGAAGAGAAAATAATTAGTGAGAAATTCTCACACCGTTTTGAACTTGACGGTATGGTTTTCGAAGAGCCAACTCCAGATATGTTCAGCTTCAATAATCCTATCGGAGCTTGCCCTCTTTGCGAAGGTTACGGGAAAGTAATAGGTATTGATGAAGATCTCGTAATTCCTAATAAAACGCTTTCCATTTATGATGAAGCAATTGTTTGCTGGAAAGGCGAGAAAATGAGTGAGTGGAAAAATAAACTAATTGAAAATGCTTACAAATTCGGATTCCCTGTACACAAACCTTTTTATGAATTATCGCAGGAACAAAAAGACCTTCTTTGGACCGGAAACAAATGGTTTCACGGATTAAATGATTTCTTCAAATTTGTTGAAGAAAACAGCTACAAAATTCAGTATCGGGTTATGCTTGCCAGGTACAGAGGAAAAACTGTTTGCCCCGATTGTAAGGGCTCTAGATTAAAGAAAGAAGCCGGATACGTTAAAGTTGGCACTAAGTCGCTTCAGGAGCTTGTTCTCCTTCCTATCAGTAATCTTCAATCGCATTTTAATGATTTGAAACTAAGTGACCATGATGAAAAGGTGGCAAACCGTTTGCTGAAAGAAATTAACAACAGACTTCAATATCTCACTGATGTTGGCCTCAATTATCTTACTCTCAACCGACTTTCAAATACTCTCTCAGGCGGTGAATCACAAAGAATAAATCTTGCCACTTCACTTGGAAGTGGACTTGTTGGTTCGCTTTATATTCTTGACGAACCAAGCATCGGTCTACATTCAAGGGATACTGAAAAACTAATCGGTGTATTAAAAAAACTAAAATCTCTTGGTAATACTGTAGTTGTTGTTGAACACGATGAGGAAATTATTAATGCTGCTGATTTGATTATTGATATCGGCCCTCTCGCAGGAACTCATGGAGGAGAAATTGTTTTCATCGGCGACCATAATCAATTATTAAATGATACAGCCAGTCTGACTGCAAAATATATGAACGGCCATGAGAAAATTCAAATCCCTTCTACCAGAAGAAAATGGAATAACTTCATAAAGGTTTCCGGAGCCAGAGAAAACAACCTCAAAAATATTGATGTTGTAATACCTCTTAACGTAATGACTGTTATCACCGGTGTAAGTGGTTCAGGAAAATCGTCCCTGGTTAAACAAATTATATATCCATCTCTTGCCAAACAATTCGGAAATATATCTGAAAAAACAGGAAAACATGACAGAATATCCGGAGACACTCACTTATTGCATAATATAGAATTTATTGATCAAAACCCTATCGGAAAATCTTCAAGATCAAATCCTGTTACATACCTAAAAGCATATGATGAAATCAGAGCCTTATTTTCAGAACAGCAAAGTGCAAAAATTGCAGGTTTAAAACCCTCTCATTTTTCTTTCAATGTAGAAGGAGGAAGGTGTGATGAATGCCAGGGAGAAGGTTTTATAAAAGTTGAGATGCAGTTTATGGCCGACGTTTTTCTTGTTTGTGAAAGCTGCGGCGGAAAAAGATTTAAAGAAGATATTCTTGAAATTAGATACAACGAGAAAAACATATTCGAAATACTCGAAATGACTATTAATGAAGCAATAGAGTTTTTTAGCAAAACTAAAAACAATATTGAAAAGAAAATAATCAAAAAATTGAAACCCTTGCAGGATGTGGGTCTTGGATATGTTCACCTCGGTCAGTCTTCAAGCACTTTATCAGGAGGAGAAAGCCAAAGAGTGAAGCTTGCTTCTTTCCTTGCCAAAGAAACTGACGAGCCAACTCTTTTCATCTTTGATGAACCTACTACCGGATTACATTTTCACGATATCAAAACTCTTTTAAATTCATTTAACGCTCTTCTAAACAGAAACCATACTATATTAATAGTTGAACACAACCTTGAGGTTATAAAAACAGCCGATTGGATTATTGATCTTGGGCCTGAGGGTGGCGAGAATGGAGGACATATAGTATCAACCGGAACACCTGAAGAGGTAGCCAATTGTAATGAATCGTATACAGCTTATTATTTAAAGGAAAAACTTAATCAATAAAGTATCTTTTCCTTGGAAACATACGTTTTATTACATTTGCGAAAAAAAAATAAAATGACAACAAATAAAGATGAATCTATAATAGGGAGACTTTTTTCAGATAATGACTCTGTCGCACTTGAAACACTTAACGAAATTAGTCATTCGGGCAGAACACATTTCATTCCTATACTTACTGAATTGCTCCATTCTTCAAGCAATAGGGAAATCAGGGATTCAATCATCAGAATTTTTTCAGAGCTTAAACAAACTTCTGCCGCCCCGGTTCTTGTTGAAATGATAAAAAACCCAAAATTCATTAACGAAAGAGAGTTGCTCGTAAGAACCTGCTGGGAAAACGGACTTGATTATTCTCCTTACATTTCTGATTTTGTTGAGATACTTATTAATGGAGACTACATGACTGCGTTTGAGTCTTATACTGTTTTAATCAACACGGAAGGTAAAATTTCTTCTGAAAATGCTGTGTCTTCAATAAGAATATTAAAAGAAAGCCTTCCTGCTCTAGAAGACGAAAGGAAAACTCTTGTTGAAGATGTAATAAGCTTCCTTAATGACTTTAAATAAAAAATCCCGCTAGGCGGGATTTTATTATTTGCTTAACAAATTTATTTCTTTTAATAGTAAATCGCGGTAAGATTTCCCAATCGGTAAGGACTCAAAACCATCCTTAGTCTTAACTTCGATAGTACTTGTCTTTATCATTTCAATCCTGCTCCTATTAACAATGAAAGACCTGTGTATTCTAAAAAACTTACTTACAGGAAGCTGATCCATTACTGATTTCATCGTGAAATGAATTGTATATTTCTCATCATGAGTATGGACAATAATGTAGTTTTCAAGAGCTTCTATCCAAACTACATCATCATAACACAATCTTATTAATGTTGAATTATTCCTGATAAAAAAATCATTTTTAGAATTTGACGCAGGTAGCATCTCATCTTTCAATTTTGAAAGAGCCTTTTCTGTTGCCTTTAAAAACCTAAAATAGGTTACAGGCTTTAAAAGATAGTCAGTTACATCATATTCAATTGCATCAAGGGCATACTTTTCCTTTGACGAAACAACAATAATCTGTACCGGATGATCGCCTAACGATTGCATAAACTCTACACCGTTCATATCAGGCATCTCGATATCTAAAAATATCAGGTCAATATTATGCTCGCCCTTTCTGATAAAATTCATTGCTTCTATAGCACCCGGGAAAGAATAATATTGATCTATGTAATCCGTTTTCTCAACAAACTTCTCCAAGAGAGTCCTCGATAATTTATCGTCATCAATAATTATACAATTCATAATTTCGTGATCAACATTTTGACCAAATATAGATATTTTAATGTTTTAATAAAAGAAAAAAACAATATTCAGCTCTGTAAACTTTCTATATATTTTTTAATTATTAAATCGCCACCCTTTATGCGCTTACGCATCCAGTCAATTAGAACCTCATTTTTCTCTAATTCGCTTAGCTTCCAGCTGATATCTGACGATCGCAACTCTACTGTCAGATAATGCAATATTACAGCTACTGAAACAGATATGTTAAAACTTTCAGTAAAACCATGCATCGGTATTTTCAAAAATTCATCAGCATTTCTTTTTACAACTTCTGAAATCCCCTGACGCTCTGTTCCAAAGATAATTGCCGATTTCCCTTTATGTAGATTAAATTTTTCTAAGTCTGTATCGTTTGCATGTGGTGATGTTGCAATAATCCGGTACCCCTGCCCCTTAAGTTTATCAATCGCACTCTGCGTGTTATCTTCTTCAGAATTATATAAATGCAAATCAACCCACTTTGTAGAGCCTAAAGTGACGTTATAATTAACTTGAAACTTATTCCTGTTCTCAATCACATGAACATCTTGTATGCCAAAACAATCACATGTTCTTAATACAGCACTAGCATTCTGACTTTGATAAATATCCTCAAGAACAACAGTAATATACTTGGTCCTATATTCAATTATCTTCTTATACAGAGAAAACCTGCTTTCAGTTAAATATTGTGAAAGATGTTCAATTAATCCCTTTTCCATTTCAAAATAAAACTACAAAAAAGGGGAAACAACCGTTTGCCTCCCCTATTAAAAATTTTTTAAAGCGTTTATTAAATGCTATCAGCTAATTCGCTTCCAGGTTTAAATTTTACAACAGCTTTTGCTGGTATAGTAATTTCTTTGCCTGTTTGAGGGTTGCGGCCAGTTCTTGCACTTCTTTTAGCAACAGAAAATGAACCAAATCCTACTAAAGCAACACGGTCGCCGCTTTTCAATGCTTCGCTTGTAGCTTCTATGAATGCATCAAGAGCTTTTTTTGCATCAGCTTTGGTTAAATCAGCCTTTGCTGCAATTGCATCGATTAATTGAGCTTTATTCATAAGTCGAGATTTAAGGGTTATAAACTACATTAACTCTCACAAATTTATTGTTTTTACTGAGTTTTACAAATTTTAACAATAAAAAGTTTTTTAAAAAATTCAGCAAAATAAGGGTATTCAGCTCCTTTTTTTTATTTAGAAATAAAAATTAAATAAATAAAAATGCTTAATGATTGATAATCAGCACTAAATGTTTTTATAAACATAATGCAGTTTTAGTGAATTTTTTTATGTAGTAACTGAAATTCAAGCTATTTTGTAATAGTTACTCTATGCTTTCTGCTATTAATTATTTGTTTAAACTCTTCCATTACACTCCACTATTTATGAGAAAAGTTTAAGCGACCCAAAAGATTATATCGCAAAACTGAAATTTTCGACAATTAAAATTTGGGGGATTTAAAAAAACATATATTTTTGCATCGCCTTTGGAGAGATGGCAGAGTGGTCGAATGCGGCGGTCTTGAAAACCGTTGACCGCGTGAGTGGTCCGGGGGTTCGAATCCCTCTCTCTCCGCTGAAAGGTCTGAACAAAAACAGACAA
>CAYMTR010000079.1:0-831 GCA_964393405.1 uncultured Prolixibacteraceae bacterium
TAGCTCTTCCCACTTCACCCTTCCCACTTTCTTCCTCCCACCCTTGACACACACAGATCCTTGACGTAGTTTAATTGTGATGCAGACGGTATTGGACTTTTTATCAGAAGTACCATTTCCTGTAAAATCAAGGAATCGTGATCGATGGGTGTCACTGTGATTTTATTGTGAAGTACAGGGTACTGAGAATGAGTCAATCAGAGAAATAAGTATAAACTTTTTTTCACGAAAACAGATAAATGAATACAGAATGCGAAACTCAGGCTGGCTGAAGAGAAAGAGGCACGGCATGAAGAAAAGGAAAACCAATGAAGAATAATACTGATTTTTATGTACAGAATATTTGGACAAAAGGTGTTAATTTCTACGGAATATCGAACCCAATTGAATTGGCTGATAAATACGGAACACCGCTTTACGTATACAACGAAACAATACTAAGAAGCCGTTGTAATGAGCTTAAGAATCTTCTTGATTATAGCAAATTCAAAATCAACTATTCTGCAAAAGCAAATACGAATTTATCAATCTTAAGAATTATTCGTGATGAAGGTTTGTTGGTTGATGCAATGTCACCGGGTGAAATATTTATTGAGCTTAGTGCTGGTTTTAAACCTGAAGAAATCCTGTTCATCTGCAACAATGTATCTGACGAAGAAATCGCTTTTGCAGTCAAATCAGGTGTCATTGTAAGCGTCGATTCTGTATCGCAACTTGCCCGTTATGGTAAGATAAATAGAGGAGGGAATGTCGCAGTTCGAATTAACCCGGGTTTTGGAGCCGGCCACCATGAAAAGGTTATTACAGGGGGAAAGAACACCAAATTTGGCG
>CAYMTR010000079.1:841-8566 GCA_964393405.1 uncultured Prolixibacteraceae bacterium
AGCTAATAGGTATAAACCAGCATATCGGCTCTCTGTTCATGACTTCTGATATTTACATTGAGGCGGCTACTTTTCTTTTGAGATTTGCTGAAAACTTTCCTGATATTGAGTTTATTGATTTTGGGGGCGGGTTCGGCATACCTTATCATAAGGGAGCAGGTGAACAGCCAATAGACCTGAAAGAACTTGGAATTAAACTTAAGAGGCTACTTGATGATTGGGTTTCTAAAAACGGAAAGGAAATCACTATCAAAGTGGAACCGGGACGGTTTACGGTAGCGGAATGCGGAGTTCTTTTGGGTAGAGTGCATTCAGTAAAGTTGAATGGTGGGAAAAAGTACATAGGGACAGATATCGGGTTTAATGTACTTGCCCGTCCAATAATGTATGATTCCTACCATGATATTGAAATTTACGGAACTGCTGAAAGAGACAATTCAAACAATGAAACCGTCACCCTTGTCGGTAATATTTGCGAAACTGGTGATATTATTGCAAAAGACCGCAGCCTGACTCAAATTGTTGAAGGTGATATAGTAGGAATACTTGATGCTGGTGCATACGGAATGGTAATGAGTTCGAATTACAATTGTCGCCTGCGTCCGGCAGAAATCCTTATAGATAAAGAGGGTAAAGACAAATTAATAAGAAAACGTGATGAGCTCAATGATCTGATAATTCACTTTCCGGAATAAAACCGGAAGATGACGCGCCGGAGAAAGGCAACCAACCGGCGCATCGCTTAACAGGATAACGTTGACATGCACAAAACCGCACGGTCAACTGTTGGCCACGACGCCGGGCAAGAATTATTGATAGCTGGTGGCGAAGGCAAAGATGGAGATTAAAATGCATGATGTATTTCAGAAATTGAAAAATATAACATTCCTAATATGAGACTCTGAAGAAAATGAGAGCACGCGACGAAAGAGAAAAATGCAAGTAAAAATATTAGGATCCGGCGGGTCTATTCCAACCCCTAAAATAGGGTGTAAATGTTCCGTTTGCACAAAAGCAAGAGATATTGGAAGACCATATAAACGAAATTCTAATTCAATTTATCTTGTAAATACAAAATCGATTTTTGATTGTCCTGAAGACATTAGTAATTCTGTAAATGAAAATGGAATTGAAGAAATTGATTCAGTTTTTATTACGCATTGGCATCCGGATCACTGTTTTGGAATGCGTTTACTCATGCAGTATGGATATGATTTTTATTTAGAGAAGTCAAATCATCAATTTTCATTATTTATACCAAAAAACGTTTACAATATATTAATAAAAGTTTATCCAGCAATTAAATTTCAACTTGAGAATTTAAAAACCGCAAATCTAAAGTTAGTCGAAGATCGGGAAGTAATTGCATTAAATGAATTGACAATACAACCAATTGGTTTTACTGGTAAGGATGCGGACACATTTGGTTATTTATTCACTCAGGGAAACAAGACTGTCCTTTATTCTCCTTGTGACACTATAAGTTTTATTACTTACAAGGAATTTAATAAACTTGATTTATGGATAACAGAATGTGGTTGTTTCAGTGATTACAAAGGCGAAATCAGTTTCGAAAAAACAGTTGAGCGAATCAATGTGATTAATCCATCAAAGACCATTTTTACACACATTGAAGAAGTAGAGTTGAATATGGCTGGTTGGGAATATATGGATGAAATGAAAAAAAAGTACATGGACATCAACTTTGATTTTGCAGTTGATAACATGATCGTAGATGTATAGGTTAAAATAAAAAGAATCGCATGTGAAGGAAAAGGCCTGATGCAAGTGGGAAACGAGGAATGTGAAGTAGGGAAGGGTGATTTAATATTTATTTCATCAAATGAATTACATAGCCTGAAAAATACAGGCACCGGGAAATTGATGTATCTCAGTGCAGGTTCTCCACCATTTGGAAAAGAACAGGAAATTGCATTGTGGCCTATAGAAAATTGAATCCAGGATATCTCAAAACCAGATCTTCCCACTCCACACTTTCCACTTCCCACTTTCTTCCTTCCACCCTTGACACACACATTCCCTTGACGTAGTTTAATTATGATGCGGACGGTATTGGATTTTTATCAGAAGTACCGTTTCCTGCAAAATCAGGGAATTGTGATTGATGAGTGCTCACTGTGATTTTATTGTAAAGTACAGGGTACTAAGATTGAGTCAACCTGAGAATGAAAGTATGAACCTTTTATCACGAAAACGGTTAAACGGAATCCAGGATGCACTTTTGTACATCCTGGATTCCGTTGAGCAATATCTGCCTTGTGCGGAAAGGAAATAAAATGCGCGAGGAAATAAAAGTGAAAGCAGGTAAGATTGCGCCCATGAGTAAATCGCACTCATACTGCGTAGCTTAATAAAGAATTAATATAGTTACTGGATTATTTTCCTAAATGTGCTAATATTTCTAATACAATCAAATAATATGAAAAAGCAAGATCTTAAAATAATAGAAAGAATTTGTGAAATAGAAAAGGGATTATTCGATGAGGATGATATTAAACTATTGTTGATTGAAATAAGAGAGAAATTAAAAGATGAAACTTTCCTAAAAGAAATTTGTCATTTTATAGCTCATTCAGATAGAGACAAAGGGATTTGTCATAAAAAAGTTGATGTAAGATATGCTAAATTAAAATTTGTTGATGAAAATACAAGAAAGATATTAACGCCAGATTTTATTGAGAAGAATAGAAACAAACCAGAGAGGTTTTTTACAGATGCAATGTTAAATTATATTGATTCAGATAAAATCGAAAAAACACAATTTGAATTATTGATTCTATCTGGAATAGACGATCTTGAAAATGCTCATTTTCTAAAATATTATAAACTAAATAAAAAGCAAATAAAAAGAATAATAAGCAATGCATACAGACTAATTGATGGCTACTATGTTATAAAAGATACTTTAAAACAAGCTGAATACTTATTTATTGATGACATATTAAAATTTATCAGAGGGACAGTATCTGGTAAACCTGCATTTACAGAAAATGAGATTATAAATGATTTCATACATGGACTAAAAAGATTGTGTTCCGAAATAAAATATGAAGCCGACTTCAATAAAATTAAAGAAAATAAAGATGATTTGATAGTTTGTATTATCTCATTACTTCATGACTCAACTTTTAGATTGTTTGATGGAACAATTGGAACAGGGTTCATTAGTTTACACCCAGAAGAGAATGGCCAGGAAATTTGTTTAATGTCTACTACTGGCAAATATATCCTTGCATTGATAACAACTGGAATTAAAGCTCGTAAATATATTACGGATGCAAAAATTGAGTTAAAAGAATATGAGCTTGAAAAATTACCTTGGCATAATTGTGTTAGAGATGATACGAATAAATTAAAATTAACGAATTTGGAAGTATAAAAATTGGAAATGGAAAAAAAAGCCCTTGCAGAAAAAGAATGGGCGCAAGAGAAAAGAATAAGATCGCGCGGGGAACCGGAGCACAAGTCAGATACATGCTCATAACACGGCAAGGTTGACATGCTCAAAGCAGCACGATCAACCGTTGCCGAGCCCGTTGAATTATGTAAAGAACAATTAAACACATCGGTAACGGTAAGACCGGTCGTAGACCCACATAAGACGAAAACAGAGAGGTGACAAAGACCATGATTATCTGCCGAAAAAAACTTTACAACAAGCAAAACCAAAACATCGCAAAAATAGCAGCCATTATTTATTGTATCACACTAAGTGTATTTATTGCAGGTTGCTCTAAAATTGACCCCAGGGAACACGTAAACCGGGAATCATTTGCAGATACTATCAATTCTGTGGTCACTATTGATACTGTATTTGCCATAAAACTCGGTTTGTTGTTAAATCAAAATATTGCTGACTCCATTCTTCATTTTGAGTGGACAGGTAATCCAGGTGATACACTTTTGGGTTTATCTCCCATGGAAATAGCATCTATTTCCGAAAACACAGAAAGTGCGGGGCGATTCTATCATTATAACAAAGAATTGCTTGCGAAATTAAATTCAGCACTTGATTTTCCACAAATCACAGATATCATGAAGAACCTGAGCGAATATGAATTAATAGATTACATTTCAGGTATTTCTTATTATTTTCGGGGATGCAGAGATACCAGCCAGTCAGAATTATCGATTGCCGAATTGTTAATTAATCGTTTGCATCTTAAGGCGTATCAGATGGATTGACGGGACAGAACAAATCGTGCATGAGGATAGAGGGTATGGCCACTATAGCTTTGTGGATGGAGTTATCTCTGATATCATTTTGACTGATATTGACGGTAATGGCATAGCGGATCTGAGTTTTTCATGTTCAGGTAAAGGCAAATGGGTAATCCTTTTTCAAAAAGATAAGTCCTTTATCAAGCGGGAAATTAAGCGGGCTGTTGTAGTTGCTGTGGGTGGTTGCTGACATACCGCAGATTTTATACCATTTCTTAAACGATCCTCTCCTCTCAGGAGTCTTGTATATAAGGTTGACAGGAATGACCATAAGGAATAATATCTATGAATCCGGGCCTTCTGATTTTACTGTGATCAATTAAAGAACAGGAGAATAAAGATGAACAACCTTTGTTTTGCCCTAATGACATCACAGCATAAAAATATGACGTGGAATCCTATGGAAAAAAATATTGGCAGGATAACGGTTGGATATAAAAAGTCGATCGTTAACAGTAACTCGCAAATAATTCAGTGGAGAAATTTCAATGAAAGCAGATAGTATTATCATCAGGAATGCTCATACACATAATCTTAAGAATATTGATATAGAAATACCAAAGCAAAAGCTCGTTGTTTTCACCGGTGTTTCCGGTTCTGGAAAATCATCTTTACTATTTGATACAATTTATACTGAGGCACAGCGTCAGCTCGTTGAAACATTTTCAACGTTTGCCCGCGCCAGAATGCCTAAACTATCCAGACCTGATGTGGATGATATTTATAATCTTTCAACCGCAATCGTTATAGATCAGAAAAAAATGGGTAGTAACCTGCGAAGCACTGTGGGAACCGCTACAGAAGTTAATACCTATCTGCGGCTTCTCTATTCGAGAGTCGGAAAACCATTTATTGGTCCATCATTTTATTTCTCTTTTAATCATCCCGAAGGACTTTGTCAATATTGTAAAGGTTTGGGTAAACAAATCAAAGTTGATATCGATCTTTTCATTGATCGGGAAAAGTCAATTATTGAAGGTGCAATAACTCATCCGCATTATAAACCTGATGGTTTTCTATGGAAGGAGCTTGTTTCATCGGAAATATTTGATGTTGATAAAAAATTGAAAGAATTTACAGATGATGAATTACAGAAACTTCTTTATTCTGAGCCATTTCAGATTAAAGACGCAAAACAAAAGCTTTCTTATAACAGAAAATTTGAAGGCCTGGCCCGAAAACTTGAGAATGCCGTATCTAATAGAGCGAATGACGAATCGGATGACGATGAAAAGAATGCCTACTCAAAATTCTTTATCTATAAAAATTGTGAAAAATGCAATGGTACGAGATTAAATGAAAGAGCTGAGTCTGTCAAAATAAATAATGTTTCTATGGGAGAGCTTTGCCAATGGGAATTGACGGAAGTGTTGTTATTTCTCGAAAAAATAAAGGATGAGCTGTCAGCTCCAATTTTACTGAAAGCAAAGTTTGTTTTGCAGCAATTAATTGAAATCGGGGTAGGGTATTTGTCGCTGGATAGGCCTGTCTCAACTCTTTCCGGAGGAGAATCACAAAGAGTAAAGATGGCACGTCAGCTTGATTGTAATTTAGTTGACCTGTTATATGTTTTTGATGAACCATCAATTGGATTGCATCCCAGAGATACCGAAAGACTATTGTCTATTCTTGAAAGATTAAAAGACAAAGGCAATAGCGTATTTATTGTTGAGCATGACCCGGATATAATAAAAGCAGCAGAATGGATTGTGGATATTGGCCCCAAAGCTGGAACATTTGGCGGAACAGTTGTTTACAATGGGGAAGGAGGAGCTTTTGTTAATGCAAAAAGCATAACGAGCGAATATCTTTTCAAAAAAGTAAAGCCGCACTATTGCAGAAGAAAACCATCAGGATTTTTCACAATAGAAAATGCCACCATTAATAATTTAAAAAATGTATCAGTGAAAATTCCCAAGGGAGTGTTGACCTGTATCACTGGTGTTGCAGGCAGCGGTAAAAGCAGTTTAATATATGATTGCTTTGCCAGACTTCACCCCGAAGCAACTGTAATTGACCAATCTCCGGTTGGCAGATCATCAAGGGCAAATGCTGTTACCTTTATTGGAGCATTCGATTTGATAAGGAAAGAATTTGCAAAACATACAAATTCGGATGTCTCCTTGTTTAGTTTTAATTCAAAAGGTGCATGTCCGAAATGTAACGGACAAGGTACTCTTTCATTTGAGATGTTTTTTCTCGATTCTGTCAGGACGCCCTGCGATGAGTGTGAAGGAAAAAGGTATCATTCTGAAATATTGGAGTTGAAATATAATGGAAAAAGTATTGTTGATGTCCTTGATATGACTGCTCTGCAGGCAATTGATTTTTTTGAAAATCCTAAAATTACCAAACTTTTAAGAACACTGAATGATGTCGGTTTAGGTTATATAAAACTTGGTCAGACAACAAGTTCTTTTTCAGGCGGTGAAGCTCAAAGATTAAAAATCGCTTCCGAATTGCATAAAGAAAGTAATATTTACATAATGGATGAACCAACTACCGGACTTCATCTGTCTGATATTGATAATTTTTACAGAATAATAAAAGCTCTCGTTGAAAAAGGTAATACAGTCATTATTATAGAACATAATCTTGATATCATCAAATATGCTGACTGGATAATTGATATGGGACCCGAAGGCGGTATAAAAGGTGGAGACGTCATATTTCAGGGAACTCCGGAAGATATGGTAAAGGATGAAAAATCAATGACAGGAAAATATTTGATTAATGTCTTATAATAAGGCGGCGGCAAATGAAACGGAAAAAGTTATATTGCCGTTATGCGACCTTTGGTTTTGGAAGCTTAAGTACATCAGGAAAATTTCTCAAAATCAGCATCAAATCAATGCTGCATAACAAGCGGAAGACTTAATGAAAAAAATAAATAGTATCATTTCAATAGTATGTATAACTACTTGTATATGCTTTTCTGAGCCTTCAAATTTAATTCAACTGGATTTAATTCATCTTGAAAATGGTATGATTTTATTCGGTTATGAAAAGAATATTAAAGGAAGACACAATGCAGAAACTAAACTCGAACTCTTTGTGAACAAATCACAGGGAGTACATGATTTCTCGATGTTTTTTGGATATAGCTATTATACAAACGATTCGATTCCTTTTAAAGGATGGTGGCTTTTGCCACAAGTAGGTGCAAGATACATTCTTAGCGATCCAGCGTATTTTGTAACTACCGCAGGAATTGGTTACAGTTGGGAATTGCCCTTACATCTTTCTATTGGATTTAATTTGGGACCAGGTGTCGAAATTCCGTTAACGAAGAGTAGGCCATTTAAAAAGGCAAAGCTGGCTGCTTTTGGGATAATCAATTTAGGTTTCAAATTGTAAATAATCGATTCTAACAAGTCCACAATAGTTTACTTTAACAGAAATAACCTCTAAACAATAATTAACAAAATGCGTCCCCTCAACAACGCCCGGCGACTTCTCACTTCTCACTTCTCACTTCTCACT
>CAYMTR010000080.1:0-8335 GCA_964393405.1 uncultured Prolixibacteraceae bacterium
GAGGGATTCGAACCCCCGGTACCCCGAAGGGTACAACAGATTTCGAGTCTGCCCCGATCGACCACTCCGGCAGCTCTCCAATAGGCTGCAAATATAAATATTACTTTTAATTCGGAGTATTTGAAACCGTGATATTTATTTTTTTGTTATATTAGAGAATAAGAAATTTAATATATATGAATATGAAAGATAGCCTTGAAGTGTTTGGTTCTCTTACAAAAGTTGAAGAGCTTACACCAATTGAAGAAAATATAATCCCGGGTACTTTAGTGTTTGATTCCGTATCACCTTTCTTTGGGTATTATAATGATGATCCTCTGGATCTTAGTCCGATATACATATATATTGCTACCGAAAGGACCTATTCTGTTTTTGAAATACTACGAGCCTTTGGAAAAGTAAAAGAGGAACTTGATATTGATTTTGATGTTGCAAAAGCTTTTGCAAATTTCAATGATAAAATGATAAATGTAATAAGGGTTAGACATATAGACGATTATGAAAAAGTAAAGGACATTCAACATTCATTTTTTAAAAATGGGATTCATCTTCTTCCTTGTTCTGTTCATTGTAAGAAAGTAAGTGCTACTGTCACAATCAATAAAAACTTTAAAATCAAGAAAATCAGTGATAATATCTTTATTGATTCACTTGAAAAGAATCATTTTTATTTTAAATTACCCGTGTATCTTGAATTTAATGATTTCATTGAGATTTCAGAAAAAGTAAGAAATAACTGGTTCGATAACAAATTTGACGCTGCACTCGGATGTTATATTAGGAAACAGAAAGTAATAGATTTTGCAAGGATATACTCAGAAAATCATGAAATTGATAATCTGGAAAAATTAAGAAAACTTTTCTTGCAGAAAATTGGACGATGAATTTAGAGCATTTCTTTAGCCTCAGTCCTCAGAAAATTCAATGCCAGAGTAACCGGGTCATCACTAACTGAAGCGTATTCATCAAGAATATCTGTTGCAAACTCAAAATGTGGATCATCTTGTTTGTGCTCATCAGCAGTTTCTCCAATTAATTTTATCATGCTTAATCGAGCAGAGGTTACCATTGCCCAAGCTTTTTCAGATACGTATATCTGCTGCGAAAGATTGTGTTCGAATTCGTCTCTAATATTCTCAATAAGCGCTTTTTGCAGGTCAAGCACTGTCATTCCTGAGTTTGAATTCCTTAGAACCATAGATTCGGGTTTAATCCTTTCAAGGAAAATTGTCAGTCTTTCATATGCTTGTAACCTTAAAGGAATGGTCTTGTCCGAAAATTTAACTTTTAGCTCTTGTTTCCTTTGTTGTTCAAACTGGTCAAAAAATGACTTGAGCATGTAATAAACAAAAAGGAACACTATTATCAGTGGAAATAGTAATGCGATTGATTGTTCTATGATTTTTTGCCAGTCCATCTTGTTTTTTTATTGAATTATTGCAAAAAGTTAAAATATTATCAACAATAGTATCAAAAAGAAATAGTAAAAGATGATAATATTCTTAAAGTTGATATCTTTCGGGCATTGCAATATTAATCATTTTTGATCAAATTGAAGGAAAATTAAAGGATATTAAAGCAACAATTATGAATCCACAGGCAGAAGAATTAAACAAAGTCATTAGAGAGAAAAATCCCGCAGTATTTGAAATGTTGTCGGAAAGGGGCAAGAATATTTATTTCCCCAAAAAAGGCATTTTAGGACAAACGGCCGACGCTAAGGGAACTAAAATCAACGCAACAATTGGAACAGCAATTGAAGATGATGGAACACCCATGCGTTTAAGTTCAATTTCTTCAAAATTGAATATTGATCCTTCACTGGTATTCCCTTATGCTCCAAGTTTTGGGCGACCAGATCTCAGAGCTGCATGGAAGAAACTTATTTACAAGAAAAATCCTTCTCTTGGTGATAAACAGATTAGTCTTCCTGTAGTAACTAATGCCCTTACTCACGGAGTAAGTATGGCAGGATATTTATTTGTTGATGATGGAGACGAGGTTATTGTTTCAAATCATTTCTGGGGAAATTATAATTTGATCTTAGCAAACGCATATGGAGCAAAGCTTAAAAAATTCAACCTATTTAAAGATGGTGGTTTTGATATTGATTCATTTAGCCAAAGCTTGAACGAGGGAGGTATTGGTAAAAAGGTTGTTGTCCTTAATTTCCCGAATAATCCTTCAGGATATTCTCCTAAAGTTGAGGAAAGCCAAGCAATTGTTAAGGCTGTTAAAGAATCTGCTCAGATGGGTAATAAGATAGTAATGCTTATGGATGATGCCTATTTTGGACTTATTTTTGAAGAAGGAGTTGACAAGCAAAGTGTTTTTACATATCTGGCTGATTTGGATGAAAATGTTTTAGCTGTAAAACTCGATGGTCCTACAAAGGAAGATTATGTTTGGGGATTTAGAGTAGGCTTCCTTACTTATGGAATCAAAGGAGGCGACAGTGATTTTTATAGTGCAATGGAATCAAAAACAGCGGGTGCAGTGCGTGGTAACATTTCTAATGCAGCTAATATTTCGCAATCATTATTGTTGAAAGCTTTTGAAGATGAAGATTACGATCAACAGAAGGAAGAAAAATTCCAGATTCTCAAATCGAGATATGATGCTGTTAAAGAAGCATTAAAAGAAGAAAAATATAAAGAATATTTCAGCGCTCTTCCTTACAATTCAGGTTACTTTATGTGTGTTGAATTGGAAAAAGGGATAGACGGAGAAGCTCTCAGAAGCCTTCTGATTAACAAATATAGTATTGGCATTATTAATCTGAACAATGTTATCAGAGTTGCTTTTGCTGCTGTATCAGCCGGTGATATGAAAGCGTTGTTCGAAGGTTTGTACAATGCATGTATGGAGTTGAAGTCTAAATAAATTTATTTGATTGTATCGACAACTACAGTTTCAGGTTTATTAAGTTCGAATTTAATCCTTGAAATCCTTGTTGATTCAAAAAATAAGACAACAGCAAATACAAAGGTTACAACCAATAGCGGAGCAAAGGGCTTTTTATTTACAAATCGAATGAGAAGGCTGATGGTAGATAAAAGGCCCAGACCGCAAAAAAGTAAAAGCATTTTTATTACCATTTTTATGTGTTCGCTATTTATTCCTTCTGTGTCAGGAGCAGGAATAACTCCACTTAATAAAACAATCATCATAACAAGTCCTATAACTGATAAAATTATCTCAGCAATCATTCCGTATAATACTTTTTTATTCATCCATCCGAATACGTAGAATGCAAGAGCTCCAAACAGAAAATATTGAGGAACGCTCCTTAACAAGATTTCAAGTTGATTTACAGATATCATTTGTAGAATTATTAATTATTTTTCAAAAATAGCATTTTACTGATTTATTTCCTTTTTACAGTTTTTAAATTAACTGTATTTTGCATCCGATTATAAAATCCATCTTAAAATGAAAAATACATTTCTTGTAATTGCCCTTTTATTATTGTTTTATGCTTCATCTTGCAGTGAGCCGGTAAAAATACCTAAAGGTGAAATTTTAATGTTCTATAATGTCGAGAACTTGTTTGATACTATCAATGATCCTTTGAAAAATGATGAAGACTTTTTGCCTAAATCTTCATACGATTGGAATACTGAAAGATATATCAAAAAAATTAATGACCTGTCAAAAGTTATTTCTTCAATTGCTAAGCCTAATCTTCCGGTTGTAATAGGATTAGCTGAGATAGAGAATGAATTGGTATTGAAGGATCTTGTTAAAAATAAACTTCTTAAAAAAGCAGGATATAAAATCATCTGGAAAGAAAGTCCTGATGAAAGGGGAATTGATTGTGCGCTTTTATATAATCCCTCGCGATTAAAAGTACAGAATAGTGAGTTTTTATTAGTAGAAAATTCTGAAGATAAATCATTTAAAACCCGTGATATTGTATATGTTAAGGGCAAGATTAATAATGAGGAATTTCATATCTTCATCAATCATTGGCCATCGAGGAGGGGAGGAGTATCAGAAACAGATCATAAGAGAGCACTTGCAGCCCGGAAAGTTAAGTTCAAAACTGATTCAATTTTCGGGACAGATAAGAATGCCAATATTATTATAATGGGAGATCTTAATGATGAGCCTTCTGATGAAAGTATAAGTAAGGTTCTTGGAGCCACATCAAATTTAAATATTTCAGAAAATTCGATGCTTGTTAACCTTATGTACGACGATTTTAAAAATGGATTAGGTACACATATTAACAGGGGTGACTGGAATGTTTTAGATAACATTATAGTTTCTCGTAATCTGGTATTTAAAAACAAAGGATTAAAAGCAACTTCTGAAAACGGTTTTATTTTTCATAGGTCTTTTATGGAATATGTAAATGAAAAAGGTGAAATGTCGCCCAACCGGACTTACGGGAAGAATTATTACGGAGGGATCAGCGACCATTTTCCGGTTTACATGATATTAAAGTAATTGCTAAAGAAAAATATATCAAACAGAAATTCCAAAACAATAAGTTATTGATAATAATTGCTTTATATTTATATTTAAAATAAAGGATCAATAATTTAGCTTATTAAATGAATTTAAATTCTTCGTAATTAGTTAATCTTGATTTAATGTTCGAATAATTCTGTAAAAAATTTGAAAACTGGTTTTGGTTCGTTAATACAAATTATATCTTTGCGCTGTTTTTAAAAAATCCTTAGATTTTAAATAGACAGACATGTTTTCAAGTAATTATAAAAATTAATGAAAATGAGACATGTCAGTTTCATTCAATGAATAATAAACAATTTATCTACATATGAAATCAGTGAAATTTGTGAGTCCTGCAGAAGCAGTAAAGGTAATTAAAAGCAATGATCACATTCATTTAAGTAGTGTAGCAAGTGCTCCTCAGTGCTTGATAAACGCTATGTGTGAAAGGGGAAAAGCAGGGGAGTTTAAGAATGTTCACATTCACCATCTCCATACCGAAGGACCTGCACCTTATACTGAACCTGAATTTGAAGGTATTTTTCAGCACGACGCTTTTTTTGTTGGAGGAAATGTTCGTAAATCTGTTCAGGCAGGTTATTCTGATTACATTCCTGTTTTTTTAAGCGAAACACAGAGACTATATCGTGATGGCTATCTTCCTTGTAACGTAGCAATGATACAAGTTTGTCCTCCGGATGAACATGGTTATGTTTCTTTGGGTACATCAGTAGATGCAACACTTGCAGCTGTTGAAATGGCTGAATATGTAATCGCTGTATTAAATCCAAATGTGCCGAGAGCTTTGGGTGATGCTTTGATTCCTCTTGATATGATTGATATATTTGTTGAGGATAATACACCATTAATGCCGGCTCATTTTACTGAACCTGATGAAATTGAAACAGCAATAGGTGTTCATTGTGCTGAACTTATTGAAGATGGAGCATGTTTACAAATGGGAATCGGTGCTATTCCAAATGCTGTTTTAGCACAATTAGGTAATCATAAGAATTTGGGAATTCATACTGAAATGTTTGCTGATGGTGTTTTACCTCTTGTTGAAAGTGGAGTCATTAACGGTGCAAACAAAGCAATAGATAAAGGCAAGATGGTTTCGACATTCCTTATGGGATCGCAGGCTGTATATGATTTTATTCACAATAATCCAAGAGTAGCCATGATGGACGTTGGTTATACAAATGATCCATTCATTATTGCTAAGAATGATAAAGTTACAGCAATAAATTCTGCATTATCTATTGACCTTACAGGTCAGGTTAATGCTGACTCTTTAGGAACTAAGTTCTTTTCAGGAGTTGGAGGACAAGTTGACTTTGTATATGGAGCTTCTCGTTCAAAGGGAGGGAAAGCCATTATAGCTATGCCTTCTATTACAAATAAAGGTGTAAGCAAAATTTCATCTGTTTTAATGCCCGGAGCTGGAGTTGTTACGACCAGAAATCATATTCATTGGTTTGTTACTGAATACGGTGCAGTAAATCTGTATGGAAAGACTCTTCAGGAGAGGGCAAAATTGTTAATCAGTATAGCTCACCCCGATCATAGGGAATCTCTTGAACAGGCAGCTTTTGAACGTTTTGGACCACATTTTAGATATATATCCAAATAAAGAAAATTTAAAAGGCAGGGATACCTGCCTTTTTTACTTAAGATGCTGACAAACATCTTATTTCAATAATTATAAATTACTATTTTTGCGATTTGTTTCAACTATAGAGAATATATTAATTGCACTGATCAAAAATTCAGGCAAAATGGAAACAATCAGTATCATGTTTACTTCTAACGAGATTTTATTAACCTAAAATATTTATCCAATTATGAATATTACACATATTGAGCACATTGGAATTGCAGTTCAGAATCTTGAAGCAGCAATTGCTTATTATCAAGACGTTCTGGGATTAAAGTGTTATGCTGTTGAAGAAGTTGCTGATCAGAAAGTAAAAACAGCTTTCTTTCAGGTTGGAGGGACAAAAATAGAATTGCTGGAATCGACAGATCCGGAAGGTCCTATTGGGAAATTTATTGAAAATAAAGGCCCGGGAGTACATCATATTGCCTTTGCAGTTGATGGAGTTGATGGAGCATTATCAGATGCGGAATCAAAAGGTGTCAGGCTTATCGATAAAGTCGGCAGAAAAGGTGCTGAAGGATTGAATATTGGTTTCCTTCACCCTAAGTCAACATTAGGTGTATTAACAGAATTCTGTTCAAAATAAATCATAACAAATGAATAACCAGGATAAAATTAAAAAGCTTATTGACCTGAGGGTTCAAGCTAAGCTTGGTGGTGGTGAGAAACGTATTGCAGCCCAGCACGAAAAAGGCAAAATGACTGCACGCGAAAGAATTGAACTGCTTCTTGATGAGGGTAGTTTTGAAGAGTATGATATGTTCATCACTCACCGATGTAACAATTTTGGAATTGATAAATCGAAATTCCTTGGTGATGGTGTTGTTACTGGACAGGGAACAATTGATGGTAGAGTTGTTTATGTGTTTGCACAGGACTTTACTGTATTTGGAGGATCACTTTCCGAAACTTATGCACAAAAAATATGCAAAGTGATGGATATGGCCCTTAAAGTAGGTGCTCCTGTTATTGGTATCAACGATTCAGGTGGAGCTCGTATTCAGGAAGGTGTAACAGCTTTGGCTGGATACGCTGAAATATTCGAACGTAATATTATGGCATCTGGTGTTGTTCCTCAGATTTCAGCAATATTCGGTCCTTGCGCTGGTGGTGCAGTCTATTCACCTGCTCTTACCGATTTTATTGTGATGAGCAAAGATACTAGCTACATGTTCCTTACCGGACCGAAGGTTGTAAAAACAGTGACAGGTGAAGTTGTAACTGACGAACAGTTAGGTGGCGCTTCAGTACATGGATCAAAATCAGGTGTTTCTCACTTTATTGCTGATGATGAACAAGAAGGAATTCTCCTAATTCGTAAGCTTTTAAGTTATCTTCCACAGAATAATCTTGAAGATGCTCCCTTGGCTCCTTGCGATGACCCAATTGACAGGCTTGATGATTTTCTTAACGAAATTGTTCCTGACAATCCAAATAAACCCTATGATGTAAAAGATGTAATCCATTCTATTGTTGATTACAGCGAATTTCTTGAAGTTCAACGCAATTTTGCACAAAATATAGTAACCGGATATGCCCGATTTAATGGTATATCAGTTGGTATTGTGGCCAATCAGCCAAATTATCTTGCCGGTGTACTCGATATAAATGCTTCACGTAAAGCTGCAAGATTTGTTCGTTTTTGTGATGCATTCAATATTCCTCTTATAACATTGGTTGATGTTCCTGGTTTCTTGCCTGGAACTGCTCAGGAATATGGAGCAATTATTTCTCATGGTGCAAAATTATTGTTTGCATATGGTGAAGCTACTGTACCAAAAATAACTGTGATATTAAGGAAATCATACGGTGGAGCATATTGTGTAATGAGTTCCAAACATTTACGTGGCGATATTAATTATTCATGGCCTTCTGGTGAGATTGCAGTAATGGGAGCAAAGGGTGCCATTGAAGTTCTTCAGAGTAAGGATATCAAAAAGATTGAAAATGATGAAGAACGTGCAAAATTTGTTGTAGATGCTGAAGAAGAATATAAAGATAAATTTGCAAATCCTTATGTGGCAGCTCAATATGGTTATATTGACGATGTAATCGAACCAAGGAATACCCGTTTCCGTATAATACGTGCTCTTCAGGCTTTGGCTACAAAGAAGGACACTATGCCACCAAAGAAACATACTAACATTCCATTATAATGATGTATATGCAAAGAAAGACAGTTAATATAATTTCATTAGCCGTTTTATTAACCTTGCT
>CAYMTR010000081.1:0-8285 GCA_964393405.1 uncultured Prolixibacteraceae bacterium
ATCAATCCGACCTTAGTGTCGACAAAGCTTTCCCACTTTAATTTGTCTTTCGAAAATTTAGCCTCATAAAAAAAGGTTGTCAATGCAGAAGCTGAGGATTTACCCCCTTGAGACCAGAAGTCGTTAATGTATGTTTGGGAAAAACCTGCGTAAGCCTTACCCTGAAGAGTCCAGGGGCTGTACTTAGGAACTTTGGCTACAACTCTTTGCAAGTTAATTTTAACCTGCTCCATCGGAGATATCTTTTCTATTTCAAGACCTTCTCTAACTGTCAAACGAGATAAGCTGACAGACTCATCAACCAACATTCTAACACTTTCCCTATCAATATTTTCAATCCTAATGCCGATTGAATCATTTGATGAGTTTTTCAACCATATCCATTTATAACCCCCTCCGACATTCTGCATCGGGAAAACTACAGGTTCGTTAAATAGGTTAAAAATTGTTACATTATTGGGTATTCTGTCAACATGATCTATCAGTAATCCGATTTTTTCTTTTAATACTCTATTTAATTCAATAATTGCAGAGTCATTGAAATGCGAAAGTTGCTCGTAGTTCTTTCTGTTAACTGATTCGAGATAAACGTTCTGAGCCAAATCAATTTTATTTTGAATGAAATTTCTCCGATAATCGTTAGTGATTGAATCTCTATATTTTTTGATCAATCTTCTTTTGTCAATAAAAGAAATGGAATCAGTGAAAAACAACGATGAGTCCCTACCCTTATCCTCCATAAGAATTTTCGAATAAATGCCTGCATACTGATCTTCAGGAACTACAATTGAAGAGTAGGGAAATTTTTCCCTGACGTCATCTTCAATTTGGCTCAACTTTATGTTTTTTTCCCTTCGTGATACAAATCCATTTATTCCATCAACACTGCGTATTTTAGAAATATTTCTTGAAATAAAAATATCTGATGAATTTATGCCATGACGCAAACTTTCAATTACAGAATCGATTGGTGTATTTTCTAAAAAATCAATAAGTTCAGTTACTTTATAAAAACTCTGACTATCAACAACAACCCATTCTTTACTATTAAGAATTTCTTTTATTTCCTGAATATTATTCCTAATAGTATCATTACCAAACTTATTATAAGGTAAGGCCGCAATTAAGAAAAATGTAGAATTTAAAATTAAACCAAGTATCAATACCCACTTCTTCATACAACAAATACTAATAATTACCACATTGAGAACGGTAATTTAGATAAGTTAAAATTATAATATCTCCCATCATCACTTACTTCCTCCTTTATCCATTCGGGCTTTTCAAATAATTGATCTTCAGACTGTAGTTCAATCTCTGCTACTACTAATCCATCATTTAATCCATGAAAAACATCAATTTCCCATTTATCACCATTGATAAAAAGCATATATCTGGTTTTACTTACTTCATAACCAACAGAATAAAGCATTAATTGTTCGGCATCCTCAACTGGAACTGAATATTCGAATTCATCGCGTGAAATTCCAGACTTGTTCCCTTTGATAGTAATATAAGCACAATCTCCGGCAATTCTTATCCTTATTATTTTCTTATCGTCAACAGATAAATAAGCCTGTTCGATTTTAACCGGAGTTCCTTGTAAACCCCACAAACGTACATCAATTAAAAATTTCCTTTCTATCTCTTTTGCCATATTATCCTAAATAATCATTGTTGAACATCAGACAACGACATATACATTAGAACGGCATAAGCAGTAAGCCATTGTGTATTGAAAGAAGTTTCGTACATGACACCCGGTAGTGATTCGGCAGCATGTCTGTAACCAGACTGCCAAAGATCTCTGTGAGTTTGAGAATCGTCAGGTATAACTTTGGCAAGTTCAAACATACACCAAGCTCGGCTTAGGTTAAGACCGATCAGGTTGATACCAATCGGGTCTTGTCTATTGGAAACCACCGCAGGATAAATTAACGAAAAAGGAATTTCAGGAAGGAAGTCTTTAAACCATTTCACAAATTGTTCACGGGAAAGGACTCTCCTCATCAGGTCTGCTTCGATTAAAGAAGGAGATAAAAAATCGACTCCATCAGGTTCCCAGCTGGCGGGAATATTGTTATCATTTGAATAATAAAACATAGCCCTTTCAGAAAGAAAAGTCTCAAAAGTTTTATCTCCAACAGCTTTAGCATAATCCAAAGCAAATGAGATGCTAAATGCAGTGTTGTCAAGTCCCCCATGCCTAATAGGGTAATATAAAGATGGTAGGTACTCGTAGTATCGTCTTTTAATTTCTTCAGTAAGTGGCGATAGGTTTATCAACCATCTTTTTGCATAATCCTGATCAGAGCATGCGAGTTCAGAAGAAAGTTTAAGCAACCAAGCCCAACCATAAGGTCTTTCAAAACTAAGTCTACCTGCTTTCTTGAAATATTCAACTTCCCTTTCAATATTTTTCTTAGTCAAATTATTATCTATTGCAGTAATAATTTTATCATTGTCATTTAAGTCAGGAAACTTCATAAGCATTTTCACAAGTAACCAATGGCTCATTACCGATGAATGCCAATTGTAGCAACCATAAAAAGCAGGATGTTGTTCAGAAGGTGATTGAAGATCATTGCCATCTGACATATAGTGCATAACATTGTTTGGGTATTCTACAGAAACACAAGAAAAAGCCAAACTCGAAAACTTTGAGGCAGTTTCAGATGTAAAAGGTGGTATCATCAAATTTGGCATTTGTGAATAAAGTACATTATAAAACAAAAGCAATATAATTGCAGTAATTGTCGTTTTCCTTCTCATCTCACACAATATTTAAATGTAAAACATTCTTTAAAATTAGGAAAAAACCAATTATTGCATATCTAAATGCTTTTATATTTGATTTTTTGAGAAAAAATTAAGAATAAAAAAGTAGAATATTCAATGAAGAGGATTGAAAAGATAGATTACGTTAGAAATAAGATAAATTGGGTATTTATCATTACAAAGTATATTAAATATAAGGTATATTTGTTTTTTTTCAGAAAACAATATAGAATTATCAGTTATGAAATTGAACTATTCAAGAATAGCCTTTATTCTTTTATCTATCAGTATTTTTTTAACATCATGTTCTCAAGATGAAGGTTTTGGAGGAAACAGTCACATTAAAGGTAAGTTGACAGTAAAATATTACAATGATGACTTTTCTTTATTACTTTCAGAAGAGACTATTCCAGCTCAAGATGAGGATGTGTTTTTAATTTTCGGTGAAGATTCAGCAATTGGAGAAAAAACGGAAACAAATTATACCGGTGACTTTGAATTTAATTATCTCTGGCCCGGAAAATACAAAATATGTTATTATTCTGAAGACACATTACCCTCTCTTTCTGAGAAAATAGATATTGAGATCGTTAAAGAAATAGAACTAAGCAAGAATGAAACTAAAGTACTAAACGATCTAAAAATTTATAAAACCCTCCAATGGAATGAAGGAACCTCATCAATTACAGGCAAAGTTTATGTGATTAACTACAAGAACTCTTCTGAATACCCTAATCTAGTAACTAAGGATATTACACCCGCACAAGAGTTGGAAATATATATTAAATATGGGAATCACGCTTTTTACGATGAAAGAATAAGAACTTCTTTTGACGGGACATTTACATTTACCAAACTAATTAAGGGTAAGTATGAAATTTTTATGTACTCTGAAGATGTAAGTGGTGGTACAGCTTTTGATGTTGTAAAAAAAGAGATTGAAATAAATGAAAACAATCAGGATATATTAATCGAGGATATATTTTACATTAAGAAATTATAATAGATAATAACGTATAAACAATCATATCATGAAATTTCAAATTATATTCCTTGCACTTTTATTTATTTCTTATCTAACTATAGCACAGGATAAAGGTGATGTTGTAAAGTATGGAATAATTTCTAAAAAAAATTTAGAATTAAACATTGCCGAAGGAGATAAATCAGCTCATATTGAAAAGGAAGAATTCTTTAACTCAAAAGGTGAGCTAATTGAAGTTAAGGAGTTCAAAGACAAAGGTAAAACCCTTGTACAATGGTATAAATACAAATATGATTCGAATGGCATAATCCTCGAAGAACTGGAATTAAATGCCAAAGGAGAACAAAAAGAACGTGTTGAACACAAATACAAGGACGGGTTAAGATCAGAAAAGTTATATTACGACAGCAAGGACCGCTTGTCAAAAAGGAAAAACTTTGTATATGAATTCAGGAAATAGGATAAAAGAAGTCATAGCGAAATTCTCACCAATTTCTCTTGATGAGATGGATTCGGTCAAACTGATGAGAAGAACAGATACAAAATTTGTTTTTAACATCAGATTATTACCTGAAATTCTGACTTTTGCTTCCGACAAATATTTCATTTTAGAAATTAACGATATCCGAGAGCAAAAATACGAAACAACTTATTTTGATACATTGGGATATTCTATGTACACCTCACATCACAACGGAAAACTTAACCGTCACAAAGTGAGGATAAGAAAATATTTGTCATCTGATCAGGAATTTCTTGAAGTTAAAAGAAAAAACAATAGGTCAGAAACTATTAAAACAAGAATTGAATGCATATCTGAGAGTGAAGTCGAAAAGCCATTACTAAATTTTAAATTCCTTCAGAAGTATATTCCTTATAATCCAAATACGCTGCATCCCAAATTAGAAAACAATTTTATAAGACTAACCCTCGTAAGCAAACAATTCAATGAACGAATAACTATTGATTACAATCTAAGCTTCAAGGATTTGTCTAACAACAAAAATATTTCTGCTGATTCTTTATGTATTGCTGAAATAAAAAGAAATAAAGATCAGAAACAATCATCTTTTTTAAATAAATTAACCCAAATGAAAATATCTTCGTCAGGTTTCAGTAAATACTGCTATGGACTGGCGATTATGAGCACTGATGTAAAAACAAACTTGTTCAAGCAAAAGATTCAGAAATTGGAAAAAATCATTACAAATTAATCTCTTTTTTATGGAACTATTTAATATTGAAATTATTAATCTTCAGGACTTTCTTGAGTTAATCATCCGTTTTGTATTCAACATTGTTGTCATATCCATTATCGTTAGGTTTATATATTACAATGTCCGACAAAGAAAGGATTATCTTTTCACGTATCTGTTAATATCAAGCGTGATATTTCTAATCTGTTTCTTGCTTGACAACGTTAAACTTGAATTAGGATTTGCCCTGGGATTGTTTGCAATTTTCGGAATAATAAGATATCGAACATTACAAATACCGATTAAGGAAATGACATATCTGTTTCTTGTAATTGGTATATCTGTAATAAATGCACTCTCTAATAAGAAAGTAAGTTATGCCGAACTTTTAATAACAAACCTATTATTAATGGCCGTTCCATATGTACTTGAAAGGTTTGTACTATTAAAACACGAATCTACTAAAGTCATTACTTACGAAAAAATTGAATTGATTAAGCCGGAAAACAGACAAAAGCTAATTGAAGACATTGAAACTCGAACAGGCCTTAAAATAAACAAGATTGAAATAGGCAAAATTGATTTTCTAAGAGATACCGCAAAAATCAATATTTATTATTACGAAAACAACAACCAAGAGAATCTTGCTGATGACAATTCATCTTATGATGATAGTGATGATTAAAAAATGTTTGATTTTACTTTTCGCCTTTGCTTTAATATCTTCATCTTTTAAGGTAAAAGCTCAAGATTCTGACGTAAGAGCAAGATTGTCTGCCTCTGTGGAGCATGAATTCCTGGACAATTTTAGTGGATCCATTGAAATTGAGACTCGATTCGATAAATACTTATCCACTTATGACAGATCATTAATTGAAGGAGCTATTACTTATGATGTAATTAAATATATCAGAATTGGTGTTTCCGGAAGATTTATGCATGACATGAACGACGTTCGTAAAAAAAGCACTGCCTACCGATCATCATTTTTTGTAAGGTTTAAAACTTCACTCGATGATTTTGATATAAAGATAAAGTCAACATTGCAATATGGTTTTGATGACCTCACTCAATCAGCATATTCTTTATCAAATAAATTAGTTAACAGAAATTCAATCGGCATTGATTACAATTGGTTTGGCACAAAATTTACTCCCTTCATTGAATACGAATTCTTTTTTCATATAAACAATACAAATGGAGGCATAATAAATCAATCAAGGATTAAAGGGGGAACTTCCTTCAGGTTTAATAAAAAGTCTGAAATTTCAATCTATTACATGTATGAAAACGAATTTAATGTATCATACCCAACAGATTCACACATTCTTGGATTTGCCTATAACTATAAGTTTTAAATAAAAAAACAAGAGGCTGTCTTATTTAAAAAGACAGCCTCTTGTTTTATATGGTTAAATCAAGAAATTAAAATTTCCATTCAAGACCTAAATTTACGCTAGCCCTTTGAAAGTCAAATTCATTTTCGATTTCAATAAACTCATTGAAGAAATAAGTATAATCAGGAGAAAGGACAATTCCAATCTTATCATTAATATTATATTTGAATATCAATCCTCCAATTGCTCCAACAGATGTTTTGCTATTTACTTTAGTCCAATGGTTAGAGTCATCGTAATCGCCATTCTTGTAATAAGTTCCTTCATATTTATAAATCAAGAATTCGAATTCAAGACCAAGACTCGCATATAAATCAAAATTGCCAACTTTTAACAATCTGTAATCAGCACGAGGTGTAATGTTTAAATTATTGAAGGCATAGTGACTTCTATCAACTGTAAGCGGATTATCAGAAACAAAAGTATAGTCCTGATTAAAACTGACATTTGAATATCCTAATCCAATTCTTGCTCTTAAATTTTCATTGAGGAATAAGAATGACCAATCAGCCCCTATACTGAAATCCGGAGTCTTATTTGTAAAATTAACTAAACCACCTAAATGGTTCATATTGTAGTCATAACCGCCAGAAACTCCTAAAGTGAAACTTTTTTGAGGATAGGCTGAAAACGACATCACTAGTAATGATATTGCGATCAAAAAGATTTTTTTCATAACAAATCAGTTATTAAAATATTTGTTTTTAATTAATTCGCCAAAGTTTGAAAAACTAATTCAATTCACCTAATAATATAATGTTAAAAATTGTTAAAATTTCATGGGATGAGGTTTTATTAATTTTGGCTCAAAGTTAAAAGAAAATTTCTAATCCTTGCATTTCCTTGTCTGTAAGCCCTTCGGGAACAAATCCGAACTGCAAACATTTTAAATATATAATTGCTCCCTTATTTAAAACATCAATAAAATCAAAGGCTTCAACAGCATCTTTGCCTGAGGAAAGCGCCCCATGCTTACTCCATAGAACAACATTTCTTTCATTCAAACGATTAACAGTTGCTTCCGCAAGCTCCTTACTACCGGGTATAATATAATCAATTATAGCAATACCCTTGGGTACAAATACTCTAACTTCAGGTAGCATGCTCCATAGTTTTTTATTTAAAAGGTCTTCGTCACGTCTCAAAAAAGGATTATGGCTTAAGGCAATAAGTTCAATCGGATGAGTATGCAAAACACATTTATGACCGTTACCCCTTTCCCTATTGTTCAAATGAATAGTTAAATGAGAAATAAATTCACTAGTCGGCTTAAAGTTCTTATTGCCATTACCTCCCCAAATAATGTTGTAACCCTTTGCCTGAGCATCTATTTTTAGAATACACGAAACTTTATCAGCTTTATATTTAAGATCTCTTAACCTTTCCCCTGCTCCGGTAACAAACAGAGTTAAACCTGCAGATTCAAAAGGCAAATTACATTTGTAATATCTATCAGACGGGGAAAAATCATTTTCAGGATAATAATCAGAGAGATCAACTGAAATGTTTCCTGCATTTCGTTCAGCCCATCCTTTTTCCCAGAGATAGCTAGCAACCTCTTTAACTGCATTAAGTTGATTTTCTATATTATGAGCTAATGATTCCATAATTTTAAAATTTGTTTAAATATAAATAAATAAGAATTAAGTCTTATAAATATTCTCTTCTTCAAGCACTGATTTCGGGTATATTCTCACTTAAGTTTAATAAATGAAAATATTCCACATACCCATAATTTTTTTATATTTGCATCCGCTAATTGGAGTTCAAAAGTAAGATTTATCTTTTATTTGAGAAACTCAATGCCCAAATGGCGGAATTGGTAGACGTGCTAGTTTCAGGGACTAGTGTCAGCAATGGCGTGCAGGTTCGAGTCCTGTTTTGGGCACAAAAAAGCCTGATAAATAATTTATCAGGCTTTTTTAATTA
>CAYMTR010000082.1:0-8125 GCA_964393405.1 uncultured Prolixibacteraceae bacterium
AAGCAATCAATATCGAAAGTGTTGTATTCGATCGTAACGGATATCTATATCACGGAAGAGTTAAATCAGTTGCGGAAGCAGCACGTGAGGGAGGCCTTAAATTCTAGGAATTATGACAGGAAATATTAAAAAAGTTAGAACCAGCGATCTGGAATTGAAAGACCGGTTAGTAGCTATTAACCGAGTTACCAAAGTAACAAAAGGAGGTCGTACCTTCAGTTTTTCAGCAATTGTTGTAGTCGGAAACGAAGACGGCATTGTTGGATGGGGTTTAGGTAAGGCTAGTGAGGTAACTACGGCTATTGCAAAAGGGGTTGATGCTGCTAAGAAAAATCTGGTGAAGATTCCTGTTATTAATGGTACAATACCTCATGATCAGGAAGCAAAATTTGGTGGAGCCCGCGTGTTATTGAAACCGGCATCACATGGTACCGGAGTAAAAGCCGGTGGTGCGATGCGTGCTGTTTTAGAAAGTGTTGGAGTACATGATATTTTGGCGAAGTCAAAAGGATCATCTAACCCACACAATCTGGTTAAAGCAACCTTTAATGCATTGCTTGAGTTAAGAGATGCATATTCGGTAGCTGAACAACGTGGAGTTTCACTTGATAAAGTATTTAAAGGATAGTTATGTCAAAAATCAAGATTACTCTGGTAAAAAGCTTCATCGGCTCAACAAAACGTCAGAAGCTGACAGTTGAAGCGTTAGGAATACACAAGCTCAATCAAACAGTGGAACATGAAGCTACGCCTCAGATTTTGGGGATGGTAAGAAAATTGGACCATTTAGTAAAGGTTGAGGAAATCTAATCTTATAAAAACTTTAGATTATGGATCTTAGCAAGTTGAAACCCGCAGAAGGGTCAACACATAAAGAAAAAAGGATAGGACGTGGACAAGGTTCAGGTCATGGAGGTACATCAACCCGTGGGCATAAAGGTGCCAAGTCGAGATCAGGTTTCTCAAAGAAAATCGGGTTTGAAGGTGGACAGATGCCTATTCAACGTGTCGTTCCTAAATTTGGTTTTACAAATTTTAACCGTAAGGAATACAAAGCCATTAACTTAGATACATTACAGTTGTTAGCTGAAAAATTCAATATTTCAACAATTGATTTATCAATACTTGAACTACATGGATTAGTTGGAAAAAATGACCGTATTAAGATTCTTGGCAACGGTGAATTGAAAGCCAAATTAGATGTAAAAGCTCATGCTTTTTCAAAAAGCGCTAAAGAAGCAATTGAAAATTTAAAAGGTACAACCGAAACCATTTAAGCCTTTTAAGGCCTAGATGAAAATAAAAAATTAACTTATGAAGAAGTTAATCGAAACCCTAAAGAATATTTTTAAAATTGAGGACCTGAGGTCTCGGTTAGGAATCACATTTTTTATGATTCTTATATACCGATTGGGGTCTTTTGTTGTATTGCCGGGTCTAGATCCGGCACAGTTAGGTGCCCTCAAGTTTCAGGCTAAAGATGGTTTGTTGGGACTTCTCGATATGTTTTCGGGAGGAGCTTTTTCAAATGCATCCGTATTTGCTTTAGGGATTATGCCTTATATTTCTGCTTCTATTGTTGTGCAGTTATTAACTATTGCTGTACCATATTTCCAACGTATGCAAAAAGAAGGTGAATCTGGAAGAAAAAGAATGAATCAAATTACTCGTTATTTAACGGTAATTATTTTAATCTTTCAGGGTCCCGCATTCCTGACAAATTTACATATGCAACTTGCACAAACGCCAGAAGCATTTGTTATGTCAGGTCGATTCTTCGACATCAGTTCAACAATAATTATGATGTCAGGTTCGATGTTTGTTTTATGGTTAGGAGAGAAAATTACAGATAGAGGAATAGGCAATGGAGTGTCTCTTATCATTATGATTGGGATTATTGCCAGATTCCCGGGGTCTATAGTACAAGAATTCATTTCTCGTTTGGAAGAACAAAGCGGTGGAGGTTTAGTATTATTACTTATTGAGTTTGTAGTTTTGTTCGTAGTCTTTATGTTAGTAATAATGTTGGTTCAGGGTACTCGCAAGATCCCTGTTCAATATGCAAAACGAATTGTTGGCAATAAACAATATGGAGGTGTACGTCAGTATATTCCATTAAAAGTAAACGCAGCAGGGGTTATGCCTATAATATTTGCTCAGGCGATTATGTTTATTCCTCTAACTTTAGCAAGTTTTGGAGGAGAATCGATGAGTGGATTTGCTGCGGCATTTTCAAATTTTACCGGATTTTGGTATAATTTTACTATGTTTCTTATGGTTATTGCTTTTACATATTTTTATACTGCAATTACTGTCAACCCTGTTCAAATGGCAGAGGATATGAAGAAAAACGGAGGTTTCATTCCAGGCGTTAAACCAGGAAAAAGAACAGCTGAATTTCTTGATTCCGTTATGTCGAAGATTACACTGCCTGGATCAATATTCTTAGGCTTTGTGACTATTCTACCTGCTTTTGCGCAAATGGTTGGTGTAAATGCACAATTTGCTCAGTTCTTTGGAGGCACCTCATTGTTAATACTTGTAGGTGTTGTACTTGACACTTTGCAACAAATAGAAAGTCATTTGTTGATGAGGCATTATGATGGACTGATGAAGTCTGGCCGAATCAAAGGACGTTCAGGAGGTGGATTCTAAGAGGAATAATTTTATTGCACAATAACGGATGGATAATCATCCGTTAAAAGTTCTTTAATTTTAAGGTTATCAGTTCTTTTTTTTAGATCAATATATGATTTAGCGGCTGAAAGATCTTATTTACAAGTAAGATGAAATATTAAGTCATATTTTGAAATATTGATTAATTGAATTAATCTGAGAGTGTGGATTTGATTATTTCAATTTTTTGTATTGCTGGTAGCAAGAATAATTTTTCTTTTAGAATAAAGTGTTAAAAAGTCGAGATAAGTTAATAACAAGCGATTTATGGCGAAACAATCTTCAATAGAACAAGATGGAACTATAATCGAAGCATTGTCTAATGCAATGTTTAGAGTTGAACTGGAAAATGGACATGTAATAACATCGCACATTTCAGGAAAGATGCGAATGCATTACATTAAGATTTTACCCGGAGATAAAGTTAAGGTAGAAATGTCTCCTTATGACTTAACTAAGGGTAGGATCACATTTAGATACAAATAATCAATAGATTGAACGAGAACAATTGCGATAGTCAAAATAAAAAGTTTATTTTTGTGGCGATTTTTGCAATAATTCTTGCAGGATGTTAATGCATCTAAAAAATAAAAACGGATGAAAGTACGTGTATCAATAAAAAAACGTAGCGCTGATTGTAAAATTGTTCGTAGGAAAGGACGTTTGTACGTGATTAATAAAAAGAATCCTAAGTTCAAACAACGTCAGGGTTAATTTGTAAAACAAGTAATAATTAGAATTCTATGGCTCGTATAGTTGGTGTAGATATCCCAAATAATAAGCGCGGAGAAATCGCTTTAACGTATATCTACGGAATAGGACGCAGCAGTGCTCAAAAGATACTAGCTGAAGCAGGAGTTGACAAAAATATCAAAGTACAGGAATGGAACGATGATATGTTTCAAGCAATTCGTTCAGTAATAGGCTCAACAATTAAGGTTGAAGGAGAACTGCGTTCTGAAACACAGCTTAATATAAAGAGGTTGATGGATATTGGATGTTACAGAGGAATCCGTCACAGAATCGGATTACCGGTGCGTGGTCAAAGTACAAAAAACAATGCCCGTACCCGTAAAGGTAAACGTAAAACTGTTGCTAACAAAAAGAAAGCGACTAAATAATTAGTTATCAGATTATGGCAAAAAAGTCAGGAACTACTTCAAGAAAGAGGGTCGTTAAGGTAGAAGCCACCGGTCAAGCTCATGTTCATTCGTCATTTAATAACATTATTGTCTCATTGGCAAATGATAATGGCGAAGTTATTTCATGGTCTTCAGCTGGTAAAAAAGGTTTCAGGGGTTCGAAAAAGAATACTCCTTATGCAGCTCAGACAGCATCAGAAGAATGTGCTAAGACAGCGTACGACCTTGGTTTGCGTAAAGTAAAAGTGTTTGTTAAAGGCCCGGGTAATGGACGTGAATCAGCAATAAGAGCTATTGCCAGCGTTGGTATAATTGTTACTGAGATAGTTGATGTAACCCCGTTACCACACAATGGTTGCAGGCCGGCCAAGAGAAGGCGTGTTTAATTTAATGACATTTAAAAAGTAAAAGATGGCAAGATATATTGGACCAAAGTCAAGAATAGCCAGAAAATTTGGAGAGCCAATCTATGGTCCCGATAAAGTTTTGGAAAGGAAAAATTTTCCTCCCGGGTTTCATGGAATGGCACGTCGTCGCCGTAAAGTTTCTGAATATGGTGTTCAATTAAAAGAAAAGCAGAAGGCTAAATACACTTATGGTGTATTAGAACGTCAGTTCCGTAAGCTCTTTGATAAAGCGCACCGTTCGAAAGGTATTACAGGTGAAGTATTGTTGAAGTTATTGGAATCGAGACTAGACAATGTTGTATTTCGTTTAGGAATCGCTCCAAGTCGTTCAGCAGCAAGACAGTTAGTTTCACATAAGCACATAACTGTAAATGGTAAAGTGTGTAATATTCCTTCAAGTTTATTGAGTCCTGGAGATTTAGTTGGAGTCCGTGAGAAATCTAAATCACTGGAAGTAATAACTGAATCAATAGCTTCAAGAAGATACAATAAAAGTGCTTGGTTGGAATGGGACGATTCTGAGATGGCAGGGAAATTTTTAAATTTACCTGAAAGAGAAGAAATTCCGGAAAACATCAAAGAACAGCTGATTGTAGAGTTGTATTCGAAATAATCATTTATATAATTAACTATGGCAATATTAGCTTTTCAAAAACCCGATAAAGTGATAATGCTCGAATCGGATGAGAAATTTGGAAAATTTGAATTCCGTCCGCTCGAACCAGGTTATGGAATTACTATAGGTAATGCTTTAAGAAGGATTTTATTATCATCTTTAGAGGGCTATGCAATAACTACTATCAAAATTGAAGGTGTAGAGCATGAATTTGCCACGATAAAAGGTGTAATTCAGGATGTAACTGAAATCATACTTAATCTTAAACAAATAAGATTAAGAAAAGAAATTGAAGATTTCGATAATGAGAAAGTTTCAATTACTTTAACCGGACAAGATAAATTTACTGCCGGAGATATTGATAGGTTCATGTCAGGATTCACTGTACTTAATCCAGACCTTTTAATTTGTGAATTGGATCCTGCAGTTAAGCTTCAGATGGAAATTAACATCAGTAAAGGCCGTGGTTATGTGCCTTCAACAGAAAATAGACCTGCTGAAGAAGAATTTGGGGTTATTCCAATCGACTCAATTTATACACCAATCAAGAATGTTAAATATTCAGTTGAAAATTTTCGCGTTGAGCAGAAAACTGACTATGAAAAACTTCTTATTGAGATTTTAACTGATGGATCTATTCATCCTAAAGATGCTTTGAAAGAAGCAGCAAAGATCTTGATTTATCATTTCATGTTATTCTCAGATGAGAAGATTACGCTTGATTCAGATGAAAAATTCGCAAACGAAGAGTTTGATGAAGAGATACTTCATATGAGACAGATGTTGAAAACCAAGTTGGTTGATATGGATTTATCTGTTCGTGCCCTTAACTGCCTAAAAGCAGCTGATGTAGAAACTTTAGGTGATTTAGTTCAATATAACAGAAATGATCTTTTAAAGTTCCGCAATTTTGGGAAGAAATCTCTTACCGAACTTGATGATTTATTGTCAGCGATGAATCTGAATTTTGGCATGGATATTAGTAAATATAAACTAGACAAGGAATAGTATAACGATGAGACATAATAAAAAATTTAATCATCTGGGCAGAAAAAGCGCTCATCGTAAAGCATTGCTTTCGAATTTAGCGTGCTCGCTCTTTCTGCATAAGAGAATTACAACAACGGTAGCTAAGGCAAAGGCACTTCAAATTTTTGCTGAACCTTTAATTACTAAATCAAAAGAAGATACAACTCATAACCGCAGGGTGGTTTTTAGTTACTTAAAAAGTAAAACTGCTGTAAGTGAGCTTTTCCGTGAAATATCACCAAAGATTAGTGATCGTCCCGGTGGATATACAAGAGTATTGAAGTTAGGGAATAGGCTTGGTGATGATGCAGAAATGTGTATTATTGAGTTGGTAGATTATAATGAAAATATGCTAGCAGCTAAAGAAGATAAGAAGGGTGCTTCACGTAGGCGCAGATCTTCAAAGAAAAAATCTGATTCAGCAGCTGAAGCTACAACAAAGACTTCAAAATCAAAATCTGAAAAAGTTCAAGAAAAAGTTTCAGAAGATAAGCTAGAAATAAAGGAAGAAATTTCAGTTTCTGATGCAACTTCTGAAGATGCAGATGGAGAGAAAATTGAAGAAACGAAAGAATAATCTTTTACTCATATAAAAAATAGGGTTGAACTTTTAATTCAACCCTATTTTTTTTATAGTGTTTGAGAATATATGTCACTAAGTATAAAGCGAAGCGTTTAGGAAATGATTGATATGTTCAACCAAGGCTTTGGCATGAATAGGTTTTACAATGTAATCGTCCATTCCTGCATCAAGACATTTGCTTTTTTGTTCTCTAAACATATTAGATGTTATTGCAAAAATGGGCGTTCTCGAATTACCATCTTCGATTTTCCTTATTTGTACGGTTGTTTCAATCCCATCAAGTTCAGGCATATGTATATCCATTAAAATAAGATCATATTTGTTGTTAATAAACTTATCAATAGCAGATAATCCATTACTTGCAAAATCAATATCGAAATAGCCTTCAAGATTGTATTGCAACAATAGCCTATTACCGGCATTGTCATCGACAACTAAAATTTTTCTTCTATTAATCATTTTATGTTTATTAACTCCCAATCCCTATACAAAAATACGGACATTAACTTGAAATGTAAATAGGTAGATGAATGTTTTTGAATTTTTATATTTTAATTTTGTGAGATCGAAAATATTTTAAACAAATAAAACTAAGAAAATGAGCGACGATAAGCAGATTATATTTTCTATGTATAAGGTTAGTAAGACTTTCCCCCCTCAGAAGCAAGTAATAAAAGATATTTCTTTATCTTTCTTTCTGGGTGCCAAGATTGGAATAATAGGACTAAATGGTTCAGGGAAATCAACACTTTTAAAAATAATTGCAGGAATTGAGAAATCTTTTCAAGGTGAGTTAGTCTTTTCTCCAGGATATAGCATTGGATTTCTTGAGCAAGATCCCCAACTCGATAATAATAAAACTGTAAAGGAAATAGTTCAGGAGGGTGTTCAGGAAGTAATTGATATACTTGATGAGTATAACGAAATTAACAAAAGCTACGAATTGCCTGAGGTATACGAAGATTCTGATAAGATGGAAAAGCTCATGTCAAGACAATCAGAGCTACAGGAAAAGATTGACATGTACGATGCATGGAATATTGATACAAAACTTGAAAGGGCAATGGATGCTTTAAGATGCCCTGATGGGAATGAAAAAGTAAATGTTTTATCAGGAGGAGAAAGAAGAAGAGTTGCCCTTTGTCGTTTGTTATTACAAGAACCAGATATTTTATTGCTAGATGAGCCAACAAATCACCTTGACGCAGAGTCGGTTGAATGGCTTGAAATTCATTTACAACAATATAAAGGGACTGTAATTTGCATTACACACGATAGATACTTCCTAGATAATGTTGCTGGTTGGATTTTGGAACTCGATAGGGGTGAAGGGATACCATGGAAAGGAAATTATTCGTCATGGTTAGACCAAAAATCAAAAAGACTTGAAAAAGAAGAAAAGGGTATTTCTAAGCGAAGGAAGACACTTGAGAGAGAACTTGAATGGGTTAGAATGAGTCCAAAAGCCCGACATGCAAAATCAAAGGCAAGGTTAAATGCCTACGAATCCTTAATGAACGAAGATATCAAAGAAAGAGAGCAAAAGCTTGAGATTTTTATACCTAATGGTCCTCGATTAGGTAATAATGTGATTGATTCTCATGGGGTTTCAAAATCCTTTGGAGATAAAGTGCTTTTTGAAGAATTAGAATTTGTTCTTCCTCCAAATGGA
>CAYMTR010000083.1:0-7426 GCA_964393405.1 uncultured Prolixibacteraceae bacterium
GATGCAGCCAAGAAACGTGCATCATTAGGTGAAATTTCAGATGCCTGCGAAAAAGTGGCAGGAAGATATAAAGCAATAATCAGAACAATAGAAGGCGTGTATTCATCAGAAGCTAAAAATGACGGTGACTTTGCCCAGGCTGTGAAGTTAGTCGAGAAGTTTGCAGAAATGGAAGGTCGTCAGCCTCGTATCATGATTGCAAAAATGGGGCAGGATGGACATGACCGTGGTGCTAAGGTTGTTGCAACAGGTTATGCTGACCTTGGTTTTGATGTTGACATGGGCCCACTGTTCCAGACTCCTGAAGAGAGTGCTAAGCAGGCTGTTGAAAATGACGTTCATGTATTGGGCGTTTCATCACTGGCAGCAGGACATAAGACTCTTGTTCCTTCAGTAATTGAAGAATTGAAGAAGCTTGGCAGGGAAGACATCATTGTAATTGCAGGTGGTGTAATTCCGGCACAGGATTATCAATATCTGTATGATGCTGGTGTGGCGGCAATCTTTGGACCCGGAACAAGCGTTGCTACTGCCGGTAAAAAGATAATGGAAATACTCATTGAGATTTATTCAGAATAGATTAGAATTCATTATAAAAATAAAGCTCTGCCATAAATGGCAGAGCTTTATTTTTTATGGAATAATCTGATTATTTCTTTATCAGGTTGTAAAAAGTCACTTTTTCTTTATTCCTCAATTTAACTACGAAAACTCCTTTTTCAAGTGTTGAAATATCAATTGGATTAACACAAATCGATTGATCCAATACTTTGCTTCCATTCATGTTGAATATTTGAATACTATGGCTTTCCTCTGATAGATTGCTGAACCATATTTCTGAATTTGCAGGGTTAGGATAGATATAATCATCATTGGTTTCTTTCATCCCTGTTCCGGCTGTTTCCTGAACGGTAATTTTAAAAGTAGTACTGTTCGAACTGTAACCGTTGTCTATACCTAAGATTTTCACAGTGAATTTCCCGGCTTTTTCAGCCATACCGGTAATAGTCATTGTCTCACTGTCAAAAGTTAATCCCTTAGGTAAATTTGATAGTGAATATGTTATTTCATCACCTTCATCAGGATCTGAAAAAAGAATAGGAATTTCAATACTGACCTCTTCATTTTTGTTTATCAGTGTATCTTTCATTGTGCCATTTTTTTCAGGCATTAGATTAGAAAAATAAATAGAGTCGTTTACTAAAAGTTTTTCCATTGATCCTCCAAATACAAGAATTGGAGGGAATCCTTCACCAAGATTAGAAACTCTGGTTCTTATATTTTTAACATCTGCCATACTCACGTGCATCAATATTATACATTTTGCTTTAAGATGTCTTTTAAAAAAATCGCTATTAGTTTTTGATCTTAGCAGAGCGTTATAATTAAGAAATGCTATATCTATTGGTTTGTCTAACAAGCCACTGTTAATATATTCGGTTGTGTCTTCAAGTGAATTATCACCGGTGTGGAATATTTTTAGTCCATCAATATCTATCCAGTAGCCCAGATTATAAAGGGGAAAATTACTATCGTGTTTAAGGTTGTACCCAGTAAATGGGGTACCGTTGATTGTAGTATCTACAGAACCATACTTCTGAGGTTTTAAACTAAACATACGATCTCCTGCTTCAGCGGTTAACGTGCTTACCCTGGTTGTTGAATCACCTACAAATACAGTTTGAGGATTATTTGAAAGATATGATTGAATCATACTTATGCTATAATGATCGGGATGAGTGTGAGTAACAAAGTAAAGTTCGCATCCGTCAAAAGGAGATTCACCTTTTTGGATCATTTTATTGATGAAAGGCTCAGCATTGTCAATATTGTTCCCGACTGGATAACTATACAACGCATCGATAAGGATTTTCTTCTCATTGTTTTTAATCATAAATCCTTCGGTTCCGATAAAAGTTATTTCTGTGTTTTGTTTTTCCTGTGAAAAGGCAGGAGTTAGGAATGTCAGTAGTAGTACTGACAAAGAAAAAAATTGTTTTTTCATGGCTATTAAATATATTGATTAATGGTTTTAAGACAACCTTTATTAAAGTTACCCTTAACACAAAATATTTAATATTTTAAAATTCCTTAATCTCCGGGAGGGAATGCTTTATATATTAGAAACTTGAAGTATTATTTAAATCAGAAATATTTTAGATATTTATTTTAAGCTAAACCTTTTTTCTGCAAAATTGCAGATGAAGGTTACTGTTTCTTCAATACCCAAAATAGAAGAGTTGATGCACAAATGGTAAGAATCAGCAGTGCCCCATTCTTTATTACTGTAATAATTGTAATATGAAGCTCGTTTCTTGTCCATTTTTTCTATGAAGTCTTCAGCTTTATTTTCAGGTAGATTATGTATTTCAGATACCCTTCTAATCTTGTCTTCCATATCGGCAGTGATAAAGACATTGAGGCAGCGGGGATGATCTTTGAGAACATAATCGGCACAGCGGCCAATAAATACACATGATTTTTCTTCAGCAAGATTTCTTATTATATCGCTTTGGATAGTAAAAAGGGTTTCATTATTGAGATAATTGTTTGAATATATATCATCTGAAAGTATTCCCCTTAGAGAAAGGAAGCCTCCAAAAAAACTGTGGCTGCTTTTTTCATCAAACTTTTCAAAGAATTCCTTTCCCAGTCCGCTTTCTTTGGAAGCAATATTAATCAGCTCTTTGTCATAAAAAGAAATATTCATCATTGAAGCAAGTTTTTCTCCTATTTGACGGCCTCCGCTTCCTAACTGTCGTCCTATTGTAATGACAAATTTTTCTTTCATAATCAGGTGAGCTATTGTATTGTTAAATTAATTTTTAATTGTCGAATTCCGGTAGTGGTTAATAAGGAAAAGCGCAGATACAACACTTGACAAGATGTCGGCAGTTGGCATACTGTACCATATTCCCATTACTCCAAAGAAATGAGGTAATATTAAAAGGCCGGGCAACAGGAAAAGAATCTGGCGCGTCAGTGACATCAGAATTGCTTTTTTTGCCATACCTATACTTTGGAAGAAATTACCTGTAACCATCTGGAACCCTACTATCGGGAAGAAAATAAATACTATTCTCAAACCCTGAGCTGCAAGATTTACGAGAGTTTCATCGGTGGTAAACATTGATGCTACAGCATGAGGAACTAGCTGGCAAACAACAAAACCAATTACAACAACGCCCGAAGCAAGTAATATTGTGTACTTCAATACTTTGTTTACTCTGTCCATTTGTTTGGCGCCATAGTTATAACCTGCTATAGGTTGCATCCCCATATTTATACCCATAACTATCATTACAAAAAGAAAAGCAATGCGATTGACGATTCCATAAGCCCCTACATATAAGTCGCCTCCATAAGTTATAAAACCACGGTTTAAAACTATAACTATTACAGAAGCAGCAGCATTCATTAGAAAAGGTGAGATGCCTATTGAAAGAGTATCCAATGCAATCTTCTTATTGAATTTGAATATTCCGGGTTTAATATGTATAAAACTGTTTTTGTTGCTGAAAATGAATATCTGCCATATCAGCATTGATGTTTGGGCAATGATTGTGGCAAGTGCGGCTCCTGTTATTCCCCATTTGAATACAAAGATAAAAATAGGGCTAAGGACAAGATTTATGAGTACTGAAACCAGAGTAGTGTACATTGATTTCTTTGGATTTCCTGCTGCCCTTAACAATGAGTTAAGTCCAAAATAAAGGTGTGTTATGATGTTTCCCAGTGAAATGATAATCATAAATTCACGGGCATACGGTAAGGTGTCTTTGCTTGCGCCAAAGAATATTAAAATTGGATCAAGGAAAATTAATACAATTACAGTGTATATGAATCCAAAAACAATATTCATGATAAAGACATTACCCAGAATATTATTTGCGGTTGAATAATCTTTTTGACCAAGCCGGAGCGACATGATAGCAGCTGCACCAACACCAACAAGAGAGCCAAAAGCAGCAGAAAGATTCATAAGCGGAAAAGTAATTGCAAGTCCTGATATTGCAAGTGGCCCAACTCCCTGTCCAATGAATATACTGTCAATGATATTATAAAGCGAAGATGCTGTCATTGCAATAATCGAAGGGATAGCAAATTGCATCAGCAATTTCCAGATGTTTTCAGTTCCAAGAGCAGTTGGATTGCCTTTTTGCATTTAAAAGAGTTTTATTAGCGATTGCTTTTTAATCTTTACCTTAAAGGTATATCATTCAAAATTAAGACTGTTTTATGAAACAGTCTATATAATTGGTGAAGTTTTACAATTCTGTTTGAATATTTAATGTTTTGGGGTTTATTTAATCTGAAGGATAGCTTTATTAATGCGGCGTCTTATTCTGTGTATTCCTTTAATTCAAGAACGTCTTTTTCAAGCCTGTTGAGTCTTTTGGTGTAATTCTTTGGGCCGAAGATGTTCATCATATATGTTAACAGAAAGAAGACCACAAGGTAAATAATCGTTCCTTTGGTGAACTCAAATCTGTCCCATCCTATAAGAATTACTCCTGCACAAATTACCGGGTAATAAAAGAATGCTGATTTCCATCTTAATTTGAATATCTCCTTGAAAGCAATAATCTTTTTCACTGATTCAAGAATAGGGTCAGTTCCGATATTTACACTCTTGATAGTCATATAACTTTTATAGTTATAGTAGCTTACGTAAATTACTACTGACAATATCATTAAGGCGCCGGAAATAAATTTCCAATCGAACTTAGCTGACGTGTATGCCGGGTAAAGAGCAACAGCAAGGATAATCGGAACTGCAATAAGCCCGTATATGCTTTGAAACCTATGCCAGCTTATCTTTCTGTTTGGTTTTATTGAAAGATTATCAAGAATTATTTTCTTGTTTAATTTCTCAAGATTATCAAGTTTGCTGTTATATTGTTCCCACATTGATTTTAATTCATCGTATTCCATGATTCTTTAATTTAATTGTTTGACAAGTGACTCTTTAGTTTAAGCTTAATCCTATTAATTTTTGTTGCAACATTTGTTTTTGTTAAACCGATTATTTCTGAAATCTCATCATAGGAGTATCCATCCAGCTGAAGAAGTATAATAGCCTTGTCGATTTTCCCCAGATTGCTGATTGCATTATAAAGCAATTCAAATAATTCGCTCATTTCGTTATCGTTGTTTAATGATGGGATCATATTTGAGTAGTTAATATGATTCTTGTTTTTTATGTAATCGCGATACCATGAAATGGCGGTGTTTATTGCAATTCTGTAAATCCAGGTACTGACTTTAGAATTGCCTTTAAATGTAGGGTACGATTTCCAAAGATTTTCGATGATCTCCTGAAAGAGATCATTTTTATCGATTACAGAATCGCAATACATGTGACTAACTTTGTAAATCAGCTTTTTGTTCTCTTCGATTAAATCAAGAAATTTTTCAGTTGAACTTTCCATAGTAATTCAGAATCTTTTTTGAAATGTTAGTCGAAAAAGTAGCACAAAAAGTCACAGTCATTATAAAATAAAATTACCAATATTTGTAGAATGTTTTTCATTTAATTACATTTAGCATAATTCTAAATCTTAAAAGATGGAGGTAAATAATAATCCTAAAGTTGCTGTAGTACTTGGCCAGGGAGGTCTTAGACCTTTTGCAGCACTGCCTCTTTTTACTTTTCTTGAAGAGAATAATATTCCGGTTGATCTGCTTGTTGGCTGTAGCGGAGGATCAATTGTTTCTGCTTTTATCGCTGCCGGGTACAAACCTGATTTCATAGAGAAGAATGTTATCCCAAAAATTACTAAATCATTCTTTAAATTGAACTGGAAAACGATACTTTCAATTATTGGAATACCTGTTGGCAGTTTAGGGAAACAAGGGGCATTGATAAACCCCAAAACAATAGTTAAGTTGGGGAAAGAATATTTGAAGGGTAAAAATATTGAAGACTTAAATATCAAGACTGTCTTCCAGGTTACTGATTTCGACACAGGAGAAGGTGTCGGTCTTGAATCCGGAGATCTTATTCAAAGCATGTTGGCATCATCGGCTAATTTTCCAATTCTTCCTCCGGTGAAGATAAATGAAAGATGGTTCTTCGATGGCGCTTTTACATCACCTATTCCTATTTTACAGGCAGTAAAGAAAGGTGCCAATGTTATTATTGCAGTTGATTTTCAGGATGATCTACAATCAAACAAAACAGGCGTATTCAATTCTATAATGCATATATGTAATGTTTTTCAAAAGACTATCGGGAGTCAAGAGATGACTTTATCAATTGATCTTCATCCTTTTGAGATTATTTATATGAAGGTTAAATATGATATTCCGGTTGATATTTTTGATTTTAAGAGCTTCCCTTTGATACTGGGTGCAGGCGAAAAAGCCTTGGATGTGATAAAGGAAGAACTTTTATTATTATGTAAAACAACTCAGGAATTATGAAATATATAGGAGCCCAAGTAAGTGCATCGAGTGGAGTAAGTATGCTTATAAACCTGAACAGATTCTTCCTTTAATTAAGAACAGGAAGGCTTTTAGGGATGAACTGTACAAGCAGCTGATATAATGGCCAGAATAATTGAAGCTAAGACAATTTTAACCAAATATAAGGATGCCCCGGATTCATGGTTTGGCTTAACCTATGCCATGAACCTGTATAGAGGGTGCCAGCATCAGTGTATATATTGTGATTCAAGAAGTGAGTGCTACCAGCTGGGTGACCTTTCCGATATAAGGATTAAAAAATCGGCACTGCTTATTCTTGAGAAAGAGCTTAAATCAAAAAGACAAAAAGGGACTATAGGCTTTGGAAGTATGAATGACCCATATATGCCGGTTGAGAAGAATGAAGAACTTGTCAGAGGAGCCCTTAAGCTTATTCTTAAATATAATTTTCCCGTTCACCTTCTTACAAAGAGTGACCTGATAATTCGTGATATAGACCTCCTTAAAAAGATTTCAGAAAAGAGTTATGCTGCTGCATCTTTAACAATAACTACCATCAACGACGAGTTGTCATCAGTAATTGAACCTTCAGCTCCCCGGTCTTCAGCAAGATTTAAAGCGATTAAGCAACTTTCTGACAATGGAATTTATACCGGAGTAATGCTAATGCCTATTTTGCCTTTTATCAATGATACTTGGGAAGAAATTGAACAGCTGATTTACAAGGCTAAGGAGTCTGGAGCACACTACATTATTTTCATGGCAGGCTTAACTTTGAGAAAAGGTTCAAGAGAATACTTCTATGAAAAGCTGGATAAATATTTTCCACAGATAAAAGAAAAATATTTAAATACATATGGTGAAAATTACCTTTGTAATTCATTGTCAGCTAATAATCTTTATAAAGATGCAACATTGTTGTGCAGTAAAATTAATCTTCCTATGAAAATGGATTTTTATAATCCCGACAAGGATAAACAGCTGTTGATGGATTTTT
>CAYMTR010000084.1:0-6871 GCA_964393405.1 uncultured Prolixibacteraceae bacterium
CAGATACATGGGCAAGCGTTAAAGGCATTGCTTTGGATCAGGATAAATCGGCTGCCTGGGCAAAGCCGGGCAACTGGAATGACCCTGACATGCTTGTTGTTGGCCATGTTGGCTGGGGAAACACACATCCGAGCAAGCTTAAACCCGATGAACAATATCTGCACATAAGTCTCTGGAGCCTTTTTGCTGCCCCGCTGCTTATAGGCTGTGACATGGAAAAGCTTGATGATTTCACTCTCAACCTTCTTACAAACGATGAAGTTATCGAGGTAAACCAGGATCCGCTGGGCAAACAGGCCACCTGCCTGCAAACCATTGGAGATCTGCGTATTTATGTGAAAGAGCTTGAAGATGGCAGTCGTGCCGTTGGCTTTTGCAACTTTGGAACCGAAATCGTTGAAATTTCATACAAAGACTTCGACAAGCTTGGATTGAGCGGAAAATTCATTGTTCGCGATCTTTGGAGGCAAAAAGACATTTCTAAAGTAAACACTCAGGGAGGAGAACTTGCAATCAAAGTACCGGCTCACGGGGTGGTGTTATATAAATTTTCAAAAGAGGAATAATCAGTAAGGAATTACTTTAATTGACTTACTAATTCTTAAAATAAAAACCATATGAACAGGGACATCTTCTGTACCTCATTCTGGGTACCGATGAGGCAGGTATAAAACAGGTGGTAATTCCGGAAGTTTATGATATAAAATTTTGCGTTTCTTTATGTTTGAAGAATTCAGATACAAGATATAGCGGAACATTTAACAACCAAGTTTCTTGATGGTAGTTAGTTAAGGATGTTCGGATGGCTGTTTTAGGTTGAAACTTATCGCAAAAAAGTTTGAAACTACGAGCTTTAAGGGTTCCTCCCGATTTTACCTCAAGGGGTATGATTTCATCATTTTCGTTCTGAATGATAAAATCAATTTCATATTTGCTGTTTTCAAATGTGAAGTAATGCAATGCTAACTCTTCATTCTGGACAAGCTGTTGAAAAACAAACTGTTCAGTTAGTGCACCTTTAAATTCGGTAAAAACAGCATCACCATTAAGCAAAGTCTTAGCATTGAGTTTTGTCATGGCACAAAGCAAGCCGGTATCATTGTGATACAATTTAAAAGCCGATAGTTCTTTGTAAGCAGCAAGTGGTAACGCTGGTTTAGAAACATTGTAAACTTTATGCAATAATCCTGAATCTACAAGCCATTGAATGGCCAATTCAAAGTCTTTTGCCCGTGCACCTTCCTTTATTAACCCATAAATGAACTTTTTATTTTCTTTTGCCAATTGAGCCGGGATGCTTTCCCATACCATATTTATTCGTGGCAGAATTTCTTTGGGTGCATGTTTTGAAAAATCATTTTCGTAGGCTTTAAGAATATTAATTTGGATTTTTCGTACTTCGTTCCAATCTCTGTTTTGAGAGAAACGCAATACTGCTTCGGGCATTCCGCCTATGAAAAAATAATATTGAAGGTAATTAATAAGTTTTGATTTGAAAGTGTTAATCATCTCCCACTCTTGATTGACCATTAATTCAACTAGCCCGGTTTCTTCCATTGCAAGTAAAAATTCGGTGAAACTAAGTGGATGGAGCTTTAAAAATTCTACTTTCCCTACGGGGAATGATTCTTCGGGGTGCATATTTATTCCCATTAAAGAACCTGCGGCAATAATTTGATATTGAGGCGCTTTTTCGTAAAAATATTTGAGTGCAGTAATACCTCGTGGAGCAGTTTGTATTTCGTCGAAAACAAGCAATGTATCCTCTGCCGTTATTTTCAATCCTGCGTAAGCATTCAACAATGTTATAGTACGGTCAATGTCGAAATCCGATTTAAAAATATCTCTTGGAGCATCTTCATCTTCAAAATTGACATACACCATTTGCTTGAATTGGGTTCTTCCAAACTCCTTTATAAGCCAGGTTTTCCCCACTTGTCTTGCCCCCAAGAACACGAGTGGTTTTTTATTTTTATTTAACTTCCAAGTTAATAGATCTTTAGTTTTTAATCTGTACATACTTTATCGATTAAAAGATAGGATAATTACACTTTTCTCCCGTATTAATACATGTAAATATACACTTTTCTCTCATATTTTATGTGATATATTACATTTCTCTCTCACTTCCATGATTTCTTTATTGAATGAATTGCTTTCAAATTTAAAAATTACTATAGCACAATACACAGTTTTATCGACCCTACATAAATGGAAATCATATAAATGATTTCCATTTTGCCGATACAATCGGAAATCTGTCTATATTTTATCCAAATCTGCAATTCAATTGCAGATTTGTCCATTTTTTTCATAAACAGGGACGGGTGTATAGTTTAGTCCGGAAGTAAGGTTAATATTGATGTTTTTTTTTAAGATGAGACTTTGTGGCTAACACAAAAGTCCATATCTGTCCTTTTTGAGAAGGACAGAACAGTAATTGGCAAACATTTAAAAAAGTATTTTTGAGTCGGGCGAATTAGCTTTACAAGCTGAAGAAAATAGCTTTTCAAATTTCACACAACCATCGGCCAATTATCCGATATTAAAAAGGACACTGAAGGGCTTATTCCTTTTAGTGCCCTTTGAATTCGCCAGAGGTGTATGAAGACCAGACTGTAACTTTCAGTTTGAAGGCACCCAATGCCCAAGTATTACATATGCGGACATGGAGGTCATGATTGGGATACCTGGCGACATCTTTTGTATTATTGGTTTCTTCCAAATAAATAGAGGGAGGGGGGGGTGAAAATAAAAAAGAAGATTTTATTTTCTAATTAATCATAAATTATTATATTCAAAGGTTGAAAAAAAACCCGGTTTTGATGAAAGATATTTCTTCAAAAGTAGAACGCATTTTGAGATTTATAATATTTCTAGATGGCCCCTATCCCCGAACGAGACAAGAGTGTTTAGAATATATTACCATTTCGGAAAGCACCTTTTATGAATATGTAAATCTTCTTAAGAATCTTGGCTTTGAGGTAAAGCAAGACAAAGGAAATTACTGGATAGACATTAGTGAATCTGAGAATGATTTATTGACACGCCTTTATCATTTCAATGAAGAAGAAGCATATTTACTTTCCAAAGCTATCCGTCAACTTGATGTCACATTACCGGTTGCAGCAAAGTTACACAGAAAACTTATCAGGATGTTTGACTATGACCAAGCGTTAGCTGCATTAATTCGAAAAGAAAAATCAGAAATCATAAATAAAATTAACGATGCTATTTCCGCCAGGAAACAATTATTGTTGATTAACTATTCTTCAGGAAATAGTCAGACCATCAAAAACAGGTTAATAGAGCCTTTCGAATTTATGCATGATTTTGAGTTATTGTGGGCTTATGATATTAACGAAAGAGCATGTCGGCAATTTAAGATTTCGAGAATTGAAGATGTTGAATTAACACCACTTGATTGGAAACGCCAAAAAGACCACCATACGCTACCTGTGGATGTATTTCGTAATACAGGAATACTTGAATATTCAATTTCGATAGAACTAACCTTACGGGCATATAATTTATTAATTGAAGAATATCCTTTGGCGGAGAAGTTTTGCACATTACTGGCAAACAAGCATTACCACTTTGAGACAAAGATTGCAAAATACGAAGGTGCTGCGAGGTTTGTTTTAGGATTATTTGAAGATGTTCAGGTATTAGGATCGGCGGAGTTTCTTCAATATCTTTCAAAAAAAGTGAAAAGATTAGAAATTAACTATTTGATCCCGGGAATTTCGGAGTCTGATTAAATATAATTGCAATATAAATTCAATCTTATTCTTATGAGATTTAAAATTATCCTTAACCGAAGCGGGAGACAGCATATGATCCCGATGGATTATCAGTATTACATAAGTGCTTGGATATATAAAGTTATTGGTAATGCAAATCAATTTTAAAATTTTAGGATTATAAAAATATGATTGCTCACATAAAATGTACAGATAATAAAACTTTTGAAATTCAAACCTTGAATGATCATTTAACTGGTACAGCCAAAATTGCATCCAATTTTACTTCAACATTCAATAATTCAGAATGGGGCAAATTGCTTGGTTTGTGGCACGATTTAGGAAAGTATTCCGAAGAATTTCAGGATTATATAAAAGTGAATTCAGGTTACGAGGAAGATGATCAGAGAAGACCAAAAACCGATCATACTTCTGCAGCTGCAATCTTGGCCAAAGAAACTTATTCAGGTTTATGGCCTCCGATAGCCTATTGTATCGCAGGTCATCATGCTGGTTTGCATAATTGGTTGCCAGAACTAGGTGTTTCAGGTGATTTATCTGATAGATTAATGAAACAAGAATTCTTGAATAAAGTCAGAAACAAGATTCCTGATAAGTTTCTTGAAAGAATTGACCTTATTCCTCCTAAAATGGATGATTCAAAACAGATGCACTTGTGGATACGAATGCTCTTTTCCTGTTTGGTCGATGCCGATTATCTGGACACAGAACGCTTTATGAATCCCGAATCGTTCGAAAGACGAGGTAAATATGACTCACTCATTGAATTGAAAAGCCGATTTGATATTTACATGGGGGATATTGTAAAGAACGCGCCCTTAACAACGGTTAATTCCATAAGAAGGAGGATTCTTAATGATTGTATTACTTCGGGAAATTTGGTACCTGGATTCTTTTCAATTACAGTTCCAACCGGAGGAGGAAAAACATTGTCATCAATGGCATGGGCATTGGTTCATGCGCTGAAATACAACAAGACCAGAATCATTTTTGCTATTCCTTACACAAGTATTATTACCCAAACGGCACAGATTTATCGTTCAATCTTTGGTGATGACAATGTAATTGAACATCATAGTAATATTGACGAAAACACAAATACTCAGCAACGAAAACTGGCTGCTGAAAACTGGGATGCCCCAATTGTTGTAACCACCAATGTTCAGCTTTTTGAATCGCTTTTTGCCAATAAAACATCGCGTTGCCGGAAACTGCATAATTTGGTCAATAGCATTATCATTTTAGATGAAGCACAAATGCTGCCCCCCGAGTTTCTAAATCCCATTCTCACTATTTTAAAAGGACTTGTAGAAAATTACGATGTTTCGGTAATGTTCTCAACAGCAACTCAACCTGCCTTAACAGGTAAAATTGGAGGAAAAGGTCAGTTTGCATTTGAAGGAATTGGTTCAGATTCAGTACGCGAGGTTGTACAAAATGTTGATGAATTAGCCTTTAACCTGAAAAGGGTCGCATTGCATTTGCCTCTTAACACTAATGATACGGTTGATTGGTCGGATATTGCAGATGAACTACAACAGCATGAACAGGTACTTTGCATTGTAAACACCCGAAATCAATGCCAGGAATTATATGAATTGATGCCCGAAGATACGCTGCATCTTTCGAGATTGATGTGTACTGCTCACATTATGGATGTCATCGACGAAATAAAACTTAGGCTCAAAGAGAATAAGCCAGTGAGGGTAATTAGCACCCAATTGATTGAGGCTGGGGTTGACATAGATTTTCCTGTGGTTTACCGAGCCATTGCCGGATTGGATTCAATTGCACAATGTGCAGGGCGATGCAATCGGGAGGGAAAACTTAACAAGGAAAACAGACTTGGGTTGATGAAGGTTTTTGTGCCGTCGAAAGGAACTCCAATAGGATTAATGCGAAAAGGTGCCGATACCTTTAAAGAGATGTTACCCAATAGGTCGGATCGCGAAAACTCACTCCTCGAACCAAAAGCATTTCAGGAATATTTCAGGCTTTTCTATAGTAAAATCGATAATTTCGATAAAGCCAATATTGGCGATAGCTTGTGGAAAGATGCCCAATCAATGAAGTTTCAATTTGCCACGGCGGCGCGGGATTTTAGGTTGATTGATGATAAGAATGCCCAAACAATATTGGTTGAATACAAAGAAGGTAGCGACCTGATTCAACTGCTTAAACGTAAAGGCCCCGAGCCTTGGTTGATGCGAAAATTACAGCGTTACACAGTATCGGTTAACGAACGGGATTTTGCAGAAATTCGAAAAGCAGGCTTGATCGTTGAACTGCATGGATGCTGGATTCAGGAATACTCAAAGTTATACAACCCATATTCAGGATTACAGTTGAAAGGTAAATGGTTAGAAGAAATAAACATCATATAAAAAACCCAATATGGAATATTACAACAAACAATTTTGCATTGAAGTATGGGGCGATTATGCTTGCTTTACACGACCCGAAATGAAGGTGGAGCGGGTAAGTTACGATGTAATTACCCCATCGGCAGCACGAGCTGTGTTCGAAGCAATCTTTTGGAAACCGGCCATTCAATGGAAGATGAAAAAGATAGAGGTGCTTAATCCAATCCGTTGGATTTCTGTTCGACGAAACGAAGTGGGCAAACTGATGAGCGACAAATCAAAGGAGATTTTTATCGAAGAGGATCGACAACAAAGAGCAGGACTTTTTCTTCGCGATGTGGCTTACCGGCTTTATGCCGAAATGGAGTTTATACCCCTTCGTAGCCGGAATAGGCATGAAACACCTGATGAGTTGAAAGACCAGGAAGAAGAAACCATTCTGAGAAGTACTGAAAATCCCGGAAAGTACAATGCTATGTTCGAACGTAGGGCAAAGAAAGGCCAGTGTTTTAACCAACCCTATTTAGGATGCAGGGAATTCTCATGCAATTTTAAGTTAATTGAAGATCCTGAAAAAGAAGAGAAACACCCCATTGACGAAACACGCGATTTGGGCTTTATGCTTTACGATATGGATTTCACCGACGAGAAAGATCCGAAACCCATGTTCTTCATAGTTCAACTCACTCATGGCGTTATTGAAGTTCCACCAATTGATAGCGAGGAGGTACGACGATGATACTG
>CAYMTR010000085.1:0-6745 GCA_964393405.1 uncultured Prolixibacteraceae bacterium
TCATGCCCTGCTGGGCCCACATTAATAATCAAGCACTTACAGAGTAAAATTTGTAGGTGTTTTTTTTATTTGCCAAGTTCTTGTCGTTAAGAATATTACTAATTTTACAAATATTCATCTATCAAAAAATGAAACTTTTATTGATATCGCTTGTGCTGGTTTTATACAGTCTGAATTTGTTTCCTCAAGACAATTATCTCCTGAAATTTATTTTCATTCCTCACCCAAGAAGCGAAAGTAAAGATATTCAAAGGGTAGCTCCCGGAATTGAAGAGATAGATTTCAACAAGTATGATGTAATAATGCTTGGAGGCGACCTGACTTATTATACAAGTGATAAAAGGTCAACGCTTGAATATTGTGACAGCCTTTTCGACCTTGGCAATCCTAACACCCTTTGGACATTCGGAAATCATGATGTTCAAAGTGGTAATCGCAATCTTATTAAGGAATTCACGGCTAGGGATAGCTATTATTCATTTTACAGGGATGGAGTCACTTTTATTGTACTTGACACTGAAGAGAGCGCTAATGGCTTTGATAATACATTTATTAAGGGAGATCAGATGCTAATGATTAAAAACGTCTGCGATTCTATCACACAATCCAAACACCTGATTATTCTTCACCACCGCCTGATATGGATGATTAACAATGATTATTTAAAAGATAGGTTGACAGATTCAATTGCTGCCAGCTCAAGGACCATGGATACTACAAACTTCTATTCTGAAATATATCCCCTTATTCAGAAGGTTAAAAATAAAGGTATTCCGGTGAAAGTTCTTGGGGGAGATAAATCGAAAATCAATATTGAATATTCTCCGGAAGACAGTATTACTTTTTACGCTGTCCGTCTTGCTTCAGATTTTCATGACAGCATTAACAACGTCCTGAATATGGAATATAATATATTAGATAAAACCCTTGACTGTTTTTTCGTTCCACTTAATTCGATTGCAAAATCTGACAGTATTGTTTCAGTAAATAGTATTTCAACTGAAAGGAGAATACTTAAAATTGAACAAAATCATGGATTACCGGGAATTTTCTTTAGGATGATTTCAAAGGATGAAGGTGTAGGAAAATTAGAAATTTTTTCAATGAATGGACAAAATTGTGTATCGCTATATTTTAAAACAAATAAACCAGAAGAAATATCTATTTATAAACCCGGTGTATATATCGCAAGGGCAACCTTTAACGGTTCGGTATATTCAATGAAGTTTTCAGTAAACTAAAATTCATTCAGATTAATTCATTTTGAATATTAATTTTTAGCTTTGAGAAAATCAAAACTTTAATATCCGCCTCTATGCTTTCATTCTCTGAGCAATTTTTACTTCTGGCAATTGACCCTGTAACCGGTAGGTTGTTTCCTGTACCTGAACAGGTTTTACACCTCTCACTGGCTGGAGCAATTCTGCTTGATGCTTCTTTCAATAGTGTTATTAACGACGATTGGGAGAAGATTTCAGTCTTACAAGAAACAGAATCAGGAAATATTATACTGGATGAAGCAATACGTTGTCTGCAAGTGTTTGAAAAGACCTTGCCGATCGAACAGGCTGTAGCAATAGTAGCAGCTCATGGATCTACTTTAAGCTCTTTAGTTTGGGATTCCCTGTTGAAGAGAGGGGCGCTTTCATCAAAAAAGCAAGGGATCATTCATTCAGCTCACAAAGAAGAGTCGTTCTCTGTTGATCTGTCTTATGTAATAAATATTCAAAAAAAGATCAGAGACGTTGTTTTTAGCGATGAGATACCAGAATATGATATTCCACCGCTGTTAAGCCTTATTGAAGCATGTGGTCTTACAAAATATATCTTCAAATCTGAAGAAGAAGAGAGTCACAAGGAAAGAATCACATGGCTTGCCAACATGGAATCGCTTGGCAGGGAAATCATACGTGCGGTTAGTGCCCTTAAACTTGCCGACCTTGAAAAAGATGTTACTGCTCTTTTTGGAATGAATCATGACCAGCCAAGAACTTTTGCCGGGGGTATAGATGCAGTTTTAAATTCATTGAGCTTTCTTTATAAGGAAACAGGAATTAAGAGAGGGCGAAAAATATTGTCCAATTTCAATCAACATGGGGGTTTTGAGTGTGCAGGGTGTGCCTGGCCTAATCCTGATAAAAATAGATCACGTTTTGAATTTTGTGAGAATGGAATGAAGAACATTAGTTCACTTGCAACTAATAAAATAATTAATTCAGAATTCTTTAAGAAATGGTCAGTAAGCGAACTATCTCTTTCGTCAGATTACTTTCTTGAACAGCAGGGCAGACTTACCGAACCGATGTTTCTTGACGTTGGCTCTTCTTATTATGTGCCTATTTCGTGGGACAAAGCTTATGAAATTATAGCCGAAGAATTTAAATCACTTAGAAATCCTGATGAGGCTGTATTTTATTCTTCAGGAAGAACTTCAAATGAAGCCGCTTTTCTTTATCAGTTATTTGCCAGAATTTATGGGACCAATAACCTTCCAAACAGTGCAAATATTTGCCACGAGCCATCAGGGAAAGCCTTAACTTTGAGCCTTGGTTTTGGAAAGAGCAGCATAGGATTAGAAGATTTCTCAAAATCTGATGCTATTTTTGTATTTGGACACAATCCCGGATCAAACCATGCGAGGATGCTTAGCTCATTACAGTCTGCTGTCAGGAATGGTTCTAAAATTGTTGCTGTAAATCTGATGCCTGAAGCTAGCCTGATGGGTTTTGCCGATCCTCAGGAAGCCAGGTCTTATTTAAACAAATTTACCTCTCTGGCAAGTCTTTTTATTCAGCCTTCTGCCAATGGCGATATGGCTTTTGTGAGGGGAATGGCTAAATATATTTTTGAAAAAGAAGACACTAAAGGTGGATGCCTTGATATTGATTTTATTGAAAAATATACTACCGGACTTGACCTTTATAAAGAAGCTGTCGCCAACACATCATGGGAAGATATTCTTTCAGGATGCAGTCTTGAAAAAAGCAAAATTGTTGAGGCTGCTGAAATTTATCTTAGTTCAGAGAAAGTTATTTCTACCTGGTGTTTGGGAATTACTCATCACCTTAACGCAGTAAATACAATCAGGGAAATCATTAACCTGATGCTTCTTCGTGGAAATATTGGCAAACCGGGAGCAGGGCTTTGTCCGGTAAGGGGACATAGCAATATTCAGGGAATCAGGACTATGGGTGTTGGGGAAAATATGCCTTTGCATTTTTTGGAGTCTCTTGAAACCAGCTTCAATATTAAAGTTCCGAAGAATTCGGGATTGAGCGTTGTACCTTCAATAAAAGCGATGGCTGAAAGCAAAGTTAAAGTGCTTATTTCTCTGGGTGGAAATCTGGCTTCTGCTGTTCCTGATACCGGATATGTTGAAAAAGCTCTCAAAAATTGTAACCTTACAGTCATGATTTCTACAAAACTGAACCGGAGTCATCTAAATACAGGTAAGAAAGCAATCATTTTACCTTGTTACTCACGAATGGATGAAGATTTACAAAAAGGAAAATTACAGGCAGTTTCTGTTGAGGATGCAATGTGCAAGGTTAGTCTGTCATATGGATGTATTCCGCCACCTTCCCCTAAGGTGAAGAGTGAAGTTTCAGTTATTGCTGAAATGGCAATGGCTGTCTTGGGTGAAGAGCACGAAATTGAGTGGAAAAAATATATGAGCGATTATAGCTACCTCAGATCAAAAATTGCTGAGACTATTCCCGCTTTAGAAGATTATAAAACCCTATCCAGTAATAAAGAATGGTTCTATCTCGATAACCCTCTGAAGAGAAGGGTATTTAATACAACTAAGAGTAAAGCTCTTTTCAGTAGTCATACTATGGAAATGACAAAACCCGGCAAGGGTGAATTGATTTTAATGACTATAAGAAGCCACGACCAATTTAACACTTCAATTTTTGGACTTAACGACCGCTATCGAGGCATATTTAACGAAAGACGTGTTCTTTTTATGAACCCTGAAGATATGTCTACTAGAAATATTTCGACAGGACAAATGGTTGAGATAACAAGTAATCAGGATGATAAACAAAAAAGGTTGCCAGGTTATTTTGCTATTGGGTATCCTGTTAGCAAAGGCTCCGTTGCTGCATATTTTCCTGAAATCAATGAACTGCTTTCAATCAACAATGCAAGTGCCGAATGTCAAACCCCGGCGTATAAATCATTAAGAGTGACTGTTGTCCCTCAAAAACGGTGATGATTTTTATTTAAAATAAAGAATAATGTTGAAGAGATTATTTTTGATACTGTTATTAGTTCTGAGTTTTTTATTTCTATTTTCTCAAACTCACGAAGTGCAGATTTCGACAAATATGGGTAGCATGAAATTTGTCCTTTACGACAATACCCCTCGCCACCGCGATGCTTTCATTGAACTGGCACGCAATAATCATTTTTATAATACACTTTTCTACCGGGTAATCAACGGATATATTATTCAGGGGGGATCTAAAGACTCGAGGAATGCACCTCCGGGAAAGTTTATCGGTTATGGCGATCCTACAAAGACAGTTGATGATGAAATCATTCCCTCCAATATCTGTAAAAAAGGGGCTCTGTGTGCTCCCCGCCAGCCCGATGAAATAAATATTTTCAAGCAAAGCGATGTATCTCAGTTCTTTATTGTCCAAGGAAGATTATATCGGCCCGGACAGCTTGATACTATGGAGCTTGCGGTAAATCGTCCTATAAGGAAGAAAATAATTGAGAGGGCATACCCACCTGAAAAGAAAGATATGCTGAATAAGCTGAAGGAAGAAAAGAAGATGGAGGAAGCCCGCCTGCTTGCTGATGAAATCAAGGAAGAAATTGAAACTAATTATGCCCTTGCTGACGGAAAACTTATTTTTACAACTCAGCAACGTGAAGCCTACACTAAAGTAGGAGGTGCTCCGGAGATAGACGGAGAGTATACTGTCTTTGGTGAACTAGTTGAAGGTCTTGATGTTATTGACAAGATTGCGGCACTAAAAGTTGATGGGAATAACCGTCCCTTCACTGATGTGGTTATAAATGTTAAAATTCTGAAATGATTAAAATCCTAAATATGAAGGGAAGAATTCAATTAATAGTATTATCGTTGATAATCTTTCTGTTTTCCAGCTGTTCCGGGGGAAAAGACGTTAAAGATAAAGAGAGCCAGCAGAAGCAAGAGGTAGTTACAACACCCCAGGCTCCACAAACGAACTTTACTGCCCTTACGGCTTCTGTTTTTAAGATTCAGACTTATAATGGTACAAGAATACTCGAAAACGGACAGGGTTTTCTGGTAGGGGAAAACATTATCGCAGCTCCCTTCAGCCTTTTTAAGCAAGCCGACAGAGGTATTCTTACTCCTCTCAATGGTGAGGGTCCTTCGTTCGAAGTAATGAAGTTTATTAGCTTTGACAGGATCAGCAATGTTATTCTTTTAAAAGCCGGCTCCATCAATGCCAATCCACTTAAGTTCCACACCGATTCGGTAAAATTAAAATTGAAAACAATCGTTGTTGGAGAGAAATATAACAACTCCCTACCTTTATATACAGGTGGCAGCTTAAGCGAAAAGATTGTCTATGGGGAAAAACTAATAACAATAAGCAATACAATTCAGACTGTTAATATTGGTACCCCTGTTTTTCTTTCCAACGGCTATATTTTAGGGATGGGTACAGCAATGGATGTAGATTATGAGAGAACGTATTTTGCAATTCCAGCTGAAACTATCATAGAGCAGATGAAAAAGGGAGGTTCTCCTAAACCAATTTCAGCGATCGGAAATCCTGATGCAAAAAGAAATGCTTCCATTAAAAGCATAACTCTTGAAACTGAATTTGGTAATATTGGAATAAGACTGTTTAATGAAGTTCCTGAATACAGGGACAATTTTATCAAACTTGCTCAAGAGGGTTACTACGATAATCTGTTGATTCATCGGGTCATCCGCGACTTTGGTATTCAAACCGGAGCTGCCGATACACGCAATGCAAAATCTGATGATATAGTAGGTTGGAAAGGACCAGGATACACCATTCCCGCCCATATTGTTAAAGGCTTATATCATAAACGTGGAGTGATCGGCTCCCCGCGTCTCAGAGATGATACTAACAAGGATAAACGCTCTGACGGTTCGCAATTCTATATAGTAACCGGCAGAAAGTATCTCGAGAACGAACTTGATGAAATTGAAAAGGATAACGGAATTAAATTTACGGCAGAACAGCGAGAAGTTTATAAAACCATTGGCGGTTCTCCTCATCTCGACGGACAGTACACTGTTTTTGGAGAAGTAAACTACGGACTTGATATTGCTGACCGTATTTCACTGTTTCCTGTTCAGGGCGATTTCCGTCCAACTAAGGATATCAGGCTTAAGAAGGTAAAGATCGTTTTTTAAAAACCAAAATATGGAAAAATCGAAACAAGCTGTACTAAACTTTCAAACAATGAACTGTAATCAGGCTATATTTACAGCATTCGGACCTGAATACGGAATACCTGAAGATGTGTGCTTCAAATTAGGATTAGGATATGGAGGAGGCATTGGGCGGCAGGGTAGGGCTTGCGGAGCATGCACCGGAGCTTATAATGTAATCGGACTTTGGGCATCTACTAAATCTTCTGATGGGGGAGAGCAGAAAAATATTGCTGCCACAAAAGTTCAGGAATACAACAAACTGTTTCAAGAGAAGTATGAACATTTAGATTGCAAGGATCTTCTTGGCTACAATATGGCAATTCCCGAAGA
>CAYMTR010000086.1:0-6717 GCA_964393405.1 uncultured Prolixibacteraceae bacterium
GTTTCATCGAAACGTTTTCTCCAGTTAGTATTCTGATGATGGCTGGCATACGGGGAGTCATTATTTCTAAGGTCTTCCCACGACCAGTATGTAGTAAGATTCAGAGTTCCTTTTTTAACATTATTGACATAGACACCAAGTTTGCCGGTAAGGATAGTATTGAGATTTTTCCCTTCAGTCGGAAGTTTTAAGTCGATAGAATAGCGAACCACTATTCCGTCGGCAGCTTCAGTAACATCCCATTCGACATAAGAGCCGGGGGCATTCATGTTGACGCAAACATGATCTGAAGCTTCATATTGAAGCTCGGCCTGATTATATGATTTAGGAGTCGAATAAGCCCCGTTGCATAGCCTGGCGACATCTGCTTCATATCGTTTGTAAGGAGCGTCGTAATAGCCTCTTTTGCTATGATCAGTAACTGGGTCATCATCGCCTCCACCTCCGCCAGTATCGATTAGTTCTTCTTTCAGTGAAATAAAATCCAATATTGCAGTTGCAGTATTTCCACCCATGTGGACAGCAATGCCTGCACCTTCAATATTATCAGTTGAATGTTCATAAACAGCAGTGCCTTCCTGCCAGTCGTTATTAAAATTACTGCTTCCGCCGAAGATGTAAGTATAAGGTGAGTGGTCAAGCTGAACGAGAAAGTTGATTGATCCTGATACTCTTTTTGCCCGCCAGGTGAAAGTGTATTTAAATCCCTTACGTAAAGTTAATCCGTTATAACACATTTGAACGTCCCATGCGTTGGAGCCGGGTTCTGTAATATTAAAAGTCACTTCGCCATTGGAGGTAGTAACATTAGCGCCCATATGCCACCATCCATTGGTGCCGTCGTTGAAATTTGAGTTGTTAAGGATCTCAGTTTGTTGACCGTATGATTGGCAAAATAATGCCGCGATTAATACAATCAAGGTTATAGTTTTTCTCATAAGGTTGATTGAATTTTAAGTAGTTAAAGAAAGCCTTCTGCACGAGTCCTTTGTAAAAATAAAAAAAATGAATTGATTATACAAGATGCATTTCTTATGTAATTTCTTATTGTAAACTCCTAATATAAAATGCTTTTAAGTCGTTGCATAATTAATTTATTTTGATTTAATTTATATGTCAAATTGCAATCTGTTGTTTTTATTTTAATAAATCTATACCTAAAAAATATAAATCATGAAAAAATCTATCTTAATCATCATTTCATTTTTTTGTTTTATTGGAGTTCAAGCCGGGCAAAAATCAATAAATTCTTTACTACAGTCCGGAAAAACATTAAAAATTGATAGTATTGTTGATTATCGTATTATAGATGATCCAATATACGATTCACTTCTGGTAAATATTGACAGTGTTAAATTAACAGCAAACGGTTTGATTGAAGAAATTATCAAAACTGAGTACGATACAATTATTGGTGACAGAAGTAGGAAAGTAAAGTATCAATATGATGAACTTGACAGGGAAGTTTTCAGAGAAATATTTTTTAGGGATTCAATTACAGATTTGTGGCTGAAAGTACAGAAAATACAACAAGAATTTAATCAGGATGGAAATAGAAGTTTAATATCAGAATTCTATAGCAATGGTATTCCCGATTATAAAATAAGACTTGAATACAATACTATTAATCGTGAAACTCACTTTTCAAATTTTACGTGGGATACTATAGCCTTTGACTGGGCGAATTTTCATAAAACAACTATTGATTATAATGAAAACGGAGATACAACTGAAGTTGTAAATTTTAATACTGTGGAAGGTGAATTTATTGCTGTTCACAAAATAACATATGGGTATTTGCCAGATACTAAAGTAAGACGGGTCTATAACTGGAATAACAATAACCAACAATTTGAACAGACATCAGTTGACTATGGTGGGCACTTTAAAGCTTTTAATTCAAAAGGATTGCTTACTCAGGAAGAATATGCCGGTTACAATACTCCACCTGAATTTCACTGGACAAAGACATATGAGTATGACGTTAATGATAACTTGATTAAGGAATATTATCATGATTATATCGCTGAAAATGAATGGGAAAAAAAATATACATACGATAAGAAAAACAGAGTACTGACAGAAACATTTTTTGACAAGCCTGGCGCAATACACTTGTGGAGTAAAAGATATGGTTATGATATGAACGACAGTCTAAGTTATTACTCATATCAGGTATATGATACTTTATCTGATAAACATGTTTATAGACAGGCAGATGAGTATATTTACAATTCTGATAATAAGCTAGAAGAAGAAAATCACTATTTATGGAACGATACTCTACAGATAGAAGAGTCAGTAAAAACAATTGAATACATATATAATAGCGATGGCAACCTTATAAAATCCGTTGAAAAAAAGGGTTCAGTAATAAAAGCAGTTTCAAAATACAGTTATGATGCTGATAATAATTATGTGAAAAAATCATTTAAATTAGATGATACAGGAAAAACTGAAAAGAAGGAAAGATTAAGAAATTACAAAACAAATGAATATGATCAATTAACTAACCGATATATATCAAGTGAGAATAAATATCAGGGGAAATTTGTTTTCGATTACATGAAATTCATATACAATGAGGATTTGCAATTAATAGAGGTAACTGATGAAGATGAAATATCTTTAAAGTATTATTATGACACATATGGTCGGGATTCTCTTATTCATATACTCGAAGATTCTAATCTGTATCGGGCATTTAAGATTTCTTACAATAAGACTTGTGAAGACAGTTTGTTGATTACAAGGACTACATATAATTACTTAGATTCTTCTGAAATGCCAATGTTAAAATACATGAGTTATTATTCCAACGATTTTTTAATCAGATCCAAGATGGAGCGATATAATAGAGACCAAATGGATTATGAAAATGAACTGAATCTGATTTATGAATATGATACAAATGGTTTGATTAAAAAGATAAGAGATGTTGAGAACAGATTGGTGATTGAATATGAGTTAAGTGGCGATACATTAAAACGATATTACAAAGAAGGATATAGCGAAGAGCAAGGTTGGAATTCGGAATTTTATTATTACTATATAATTGACACAACTGATTATAATGTATCAGTGCAAATGTTACCTGTTGATGAATTATACCCATATAGTATTTTAAAAGAATTAAATGAACTGGAATATAAATACGGTAAAAAAATAGAAAAATATTCAAACGAAGGGAAAGATCATAGTTACTATCACTATTCTGAAACAGGACCTATGATAGGTAATGGTATCATTGAAGGGTATGTTTTTGAAGATAATCTTTTTCAACTTAATGAAATACAAACAACTGGTTTGTCTGAAGGAGTGTCAATTGGTGGAATAACACTTAATCTGATTGAGAAAAAAAGTGGTTCAGTAATTGCTGAAATTGAAACTGATGATAATGGATTTTTTAAATTCAGAGGTGTGCCAATTGGAGATTACAGTATATCTATAATTGTTGAAGGTGGAAAACAGTTAAATACATATGATATAAATATCAGTTTAGGGCAATTACGCTTTTCTGGAAACAACTTTTCAATAGGACAAGATCCATGTGCGTATTTCATTGATGAGCCTGAAGTTATTGTTCATAGAGAAGGAATGTGTCTGGGAGATAAAACACAGTTGCAAGCTCCGGAAGGTGACTATACATATCTGTGGAATAACGGCAGTACGGTAAAGACTTTGGAAATTACTGAAGGGGGGTCTTTTAATGTGATAGTTACTGATAAAAACGGATGTGTTAGTGATAATTCTAAAGAAATTATTGTTGAATATGCACTGCCACCTATAAAACCTTCAATAAGTGTAAATGGAGAAGAGTTGACTTCTTCCTCAAACACTGGAAATCAATGGTATTTGAATGGAGACGAAATTAACGGTGCAATAGGAAGTAGTTACACAATTATGGAAAGTGGTAAATATTCTGTACAGGTAACAAGCGAAGAAGGATGTAATTCTCAAATGTCGGATGAAGTAATTGTCAATCTTACTTCAGTAAAAGAAACTGAATTTATAATGAAAGTCTTTCCTAATCCTTCCAAAGGGAAAATTACTATAAGCGGCCTGTCTGAAAATAGAACAACAATGATAGCTGTTTATAACGTACTTGGTGAAAGGGTGTACCATACTAATATCATTGGTTCGTCAGCTATTATAGATATCAGTGATCAGAGCAAAGGTGTTTATTTTGTGCAGTTTGGAGATAATGAGAATTTATGGTTGAAGGTGATTAAGGAGTAACTAAATGTTTTATTTTACTGTTTAAGAGTCATATTGTATTTTCTCTATAAATTGATAAATAATAATCATACCTTTCCAAAATAGAAAGATATGATTACCATTACAATTTTTCATACTAAAAGTAAATTTTCCAAGATCCGATTGGGAAAAACCCCATCTGCAACACATTTACCAATTTCTTTGATGCTGCATCAAACCTTTGGGTCAGAATATTCTTATGGTCAGTTAAATTCTGAACATCAAAAGACCATTCCTGAGAAATCTTTTTAAGGTTCTGTCGGAATGAAATCCTTAGGTCGGTTTTGAAATAATCTTCAAATTTTCCAGCAAATGCATTGTTATAATCATATACTGCTTCATATGCTGTTATTGATTTATCAAGATCAATTGGAGTATATCTCTTTCCTCCTGCCCAAGTTGTTTTAATATTGAAGGCTAAAACATCGTTCTTGATTGGAATTTCATATCCTGCAAGGAAGTTTACAGTATAATTTCCGTTGAAGGCATTATTTCGCCAAACCTTATCACTGCCTTGGTATTTTGAATCATAAACGGATGAAGTCAGTAAAAAGTAGAAGTTATTATTCAGGTACTTTTCTAAAGTTATTTCCAAGCCAACATTCTTGCCTAAGCCTTCGTTAACAAGATTGTCTTTGCTCTCGTTGTGATAATTTGCTCCATAGTTAAGCATACTGAATGTTGATGATTCTTTTTCGACAGGAACATCATAAAGATATTGGTAATAAGCTTCGAGTTTGAACCTCAGATTTTCAACTATTGACCAGTTATATCCTGCAACAATATGATGGCTTTTAGAAAAGCCTAGTTCTTTATTTGTTAGTATATAATCATCAGACTTTGAGTCAACAGGTGTTTGAACAAAATAGATCAGGCGTGGTTGAATCTGTCCGTGTAATCCATAACCAAAATTGATACTATGTGCATGGTTAATCGCGTAGCTTAAGCCCAACCTTGGTTCAACCATCATTGAATTATTTAATCCAAACAACTGGCTGTGTAATCCCCAATTTAGAGTTAAGTCATCAGTCAATCTGTTTTTACTTTGAAAATAAAGCTGATAAAGCATTGCATTGCCATCGGTGTTTGTGTTTTGAACAAACTTATTGAGCTGATTTATATATGTTTCATCAAAGAAGTTGAAGTCAAATAATTCAGCAGTAAATCCAATTTGAAGAGAATTTTTAGCACTGCTTTTCAGAATGTATTTGGTTGAAAAAGAATATGTTGTTTCGGAATAACTATCATTATAAAAGTTGGAATTTTCTGTTTTACCTATTGAATCAACATTATTAAAAGAGTTCGAATAACTTGCTGAGACTGACGATTCAATTCTTGCTTTATCAGTAAGGAACAATTTGTTTGTCAAGCCTATTAAGCCCATTTTTGAACCGTTATAAACTTTTGTTCCGGGCAACATCTCTGCCGACCAACCACTTCCTGAATCTTCATCATCGTCAGGGTCGTCTTCAAGTTTAATATTACTATAACCTCCAATTCCTATGAGAGAGAATGTTCCGCATTTTTTTGTAGGTACAAATATTTTAAGCGAGAGGTCAGCATACTTTGGAACACCGCCAACATCGAACATCTTCAGAGCAGACATTAAATCCATCATTGAATATCGAAAATTTACCAGATAAGAACTTCCTTTCGATTTAGATATAGGACCTTCAGCCCCAAGTTCAAATCCATTAAAACCCATTTGTCCCATGAATTCATGCTTTTTAAAATTTCCATTTCTCATTTTCAAATCGAAAACACCGGATAATGAGTTGCCAAACTCTGCTGGAAAGGCACCTGTAAGGAAGTCGGAATTAGCAAGTTGATTGTTGTTTAGAATAGAAATTGGTCCTCCTGTACTGCCAAAAGTTCCAAAATGATTTGGGTTTGGAATTGCAATACCGTCGAGCCTCCATAGAAGGCTGGTAGGGGAGTTGCCACGTATGATGATATCGTTTCGTTGATCACCAGCCGAAACTACACCTGCAAAGTTAGATACCATTCGTGCAGGATCTCCCCAGCTTCCGGCATATTTATTAGATTCTTCCACAGTAATAATTCGGGCACTGGTAGTTGCAAATTCATTAATTGTTTTGTCTTTAGAATATGCTCTGACAACTACTTCGTCGAGATTTTCTACCTTTTCAAGCAATTCAATATCAACATAAAGATCCTTTACTGAAGTCAGCAAGACATTTTTCATAGATATCTTTTCATAGCCGATAAGGCTAAACTCAATATCAAAGCGACCAATAGGAATATTATCAATTGAATACCTGCCGTTTATGTCGGTAGTTGTTCCAAATGATTTGTTGTTTGAGAAAGCTAATATAGTTACACCGGGTAACGTAGTTTGTGATTGTTTATCAATCACTGTTCCGTAGATATTTCCGCATAAAGACTGATCATTTGCGCGAGTGCAAAAAGGAATCAAAAGTGTTGTCAGAATTAAAATAA
>CAYMTR010000087.1:0-6668 GCA_964393405.1 uncultured Prolixibacteraceae bacterium
TTTTTAAGCATACGCCAGCTTATTAAACAACATTTACGATTAAACCTAAGATGCGTATGCAACTTAGGTTTAATCCTTTTATGGGAATTAGAGTTCTTTTACATATTTATTAATTCTCCCTTAATTTTATTAATGTGAGTAGCGAATTATTTATTGACGTTAGTCCCTCTGAGATAGTGATTGCACTTATCGAAGACAAACGTTTGGTAGAGCTGACCAGGGAGAAAAGTGGCATTAAGTTCGCCGTTGGCGATGTTTACCTCGGAAAAGTAAAGAAAATTATGCCAGGACTTAATGCAGCTTTCGTAGAGGTCGGCTATGACAAAGATGCTTTTTTACACTACCTTGACATGGGACCGCAATTCGCTTCTTTGAACAAGTTCGTTCAGAATATCACTTCGCGAAAAGGTAAGGTTTTTCAACTAAGCAAGATTAACCTTGATCCTGATATTGACAAAAACGGAAAGATTACTCATTTGCTCCATTCAGGGCAAAATATTTTAGTACAGGTTGCTAAAGAACCTATTTCTACTAAAGGACCCAGACTTACTTCCGAATTATCAATAGCAGGCCGAAATATGGTATTGGTTCCCTTCAGCGACAAAGTCTCTGTTTCTCAAAAAATTCAAACTATTGAGGAACGTAACCGCCTGAAGAAACTTATTCAAAGTATTGTACCACGCAATTACGGAGTTATTGTTCGTACAGCCGCCGAAGGTAAAATGGTGGCTGAACTCGATCAGGAATTAAAAAGGCTTATAGTAAAATGGGAATCAATTGCGCCTAAGTTGAAAAAGGTAATCCCTCCGGGACTCGTCCTTGGCGAACTTAGCAGAACCTCAGCTTTGCTACGCGATATTTATAGCCCCGATTTCGCTAGTATCTATGTAAACGATTATACCGTTTACGAAGAAATAATCGAATATATCGGTAATATCGCTCCTGAAAAGAAAAAGACAGTTAAATTCTACGACAAAAAGCTGCCAATGTTCGATTTCTTTGGTTTAGATAAACAAATTAAATCGACCTTCGGTAAAACAGTCACTTTCAAGAACGGGGCATACCTTATTATTGAACATACTGAAGCTTTTCATGTAATTGATGTGAACAGCGGTAACCGTGCTAAAGCCGGTAATGACCAGGAAACTAACGCACTCGAAGTCAACCTTTCTGCCTGCGAAGAAATTGCAAGGCAGTTACGTTTAAGGGACATGGGCGGAATCATTGTGATTGATTTCATTGATATGCATGAAATCGATAACCGCCACAAAGTATATCAAAAAATGAAAGAGGTTATGGCTGACGACCGTACGAAGCATCACATTCTTCCTTTAAGTAAGTTTTGTTTGATGCAGATTACAAGGCAGCGAGTTCGCCAAGAAGAGCATGTTGATACCGCCGAGGTGTGTCCTGCTTGCAAGGGAACAGGTAAAGTTACTCCAACCATTCTGTTTATTGATGAAATATCAAACAGGATTGATTACATTATTTCGGATCTGAACCATAAAAAGATTATTGTTAAGGTTCACCCGTTTATCGAAGCTTTCCTTACTAAAGGTTTCAAATCAATTCTCAGAAAATGGCGTTGGAAGTACATGAAAAAAATTGAAGTTGTCGGGGCTGATGACATTTCTTTGCTCGAAGCCCGCTTCTTTGACAACAACATGGAAGAAATTATCTTTTAAAAAAACCCCGTCATTACGACGGGGTTTTTTTGTGACTATTGTTACACTCCCTCAATCTTAATCATTCTTATATTTGTTATCTTTAAATTCAATTCTGTCTAATAAAATATAGATAACATGAAACGCAGTATTCCAATTATTTTTGCTATACTTTTATTTTCTCATCTTTCATTCGCTCAGGTATTTAATCCTGTTAAATGGAGCTTCTCCCACAAAAAGGTTTCTCCTACTGAATACGAACTTTATTTTAAAGCTGATGTCGAAAAAGGTTGGCACCTTTACTCTAATAATATTGATCCCGGAGGTCCCGTTCCTACTTCTTTTAATTTCGATAGCTCTGCCATTAATATTCTTAATGGTAAAGTGATCTCTTCTACCGCCGCAGAAAAGACTTTCGACAAAACTTTCAATATGAATCTTGAATATTTCAGCAATAGCGTCACCTTCACTCAAAAGGTTAAACTACTATCTGAAAATCCAGTTAGTATTGAAGGATATATTGAGTTCATGAGTTGTAACGACGAAACCTGCACCCCTCCTACAGAAGCAGATTTCTCTTTTTCTTTAGGCCAAAACGATGCTGCATCCTCAGACAATACTGTTGCATCAACTTCAATTGAAGACGATATTAAAGCTTCGTCGAACAGAAACTTGTTTTTATTCTTTTTGTTCGCCTTTATCGCCGGACTTGCTGCTATCCTTACGCCCTGCGTTTTTCCTATGATTCCTATGACCGTTTCTTTTTTCATGCATAGCAGCGAATCAAAAGCCAAAGCAAGGCTCAATGCTATACTTTACGGTCTTTCTATTATTGCTATATATACCGTGATTGGCTCTCTCGTAGCTGTAATATTTGGCCCCGATGCTGCCAACTGGCTTAGTACACACTGGATTCCAAATATTATCTTCTTTGTAATCTTTATTGTCTTCGCTTTTTCATTCTTCGGAATGTTCGAAATAATACTCCCTTCATGGCTCGTTAACCGAGCTGATAAGGGTGCCGATAAGGGCGGACTGATGGGATCTTTCTTTATGGCTCTCACTTTAGTGCTGGTTTCTTTTTCTTGCACAGGACCAATAGTAGGGGCTATCCTTGTTCAATCGGCCGGGGGAGAAGTACTGAAACCTATTATTGGGATGTTTGGTTTTGCTCTTGCTTTTGCACTTCCATTTACTCTGTTTGCCCTTTTCCCGCAGTGGCTTAGTAACTTACCTAAGTCGGGCGGATGGCTCAACTCTGTTAAGGTAGTGCTTGGCTTCCTAGAGCTGGCTCTTGGACTGAAGTTCTTAAGTATTGCTGATCAAACTTATCATTGGGGTATCCTCGACAGGGAAGTATATATTGCTATCTGGATTGTTATTTTTACCCTTATGGGTTTCTACCTACTCGGAAAAATCAAGTTTGCTCACGATAGCGATGTTAAACATGTCTCTGTGCCCCGACTAATGCTTTCTTTGGCTACTTTTTCTTTCGTGGTTTATCTTATCCCCGGAATGTTCGGCGCTCCTCTGAAAGCTATTTCAGGATACCTGCCCCCAATGTCAACTCACGATTTTGACCTCCACAAAATAATTAGAGAAGAAGTAGAGCTTGTGACCCGGGGAAAATCAACCGTTTCTTTCACTGATGCTCAAAATGGTATTTGCGAAGAACCTATGTTTGGCGATCTTTTACATTTACCCCATGGCTTAAAAGGCTATTTCGATTACGAACAGGGAATGGCTTGTGCTAAAGCTTCAGGTAAGCCTTTATTTATTGATTTTACGGGCCATGGATGCGTCAACTGCCGCGAGATGGAAGCTGCGGTTTGGAGCGACGCAAGGGTGCTGGAAAGGCTTAAAAACGACTTTGTGATAGTTGCTCTTTATGTAGATGATAAAACTAAGCTCCCTGAAAGTGAATGGGTGACTTCTCAATATGATGGTAAAGTTAAAAAGACGATAGGGAAGAAGTACGCCGATTTCCAGATCAGCAAGTTTGGAGTTAACGCTCAGCCTTATTACGTACTCCTTGATCATAATGGCAAAATGCTTGTCAAACCAAAAGCCAGAGATCTTAATCCTGATAACTTTGTGAAGTTTCTTGACGAAGCAAAGGAAGAGTTTGAAAGAAGATAAATTGCATAAAGTATCAAGTATCAGGAATAAAGATAGGGTAGTGCTTGATTGGAGATCCGTCAGCTAAAGCAGACGGTAAAGGATACTTGAGTATGAATCCGTCAGCTAAAGCAGACGGTAAAGGATACTTGAGTATGAATGATTTTTTTAATCCATTGCAATTTTATAGCTTTACATATATAATTATCAAATGGAAACGACTATAGAAATATGAGAAAGACAGCCCACATTTATCTGCTATTATTATTTTTTACAACTATTTTTTTTGCAGGTTGCGATAAAGACACTCCAAAAAACTCTGAACTCCTTATTGGTTCTTGGACGAAGTTTTATGTATCTTCTGATACAAGTTTCAATGTGAAAATGACATTTAATGACAATGGAACTTTTACGTGGGAAATGCTCGAAGTCGTTTCAACCCATTTGAATTCATACCTTGATTACTTTGCTACTGAAACTGATATTGAATTGATTAATGATCCTGAATGTGGAGTTGACATTGAGGGCAAATACAGTTATAATATTACTGAGGATAAATTAAAGATTTCGCTGGTCAGTGACGAATGTTCACAGAGAATATCCGGTTTTTCGGGTGAATGGAAGAGATTTGAATGATCAATCTTCTATTTCAGTTAAAACCTCATACCCCGTCTCAGTTACAAGAATCGTATGTTCAAACTGAGCTGAAAGTTTACCATCTGAAGTACGGGCTGTCCAGCCGTCAAACTTGTCAATCTTTGTGCGGGCTTTACCTTCATTAATCATTGGCTCAATTGTGAAAGTCATTCCCGGCCTCATAACTTCGCCAGTATTGCGGCGTGAAATATGTTCTACCTGAGGATCTTCGTGAAATTCAATGCCAACACCGTGACCGCAGAACTCATAAACAACCGAGTACCCTTTCATTTGTACATACCGTGAAATAGCAAAACCGATGTTTCCAAATCTGCTTCCCGGTGCAACCTGCTGAATGCCAAGATTCATAGAATGAAGTGTAGCATCGATCAGGTTCAACGCCCTTTCACTTACATCTCCAACTGTATACATTTTATTGGTATCGCCGAAGTATCCGTTGAGAATAGTAGTAACATCTATATTTAGAATATCTCCGGGTTTAATAATTTCGGTGAAAGAAGGAATACCGTGGCATACCACCTCGTTAAGAGAAATACACGATGATTTTGGGAACCCGTGGTAACCTAAAGTTGCAGGGGTCGCTCCGTTGTCGCAAATATATTCATGAATAATTTTGTCGAGCTGACCAGTTGAAACCCCCTCCTTAATGTAAGGCTCTATCATTTTCAGGGTCATCCCTGCAAGCTTGCTGCTTTTCCTAATCCCGTCAATTTGTTCAGGGGTCTTAATTATAATACCCATAAAATAAAATTTTTACAAAAATGGTTAAATGAGCCGGGTTTTCAAAATTGTTATTTTATTATTTCTCCTTCCCATAGCTGTTTTAAAAAAATCTGCCATGGCAATACTAGTACAGCACCCATTTGCCTGGCAAAAGGATCATTTGTAATCAATAACATTTTTTTCAAAGTATAATCTTCAGCAAAACTATTCAATCCCTTTGCATGACGCGGAGTTGCATTATTAGTCGATTTAACTTCTATTGCAACTTCATGGTCACCAAGAATGAAATCAACTTCAATCTGTGAAGAAGTTCGCCAATAACTGATACTATAATTTAATCCGGAATAATTACTATGAGCATATATTTCGTTATATATAAAATGCTCAAAGGCATTGCCAAAAGTTTCACTTCCAAATTCAATTTTGCCCCTTTTAAGTAGATAATTAACTATACCAATATCAAAATAGTAGAACTTAGGAGATAATATTATCCGTCTTTTGGGCTTCTTTTGAAACGACGGAAGAAAACGTCCGGTAAGTGTATCTTCTAGAATCTGGAAATATTCCTTTACAGTAGGTGAGCTTACTCCACAATCAGATGCAATATTGGTAAAATTGACTATTTCCCCATTTGAAAAGGCTGCTGATTCCAGAAATCGAGAAAAAGTTACTATGTTTCTCAACCTTGCTTCAGCCATAATCTCTTCTTTTAGATAACTGCCAATATAGGATGATATTAGTTTCTGAGGATTATCTGAAATGTAATGTTTAGGTAGTAACCCGTTGTTTAATGCCCGAAGTAAATCAAAATCCGGTATTTCCTGACTTACTAAAGGATACAGCTCATATCTTAGTGCCCTTCCTCCAAGCAAATTGTTTGAAGTCCTGATAATTTTTCTGGGACTTGAGCCACTTAAGACAAACTTTATTTTTCTGTTTTCTATTAACCAGTGTACTTCATTCAGAAGTGACGGTATTTTTTGAATCTCATCTATTACAACGCTTTTTTGAGTATTGGAAGCAAGTACTATTTCCCTGAGTTGGAATGGATTCTTCTGAAGACGTTCATAAACATCAGTCATTAAAAGGTCAAACCATAGTGAATCAGGAAACAATTTCTTTAAAAGGGTACTCTTGCCGGTTTGTCTTGCCCCCCATAGAAATAGGGATTCATTTCCCGATCCTTCAAATACCTGTCTTCTTATATACATGATAATTTGAATTAGAAGTTTAGAAATACATGTATATTTAAAGTGCAACTTTAGAAATACATGTATATTTAAAGTAAAGATATATAAAAAGAATGATAAACTTAATTATAGACTCAATAATTTTCTGCATCAATCTCCCGTCATTGCGAGCGCAGCGAAGCCGAAGTGAAACAGAGCTCTGAAAGCAATCCCCTCGAAACTGCCCGTCATTGCGAGCACAGCGAAGCCGAAGTGAAACGGAGCTCTGAAAGAAATCCCCTCGAAAAAAGTGCTGTTAACCTATTTAAGGAACTCT
>CAYMTR010000088.1:0-6160 GCA_964393405.1 uncultured Prolixibacteraceae bacterium
CTAACAAAGTCAAATGGCTTTGCAAAACTAAGTATCTGCTCATTATCTTCCGGTAATCTTCTTGTCAGCTTTACCAGTCCACTTTTAAGATAGATGAAATCCTTTATTTCATCTCCTTCTTTAATTATTATATCTCCTTTCTTGTATTGCCTTTCTGTTTTTGCAGAGCATACATATTGAAGATCTTCTGCTTCGAAATAATCAAAGAACAGACTTTTAAGCTTGCATTCTACACAGCTGCAGTTATAGTTGGTTTCTGACATATGATATATTGAAAACACTTAAAAATAAGATAAAAACAGTTCATAGCAAAAAAGTTTTTTTTGACTATTTAATGTTACGTATCAAAAAAATTGCGAAATTGATAATATGAAAATTCATTGTAAGCTTTTGATGTGATATATATCATGATATGATAATTATCACAATGCAAAAAACAGACATCAATATCCCTTTATTTAATTTTGGAATTAATGGAATTGCAATATGCAGATTTAATTGGAAGCAACTTTTGTTTCCAAATAGCCTTTTTAAATTAAATTATTAGTTAATGACTAGCAGAAGGGATTTTATCAAAATATCAACTCTTGTAACAGGAGGACTCCTGATTGCAGGAACCAGAGTTGCACGCTCACTGGCAGGTCCCGTTTACAGATTGCCTTCCGATTTTAAAATAACTCCGACATATTGCGAAGTATGCTTTTGGAAATGTGCAGGATGGGTATATAAAGACGATAATGGACAAATAAAAAAGATTATCGGAAACGATATTGACCCCGCTTGTCATGGCCGATTATGCCCAAGAGGTACCGGTGGAGTTGGCATGTATTACGATGAAGACAGGTTGAAAACTCCTCTGTTACGAGTCACAAAGAACGGGAAGCAAAGCTTCGAGGAGGTAAGCTGGGAAAAAGCTTTTGATTTCATAGCAGAAAAGTTATTGAAAATTAAAGCTGAACATGGCCCCGAATGTACTGCTCTCTTTACTCACGGTTCAGGAGGGACTTATTTCGGAAATATGCTTAAGGCTTTCGGATCAAACAATATTGCTGCTCCATCTTATGCCCAGTGCCGCGGTCCAAGAGAGGTGGGATTTATTGCCACTTATGGCGAAGGTCTTGATTCTCCTGAAAACACTGATATAAGGGATACGAAATGCCTCGTCCTTATCGGATCTCATCTCGGCGAAAATATGCACAACGGACAGGTTCAGGAAATGAGCGACGCAATCGACAAAGGCGCAACAATTATTACCGTCGATCCCCGTTTTTCTACAGCTGCAAGTAAATCAAAATACTGGCTTCCTATAAAACCGTCTACCGACCTTGCTTTACTTCTTACTTGGATTAACCTCATTATTGAGAATAATTGGTACGACAGTGATTATGTTGAAAAATATACTTTCGGTTTTGATCTCCTAAAAGAAGAGGTTAAAAGATATACTCCTGAATGGGCTTACGGTATTACTGCCATTCAACCCGATATAATTCGAAAAACTGCTAAGGAAATGCACGACGCTTCACCTGCTGTAATTATTCACCCCGGCCGACATGTTACTTGGTACGGCGATGATACACAGAGAATGAGGGCTGTTGCAATTCTAAACGCTCTCTTAGGCAGCTGGGGAAGGAGAGGCGGCTTTTTTAGAAACGAACATAAAGAAATTATTCATTACCCAGTACCGGCTTATCCAAAACCTAACAAGACATGGAGGGATGCAATGGGCGGTAAGTATGAACTTGCCGATCTCGCTCTGGCGAATGGGGTGTGCGATGCTACTATCCCAATGCCTACAATGAGCTGCCATATAAAAGCATGGATTGTAAACGGTACAAACCTTATTCTTACTCTTCCGGAAAAACAAAAGACACTTGATGCTATTCAAAGTCTCGATTTAATGGTTGTTGTTGATACAATGCCTATGGAAATAACAGGTTACGCCGATGTTGTTCTTCCTGAATGTACTTATCTTGAAAGATACGACTCCATAAGATCTCTGCAGGGGAGGGAAGGGTCCATCGCATTAAGAATGCCTGCCGTTGAACCGAAATATAATTCAATGCCAGCATGGTGGATGGCTAAAGAAATTGGTCAACGTCTTGGACTAAGTGATTATTTCCCTTTTAAATCTCATGAAGAAGAGCTCGATTGGGAATTTAAACAGTTGGGAACTTCTCTTGAAGAAATGCAAAGAATAGGTGTCAAGATTTTTAAGAGGGAAAATGAAGACTTATATTTTTATGATGGCGAAGAAATTGAATTTTCTACAAACACTGGAAAAATTGAACTTTATTCAACAGCTTTTGCAGATGCTGGTTTTGATCCAATTCCTAAATATACAGCTCACGAAGAGCCTGCTGAGGGTTTTTATCGTCTAATTTATGGTAGGGCTCCGATGCATACTTTCAGCCGCACAGCTAACAACCCGAACCTCACCGACCTAATGGATGAAAATACGTGCTGGATTAACCCTAAAGTGGCTAAAGAATGGGGAATTTCCAACGATCAATACATATGGCTTGAAAATCAGGATGGCATAGTCTCTGAATTCCCAATTAAAGCACGTATAACTGAAAGAATTAGATGGGATTCTATATATATGGTTCATGGCTTTGGACACTCCGATAAAAAGCTTTCCAGAAGTTATGGAAAGGGTGCTAACGACTCGGAGCTTATTACTAAAGTGCATGTCGATCCTATTATGGGAGGTACTGGTATGAGGGGAAATTTTGTTACATTCAGGTTTAACGGTAAATCACTCTGATCATGAGATATGCAATGGCAGTAGATACTAAAAAGTGTGTGGGTTGCAGCGATTGTGTTGTTGCTTGTCAGACTGAAAACGATGTCCCAATTGGATATTGCAGGGACTGGATTGTTGAAGTTACCGATGGAACATATCCTCAGCTTGAACTTGAAAACCGCTCCGAACGTTGCAATCATTGTGCTAATGCTCCATGTGTAAGATGTTGCCCTACTGGTGCCAGTTATGTCGACAAAGGCGGAATTGTTAAGGTTAATCCAGTAAAATGTATTGGCTGTGGTGCCTGCATTGCTTCCTGTCCCTACGATGCCCGATATTTCCATCCAAAAGGTTATGTCGATAAATGTACTTTTTGTGATCATCGAATAAGCAATGGTCTTCAACCCGCATGTGTGGCTGTTTGCCCTACTAAGTGTATGTACTTTGGCGATCTCGATGATCCTAACTCCGAAGTGAGCAAGGTTATCAAAAAAAGAAAACATAAAACTCTAATTCCAGAGGCAGGTACTGAACCGCATCTTTATTTTCTGATTTAAAATTTGAATGATAAAATAGCTGATATGCGCGAAGAAATAATTGTTAGTGGAAGAAACAACTTTTTAATCGACCCTCACCTTGAAATTTGGGAGTGGCAGATTCCTGCTTATCTTTTTCTTGGAGGTTTGGCTGCCGGAATATTATTCTTTGCTGGTTTGTACACAATCCTTAAGAAAGAAAAGGAATATAAAACAGCCGTTGAAATTGCCCCATTAATAGTTCCTTTCCTTTTGGCTCTTGGACTTTTCTTCCTCTTCCTCGACCTTAAGCATAAACTCTATTTTTGGCAGTTGTACACAACTATAAAGTTCGAATCTCCAATGAGCTGGGGCGCTTGGGTGCTTATGCTGGTTACTCCTTTGTCAATCATTTGGGCAGCCTTACATATTAAGTCGGTTTTTCCTAGGTGGGACTGGAAATTCGATATCGTCAAAAAGCTTGAATCTTTTTTTGCTAATTATAAATTGCCTATGGCTTGGATAATGGTTGTTTCATCAGTTATTCTGGGAATTTATACTGGTATCCTCCTTTCAGCTTTTAACGCTCGACCTTTATGGAATACTTCTATACTAGGTCCTTTATTCCTTACTTCCGGATTGTCGACAGGTGCTGCTACTATTGTGATAATGTCTAAATCTCACAAAGAAAGGTTGACTTTTGCAAAGATCGATTTATTACTTATTGCTATTGAATTATTCCTGATTGTTCATATGCTAATGGGGTTCAGAGCAAGCACTCAGGTTCAGATTGAAGCCTCAAAACTTTTCCTTGGAGGCGAATTTACTGCTGTATTTTGGGTTTTTGTTATTGGTCTTGGATTGACAATTCCAGCAATACTCGAAATTCTTGAACTGAAAAAATTTAAAGTTCCTTATTTCATAGCTCCTATTTTAGTGCTTATGGGAGGTGTTATTCTTAGATTTATTATGCTGCACGCAGGACAAATAAGCAGATGGCTTTATTAAGAATGAAATTACCGTATTTTATTGTTGGCGGTTTAAAAATAAAATAAAATGAATAAAACAGACAAAAGCAGAAAATACCTTAACCCATACCTTGGCGGTGTATTCCTTGGTTTGGTTTTACTGACAGCTTTTTTTATCTCGGGAAGAGGACTTGGTGCCAGTGGAGCTGTTAAAAGTGTGGTTATGGCAGGTGTCGAAACAATCGCCCCCTCTTATACTGAAAATGCCCAATACTATGTTGAGTCAAGAGTGAAAAATGAAGGAGGACCTTTACAAAACTGGCTTGTTCTTGAAATGTTGGGAGTTCTTGTTGGGGGGTTCCTCTCAGGAGCTTTAGCCGGCAGACTGAAATTTAAAGTTGAACATAGTCCTAAGATAACTAGCAAAAGGAGATTGGTATTTGCTTTGGCAGGTGGAGTCTTTTTCGGATTTGGAGCTCAAATTGCACGGGGATGCACAAGCGGTGCCGCCCTTACTGGCATGGCAGTTATGTCAGTTAGCGGTTTTGTTACTATGATGGCAATATTCGGAACTGCATTCGCATTGGCTTACTTTTTCAGAAAAAACTGGATTTAAAAAAAGGAATTTAACATGGGACCATTAGTAGTATTTGAACATATTTCGGAACCAACAAATCTTTTGCTAGCTTTCGTTATTGGCATAGGCTTCGGTTTTGTACTTGAAAGTAGCGGTTTCTCTTCTTCAAGAAAACTCGCCGGGATGTTTTACGGTTACGATACAACTGTTTTAAAGGTGTTCTTCACTGCAGCTCTGACAGCTATGCTTGGTATGCTGTTTTTTAGCCTCTTTGGATGGCTCGATCTGAGTTCTGTTTATGTTAATCCAACTTATATGACTTCGGCTATTGCCGGAGGAGTTGTTATGGGAATAGGATTTATTATGGGTGGGTTCTGCCCGGGAACTGCTTTCTGCGCTGTGGCAATAGGTAAACTTGATGCCTTGCTCTTCATCGGTGGTCTGTTTATTGGAGTACTAATTTTTACTGAAGGTTATCCTCTTTGGGAGAAAATGTATATGGCAAATTATCAAGGATCGCCGACAGTTAATCAGGTGCTTGGAGTTTCAAAGGGAGTATTTGCACTGCTGATTGTTGTAGTTGCATTTGTAATGTTCTGGGTTGCCGATTGGGCAGAAAAGAAATTTTCCAGAGAAGAATATTAATCTTTAAAATCTTAAATTATGAACATTAGGGTGATATTGGCAGCTGTTTTTATTCCTCTTGCCGCAATAATTGCTGCTGTTCCTGAAAATACAACAATGCAATATAAACTGACAGCCAACCAACTTCTTGATGAAGTTAAACAAGGTATGCAGTTTGTATCTGCCGACCAGATTGCTGATATGCTAATTCAAAAAGATCCTACTCTTCGACTTATTGATGTAAGAAGCAGTGAAGAGTATGATAAATTTCACTTACCTGACGCAATTAATATTCCACTGCCTGACCTGTTGTCAGAAAATTGGGAAGATTATATTGATCAGGATCTAAAAATGAATGTTTTTTATTCTAACGGAAACACTCAGTCAAACGAGGCATGGATGATAACCCGGCAACTTGGTTATTTGAACAATTATGTTCTTATGGGTGGACTGAATTATTGGGCTGAAACAATATTAAACCCTCAAATGCCTTCTCAGACTAATCCTGATGATGAATTTGCAAAATATGACTTGCGCAAAGGTGCCGGACAAGCATTGGGTGGTGGCACTGTTTCCGCTGAATCTCAATCTCCTGCCTCAGGTGCTAAGGTTGCCATTCCTGTCCAGAAGAAAGAAAAGAAAAAGAAGGTTGCCGGAGGGTGCTAATTAATTATTTAGTTTGTCTAGTCCTGAAATAGCGATACACAAAAAGTAATGCTATGGAAGAAAATAA
>CAYMTR010000089.1:0-6148 GCA_964393405.1 uncultured Prolixibacteraceae bacterium
AACGGGATTAGGCCTCCAGAGATTCCCTTTATCTGCAAGAATAGGCTCTTCGTTTTTATCGCATCCAAACAGAGCTATGATCAAACCAAGTAATAAGTATTTCTTCACGGTGGTTTTTTATTGTTTATGATGCTTTCCTCTGCCAATTGGTTGCGAGAGGAAGAAAATTTATTTGATACTACCAGATAATTTCCTTGCCTTTATATAATTGCTAACCAACATATAAATTGCATGAGGAAGCATAAGGTAGGCAATTCCTGAAGGGGGCACCATATAACTACCTAATATTACAACAATTAAATAACTCACAGTGAAATAATGCGACAATGGTTTCCCCTCTTTTTCAATAGAATGAATTAAAATGCCCATTGTGATAAGCAAAAGTCCAAAAAAGAAAAAACAGAAAGCCGCATAGGTTTCATAAAACCCCAGACCTGTCTGTGGCTGAAAATCATTTACCCCATTATAAACTTTAAAAAAGAATGTCTTTGAAAAAGCTTTAAATTGTTCAATAAAGCCATCAGCTGAAAAATTAACGAAAGTATGTAATATGCCAATAACTATTAGTAAGATCCCGCTTGTGACCTTGTTAAGTAATTTTCTCATTATTATCAATGTTTAAGATTATTAGTTTGTTCTAGTGTTTTTCCTTTTGCAAATCAGATTCGGAGATCAAATTCCCTTGAATTATATCATTTTCACTCATCCTTAGAATTTCAATTTGATATGAATCCAATTTCATTTCATCTTTAGCCTGAGTAGAATTTAATATTCCTTCTATCGCTTTTAGCAACTGTTCATTATCTGTCACCATTATTCTGTCAACCAACCTGTTTTTTATTAAATCTATTGTCTTCATTTTGTAAAATTCGTAATTTTTATCTTTAACCCAAATATTACAATGCCGTTCTTTAGTGATAATAACCCATAAATTACTATTCTGGGAAATACTCATTCTTAATGCCACAAACCAAGCAAACCTCCCTATGAACACACAGCAATTGACCACATTTACTGCATTTCCAATGTTCTTTCTCAATCTCAATGAATTGAGTTAACCCAATCTCCTTGATTTGCTTTAGATTCTGTACCGGACTTTCACCATATTTTAGAATATACCTCTTATCCAGATCCTTAATTCGCCGGCAGGGGAATTTTGAACATTCATAGCAAAGCAATTTCTCATTTCCTTTCTTTTCCGGACACGACCTGATGCTGCAAACCGTGCAATGATATGGCTTATTGCCTTCATTGTTACAGCCAACACATTTGTTCTTTTCCCTCTGAAAACCCAGGCAAATATCACATATTACGCCACATGGGGCAATGCTTGAATTGTTCATGATCGTTCTTTCTATAAAAGTATTCAATAAATTAATAAAATGTAATCGTTTGTATTTCACTTGTTGAAATATTGCACAACATTTTGAGGGCTTCAAAGTATAATCAAATATATAACAGAGAGGGAGCAAAGTCGTACTTAATCCCATTATAAAGGGAGAAAGTACGACTTTGGTAGGACTTTGCTGGCTAGTTGGTAGCTCTCAATTCCGTGGCTGAGTATTTACTTCCCGGTGGCTGAGCTGGTCGAAGCCAAATGTTGTTATTTATCAATTCGGGGCATAAATACCCCGGCAAAGGATAATCATCTGAACTTGCTGTATATTTTGGCTCAACCTCCTTCTTACCTGAACCGGATTTTCTATCAATTCAATGAACCTATATTGAGAGGAGGTACGGAGGATGTATTAAGGAGGTATAGCTTAGGTATTGTTTAGTGTGCTATCAATTCTATCTTATTATTATCGGGGTCAAGTATTACGCTTTCATAATAGCCGTCTCCGGTGGTCCTTGGGGAACTTTCAATAATGATACCTGCCTGCTCAAATTTCTTAGTCAGGCTGTCTACTTGATCTTTCGTTCCAACAACAATAGCAAAATGAGCAAGACCAATTTTCTCTTTGTCAGAGCCTTCTGTAATATCTGGCCGTTTCATTATTTCAATCCTTGCACCATCCTGAAAGGAAAGGAAATAGGAAGAGAACTGATTCTTCGGGTTATCGTACCGCTCTGATACACTGCAATTGAAAAATATTGAATAAAATTCTTTTAACCTTTCCAAATCATTCGTCCAAAGGGCTATATGATCTATATACATTTTTGGTATTTATGGTTGAGCGCAAATTGCTCGGAAAGTATCAATAATAAATATAAGTTTCTGATTTATTTTTGCTTACAGGCAACCTACTGGAATTATACTTATAAGTATTTTCAGTTATTTGTACTTTATCAATAGATTGATCAACATCGTGATTAATCGTATATGTCTCCTTTAAAATGTTGTTTGTATTAGTAAATTCCCCTGGTATCTTTAAAGAACTAAAAGCTTTGTATGGATTAATTTTGTTGTCGTACTCATACTCAGTTGTTGTTTGAAGTTCTTCTACTCCGGAGCTGATAATCCAATAATGAAGCCTTTTTGTTAAATTGTTATCATCGTCATAGGAATAGTCAATATACCCTGCTTGTTCATTTTCACGATAAAAGGTTTGGCGGGTCATCCTGCCTTTATCATCATAGCTGTATTCACAGATATCGTTGTTGTTCTCGGATTTTATCAAATTGCCATTATTGTCGTAGGAATATGTTTTAGTAATATTCTTATCCGTATTAGCAGGATTTACCCATTCTTTTCTATTCATTGCCGAATCGGCAATATAGCTTGTGCTGCTAAACATTCCCGGGTCGACATAATAATCGGACGAAATCAGCCTGCCATTTTGATAGTTATGCTTGGTATAATGGTACTTGCTTTTCTCCTCAACAATTTGATCTAAATCATTGTATGTATACTCATAACAAAGTTCGGAGCCAAATTTCACCTGATGTAGCAAGCCTGAGTTCTGGCCGTTAATTAATCCTTGATCCTCTGTATCGCAGGCCGATAGAAGAGCTGTAAGTAACAGGAGGGGTAACAAAATTCCTATTTTCATAGATTGATATTTCCGATTATGATGATAAATAAGGTCGAAAGGTTGCGTATTAATGTATTAAAAATTAGAAATACTTTTATACCAGACATTCATACTTTCAATATTCCCGGATATTTGTGTATTTTTAATTAAGGTGCCTGAATATTTATAGCCTGAGTTATAAAATGTTTTATTCATAGATAATGATTTAAGGCGGCTAATTGTATAAAAGGTTTTAAAGCCACTTTTTACTAATTGTTTTTCCATAAACGATAACAGATGAACGGCCAAGCGTTTTCCTCGGCACTCAGGTAATACAGCAAAATCTGTCATTTCTGCATTCTTATCAGAATTATTGCATTCAGCCGAACTAATTGCAACCAGTTTATTATTACTAAAGCCCCCAAAATACCGAGTTCCATATTCTTGCATACTTTTTAGTAAGAAAGCGGGCTCGAAAATAGGAAATGGATATGTTTCAAAAACTTTTTTAAAAACCTTTATCATTTCGTTGAGGTCTTCTTCGTGAAGTGGGCGAATAATAAAGGAATCATCCAAAGGTATATCATTTGAGGAAGGGGGGTTGATCATCATATCCTGAAAAGCAATCATGGCATCATGTTCAGGAATTCGGCGTTCTTCAGTTAGGTATTTCATCAAAAACAGGACGTCCATTTCACCGTTGAAAAAACCAGGAATTAATGCTTCTGTGATATAACCAGCATTGATGAAAGAGGGACCATAAATTGATGGCACTTTTGCAAAAATTTTAGTGTATTGAAATTTGACAGCTAATCTTTCTAAATGTGTTATTATCTCAGGAAAATCATCAAGATTAAGATGCATTAAATAAACACGATTGCTTTCTTTATCATGTGAAAGGATTGATTTTATCTCTTTATTTTTCATTAAAATCTGCTCTCCTTTTTATACGTTCATTTTTAGCAGGAATAAGAGAAATTGTTTTATCATAATCTGCCAGTAATTTTTCAATACCTATGGCATTTACTTCGCACCCTTCCTGTAAATTAAGTTCTAATTTGCAATTTGCACAATCTCCGTCACAAAAAGCATTTTTATAATTATCAGGCTCTTGATAAGTTGTTATTACCCCTTCATAGTTTCTTAGAATTACTTTATTTGTACTCCAGGAAATTAGGTAATTCGGCATAACCGGAATTTTGCCTCCTCCTCCGGGTGAATCTATTACGTATGTTGGTACGGCAAACCCACTTGTATGTCCTACAAGGCTTTCGATGATTTCAATTCCTTTTCCTACGGGTGTTCTAAAATGAGATAACCCCTCAGAAAGATCACACTGATAGAGATAGTATGGACGTACTCTGTTCTCAACCAATTTATGTACCAATTTTTTTATAATCTTCGGACAATCATTTACTTCTGCGAGTAAAACAGATTGATTACCCAGAGGTATTCCTGCATCGGCAAGCATGCCAAGAGCCCTTTTTGATGATGCAGTAATTTCACGGACATGATTAAAGTGAGTATTTATCCATATTGGATGATGTTTTTTTAACATGTTCACCAAATCATCAGTAATTCTGTAAGGTAGGACAACGGGAGTACGTGTTCCAATGCGAATTACCTGAACATGAGGAATTGCCCTTAATTCTGTTAAAATCCAATCTAGATATTCATCAGACAATAAAAAAGGATCTCCGCCTGACAATAGAACGTCTCTAACCTGAGGTGTATTTCTAATATAATTTAAACCTTCTTTAATTTGATTTCTTGAAGGAATATTGTCGACATCGCCTACTTTGCGTTTTCGTGTACAATGGCGACAATACATTGCACAGACATTACTAACCAGAAATAGAACTCTATCTGGGTAACGATGGGTAATTCCTGGAACCGGACTATCTTTATCTTCTGCAAGGGGGTCTTTCATTTCACTTTTTGAAATATACAGTTCCCGGGTATCAGCAAAAGATTGTTTAAATATGGGATCATTACGATAATTTTCTTTATCGATCAGCGAAAGATAGTAGGGTGTAATAGAAAGAGGAAAGTAGTCAATTGTTTTTTGGAGTTGAACTTTCTCTTTTTTTGAAAAAGTAATCCCTGTTAATCTTTCAAATTCAGCAATAGTTTTTATGGAATTACGAACATGCCATTTCCAGTCCATCCAGTTTATCAACTTAGATTCATGTTCAATCTTTTTGGCAATTTCTTTTTGATTTCTCGAAAAAATAGTCATCTTTTTCTCCTATATTTAATGATTACAGTATTAAATTTAAGTCTGTTTAACAAGACACATAACAGTCTGAATATATGGTTGTAGTATTAATTACAAGCAATTTAATACTCACTATTAATAATCCCATAAGTACTTTGGCATTTCCATTTTTATTTCAGCTGCTCTTTTTCTTATTTCCTTTTCTAAGCGTACTTTTGAATTCTCCTTAACACCAAGCTGTATCGTGCTTGAAGATCGAATTACAACATCTTTTGCAATTTCTAAAGCCCTTTTTTCAATCATTTTTTCAATGCTTTGTTCTTTTGGAATAAATCCATAAACAAGTTTCATATTAAGCGCTTCAGCAACTTCATTAAGCCCTTTAATTGTAATTGAACCCTTGACTTCACGTTCTTCGATCTCTTTTACACTTTGAGGAGATATTTTTAAGCGAGAACCTAATTGTCTTAGCGACATCCTTAAAGCTGATCGTATGGTATGTATCCATCCTTCTTGCGGTACTGCAATTGAATTCAAAGGTCTAAACAATGCCAATTTTCTATCAGCTTGTTCTATTAAAAGTCTGTGTTTTGAAATATCCATCAGGTTATATCCTAAATTATAATCATCCAATTTAAGGCTATAATATGAATTATCCAAATGTTTTTAAGGCAAATGCCTGACAGCAATATTTTCTTAATACTGGAAATGAAGTGCTTGAATTCGATTAACTCTCTTTAGAGATATAATTAATCCGTTATTTGAATTTTCTTTCAGTATATTGCCCAAAATAGTAAAATGCTGCTATTGGTATGAACATAAACTTTGCTGATTTTTCAAGAAGATTAACCTGATTAAGGATGACTAAAACTATTGCAATCAGTAAAATTACAATAATGTCGATAGTTCTTTTTTTCATTGGATATAGTTTTATTAATCTTTATAGAATGAACTTAAAGTCCCTAATTTAAATAAT
>CAYMTR010000090.1:0-6003 GCA_964393405.1 uncultured Prolixibacteraceae bacterium
ATATGGTTTTATGTGGATTGGTAATTGCCTGACGTTTTGCAGGATCTCCAATTTTACGTTCGCCATTTTCAATGAACGCAACTACAGAAGGAGTAGTTCTTTTGCCTTCATTGTTTGGTATTACAACAGGTTCACTTCCTTCCATTACAGAAACACAAGAGTTTGTTGTACCTAAGTCAATTCCGATTATTTTTCCCATATTATGTTATGTTTTAATATTTTTCATGTAGATGGTCTTTATTTATCAATGACTATGCCATCATCGACTTTCCCACGATTTATGAAAAAATGACACTTATTTTAGAATGCTGAGATTATTAATGTCAGTTTTCTTGTTAATAAACATGACAAAAGTGCTGAAAAGATTACCGGGTTTCACCCCTTTTCTTTATCCTGTACATTAGAAACAATAAGATTCCTGTGCAAGCAGTTGCTCTTAGTGCATATACGGCTGCAAGAATACCCTCGCTGGAAATGAGTGAAATAAAAGGCGTGACCATCATGACTATCCATACTGAAAAGGGCTCAGTATTTTCTTTGGCCTTTAACATCCTTTTTATAACAGGAAAATATGAAATGATCATGATTAATTGTATCCCAATATTGGCAACCCAATGGTTCTGAGTTATCGCCCAAAAGATAATTATTGCTGCTACTACTCCCAGACATAGCAGATCAAACTTTGTAAATTTTGAGCTGTCATCTCCTAAAAACAAAATTGTAAAGCTGACAAACGTGACCATAAACAAATCTGTGGTGTTGAGTGCATTGTCCCAGAAATTGTAGTCGCCTTCCTTAATGTAGGTGACTAAACTCATCGACACAGCAATTGTAAAAAATAACCACATAGCAAGTGCCGGCTTAATTCTTTTCTTTTTTAAGAGACGGAAATAAGTAACTGCTACGTAAATATTTAATAAGGAGACTATTATGAAAACCAGTAGTTTCACTTGGCGTTGATTGATTTTTTATTTGAATTTGCTGAAACTTATTTCATTAATTCCGAATACTTCCTCGCCAATTCTTCTTTTACAAATAATCCTGAAGGTTTTATCTGAGAATTTGTCCAATGTCCTTTTGATGATGCTCCCTTTTTAAGTATTGCTGACGATTCTTTTTTCTCCGAAATCGACCAATTACAATGACTGATATGGTATTTGTCCATAAATTTATACCAGTTATATGTGTCTTCAGTATATACTGGTCCATCTCCATTTGCATCTGTTGTCCCATACTCAGATACAAAAAGACACAAACCTTTATTAATTGCAACTTCCGCTTTGTCCATCAACCACTGCTTGTGAGTACCTGAATAAAAATGTAGTGCATAAGCACAATTCTTATCAGTAAGTGGATTTAACGCTGCTTCATCCACATTCTGCGACCAGTTGGATGTCCCGCAAATAATGATATTATCAGGGTCATACTTTCTTATCTCTGCAATAACTTCTTCGCAATATGGCTTGATAACATTATCCCATGACACCATAAGTGGTTCATTGTAAATTTCGTATATCACATTTGGATATTTACCGTATTTCTGTGCCATATCAGCAAAAAAGGTCTTGGCTTCCTTTATAAAATTTTCTGCATTGTGTTCGTGAAAATCAATAATGACATATATTCCAAGCTTAATTGAAGCATCAACTACCTTCTCAACTTTCTTTTGCTCTCTTTCAGGATGTTTGGAATATCCATCATGGTTTACTGCCATCGCTGCCCTTACTATCGAACATTTCCAGTCATCTTTTAACCATTTAACGCATTGGTAGTTATAATATTTACCGTACCATTGGCTCCAGAAAAAAGACATGCCTGTTAGTTGAACTATCTCACCATTCTGCCCAACTAAGTTTGTGCCGTTTATACTTAATTGCCCGAATTTTTCAACAGGTGTCTGATTGCCTGATGCAGGAAATGAAATAACGGATAAAGTCATAATAATCGAAAAAAGGGATATAAGGAAGTATGGCTTTGAGTTCATAAAGTATTTGATTAATGATTTGTCGTTATAAATATAGAAAAAAACAAATCAAAAAATACTCGTTAAACATTACAAATCTTTTTTCCCCATTCTTCTGCTCGTTCAATTTCACCTTCTTTTAGTGGTCCCTGCTCCCCGGTAACAAGAAATCCTTCTCCGGGTAACAATAGGTTGGCATTAAGTTTTGTTAGCTTTTTTGCCATTGTGTTTGCAGCATACCCACCCTTGCTTACAAAAAATTTGGCTAAGCCCGATTTGATTGTGTCCAAATCTATTCTTGTGTCATATGCTGCACAATTTAACCCCGCAAGTTTTGAACCATGCTCATTGATAAATTTTGTTATTAATTCTGTAGGACTGAACTTCCTTGTTGGTGAACCAATGATAACGGTTGATACTCCTTTTAAATGCTCCGGTTTAAAATCAGCGATTCTGATTATGCTTGTCTCTTCTTGTTTGAAATGCTTTGAAACGGCATTGGCTATCTTCTCTGTATTCCCAAAGAATGAATCAAATATGATAAGTGTTTTCATGGCTGTATTCTTAAAATTGATTGATTGAATTATTTGTAGCAGAAAGGTTTTGTTAATTACAATTTTCATCATTTTTTTTCAAGAAAAATTGATTATTCTAAGATGAAATAAGCAATAAATGTAAAATGCATTCTTAATATTCCTTAATACTGAGATATGATGTGTTATTGATGTATTTTTTATGAATTTTTGATGTATTCCCTAAAGCCGTTCTCCTCCAACTAAATCTTATCTTTACACCATGAGAACCTAATACTTTATTATTATGAAGAGATTATTTTACATTATCACAGTTTTAACTGTATTCATTCTGATGGTTTCCTGCTCACAGCAAAAGGGTGACCCGGAAATTGAAAAAATCATCGACCAAATGACTCTTAAAGAGAAAGTTGATTTTATTGGTGGTACTAATGGATTTTATATCAGGGCTTACGAACATCTTGGTATTCCTGAAATCAGAATGGCAGATGGTCCCGTTGGTGTGAGAAACCCGGGTCCTTCAACTTCATTCCCCGCCAGCATTGCCCTTGCTGCTTCTTTTGACAAAGAAATTGCTGCAAAAGTGGGAAAGGCTATCGGAAGCGAAGCCAAATCTAAAAATGTTCATATCATGCTTGGTCCTGCTATGAACATCCATAGGGCTCCTTTCTGTGGTCGTAATTTTGAATATCTTGGGGAAGATCCTTTTCTCGCCGGTAAGATTGCAGCGGAATATACAAAAGCTATGCAGGGCGAAGGGATAATCGCAACTGCTAAGCATTATGCTGCCAATTATCAGGACTTCAATCGCCACCTTGTTTCTTCAAATATGGACGAAAGAACTCTCCACGAAATCTATCTTCCTGCTTTTAAAACTACTGTTCTTGAAGGGGGAGTAGCTACTGTAATGACTTCTTATAACCTTGTAAATGGAATTCATGCTTCCGAACACAACTACCTGAATAACGAAATTCTTAAAGGTGAATGGGGCTTTGAAGGTTTTATTATGTCCGATTGGGTTTCTACTTACAATGGCATAGCTTGCGCCAAAGGTGGTCTCGATATTGAAATGCCTTCAGGTAAATATATGGCTGCCGATACTCTTATTCCAGCTATCGAAAGTGGTAAACTCGATGAAAAGATAATCGATGATAAGGTTAGAAGAATTCTTGGTGTTTATAAAAGATTCGGACTTCTGGAAAACGCTGATATTGCTAAAGGATTTACTCTTGATGAAAACTTATCCCGTTCTGTGGCTTTGGATGCCGCAAGGGGCGGAATTGTTCTCCTGAAAAATGAAAACAGTTTTTTACCTCTTGAAAAGCAAAATATTAAATCTGTTGCCGTAATTGGTCCTAATGCTAATCCTGCAATTACCGGAGGTGGTGGTAGTTCGTTCGTTAATCGTTTATATGCCTTTTCTATGCCTGAAGCAATTAAATCTATTGCCGGAGAAGGTGTTGAGGTTAAATACGCCAAAGGTGTTTACACCGGAGAAAGACTGCCCGACGGTTTCTTTAATGATTTCAACTTCTATGTAAAAGAAGATGGGGCTAAAAAGAATGGTGTTAAAGCTGATTTTTATAAAGGATTAAACCTTGAGGGTGATGTAATCAGTACCAAGACTTTTGAAAAGCTAAACCTTGATAAAGGTAATATGGCAGATGATATTGTCCCTGCTGAAGATTTCTCAGCAAGGTTTACTTGTTATTTCTCTCCTGAAGTTACAGGTTCTTATTGGCTTGGTCTTGCAGGCGACGATGGATACAAATTGTTTGTCGATGGCAAAATGATCATCGAACAATGGCAAAACCAGGGTGAAACTATCAGAAAATACGAAAGCACTTTTAAGAAAGGGCAGGAGTATAAGATTGAAGTTGAATACTATCAGGCCGGAGGCGACGCTGTTATCCGACTTGGTTCACTTAAGCGCGAAGGTAAAGATTTAGGTCCCGAAGAATATTTGGCAGAAGCAGTAAAAGCAGCAAAAAGTTCTGATATAGCAATTGTATGCGTGGGCTTTAGCAATGAAACTGAAAGTGAAGGCTCTGACCGCTCTTTTGAAATGCCTTTCAAACAAAGCGAATTGGTTCAAATGATCAGTGCTGCAAATCCTAACACAATTGTTGTTCTTAATTCAGGCGGAAATGTTGAAATGGAATCATGGATCAACGGAGTCAAAGGTCTGCTACATGCCTGGTATCCCGGACAAGAAGGTGCTTTAGCTATTGCCGAAATAATCTTTGGCCTTACTAATCCTTCTGCTAAACTTCCAGTTTCTTTTGAAAATAAATGGGAAGATAACCCCACTTTCAATTCTTATTGGGACGACGACAAAGACCTGAATGTTGATTTCACCGAAGGTATTTTCGTTGGTTACCGTCATTATGACAAAAGCAGTGTTAAGCCAAGGTTCCCATTCGGTTACGGTCTTTCATACACTACTTTTGATATTGATAATGTCAAAATGGAAAACGAAAATATCAAATCTGGCGACATTAAGTTTTCTGTTGATGTTACAAATTCAGGAAATATGGATGGTGCTGAAGTAATTCAGGTTTATGTCTCCGATAAAGAATCTTCCTTGCCACGTCCGGTTAAGGAATTGAAGGAGTTTGGCAAAGTATTCCTCAAAGTAGGTGAAAAGAAAACCCTTTCTTTCAGCCTAAATAAAGATGCTTTCTCTTTTTACGACCCTGCTAAACATGGATGGGTTCTTGAACCTGGAGAGTTTGAAATCCTTATTGGAAATTCGTCAACTGATATAAGACAAAGCCTTACGCTTAAATTATAGATTACTGATAATGAAAAATGGGTGCTTTAACTAATTAGAGCACCCATTTTTTTTTTATTTTTCCCCTGAAAATGTAATTATGATGTAATTAGTTTCCTCATCATCTGAATATATGACTGATGTTAATATCAGATCAGAATCAGGACCAATCATTTTTTGGTCATACATACTAACATGTGAAGCAACTTTTGAACCACTTATTTCAAACCGAGGACTGTATTCATCGTATTGATAATTCGGATTATACGGAATATCTGTAACTATAATGTCCGCATAATCAGTTCCATTAAAGAGAACGTTTGTCGATGTTTCGTGTGCTTCAAATGTCTTAATTACTAAACCATTTGCTGATAAAGTTGCTGAACATGAGCCTTTATTAAAATGATTATTGCCATCATAATCAGTGTATTGATAATCATAATTTACTGAAAATGATGCCCCGTTCCATTTAATCGGATAACTCGTTTTAACCCCCCATGGTGGAGAGTTTTCTAACCAAAGAGTTGAGTAATCAAGGAATTCATTATTTGTATTTTGCTCTTCTGCTGAAAACATTATCTCTACCCATTGATACTTCTGAAGCCTGCTTAAAATTCCGTTGGCAATATTCGCCTCTGCAACAGCATGCCCGACCAGCTTATCATTCGAATCATCATAGAGATCAACTGTAACTTCAAAATCACCTTCTTTTGGAAATTTGTGTTTTATGATAC
>CAYMTR010000091.1:0-5952 GCA_964393405.1 uncultured Prolixibacteraceae bacterium
TTTTGAAATCAATTATTAAATGCAGAGAGAAATTGAGATGGAAAGCAGTGCAAGAAAACATTATAAAAAAGTAAAGTTTATTGAATCAATAATAATTTCGTTGTTATTGACATTTAACTTTAACATCCTTTTGGGACAAAACGCACATGTTGAATTTCAATCAATAAAGAAGGGACTACCCCACCAACTTGTCAGGAGCATACTTAATGACAACAAAGGGTTTATATGGTTTGGAACTCATGGGGGGTTGGCAAGATATGACGGTTATGATTTCAGAATTTATGAAAACAATCCTAGTGATTCACTTAGTTTGTATCACAACACTGTCAATGCACTTCTTGAAGACTATAGAAAAAATATATGGATAGGAACAGCTGAGGGCTTATGCCTTTACGATTCTGAAAACGATAAAATTAAAAACTACAACCAATATATTAAAGATCCCTTATTTCGTGGAAATATATGTGTCAGTTCGTTGTATGACGACAAAAAGGGCAACCTATGGATTGGAACAATTGGCAATGGGCTCATAAAGCTTAATATAGATAGTTTGAAGCCTTCTTTTTACTTCCAGTTTCCTGATGATATTAAATCTATTAAATCAAATTACGTTACAAGTATAGCGCCAATAGATGGGAAAATTGCAGTTGGAACATATGAAGGAATTGACATATACGATCATCACTCTAATTCGTTTTCAAACTTCAATAAGCAAATAATAAAGTTTGACAATAATACCAACAGAAACATTAGTTGCCTGTATACCAACGATGAGAAGATTCTTTGGGCAGGAACGCCTGACGGAGTTTACAAGGTTTTCAAATCGGGCTTAGAATATAAAGTTGAAAAAATAGAATTACCCGGCAACGAGAATTTTTCAGGAAAACTAATCTTGAACATCACAGGTGACAATGAAAACAATATTTGGATAGGCACCGATAATAACGGACTTTACTGCTATAATACAATAACATCATCTGTAAAGTTTTACCATAATGAAGAAGGCAACACAAAAAGCATATCCAGTAATACCATAAGCAGCATTCTTTTTGACAGCAATGCTACTTTATGGATTGGAGCAAGCCACAACGGAATAAACTACTTCAACAAGTCGTATAAAAGGTTTGAACATTTTCAAAGAAACATTTTTAATGAGAACACTTTAAGTGATGACGATGTCAGGGCTTTTGTTCCTGACATTAAGGGGAATATATGGATGGCTACAGATGGTGGCGGGATTAGCAAATTTGATCCATCCAACCGACAATTTACAAAAATAATAAATAAAAGCACCGATAGAAGATTCTCAAACGATGCAGTAACCAGTTTGACTATTGATGAAGAGGGTAATATTTGGATTGGAAGCTGGACAGGTGGTATCGACAAATATTCAAAAGATGAAGTTTTTATCAAGAATTACAAATGCATTGGAAGTGCTGAAGTAGGAAACAACAAAGTTGTAAGTCTCCAATTTGATAAAAAAGGAAGATTATGGGCAGGAACTTCAGGAAGTGGTATTTTCTTATTTGATAAATCAAGTGATTCATTTAATCCGGTTAATATACAAGACCGGGGACAAGCAATTAACACACCGCTTTTTGTCACAAAAATAATATGTGATCATAAAAACAACATTTGGGTAGGCTCGTTGTATGGTCTGTTTAAAATAAACGAATCGCCCGACGGCAATTTGATTGTTGAAAGATTTTATAACTCAGAAGAAAGAGGGAGTATCAGTAGTAATAGGATAAGTACTATTTACGAAGACAGTAATTTTAATATTTGGGTAGGGACAGATGATATGGGGCTCAATCTTTATTCCTGCGATAGCAATGCTTTCACAACAATTCAAAAGGAAGATGGCTTACCAAATAATTCAGTAAAAGGCATAATTGAAGACAAAAGAGGCAATCTTTGGATAAGCACATACAAAAGTCTGTCGATATTTTATCCTGAAAATAAAGCTTTTAATAATTATGATGAAAGTGACGGATTAAATGTAATAGGCTTTTATAACAGCTCGTGTTACTTGTCGGAGATTGGTGAGCTATACTTTGGTGGCAGTAACGGATTTGTGATATTCAACACAGATAAAATTAAGGATGGCAAAAAAGTAAAACCCGTATATTTAACTGATTTTAAGGTTTTCAACAAATCAATAGAACCCGGTACTAAGGGTTCTCCCTTAAAAAAATCAATAGATGAAACAGAAAGAATTGTTCTCTCTCATAAGCAATCTTCGTTTTCAATTGATTTTGTATCAATAAATTTCACTTCCGCAAAAGATCAGTTTGCATATATATTAGAAGGACTTGAAGATGATTGGAATTTCATAGGTAGCAGCAGAACAGCCTCGTACACATATATCAGGCCGGGAAACTATGTATTTAAAGTAAGAAATTCGAATACTGAAGGAATATGGAATGATAATCCAAAGGTTTTAGAAATAAAAATATTACCACCATGGTGGAAAACCATATGGTCGTACATTGCATTTTCGATCATCAACCTAACGCTGATAATATTCATTTTAAGGCTTTTATTAATAAAAGCGAAGCAATCGCGTGACCTTGAGTTAGACAAAATGAAAATGCAATTTTTTACAAATATCTCTCATGAATTAAGAACACCACTGTCGCTGATATTAGCACCCATTGAAAATATTTTTGCAACCAATAAGTTAAGTGGCCATTTAAAGGATCAACTTCTCGTTATTAACAAAAATGCAAATAATCTCTATCGCCTTATAAATGAGCTAATGGACTTTTCCAAAGCAGATGAAAACAAGCTTTTAATAAATGTACGACAGGGTGACATATTACAACAAATACGAGAAACAGCATCTTCATTCAACAATGTTGCCGAAGACAGAAAAATAAAATATGTCATTGAATCAACAGAATCTGAGATCAAGGCATGTTTTGATAAGGGTAAAATTGAAAAGATCATTATGAATCTACTTTCAAATGCTTTTAAATATACCCCTGACAATGGAGAAATTTCAATTGAAGTAATAAAAAATATACAATCCGATAAAAAATATCCGGATGGATCAATACAAATCAATGTAAAAGATAACGGCATTGGGATATCAGATGATAATATTAAGAAACTGTTCAATCGGTTTTATCAGGTCAACGACAGCGAGAATATTAACAAATCGGGTACCGGTATCGGATTATCACTTGTCAAGATTCTAACTGAACTTCATAAAGGAGAGGTAACAGTAAAAAGCAAGAAAAATTCAGGAACAACATTTTCCGTTACCCTACCTTTAGGCGATACACTTTTCAAAAAAGAAGAAATAACCAACTCCCCCACTGACCTGGTCATGGATAGAGAAGTTAAGGAAGAGCTCGATGAAAACATTGATGCTGAGGAAAAAGTTAAAACTTTGAGTTTGTTGGTTGTCGAAGACAACATTGAACTACGCACTTATCTTGTCTCGGTTTTATCAGAAGAATATAAGATATTTGAAGCCCCGGATGGGAGAAGCGGATTAGAAATAGCTGTAAACGAAGTACCTGACCTAATAATAAGCGATGTTGTGATGCCCAATATGTCGGGATATGAACTTTGCCTAAAAGTAAAGAAGAACATCATTACGAGCCATATCCCGGTGATATTGCTTACAGCCAAAACAACAACAGATGATGTTATTGAAGGAACAGAAACCGGTGCAGATGCATATATTACCAAACCTTTCAGTCTTAAGTTACTCAAAGCAAGCATAAAAACCCTTATAGAAACACGCCGGAGAATATTCAAGAGATTCAGTCAGGAGGTTTACATTCTGCCAAAAGAGATGAGCAGTAATAATCTTGATCAGGAGTTTCTTGAGAAAATTATCAGACACATTGATGAGAACATTTCAAAAGAAGATCTTTCGGTTGAAACCCTTTCTGCTTTTCTTCTTATGAGCAGGGGGCATGTATGGAGAAAGGTGAAAGCTTTAACAGGTCAAACAGTGACAGAATTTATCAGAACAATCAGGTTAAAGAAATCAATCAAACTAATTGAAGAAGGGCAGTTAAATATTTCAGAAATTGCCTATAGGGTAGGATTTGCTTCACCTGCATATTTCACAAAGTGTTTCAGAGAACATTTTGGAAAGTCGCCATCGTGGTTTCTCTCAAAAAAGAATAAGCACAAATGATGCAGAAAATCTAAGAGTAAACAATTTAAAACTCCACTTGCTACATTTGTTATTCACTATGCGAAATATGTTATACTTCCATCGCTTCAACTTTACTAACATTACAAAACATTATTGAGGAGTGAATATTTCATAGATTAAGTAGTGGAAAAATAGCCATGAGAATTTCAATAGTATTACTGCCAGTTCTTAATTTAAATACAGACTCAGTTTATTACTTCAAAGAAAGAAATTGAGTTTAAGATTGAAGAAATAACTGGCAGATAATACTTCCACTACATTTAAACAGACTATTGAAAATAGGTTTAATAGATAAAGGAGTTTTATTAGGGTTTATGCCCGAGACAACGGGTTGATCTTTATTCAAAACAAAGGTTAACCTGTTTATCGGGATTTTTTTATTAATATGCCTTAAAGATTCTTGCACCACAAAAAAGAAAATTATATTTATATCATCATTAGAAAATCGCCGGCTAGTGTAAATGATGAATAAAAAATCAAAACAAGATAAAATGAAAACAAAAATTTCATTCCTTTTCCTAATAACAATAACTTTAGGATTTAAAATCATGGCACAAAATGCACCCTCTCCATATCAGATAGCAATCTGGCCTGATTTCAGGGAAGCAGCTATCAGTTATACATTTGACGATGGATGCCCATATCAGTTCACCAAAGCAATTCCAATTTTCGATGAATTTGGATATAAACTAACGCTTTTTACTGTTTCTGATTGGACAACAAACTGGCCTTTGCTGAAAAGTGTTGCCGCGAATGGTCATGAAGTGGCAAATCACTCAAAGACACATGCCAATTTTAGCCAGATTAGTCCCGAGAAACAAGAAGATGAAGTAAGGATATCAAACGACATTATTAATGCTAATATCAAGCCTCAAAAGTCGATTACGATGGCGTATCCGTATTGTGTTACAGGCAAAGACTCAATCTTTGAAAAATATTTTATTGCCGTAAGGGGTTGTCAAGGTTTTATCGAGCCCAAGACACCTGGAAGTTTCATGAATATTAGTTCAGTTATTTGCGGTGACAAAGGTCCTGTAATAAAAGAAGAGCATTTCAAGGAAAGAGCAGATGAAGCTGCATTGAAGAACGGATGGTTGGTTTATCTTTTACATGGAGTAGACAATGATGGAGGATACTCTCCTATTGCATCAGAAACATTGAAGGCGAGTCTTGTTTATTTGAAAAACAGTGAAGGGAGATTCTGGGTAAATACATTTGGAAATGTAGCAAAATACATAAAAGAAAGAGATGGTGCGACGATTAAAGAAACGTCAGTAAAAGCCAAGAAGATCACTTTAGAATTGACAGATAATCTTGATAATAAAACTTTTGATTATCCCCTGACAATAAGAAGGGTACTTCCTGAAGGATGGGAAAAAGTAGTTGTAAGTCAAAAGGGCATTAAAGTTAAGAATTCAATAATAGAAATAAATTCTGTAAAGTATATACAGTTTGACGCTATACCTGATGGAGGAAAAATAAGCTTAAAAAAGATATCGGGTCAATAAAATCAAAAAAGGCACAAAGCATTGGATTTCTCCAAATCTTTGTGCCTTTAAATATCTATTTAAAGTATTATGCTTGTGAAACAGCTACTGCAACAGCAACTGTAGCTCCAACCATTGGGTTATTACCCATTCCGATCAATCCCATCATTTCAACATGAGCAGGAACTGAAGAAGAACCGGCAAACTGAGCATCAGAGTGCATACGTCCCATTGTATCAGTCATACCATAAGAAGCAGGACCTGCAGCCATGTTATCAGGATGTAAAG
>CAYMTR010000092.1:0-5873 GCA_964393405.1 uncultured Prolixibacteraceae bacterium
ATAATAAGTAACTATTATAAGATAATACATGGAGAATAAAATACAATTGTTTGACAAACAGCAAGTGCGCACTGCATGGGATGAACATTCGGAAGAATGGTTTTTTTCGGTGCAGGATGTGGTTGAAATTCTGACCGATAGTGCAGATGTGAAACAATACATAAAGCGAATGCTGAGTCGCGATGAACAGCTCAAAAGCAACTGGGGTACAATTTGTACCCCGGTTGAAATGATAGCGGCCGATGGCAAAAAGCGAAAGATACAAGCGGCAAATATTCAAGGTCTTTTCCGTATCATTCAGTCAATACCTTCAAAAAAGGCAGAACCGTTTAAGTTGTGGTTAGCCGAAATAGCCAAACAACGACTCGACCAATTGCAAGACCCGGAGTTGTCTATCGAGCAGGCTATGACCGATTATAAGCGTTTGGGGTACACCGACAATTGGATAAACCAACGCCTGAAAAGTATCGAAATTCGCAAAAACTTAACCGATGAATGGAAACGCTTGGGTTTGGAGGAAGGTGTTGAATTTGCCACTTTAACCGACATTATATACAAAACATGGGCGGGCAAAACAGCCAAAGAATACAGGAAATTCAAAGACTTGAAAAAGGAAAATCTTCGTGATAACATGACCAACAAAGAATTGGTTCTTAATATGCTTGCCGAATTGTCAACTAAAGAAATATCGGAAACAACTAATCCTGAATCGTTCCCCGAACACGAAGATGTGGCAATGCGTGGCGGCAACATAGCCAAAGAAGCCCGTTTGAAATTGGAAGAAGAAACAGGTAGAAAAGTAGTCAGTCCACTAAATGCAAAAAGCATGCGCTCGATTGAAAGCAAGAATGATGAAGATAAAACAGATAAAAAGTAACAGGTAAAAAGCATGTGCAATTATTACCTTTTTCTTTTTAAACTATAACTTCAATGAAAAATTACAACATAATCACAGAATCACCCGAAAGTACGGTAGTAGCCGAATATCAACCGCTACTCCGTAAAGAAACTTCTTATCAAAGTGAAGCAAACCTCGAGAAAGCATTCATAGAGCAGCTTCAGACACAAGCGTACGATTATTTGCCTATCACTTCAGAAGGCGAATTGATTGCCAACCTGCGCTTGCAATTAGAAGCTCTGAATAATTATAAGTTTACCGATAAGGAATGGGAGCAATTTTTCAAAAGCAAAATTGCCAATCAAAACAACGGTATTGAGGAAAAAACAACCATCATGCAGGAGGACCATATACAACTGCTTTCTCGTGACGATGGTACGGTCAAGAATATTTATTTAATAGACAAACAGAACATTCATAATAACAAGCTCCAGATAATCAATCAATATACTGTCCCTTCTCGTCATTCCGAACTTGATTCGGAATCCCATGAGATTGCGGGTCAAGCCCGCAATGACGATTCGCATAGAGCAAATCGTTATGATGTAACCTTGCTGGTAAACGGTTTGCCATTGGTACATATCGAACTCAAAAAACGGGGTGTAGATATTAAGGAAGCATTTAATCAGATTGACCGCTACAACCGTGAATCGTTTTGGGCCGGCTGTGGTTTGTTTGAATATGTGCAATTGTTCGTTATTTCAAATGGCACTTACACAAAATATTACAGCAATACCACTCGCCTTACGCATATCAGGGAACTGGGCGATGGAGCAGTAAAAAAAGGCAAACGTACTAGCAACAGCTTTGAATTTACGTCGTGGTGGGCTGATGGAAATAATCGTCCGATTGTTGATTTAATGGATTTTGGACGCACATTTTTCGCCAAGCATACCCTGCTCAATCTGATTACAAAATATTGTGTTTTCACTTCCGACAAATTGTTGTTGGCAATGCGTCCTTACCAAATTGTAGCTACCGAGCGTATTTTGAATAAAATAGCTGTTTCCAACAACTACAAATCGTATGGTACTATTGAAGGCGGTGGCTATATTTGGCACACCACCGGAAGCGGTAAAACGCTAACTTCGTTTAAGACAGCTCAAATGGCAAGCAAATTGCCATTTATCGACAAAGTACTGTTTGTTGTGGATAGAAAAGACCTCGATTATCAAACCATGAAAGAGTATGATAAGTTTGAGAAAGGGGCTGCAAACAGCAATACAAATACAGCCGTTCTGAAAAAACAATTGGAAGACCCCAACTCCCGAATTATAATTACCACTATTCAGAAGCTGTCGGTACTGATTAAAAAGCAAAAAAACCACCTTGTGTTCTCTCAGCATACCGTTATAATTTTCGACGAGTGCCACCGCTCACAGTTTGGCGACATGCACACAGCCATCACAAAAACATTCAAAAAGTATCACCTCTTTGGCTTTACAGGCACACCCATTTTTGCCGTCAATTCAAGCAGTAACAGCCGTGCCGATTTGCGGACAACAGAACAAGCCTTTGGCACTAAGTTGCATACCTATACCATTGTCGATGCCATTACCGATAAAAATGTACTCCCGTTCCGTATCGATTATATCAGCACCATGAAGGAGCAGGAAAACATACAGGATGAGAAGGTATGGAACATTGACCGGGAGCGGGCATTGGCAGCACCGGAGCGCATAAGCAATATCGTGAAGTATATTCGTGAGCATTTCGACCAGAAAACCCAGCGAAAAAGCTTCTACCGATTAAAAGACCGCCGCTTGGCAGGCTTCAATTCTATATTCGCAGTTAGCTCTATAGATGTGGCAAAAAAGTATTACACTGAGTTTCAAAAACAAATAAATGGGTTGCCGGAAGATAAGCAGTTAAAGATAGCAACCATATACAGTTTTGGAGTGAATGAAGACCCTGAAAATGGAATCATTGATGATGAAAACCTCGAAGATACAAGTCTTTTGGACCAAAGCTCGCGCGACTTTCTTGAATCAGCAATACAGGATTACAATAAGTTGTTTAAAACCAATTATGATACTTCAAGCGATAAATTTCAAAACTATTATAAGGACGTTTCTGAACGAGTGAAAAACAGGGAAATTGACCTTCTTATTGTGGTCAATATGTTTTTGACAGGTTTCGATGCCACTACCTTAAATACCCTTTGGGTGGACAAGAACCTACGTCTGCATGGGCTTTTACAAGCCTTTTCACGCACAAACCGCATACTCAATACGGTAAAAATCTTTGGTAATATTGTTTGTTTCCGCAATCTTGAAAAAGCAACCAACGAGAGTATTGCCCTGTTTGGCGACAAAGAAGCCGGAGGTGTTGTATTGCTCAAAACTTACGATGAATATTACAATGGCTACAACACTTCGACAAGCTCAGTGCCCGGTTATGCAGAATTAGTGAATGAACTACAAGATAAGTTTCCTGTTGGTGAGCAGATTATCGGAGAACAAAATCAGAAAGACTTTATCAAGCTTTACAGTGCTATTCTGAAAGTTAAAAACATACTTTCTGTGTTTGATGAGTTTGCAGGTAATGAGATTTTGCCGGAAAGGGACGTTCAGGATTATCACAGCATGTATATCAACCTATACAACGTTTTCAGGAACCAAAACAAGGGCGATAATGAAAATGTGAACGATGATATTGTTTTTGAAATGGAGTTGATAAAACAGGTTGAAATCAACATTGATTATATCCTCACTCTCATTAAGAAATACCATGAAGGTCATTTAAAAGACAAGGAAATAGTTATCAGCATTAGCAAAGCCATTGATTCCAGTGTGGAACTTCGCAATAAAAAAGAACTTATTGATCAATTTATCGAGTCTTTGACACCGTCAACCAATGTTGATGATGATTGGCATTCGTTTATTAATGCAAAAAAACTTGAAGAATTAGAAGCTATTATTACTGATGAAAGTCTGGATAAAGAAGAAACATACAAATTCATAAACAACGCTTTCAGGGATGGCTATGTACAGTCGACAGGTACTGCTATTTCAAAAGTATTGCCACCGGTAACGCGCTTTTCACCGTCGGGCGACCGTACAATAAAAAGAGACAATGTTCTTGAAAAGCTTATTTCATTTTTTAATAAGTTCTGGGACATTTCAGGTGGAGTATTTTTGAAGAATTGACGGAGTGAATATTCCGGACTCTGTCAGTGGTCTCCTTACGGGCTACACCCTCCAGTCAACCACTGACAGGGATAAAACTTGGTCAGTAAACTAAACTCAGGGATAACAAACAAAGGTCAACAAATATCAGTTATAATAATTAACCGAGTCAACTTTACTTCGAGATAAGACGTCAGGTAGTCAACCTAAATCAGGAAACTACAACGGGAATTTTCTTTTTAACCATTTAGTCTTCCGCATCATCATCAATCAAATTTTTTGAAAACGCTTCGATCAGTTTCAGTTTTAGTTCTTCAGAGAAATCCTCTTCGTTAAGGATGGAGGTGATTATTTCGTGCAAGAGTTCTTTGTCGATGTTGCCGGCAGCTACATGGTAACTAATGGATTCCATCCGTAACATAAACTCTTTTACTGCCGACATAAACCCATTCTTGAAGAGGAACATCCCGCAAAGGGTTATGGCAATTCGTTTGTTGCCATCCTGAAAACCATGGCTTTTGTTGGCCACCCAAAACAGGTGGGTCAATTTATCTTCAAACTCGGGATAATAGAAGTCGTTTTGAATTTGATCCAATGCACAATTGAGCGAACCAAGGTTTATTATCCCGTCGGTACCCCCACCACTTACTTCAATTGTTTTTTTGTGGATGGCGATTATCTCATCCTGATTTTCAAAGTAAATCCAAGCCATTATTCACTTTGTTTTAAACGTTTCATTGTATCAGCCACCTCTTCCAATTGTTTTTCAAAGGAGACACTTTGTTCGCCAAGGAACCGTTCGAAATCGGCAGGAGAAACCGATTTGATGTATTCTTCGAGCCTTAAGTGAAGTGCATCGCGGAAATGGAGGTCGCGTGAGGCCATTTTTATTCGGGCATCTTCAATGTAAGGGAGCTGTTGCGGATGTTTTGCGAATTCGATCAAAAGGCGATCCACTTCATCCTTTTCAAGCATTCGTCCCAACTCGTTGCTTCGTTTTTCAATTTCGTAGGCTAGTCCGGTTTCGAATGAAGCAATGCTGTTTAAAACCTCGGCATACATGGTTTCGCGGGCATTGTCGTCTTCGGCCAACTTAAGAACCTGCTTGTATTCTTTAGCATTTTCACGAAAAATGCATTGATAGATCCGATCGGTAAAGTAGGAGTATTTGTAGTTACCCATGTTTACACAACGGCTTAATGCCGAGGTAAAATCTTTTCGGTACTTGCTTTCCTGAATAGCTGCCGGAAGGTAATTGGCATCGCGGCGATTGATGTACTTGGTTCCACCACCCGTTCGTTGGTTGATGGTGTCGATAACAATATCGAGCATTTTACTGCGAAGCAATTGCGCGTTACTGCTTTCTTTCAGTAACATGGCCAGGTTGAGAAACGAGCGAAAGTTGAATAAGCCTAATTGTGTGGTTTTGCTCCCGACATTAATGACGGGAGCAAATTGCAATCTCATTTCTTTCAGCGCCTTACCCCGTATTAAAATATATCCGTTGTGTTTTAATTCATCACCGAATTGTTCAAGATAACGCTCAAGAGTACGTTCGTCAATATTAAAAAAGCTTGCGACCATTGATTTAGTGAATTTATATTCTCCTTCGAATAACATTCCTTCAATGCCCACATATTCCTGAATGCGTTGCAGTGCAAATTTATTGTTCAGAATATTTTGCCTTTGGATATTCGACTCGGTTAAATCGTGCATGTTATGTATTTTATTATTTTCAATTTCACATTCAAATTATTTCTTTTATTTTCTTCGCCTCATCTATAAGGTAATGAAATTGTAACTTAATCTCCTTCAATTGTTTATCCTTACTTAAAATGTAACTGTTG
>CAYMTR010000093.1:0-5705 GCA_964393405.1 uncultured Prolixibacteraceae bacterium
GCAAATATTATTAGAAAAAAATCTATTTAGCCAGGTATTCAAGTGCTTCTTCCTTAGTGTCAAAAGCTATTAGTTTATTTTTAATAGTCAGGTTATAAGCAGCCAGCAAAATTTTCTTCACTGTATTGAACCCAATTGCAGTGTTTTTTATGGTCCTTGCATCAAAAATTTCCTTGCCATATTTTTTTGCAACTTCCATATATTCATTGTTGGAAGGTGCATTGGTGAAGTTGTTTAATGTGTAATAACTTTCAGTTGTAGTAAGATAAAGATCTCTTACCTGATTCAGCACGTCAATGGTTTCTTGCGTATTCTTGCAATTTGAATAATCAATATACAGGATTTTTCTGCCTTTGTGGTTTATAAATGATAGCGACATAGTTTTAAGATTGATTTCGTTTAAGATTTTATAATAATTCACTTAAAGGTAAACAACTGCTATCAAAAAGTCAATACAGTAAATATTTCAAACCTGACTCATCCGTACCAAAGCCGTCCTTTCTCCCTTTATAATGGGAGAAAGGACGGCTTTGGTACGATTAAGGTGTATATGTGTCCTATACTAAAAATGGTACACAGTTTTTAAAAATATGAATGAAAAGAATATGTGATTTTTCTGTAATGTTTATGATTTGTCATTGTAAATCATTACTAAGTAAACCATATGGTAATCGGGAATAAAAATTGAAATCTAAAATAAAAAACCCTGAAAATCAATTGATAATTATATTAAATTATTTTATATTTATCAGATTATTACACAGATATCCCTTTTGGATAATTAAAGACTTCATAAATTGTTTCTAACCTAAATTCTGCATGTATGAAAAAGTTATTCTTCTTGTTTTGCATTTGCCTTACAGCTATTTCAGCGAATGCTCAAATTTCTACATATCTTGAAAAAGGTAAAAGCGGTTTTGGAATTAATGCCGGTTATGAGATTACAAAAGGTTATGACGGTTTGTTTGGTAAACTGTCTTATTCTCTGAATGGTAACCTTGAACTTACGCTAAGTGCTTTTCAGTCATACTTCAATGAAAACGAAGACGACCTTTTAAACGAAGACGCAAGTGACCTTTACTTAGGTCTTGAAGCAAGTTGGTGGATGATACGTGAAAAAATGACATCCGATATTGACTTTAATCTGGCGTTATGTGCAGGTTTTCAAACGGATGATTATAATAATTATGAGTATGTGTCGGGTTATTATGACAATACCGGATTGAACTTTTGGACTGGCACTTACAATGGATATACCGGAGGATTTTTAGGATTTAACCTTAACATGAGCTTTAACCTTCCTGAAAAATGGTCGGTTCAGCCTATGTTTATGACTTATCTTGGAATGGGCATGGACAATTATACAATAAAGGGCGAAACAAAAGAAGCTCTTTATCATGGAGTTTCTACATGGTTCGGAGCTTCAGTGGTTAAAAGACTTTCCGGTGGCAACAGTTTAATGCTTACTTTATTAGACGGAATAAGCACTTATAATGATTCACATACTTTTGATATTGGGGTAGGTTATGTCTTTTCTCTGGGAAAGTAATTTATTGAAAAACTAATAATACTCTTTAACCTAAATTATTGAAATATGAAAAAATTATTCTTTTTATTGTTTGTGTTTTTGTCAGTTACGTTAAATGCACAACAGATATCTACTTATCTCGACAAAGGAGTAAGTGGATTTGGAATTTCAGCCGGATATGAAGGTTCTCCGGTCAGCGATGGAATAATGTGTTTTGGATCTTATTCTTATAAGGGTAAGTTAGACATTACATTAGGACTTTATAATTCATATTTAAACACAGAGGAGGAAGGATTGACAAATCTAAATGCCTCCGACCTTTATCTTTCAGGCGACGTTACATGGTGGGCTCTGCGTGAAAAAGTAGCTTCTGATATTGATGTCAACTTTGGTCTGACTGCCGGTTTCAATTATGATACTTATTTCAACTATACAGATGAAGGAGGTAAATATTTAGGCTACTATGGCGGATATGTAGCCACTCAGTTCAATGTTAGCTTCAATACACCAATACATTGGAAAGTACAGCCTCAGATTATGACTAGCTTCGATTTTGGTGTTGACCAATTTGAGGAAGGAGGAGTTAAAGGAGATGAGGGTTATTATGGCCTGATTTGCTTTTTCGGGGCTTCGCTTGTTAAACAGTTCGAAAATAAAAATTCATTGGTATTCACTTTTATGCAGGGCGTAAGCAATTATAACGAAGGTTCAGCTTTTGATATTTCTATTGGTTATGTCTTTTCGTTTGATTGAAATTAATTTTTGAAATTCAAGTTCAGCCATATTGAATATTTTCAAGATAAAATCTTATTTTTGGCCTCGATTTCAAAAAATTAGCAAGTATTATGGCTGAAGATATTTTTAAGAAACTGGTTGCCCATTGTAAGGAATATGGGTTTGTATTTCAAAGTAGTGAAATCTACGACGGTTTAGGTGCCGTATATGATTACGGCCAGAATGGTGTTGAACTGAAAAACAACATTAAAAAATATTGGTGGGAATCAATGATTCTGCTCCATGAAAATATTGTGGGGATTGATTCTGCAATATTTATGCACCCAACAATCTGGAAAGCATCCGGGCACGTCGATGCATTTAATGATCCATTGATTGACAATAAAGATTCAAAGAAAAGATATCGTGCAGATGTTCTTATTGAAGAGCAGCTTGCCAAATTTGAAGAAAAAATTAATAAGGAAGTAGAAAAGGCAGCAAAACGTTTCGGCGAAGCTTTCGATGAAAACCAATTCAAAACTACCAATCCAAGGGTACTTGAATATCAGTCTAAATGGGATGCATTACATTCACGTTATTCAAAAGCCTTAAATGATACTAACCTTGAAGAACTAAGACAAATAATAGTTGATGAAGAGATAGTTTGTCCGATTTCTGGTACACGCAACTGGACAGAAGTACGTCAGTTCAACCTGATGTTTTCAACTGAAATGGGTTCTACTTCTGATGGAGCATTGAAGGTATACCTTCGTCCTGAAACTGCACAGGGTATTTTTGTTAACTACCTGAACGTCCAGAAGACAGGCCGTATGAAGATTCCATTTGGAATTGCTCAGATAGGGAAGGCTTTCCGTAATGAAATTGTTGCCCGTCAGTTTATTTTTCGAATGAGGGAATTCGAACAAATGGAAATGCAATTCTTCGTAAAACCGGGTACAGAACTTGACTGGTTTGAGAAATGGAAGACAACCCGTATGAGCTGGCATCAGTCACTTGGCTTTGGCGCTGAAAACTACCGTTTCCATGTCCACGATAAGTTAGCCCATTATGCTAACGCCGCTGTCGATGTTGAATATAAATTCCCATTCGGATTTAAAGAAGTTGAGGGTATTCACTCTCGTACCGATTTTGACTTAAGCCAGCATCAACAATTTTCAGGAAAGAAAATACAGTATTTCGATACTGAACTCAATGAATCGTATGTGCCTTATGTCGTCGAAACATCAATTGGTGTTGACCGTATGTTCCTTCAGGTTCTTTCTGCTTCTTATCATGAAGAAGAAGTGGCCGATGTAAACGGGCAAAAAGATATCCGCGTAGTATTGCGTTTACCTGCCCAGCTGGCACCGGTAAAACTTGCAGTAATGCCGCTTGTTAAGAAAGACGGACTACCGGAAAAAGCAAGAGAAATAATCGACAACCTGAAGTTTGATTTCAACTGCATGTATGATGAAAAAGACTCAATTGGAAAACGCTACAGAAGGATGGATGCTATTGGTACTCCTTTCTGTGTAACCGTTGATCATCAGACTCTTGAAGATAATACTGTTACTATTCGTTACAGAGATACAATGGAACAGGAAAGAGTAGAAATTTCAAAATTACAAGGCATTATTGCTGGAAAAGTTAATTTGAAGACTTTATTTGCAAAGCTTAAATAGTAACTATATACCAATTATAAAAAAAAGGGTTGCATTGATTGCAGCCCTTTTTCATTATTTCTGATAGATAGACCTCTATGGGTTTAACAATCAGAAATACAACAATATATGTTATTCAACATTGAAATTGCAATACACTAACTTTGAAAATACAAGGCATCAACTTTGAAATTGCAAGATTCATAAACCTCAGAATAGATAGCATCCCAGATTCATTGAAACAGCTCCATACTTCACCCACATATAGTCAGTATTGACGAAATTATTGATGTGGTTGGAATATTCCATTTCAAGGAAAACTCTTTTTCCAAAGTCAAATCCTATTCCTCCAACATAGTTGAGCATTACTTTTTTAAACCCTTTATAATTGGGATCAGTCAAATCAATTCCGGAGTTTTGTTTTACAAGGAAGTCAGTCCTTAATCCACCATATAACCTGTAATTAGTTTTCTTACCGAAAGGAAGGTAATAATTTACAAGGAAGTCAGTAGAAAGGAAATAAAACTTGGATGTCTCTGTAGCACTATAATGGGTTATAATTTTATCGGGATAAATAGTATAAGATTTTGGTCTTAATCCCCTTATATGAGTATAACTTATTCGCGGTGAAAATGAAAGGAAAGAGTTCAAGGGTAAATTACCTTTTATTCCAAAAACAGCTGTGGCCTCTACGCTGGCACCATCAGTCGACTGATTGTAATTTTGATTATAGGCTTCTTGTTCATAATAGTGTGCACTCTGACTTCCATAATTTCCCCTGATATATAGTCCAATATTTTTAGAGTTATCAGGCTGGGCAAACAATGAAGTGTTAAGTGCCAGGAACGTTAATCCAAGAAATGTTATTTTTTTCATACTGTTCAGATTTAAGTTATTATCTGTTAGTATGATGTTGTTTATCGGAATGGTTGCACTTTTTCCTGATGAAAAAATAACCATCTTAGCAGACTTATTTACTGTATCAATAATCAACGTTGCATCTTCAATTGTCCTCATCCGGTCAATTGAAAATGTATCCCTCTTCGCGTCTGATTCTATCCAAACAGAGTCTGTAATATGCACATATTCATAAATGACAATAGTGTCTTTGTTTTGAGAAAAGACACTATTATACACCAGCATAGCAAGTAGAGTAATAAATATAAACCGTTTAAATCTCATTCATTCTTCTGTAACATGGTCAAATTTAGTAATTCCAGGGTACCTAACCATATTTGCCCGTCGTTGAGTTGTATTTCCTCCGGTATTCCAAATTCGTCTCCCAGACCTGGAATCATAATGTGTGTCCAAAACTCCTCTGTGGGGATTGAATCTTTCAGTAAATAAAAATCTTTGGTAAAGCTTTTTGTTTCCCCGCTTTTAATAAGAGTAAGCCACTCCTTGTCCCAACCCGGTTTGTAGGTTACATCACTGTACAATGGGGCAGGGTGGGTATTAAAAGTAAAAATTGTTTCTGTCATGTCCGGATGATTGTAAACTTTTGGTTCCTGAGGTATCAGCGTAAGTTCCCAGTTGATTGTGTATTTATTGTCGGCAGGCGTTTTTTTGGGATCAAGCATGTAGTAGTTAACATCATCCCGATTTTTTAAATTATAAAATACTTTAATTACTCCGGGGGTAGTAAGAATCATTGAATCTATTTTACATTCAAGTCCGTAGCGGAATTTGCCATGCCTTTTTAATTCGTCAGTGAACTTTTTTTCCAATCTTGGATCAGGAATGCCGGGATTAAATGTAGTACTGCTGTACATGCTGCCAAGCTTTAAGACAAAATCGGCATC
>CAYMTR010000094.1:0-5555 GCA_964393405.1 uncultured Prolixibacteraceae bacterium
TATATCGTGCCAGAATGTGCCCCGTATTCCGCCACTACTCATACATGTCACCGTTGTAGGGCATAGAAGAAAAACTGACTGCATACAATAACCTATTGAGTGACATATGACACAATTAAATCTAACTGGTGGAGCCAGGATTGGAATGGCTAATGCAACTTGGCCATTTGCCAGTTTGAAAGTAACTAACGACCGACTTGATTTAAATGCCACGATTGTTGGAAACCTTGTTTTTAAACCCGAGGACATTATTTCTATTGAGCCTTATTACATGATTCCGATAATTGGACAAGGAATTAAAGAAGAATCTTTAGGCAGTTGGAGAGTTTCAATAGGAATTAAAATAAACCATAGACTTCCGAAATATAAGGAAAAAGTGATTTTCTGGACTTTTAAGAATCCCAATGAGGTAATTGGACAAATTAAACAAACTGGATTTTTTCCCAATACATTAACAACTGACCGAAAGGATGATTCAGAAATAATTGCCGGGAGACAGAAACAAGGAGGATTCCCTGTTAAGATTCCTTTTGCGATAGGGATTGTTTTTATCTGGAACATTTTATTTATAATGGATTTTCTAAATTTTTCCAAGAGTGATTCTGAAGGGATTCCTTTAGGCAACGGTGCAATTGGTGCATTAGGAATTGTTTTTATATCTTGTTTATTGACATTGATTTCTAAGGATTTCCGAAAAATTGTTTTGAAAGAAGGTCGAGAACTAAATGAAATAAGTAGATTCTTATATTTCCTTATGTTTATAAGTGGAGTAATGATGATTTCAATATTGACTTTTCCGCAATGATAAAATATTGAATGTGAATAATCTACGCCCTACAACATCATGTATAAAACAATGGGGGTTTATGTGTTCAGTGACAAACCCTTCCCCGTAGCAGGTTAATTAACGGCAGACAATAACGACGCTCGCAAGCCCTCATCGTTTCATACATGTGGGCGTTGCCGTTTATTGCAAGAGAGAAAATTCCACGCTTAAAGCTCATTTTTTCTACCTTTGAATAAAATGATGAAAAATGGCATAAAATTAAAATATTGAATGGAAATAATTGTGGGGAGACGAGTATATAAAGTGGATTAGTGGATTTGCTATCGCCAAGGGTTATTCAATAATTATCAGGAAAGATGATTAGGGAAAAATAATTGGTGTAAAGAATGCGAAAAGACTACTTGAATATATTCCGAATAAAGTCAAAGATGAATTAGATATAATTGTCGATGGAAATTTATAGGAAACCAAAAATGGTGAATATTTGGAAATCATAGTTAAAGCAGAATCATATTTTTAAAATTCTATAATTATTGAAATGTACAAAAAAGGATTCTCCATAGTTTTATCTGGAATTTTGTTGGGATTATCGGGTCTGTATTTTTTACCTTATGTGGGATGGGTTGCCTATGTATTATTGTTTTGGAGTCTGTTTGAAACAAAATTAATTAATGGTCGATATTTCACTTATGGATTTTTTACTGGAGCAATACAAGGTTTAATTGTTTTAGGATGGATTCCCGATTTGATCACACGTTATACTGGTAGTGTCGGAACTCTTAGAGTCTTGATTCCATTGTTTTTAGTGGTGATATTTTCCATACGAATGGGGTTATTAATCCTTTTATTCGGTTATTTAAAAAGAGGTGTATTGCCAAAAGTTTCTAAATTTCCAGCTTCTTTTTTTATTCAATTTACGACAGCTTCAGTAATTTTAGATTTCTTATTTTCATTGGTGTTTAATGATGTCCCCTGGCTGTTACATTTTATAGGATATACCCAAAGTGCTAATCTGTATTTTAGCCAATTGGCAGAATTAGGTGGTGTTTGGATGCTCTCCTTCGCTGTTATGCTAATAAATCTAGGCTTAGCTTGGACGTTATACACCTTCAATATTCGCCACTTCTTGGCAGTTTTGTTATCTATAGGGGTGATTTTGGGCTACGGTTTTTTTCGTGTAAAATCGATTGAATCGAAGAATTATCCAGAAATAAAAGTTGCACTTATTGCAGATAATTCTCCTCCAGAGCTTAGGTGGAATGAATCTAATTTAAACCGTTATGTTCAAAAACTATTTTCTTTAAATAGCAAAGCAATAAAGTCAAACCCAGATCTTATTATTTGGAATGAAGGATCGGTACCATGGTCATATAAGTCAGATGATGATTTTTTGAAGGAGATACTTAACCAATCAAAAAATAATTTCCCCAGCCATTTAATGTCCTATTTCTCTGCTTCAACTGAGAACTCCAGCAAATCATTTAATTCAGTTTATTTGATCAGAAGCAATGGACAGGTTATGGATCGTTATGATAAGAGTTTATTGTTGGGGGGATTGGAGAAACCGCTTTTTGGAATTCCGTTCCTGAAATTGCCCTTTTTTAATACTAATGTTATAACTGGTACCTCTGAGGGCAGAGTAATTAGACCATTACATAGTGACCATGGCAATATTGGGGTAGTGATTTGCAATGAGTCACTCATTGATAATATCACGGCATCCATTGCTAGAAAGGGTGCTTCATTCTTTGTGGTTCCCGCAAACAACGGTTGGTTCTCAAACACTCGACTTATTTATCAACACTTTTATGTAACCCGAATTAGAGCCATTGAAACCAGAAAGGATTTTGTAGTAAATGCAAACCTTGGTTTCTCAGGGATCATTAAGGCTTCAGGTGCAATGGATAATATTAATCCTTATAATATATCTGACGTGCTTGTTTTTTCTGTAGCATTAAATCCTGAAACATCTTCTTTCTTTTGGCGTAAAATAGCATTTTTTTCAATTATCATATTTCTTTCACTTTTATTAATCTTTAAATGAAAACAGTTATGAAAACACATTTACTTGTCTTGTTAACGGTCTTTTTTCTATTGCCCGAACTAACATTTGCTGAATCGGTTCAGGGTAACTGGCGATGGCGTAACGATGATGGCGGAGAAACGAATGCCACTTGGGCTGCTGATGAAAATGAACCTGTTGTAATTAAATCGGATGACAATATTAGGTTAAGGATTGAATGTTATGATTCTTTTGGGGAAAATTTTAATTTTATGAATATTAAATTAGCTTATAAGATAGAAAGTGCTGAGGACTATACAATCATTTCAGAATCTGCCCATGAAAACCATTTTATTATAGCTGAGTCAGCTCAATTTGAAGATGGGGATCCAACCACAAAACAATTGTCAAATTTTTATTCAAATTTTTTTCCCGGCCAAATGATTAATTCAGTTCTATTAAAATCCTTGCAGGTTCCTGGAGCCAATTCAACTGAATTTGAGTTTGCAATTAAACCCACTTCAAATGTTGTAAATGGCATTTATCACTTCGCTTTATTTAGTAACGATCGGCCATTAGATTCTCAGAACTCGCAAATATCTCTAATCTATGATGATGTTACAGTATCATTTTCGCATGTTAATAGTCAACCCAAGTTAGAAATATTCCCTAATCCTGTTTCGGATGCTTTCATGATTAATGTGGGAACATCTCCTGCATTGCTTAAAGTTACTGATTTAAGTGGTCGCGTATTGCTCTCCAGAATAGTGGCTGGAAACGAGCTAGTTGACATAAGTGGTTTTAGAAAGGGTATATATTTGGTTGTTGTTAATAACAATAGTCTTAAAATAATTAAGGAGTAATTAGAAATGCAATAAATTATGCTTAGAGGCTTGACTGACGTCTTTAGTCAAGCCATTTTTTAGCTAATTATATAACATACAGCGAAGAGCGATGATTTTATAAAGAATAGGAAACGAATAGTAAATCGTGAATATCAATTAAATTTCAATGTTTCCATAACTACAGCCAGTAGAGATTTATCCGAATTGGTTGAAAAAGGCTTAATAAAAGCATCTGACACGAAAGGAGCAGGTTCATATTATGAAATTTGAATTGCACAATAATTGCACCAATTGCACCATGAAAAATAATTGATTGATAGTAAAAAGCAACAAAACGGCAACATCATATATAAAATATTGGGGGTCTGGTGCTTACATTGATTTTTGTGCTCCGCATAAATTTCTGTGTCGGCCGATAATTCTGACTGCCGAAGCCCCCAACATTTCATATATGTGACCGTTGGCAAACATTTAAAAAAATCGAATAGCTATGAAAAAACCGAATAATATTTTAGGATTTTTACTTGTATTAATGACTTCATTGAATTGCTATGCGCAAGAATATACAATAGAAGAAAAAACAATTGTAGGTGTTTTTGATGCAGAAGGAAAAACAAAAGGGGAAATATTTTCAACGATTAATAAATGGATTGCATTGAATTATAATTCTGCACAAAATGTTGTTCAATTTAATGATAAAGAATCTGGAAACATAATAGTTAAAGGAATTAATGAAGCTTTATATAAAAATGTTTTGAAGGAATTAGACCCTAAAAACAAATATATGCAGGAATATAGCAGTGTCAAATTTAATCATACAATAGAAATAAACATTAAGGACAATAAGTATCGAATAATTTACACTTTGACTGATTTAATATCGCCTGAAACGGCAGCAGGTTATAATCTGGAATCTCATTTTAATATGGTGTTTGATATGATTGATTTCACAGGTCTTAAACAAGAAAATATCGACAACTACAATGACTACATTGAGGAACTTTGGAAAACAGCAATGGTTGGTAAAAAGAAGCGCGAAGAATTTAAGGAAATGACAAAACCAACGTTTGAAGAAATGAATAAAGGTGTAATTGAAAGTATTAAATCCACAATGATGTCCATCGAAAAAGCTGAAAAGTCTACAAATAAGGATGATTGGTAAAAACGATTTGACATCATGTATATGATATTGGAGGTTTTGGTGTCAATAGGCAACTCCATTCCCCGTAGCAAGTATCTTAACGGCAGATTATAACAACCCTCGCAAGCCCCCTTCGTTTCATAAATATGCGCGTTGGCAAACATTGCCTGAAAAAATCAATCCATAGATACTAAGCATTCTTGTTTAAATAATTTTGAGGACAACGATGAAATGAGCTTACAAAAAGAAATAAGAAAACTTCTTATCATACCTCTATTGGCATGTAGTTTTGCATATGGACAGAATATTGATTCAATAAAAGAAAACTCGTTGATTGAACAATCTATTTCCTTAATGCAACAAGGAGAATATGAGAGGAGTCGTGATATTTCAGAAGAAATTCTTAGAAATGATAGTGCTTCCTGCTTTGGTTACGTTTTACTAGGAATTACATACGCTAGATATGTATCGGAATCCTCGCATGGACATAATACTGTTGAGAGACACTTGATATACTGTTTAGCAATAGATATGTTTGAGAAGGCTATTGAAGTTAGTGTAGATTGCGCCAACCAAGCGAAACAGGAAATTGAGTTATTCACTCCTTATCTATTATCAAAGGATAACATATTCATCGGATATGTGGAGGGAGAAGAAGTCATGGTTAACAGTTGGATAAATCGGAAGACAACCTTTCGCTATAAAGACTAAAATCAAACGTTTGCCAACATCATGTATAAAATATTGGGGGTTTATGTGTGTATAGGCAACTCCACTCCC
>CAYMTR010000095.1:0-5501 GCA_964393405.1 uncultured Prolixibacteraceae bacterium
AATTAAGAATAAATTTCGATGTTATAGTCGTAGCCTATAATTTGCCCTAACGGCCCGGCGGTATAATTTCGTAAGCGTTACTCGACGAAGCATCCGGGTTGAGTCCTGGTACCCGCCATCTGGCGGGCCAGAAAGCTGTCACGGTGCGAGGAGAGTACGGCGCGGTTTTTGCCATCCAGGTACAAGTTTTGTGGCCTATACGAGTGTCGCGGTACAAGGTTAATCAGGAGCAGGTAACAAGTCAAGGTATACTAAGTTTTATTGCTGGCATTGGCGCGGTCGCGGTATAAACTATTACAAATTTGTCTTGGGTGCAGGAGCAAAAGCAAAAACCGTGACGAGCTTATGAATTATACCGTCCGTGTTATGGGCCAGGCCTTATTTATTTGTCTAGATATCAGAAGATTGTCAAAGTAAGCGAATTTTGTTTTTTTGTTAGTCTTGGTGCAAAAATTTTATTGCGACGGCGCGCGGGAGAAAAATTTTAAAATTTTAGAGGTTTTGATTTGCAAGCTCTTTGCCAAAGCTTTGACTTGGCATTGGCTTGTGGGGCTTTGGCAATGTGCTTGCAAATTTGATACAAACTTCCTATTAATTACAAGAAAATATATTTACCACTCCTCTTCTCCCTTAAATATTTTTCGTTTTTAAAGCCAATACCTTTGTTGTATTGAGCATCAAACAAATTAGCCAAATCCGGAGTAGTTAAGATAGTATCTTCTTTTTCTGCCAGTTCTTCTGTGATTTTACCAGAAATATATGCTCCACATACTTCCAATTCATCCATACAAATTAGTTTACCATGTAAATTTTCACGAAAAAGTAAATAGTTTATAAAAAAATATGGATTCTTCTGTTTTACCATTAATGTAAGGATGAAAACTTCGAAATCATCAAATTTCACGACCCAAGGGTATGAATCTTCTTCAACTTCTAATAAAGTGGAAAGATCGTTCTGAATTTGACCGAATGATCTTAGGTTCACAATTATTGAGAAATCGTTATTAGCATATTTAGTAGTATCTATCTCTTTAATTAAGTTGCCCTTTTTATCTTTAATTATTAAAGGTACCTGATCAATAAATTTCTGTTCCACCCTTTTTGTTTGTAAATACCCATAACCTATGCAAGCCTTGAAATCATCTTTGATTCTGACAAATGCTTTATCTGGGTCACGAAAAGGTTCTCTTAAATTGTACCCTTTGGCTTCAATAATAAATGCATATTCTTTCCATAGAAATAGAATATCTTGCTCGCAACCATCCACGTAGTAATCTGTATATACTTCGAAGTTTTTTTTGAAAAATTTATTTAATAGGGTAACAATCCGTTCTTCTAGAAGTTTGCCCTTTTTGTCAACCAGTTTTGTGGTGTTGCCAATTGTTGAAGAGAAGGTGTTCTCAAGCAGATTCTCAATAGCATGTATAACTTGCTTTACTTCAAAAACCTGATACATACCTTCGCCGATATCTATAATCGGTTTTTCATAAAGGGGGTTGCCTGGCTTTGTAGCTGTATAATATAAATAGTCTGATTGTTGCCTAGTTGTAGAAAGTAATGATAAAATAGAATTGACTTTCTCTAATTGTAATGAACGAGAAACAAGTTCAGAAGGATAAAAACGATCGATTATACCTTTGTCAGCAACAAAGGTATATAATGGTCTTCTTTGTTCTCCAAATTCTTTTATGATTTCAGGTGCTTCATCAACGACTCCCATTTTAATTTTAGTATACTTTTCCCAATTTGGTCTAGGGTTTGATTTATTGGATGAGAAGTTCTGAAAATTTTTTTGAACCAGTGTATCAAGATTTTCATAAAACTGTAAGAAATCCTCTGTTTTCAAATTTGTCGCAGGTTCAATTATTGAATCAAGTTGATTAAATAAATCTCTTACCCAATTTATTGATTGTTCCTCATAATTTAGGGGGCCTTGATTGAAATATGAAAGAAAAGAAGGCATAGCAACGGACCTAACTTTTTTCCATTCTTCATCAATTTCTTCATCAGGTTTTGGGAAGAAAATTTTATCATACTCAGATTCAATTTGGTTTAATAAGTCAACCATCTGATTCCATTTCTCTGGAGTATATTGCACATCATGGCCATTAGAAGGATCAGATGTTACAAGTAAACCACCTAGGAAATAAAGTTGCCTCATAGGTGATGAAAGGTTTCCAAGCTGGTCATTAGCTCTACCAGTGCCAATATTTTGCATCAAACCTGACAAATCACCAAGCAACCATTGAGTATCATATGTGGAAACGAGATCTTTAAGTTCTTGGGATTTTGACTCAATGCTCATCTTGATTATTTTTATATGTAATATTTGAATGCTAGTGGGGGAGCTTTTATACTTGTGCTTGCTGTTAAAATTTCTCCAATCTTATCAGCGAAACGAAGAGTGACCGGTTCTCCGTCTGCATAAATACAGGCATTGTAATTTAACTTAGTTAGAGCCAGAATGTCTTTCATAACTTGGATTATGTTTGCATCACCCTTATTTATTTCAATATATATTGGATTTGGGACTTCCATCGATAGAGTGGTTTGTATTTTTGGTACATATCCTACAGTCCATAAAAATGCGCACTTATCATTAACAACGAAGGCATTGCCTCTTAAAATAGGGTAGTCGCCTTCTGATTTATAAAGTTTTAATGGCTTTGTTTTAGTAATTGTCACCCCAACAAGATTTGTTGTTTCCGGTGTAACTTCCTTAAAGGCATTCCATTCATGATAATTGAATCTTGTTTTGGCGTGAATGAATATTTCTTTAGGATATTCTCCATTTTGTTCTTTATATGATCCCAAAGCTTGGGTTAAAAGAGCTTTAGCTTCTTTCGGTCTTAAATGATAATCTCCCTTTTCAGGATTGTACCAAGGGCCAACCTCACCCTTAAAAACAGTTCCGTCCCCATTGTCTAGAAACATTTGCGCGGCACAACAAGCATTTTTGGGATTTTTGCTTTTTTCAAGTTGTTTATAAACCAAACCGAGATAGCAAACACCATTTCTGATATCAGATAACTTCCACGGTTTCCCTCCAGCTTTATAATACACAGCTGTTGAAATAGTCCAGGCTAAGTGACCCTCAATTTTTGAAAAATCTCTTATGGGTTTTCCAAATGAATTTTTAAAATCCCTCCAAGCCAATGTGCTTTCTCTAAGAATTTGAGTAGGAATTGTATATTGAAGTAGTCTTGCTTTTAACTGATCATGAAATTGAGCGTCATAATTATAAGTATCCGCCTGCAGCTTCATTTTTTTATCTTCCTTATCGAATTCCTCAAACAGCGAGGGCATATAAACAAAATCTTTGGCTTTTGATTTGGTTATTAATGATTTAGTCTGGACTAATTCTTTCGGTAAAACGGAATTCGGACGGCAATACTTATAAACCTCGTCAGGAACAATGACAAACCAAACATCCACTCTCTCAGCATCATTTTTGTTTGCGGCAATGATTTTATCAATGAACAATGTTACTAAATCATAAGTCCTTTTATGAGTGCTTTCATTAAACATGAATTTACCAATATCCTCATTGGTTACTTCTTTGAAAAGCAAGTTATCGGGTTCCCATTTACACCCAAATACAGCTTCGAACCCAGGAAACATTGGACGTGTAATACTATTTGTATTGAAGATTGGTTTCTGAATCTGACTAAGATATGCTTTGAAAATCTTCAGGCCTTGTTTGGTAGCAACTACTCCGCTTTTAATTCCATATAATTTAGTCAGAGGACCAAAAAGAGCGAGGCCATCTCTTGCATCGGTGCACTTCTGACCATTCGCAAACAGTATATTAGGTTCTTCTATGTAATGCAATTCTTTCATTCTGTGTCAATTAAATCGACAGATTCTTCTTCAGAATTATCAAGATCATTTAGATCATATAATTCTGTTTCTTCTTCCAGGGTGTTTTCATTTGGGATATTATAGCTTACTTTCCCAATGAATTTATATGGTTCAGTTGAAACTCTAATATATTCTTCACTACCTACTTTCAATGAGAACGAACTCTCATCATCTGATAAGTACTGGATGAAAGCAAGCAGTTTGGACCTCCAAGCATCATTCCACCAGTTCTTGCCTTGTTTTCTCCTTGCTGAATGTTGGATGCTTTTCGATTCGATTAAATTAATTCCATCTTGAGTAAAGAAAATTCGTGATGAAATCATCAACACATTGAATGGATATAATTTGCCAGCACCTGAAATACCATAGTGCCAGTTTTTTTCTTTTAATTTTCCAACTAGTTGAATCTTATTGAACTTATCTTTTTCAAGCTTCCCCTTTTCAATCCAATAGCCCATACTGTTTGACATTTGATATTCTCTTAGTCCTTTTTCCTTCATCTGTGCCTCAAAAGACTTATTTACTATTTGGACTATTAGTCTCTGACATTCAGCATTACTGATAAATTCTGTATTGTATTCACCTGATAATATTTCTGAAGTAGGAATATTTATCGTTTTTTTATTATAGGTTTCAGTCTTTGGTAATTGATGCATGAAATCATATTCCCATGCAAAAGTGCATAAGTAATTTTTATATGAAATTACCGGGTAAGTAAGTTCCTTAATGGCAAATCCTTTCGGGATATAATTTTCAAAATCATGAAACTTTAAATACTCAGGGAATGAAAGTAATGGAAACCAGTTAGAATCATATATTTCCTCTTTAGATATAACTCCTCTGTTATGAAGAAAAATTTGTTGATAAAGCAGATTACTATTATTGGGGTCGGGGCTATTTTTTGGAGTTTTCTGCTTTTCAAGAGCCTCAATAAGGTCCTGCAAACCAACAGCCCACGAGATTTTAAAATCAATTGCATTAAGTCTGACAATATCGATATTAATATCGTCATATGATAGTTTTTCATCAATAGCTAGTGGAATGATAAAGTTGTCATCATTTAATTGCTTTTTAGCTTTACCAGCTACTGTAAGTTCCTTAAGGACACCATCGCGTTGATTTGAATAAGATGATAATACTAACAAGAACTTAATTGAGTTTTCCCGGATTTCTTTTTCAATTCTGGACCAAAAATCTGCTCCTTTATCTAAAAACAAAATGTCGCACCACACCTCATAACCCAATCCTATGAGTTTTAATGCTAACCATTTTGTGAAATCGTTATCATCAGGATTCGCATGGCTAATAAAAAGACTTTTTCTCACAATTCTAAGAGGTGCTTTTTAAATACAAAAATATTTACTTAAGGTACATAAATATTAAGTTCTTATTTCTCAATTATTTCCAATTACTCGTTACAAACTTGGGGGAGATATGGATTGTAAGACTTTGGCAATGTGCTTGCAAATAGCTTTGGCTCTATATTGGAGGAAGCCCCAATTCCTTTAAAAACTTATTGTGAGTCTCTCTTGCTTTGCTAATGTCTTTTTCAAGGTCAACCAATTTTTTGTTTACCACTTTCAAATCAATTATTTCTTCGTCTAAAGATGTGCTTACATATCGTGAAATATTCAAATTGA
>CAYMTR010000096.1:0-5486 GCA_964393405.1 uncultured Prolixibacteraceae bacterium
ATGTTAGGTTGACGCCTTCGGCGCGCGAGTATATATTCAAATTTATCCTTAAGCATCTATATGCTTATTATTTTATCCAAGGAGTTTTCAATGAAGAAGGTTTTGTTCGTTTTAATGTTTGGTTTTCTATCAGTGTGTTTGTTCGCTCAAGAAGGAGATGTAAAACCAATATATCCTGCTGTTTGGGAGGTAATGCTTAATATTGATGGTAATTATCTCGTATCTGTAGAAAAAGCGGATGTAGCTAGTGAAGTGTATTTGCTGAATTTTATTAGTTATCAGAAAGTGCTAATGTCGAATCAGGCAGTTCGTTATATAGCTGAATATAAAGTAGAAAATGGGAAAATTGTTTGTAATGTTCCAAAGATGGAAACTGCAAATGTTGATGGGAATCGAAAACCAACGTCTGCTTGGAAATCAAACATGAAGTCTTCTATGACAAAAATGGCTACAAATTTATCCGATAGGGCAAATGCAGTATTTGCAAACACCGAATCTTATAATTCCTATAAAGAAAAAACACTAATTGATCCTACATTTTTATATAATTTAACTGCTAATGCACCGAGTACACTTTGGGCAAAGAAATTTATTGAGAATAGCGGATTAATTGGAAAAAATGCAGAAATTAAAGTCACAATACGTTCTATTGATGAAAGCAAGTATAATGATAGAGCATATGTAGTAACTGGTGATGTTATTGTCAATTTTATTAAAAACGATACGGTTGCTATTAAGTTATATACAAATGATGATAATGTTGCATTGTTGAAAACAAAACAAGAATATGTATTAAAAGGTACTGTTCTTGATTATTTCATGAGCCCATTAAATGTAATTAACGTATTAAATCTCATTCAATAACCTAACAACTGCTTCAACCTGTCAACGCTATTGTCACGAAACTTGCTAGTCGCTACGCTCGGCAAGTTTCGCGCCAATGTACGCGTTGCAGGTTAAGCAAATGTTAGACAGACCCTTCGGGCCGAGGAATAAAAATGAATGATCAAGAAATTACTTTATTAACTGGTGCTGGATTATCAAAAATAATTGGTTTGCCGATGACGAATGAATTCAAATTAGTTATAGATGAATCACAAAAATATCCCGTTCATCAGTTGCTAAAAGAATATCTTAAAGAAAAGTATTATGATATCGAATGTATTATGTCCGCACTCGATGATCTTCTAAATCCAAAAAGTACTATTCAGAATTATCTCTTACAAAATATGAATCTTATCAATGTTGATAATAATTTAATACAAAAAAATCTACGAAACATTACACTCCCTGCGGCAAAATATTGTGATTATGTAAAAAATCAGATTTATGAACTTTTGGATAACTTTAATATCAAAGATTCTAGTACCCTATATTACAATTTAATTAAGAGTATTAAAGATAAATATCCAAGTAAAAAAATCAATATTTTCACTACAAATTATGATTTATCATTTGAAAAATAATTAATAAGTATTCAAGATAAATTGAAAAACGAATTAGGAATTTTTGATATAAATTTTGGTTTCAAATATAAATACAACGCAATTGTTGAATCATTTGACAGTAATAATTCTGATACGCAAATACTTGACTATTATAAAATACATGGATCTTTAGATTGGCATTTTGATAAACAGCTTGGTTGTGTGAAATCAGGAACGAATGCTCGACCAAGTAAACCCTCATCAATGCCGATATTATTTCCTGGCTTCAAAGATAAACCCAAAGATGAAATCTTCATAAAATTACATGAATTATTTTTCAAAAAAATATCAAATTCAAGTCATATAATCATTATAGGATTTGACTTGCGAGACCCTTATATCAATGAACTTATCACTTATTCATTGCTATCAAATAAAGATTGCAGAGTTGTGTATTACAATCCTTTACCACAACAAAATATGCCTATAGAATCTGGAATTCATAATCTTATAAAATTGTTTCCAGAAAATATTCTATATCTTGAAAAAGGTATCGATAAAGATAATATCGATTTCGAGAATGATTTTAGTGTGATAGTCTCTGCTTAATAACAACATCACTGATGTCAGAAGGATTAAGGTACGATATATGGAGGTTAAAATGAGAAGGTTTCTTTTGGTTTTATTTCACGTCTTGTTTTTTTCACTTGTTAGTGTTTCTACACAAGAAAAAATAAAAATTGCCGTGATGGATTTTAAGCCTGGAGTTGGTGTTAGTGAATACACAGTTGATGGTATATCAGAAATGCTGATTTCTTCCTTATTTGATACACGGAAGTTTTCGATTATTGAACGCACACAAATAGATAAGGTTTTTGTAGAGAAAGGATTTCAAAAATCAAATGTTAGTACTAATCAAATTGCTCAGGTGGGGAAGATCTTAGGAGTAAAATATGTTCTGATAGGTATTGTAAATTTTATAATTACTGAAAGAACTTTGGATGATGTTCTTACTTCGATGGCAAAAGGAGAATACAATATCGATGTACGCATTGTTAATGTCGAAAATGGTGAAGTTGTGTCGACGGCAGGCACAGGGGTAAAAGAATCAGAAACAATACGTAGCGTGATGCCTAAATTGGCAAAAGAACTCGCTGGGAAAATAGAAGATGAGCAATCTGGCACTGAGGGGAAGGAATATAAAATCGGAGGTTTTGGGCCTGCTGGTGGAATCATCTTTTATGATAAAGGCATTTATTCAAATAACTGGCGCTATTTAGAAGTAGCTCCTGTCGAATCTGAATTTGAAGCAGAATGGGGAGCAGAATATAAGTATTTTGAAGGTGGTTTATCAAATATTGGTTCAGGAAAAAACAATACAAGAATTATCGTAGAATTACTAAACCAATTGGGAGAAACTCGAAAGGCTGCAATGATTTGTGATGAACTTATATTCGACGGATACGATGATTGGTTTTTACCTAGTATAGATGAACTATCGCTAATAAATAAAAATTCAAGAGAAAAGGCTGTTCTCAGTAACAATAATTCATACTGGTCTTCTTCAACAAATGGTAGGTGTACATATTATTTGGGTACTAATTATGGTGGTTTTACTAGTGAGAGTGATCATAGGGAAGAAAAATGTCTAGTACGAGCTGTACGAGCTTTCTAATATTTGACATATCAAGGGAAAACATACCTTTCTGGATTTTACGACACATCTAATTAAGAATATAGTTAATCATTCCCTAAAAAAGAACAAGAATGATTACCTAAACGAAAAGACTTAAGGGAAAAAGTATTGAGCACCTAACAACTGCTTCAACCTCATATGATGAGACCTCTGTTAAGATAAGAAGCAAGGACACAGAGGGAGGGAGGACCTGCATGAAACGCTTCTTATTCGCGCTCGCGGTTGTATTGGCGTTATTTTCGGCCTGCTCTTCAGATAGCGAGCCGGAAGGGGAAGAACTCATCGGGAGCCGCGTGGAACCGGAACCCGTACTGGGAGCGGGACAAGGCGCCACGATCTTCCCGTTCGCCTACCGGTTCACGGGGACCGATATGCAAATAGATATCACGGGCCAATACAGCCGAAATACCGGGATATTGACCCTTTCCATCAAGTTCTCCGGAATGGACGAGCATGAGATCAACATGCAACTTACGCAGTACGATACCGAAGTCGGCGACAGCTTCTACTTCGGCGACGGTCAAATCCTTTACAAAGTGAACTTTAGCCCTCCTGGCTTTATCTACGGCTATCGCTACCACGGGAACTTATTTTTCTCATGCCTCATCCTGGATGCCTCCAGCGCCAAGAAAGGCTTTGCCTACGGAACCATCGACAACATCGATCCGCTCTAACGGATACCGCCAAGGAGAACAGTATTATGCCTTCTATTACGTATTATTCGCAATTACGCACTTTTTTAATTGCAGTATTTGTTGGTTTGATAGTATCAGCGTATCCTGCATTTCCAGAAACAATCACTGTTGACGGAATAGTATATGCATATAATCATATTGATGATGATTACATGAGAGTTCACAAAGATATACCTGATGGCGAAGCGATAGTTTGGATGTTACCAAATGACAGCATAGACGTTACTATCCCCTCGTTCATTTTTGTAGAAAACAAAAAATGCTTTGTCAAGAACGTCGCCGCGGCATCTGGAGTTTCCATATACAGTTATGGACGGAGTATTGAAAATATAACAATCCAGGAGGGCATACAATCTCTAGATAGAAACTCCTTTTATGGATGTAGGAAGTTAAAAAAAATAACAATACCTGCAAGCTGCATTTCAATTGAAAATGGGGCCATACCGACTGTTGATTCAAGCGGACTTGATAGATATTATGATATTTCCCTGGAAGAAATAGAGGTCGCTAAAGATAATCCTGTCTATGAAAGCATAGATGGAGTTCTTTATAGTAAGAAAAATAAAAGCCTGGTTGTATATCCAGCAAGAAAGAAAGAGAAAGAGTACAAAATACCCGAAAATATTGAAACTATTGAAAACACCATAGGCGGTATTGATTCTCTGGAAAAAGTGTCGTTGTCTAAAAGCTTAAAAGAAATCAAGACAGTTTTATTTAATGGCCATAAAGCTTCAAAGAACATGGAAATCAGTATCCCGAAAGAAATCGAACTCAACTATCAGGGGAACTACTTCTGGGATATGTATATAATAGCTTCTGTTTTTGTGTTTCCGAATCCATATGGTGATGATATCGGAATAAATAGAGCTGGTTTTAAAGTACTAAAAACGATACCTGAAATAAATGAATTAGATTCGTATGTTTTTGGTGAAGAACTGGAAAAGGCAAACTCTGGAGACTATGTATCGCAGTTCATTGTGTCTCAATTTTTTTTGAAAGAACATAACCTTGAAGAAAGCATAAAATACCTTGGACTATCAGCAATGCAAGGTTTTATTCCGGCTTTCTTTTATTTAGGTAATGCATATTTTAAAGGAGAAGGAGTCCCGCAAGATAACTCCGGAGCATCTTTTTTCTATTATTTAGCGGCTTCCAATTCCTACGTTGAAGCTTTTATCCCGGTTGCTGAATGCTATTTAAATGGAACCGGATGCAAAAAGGATGAACGGGAAGGAAAAAGATATATCTATGAAGCTGCAAAGCATAATATACCAAGAGCATTGTATTATACAGGCAAGTGGACATATTATGGCGAACAATGGAATCGATTTGGCGAAAAACTTTATACAGAGGACAAAGAGAAAGGCCTTGAGATATTGCAAAAAGCGGCGTCATTGAATGATGAATTGGCTTGTTATGTACTTGGACGAATTTACGAAAAAAACAATGATATTGATAATGCGGTAAAGTTCTATTTACAAGCGAGAGATAATGGATATGTGCTAGAAAAAGAGAAACTTGATTTGATAGATTAGAATGATTCAGAAAAATAACGAAGTTTGCAGGGAACTATAGCAGCTTCTTACTCATTGTACGTATGGGTGGCGTATTCGCGATAATACTATTCGAATAGCATACTTGGGAGAAAATCATGAACCTCAATACATT
>CAYMTR010000097.1:0-5402 GCA_964393405.1 uncultured Prolixibacteraceae bacterium
CTTTTTCGCAGGCATCTGAAATTTCACCTAATGATGCACGTTTCTTGGCTGCATCAATCGATAATTCAAGAAGGTTGCCTTGTTTTGTTTCAGCACATTTGGTTATTGCTGCAAGGGCTGCCTTTACTTCTTCTTCGTTCCTGTTTGCACGAAGGTTCTTCAATCTTTCAATCTGTGAAATCCTTACCGCAGTATTGTCGACTTCCAGAATATCAATTGGGTCTTCTTTTTCAAGACGATATTTGTTCAATCCTACAATTGTCTGATTCTTTGAATCTATACGTCCCTGAGTACGTGCAGCAGCTTCTTCTATACGCATTTTTGGAACACCTGTTTCGATAGCTTTAGCCATACCACCAAGTTTTTCAACCTCTTCAATCAACGACCATGCTTTTGTGTAAAGTTCTTTAGTAAGCGTTTCCACATAATATGAACCTGCCCATGGGTCGAGAGAACGACAGATTTCTGTCTCCTGCTGAATGTATATCTGAGTGTTACGTGCTATACGTGCCGAAAAGTCGGTTGGCAAAGCAATAGCTTCGTCAAGTGCATTGGTGTGCAGCGACTGTGTATGTCCCAAAGCTGATGCCATAGCTTCAATTGCAGTACGGCCAACATTGTTGAAAGGATCCTGCTCTGTAAGCGACCATCCCGATGTTTGTGAGTGTGTACGCAGTGCCATCGACTTAGGATTCTTAGGATTGAACTGTTTAACCAGCTTTGCCCAAATCATTCGCGCTGCACGCATCTTGGCAATTTCCATGAAATGGTTCATCCCGATAGCCCAGAAGAATGAAAGACGGGGTGCAAATGCATCGATGTCCATTCCGGCAGCTATACCGGCCCTCAAATATTCAAGACCGTCAGCCAAAGTATAAGCCATTTCAATATCGGCTGTTGCCCCTGCTTCCTGCATATGGTAGCCCGATATTGATATAGAATTGAACTTAGGCATGTTCTTAGCTGTATATTCAAAAATATCAGCAATGATTTTCATTGAAAATTCAGGAGGATAAATATAGGTGTTACGCACCATGAATTCCTTCAGAATATCGTTTTGTATTGTACCTGAAAGTTGTTCAAGGGTTGCTCCCTGTTCAAGACCTGTAACGATATAGAATGCAAGAATCGGCAACACAGCACCGTTCATTGTCATCGAAACCGACATCTTGTCCAATGGTATCTGATCGAAAAGAATCTTCATATCGAGGATTGAATCGATAGCTACACCGGCTTTCCCAACATCGCCAACCACACGTGGATGATCAGAATCGTAACCACGGTGTGTTGCAAGGTCGAAAGCTACTGAAAGTCCTTTTTGTCCTGCAGCAAGATTCCTTCTGTAGAAAGCGTTTGATTCTTCAGCAGTTGAAAAACCGGCATACTGACGTATTGTCCATGGTTGCATCGCATACATTCCTGAATAAGGTCCACGCAGAAAAGGAGCTAAACCTGCAGCATAGTTCAGGTGTTCCATTCCTTCAAGGTCTGATTTTGTATAAACCGGCTTTACAGGAATCAACTCAGGAGTCATCCATAAATTTTCTTTACCTGCTTTCTCATTCGAAGAATCTCCACAGCAGCAGCCTCCTTTGGATTCTTTTATATTTATATTTTTAAAATTCGGATTCATAATTGTCTTCTTTAATTTTTACTGGTAATAACATTATTTCTTTATTCCCAGTTTTTGCTGGTAGCTCGTTAATTCATTTAGAAGATTGCTCTTTACATGGATGAAATTACTTATCCCCTTTGCTTCTAATTCCTCTTTACAAACCGGATTGCCGGCAACTACAAAGATTTCATCAATAAGCTTTTCAGCTGCCTGAGGAGCAAATTCTGCATACTCTTCATCTGAACTGCAGATAACTACAATTGAAGCCCCTGCTTCTACAGCATCAACAATACCTTCTTCAACATCGGAATACCCTTTACCTTCAAGAACTTCGAAGCCTGCTACAGCGAAGAAATTACATGCAAACTGTGCACGTGCTTTTCTCATTGCCAGATTTCCTATTGTTAGCATGAATACTAAAGGCCGTTTATGGTTTTTAGCATACATATCGGTTGCATAACGCAATGTTTCAAAAGCCTGAGCACCGCGGTAACGTTTCAAAGGTTCAGCAATTGCATTTTCCGATTTACATGAAATCTTACTGAAGACTTCTGCATCAAGTTCATTCTGAATATATTCAGTGATATTAGGGAACTGGTTTGTCCCAAGCAAATTTTCCCGGCGTGTAGCAATTGCTAAATCAAGTTTAGCAGCTGTTGCTTCAATCTGCGATTGAATAAATCCTTCTTTAAATGCAGCAATAAAGCCACCTTTGTCCTGAACCTCAAGGAAAAGTTTCCATGCCAGTTCAGCTATATTGTTTGTAAGATTTTCAATGTAATATGATCCTGCAGCAGGGTCAGCTATCTTGTCAAAGTGTGATTCCTCTTTTAAAAGAAGCTGCTGGTTGCGTGCTATCCTTTCAGAAAAGTCAGTTGGCTTTTCATAAGCAGCGTTAAATGGCATAACTGTCATTGAATCTGTACCGCCAAGAACAGCGCTCATTGCTTCTGTCTGTGTGCGAAGCATATTTACGTATGGATCATAAACTGTCTTGTTCCAGATAGTATTTTCGCTATGGATAAGCATAGCACCGCAACATTTGCAGTTACCGTCTTCGCATTCACCACCGCAAGAACAATCATCACCGCATTCACATTCAGGATTATAAGCTTCAACCACTTTAGCCCAAAGAAGGCGTGCTGCTCTCAGTTTTGCTATTTCCATAAAGTAGTTAGCCCCAACACCAAAGTTGAACTTGATTTTTGAAGCAACACTAAAAGCACTTAATCCTAATTCGGTAAGCTGGGTAATATACTCAGCTCCCTGAGCTAGGGAGAAACCGAGCTCCTGAACTATCGAAGAACCGGCATCGCGGAATGTCTTTCCGTTGACTGAAATGACACTCAAATTGCAAAGGTCCTCTGCCTCTTCAACCAATTTTTTCAAACCATTGAAATCAGACATATCAAAGTTTCCCTTGCGAACCAATCTTCCAATAGGATCAACTTTAACTGAAGCCCTGATTTTGGAACCTTCACCGTAATTCTTTTTGATGTATTCAGCAAGCAAGCTATAGCTAACCGGTTTGCAATGACAACGTGAAAGATTTATTTCAGTTGCATTAAGGTCAATACCTTTAAGCAATATTTCAAGATCGTCCATTGAAAGGTCTTCACAGCCCTTTATGATGAACCCGATTGAGTTAAGACCCTTATTAAGCAGTTGAAGTGCTTTTTTATTTGCCTCACTGAAATCGGCAACTTCGATATCCTGACGAACAAGCCAGTCGTTGCCACTTTCTTTCGTCCCCCTGACGTATGGAAATTGTCCGGGAAGAGTGTTGAGATACTTTAAGTTTTCTAGGTCTTCACCGCGGTAATACGGACGAACGTTAAAACCTTCGTTAGTCCTCCATACCAATGTTTTTTCAAAATCTTTCCCTTTAAGGTCGGCTTCAATTTTAGCCTGCCACTCGGCAGTTGATACCGGAGGGAATTCCTGAAAAAGATTTATTTTATTATCTGCCATAACTGTGTTGTAATTTTAAAACAGGGGGCAAAGGTAATTGATTTATATAAGTTAAGGGAGAAAAAAAGCTGATTTTTAGCAGTAATGTTAACTTAGAATTTAAACCTATAACTATTGGCAACTATAACTTTTCCATGATTATCAATAAAAACATGAGCATTAGGAAGAATATCTCCTGATGATTTATCTTTCACATACCCTTTTACCTGAAATGGCTGGGAGAATAAAACTATTGGAAACAATGACAATAAAAGAATTGTAATTAAATATCTCATGATTTTATTACAGTTATTTTAAATACTTTCCATTAGAAGTATTTAACAATAACGAAATGGATATTTAAATAGTATTTGGTAATTAATATATTGGCTGTATAAATTTAGGGTAGAAGAAATCAAGCTGATTGTGTCCAGTGCCAGTTTATTTCTTCTCCCTGTACTTGCAAACCTCGCTTCCCCCCATCCTGAACTGCTCTCCGTCTTTAATCAGTATATGCCCAAACTGGCTTATCGTATCCGGAAAACTTTCAAGCCACATATCTTTAATGAGATATATATTTTCGCGTTCAAATACCTTGTCAGCCAACGCCTTGTTTCTCACATTACTATTATCATGAGGCGTTGCCATAATCATCTCAGGATCAGGGCAGGAATAAATATATGAATTCCAAAAGTCGCCTATTATGCCTATCCTGCCAAGCTGCTTGAATTCTCCAGCCGTCTTCACCATCGGGCGCAAGGCCTTTGGCTTCACATACAACATGTTGTGATAGGTGCTTACCACTCCCGTTATTGCAATTATGGTAAAGACATACCTGAAAATCTTTTTCACCCTGCCATCAGTCAATGTTTCAAGGGATAATAATAAAAACATTGAAAATGATATGTAGCTTGCAACAAAATACCATCGCCCCATTCCATTTGCCAATACCCACGATGAAAGCAGGATAACTGCAAAGATGATAATGAAATCAGCCAGAAAAAACATTATCCACTTATCAGACATCAGTTTTAAAATTTGTTTTTTTGATAAAACATATACAAATATCCCCACTGAAATTATTGTTAGATATGTATATATGCTCACAACTATCTCCCCTGTTTTGAATGTCATCACTTCAAGGAACGACCTGCCAATTATCCCCAATCCTTCAAATATTTCTTTAAAAGTATTGACCGATAAATAATTGGAAGACTTCACAACAGCAGTCGATTTAGAATATATTATGAATAGTAACCCTAAAACAATACCTGAAAACAAATACAAAGCCTGTACCTTATTAATTTGAAGTCTGCCGCTTTTTATAACATTGTATATCAAGGTCAAAATCAGTAATATTGAAATAGTAATAACAGCTGTATCTGAAACCCAAACTGCCAGTATGGAAACAATTATACTTCCAACTAAATATAAATGCCTGCAGAACTTATTCCTGAAGTTATTTTCATCCAATCTCTTAATAAAGAAGGCAAATGCAGCTATCAGACTGTATTCCATGCCGATAGGATATCGCAATAACTCAATAAACCGTTGAAACGGCAGAAACCAAACAATTGCAAAAATGATTTTATTGTAATTGCTTTTGAAAAAGGATGAAAAGCAAAAATATCCTGCAATTATTATCAGGTAATATGAAATTGAAACAGATAACAAGGCCGACCAATTAAAGATTTCAATAAAAAGCTGACTAATCATTGGAATCAAGGTTCCTCCCCTGTCCTGCCCCCAACAATAAAGATCGTCAGGCAAATTGTAATAATTGGCAATCAGAATATTCAGGGCATCGTCGGAAGATAATAATGGATAAAATAATGGC
>CAYMTR010000098.1:0-5253 GCA_964393405.1 uncultured Prolixibacteraceae bacterium
ATAATTTGTAAAAGGTAAGTAGTATGAGTCGTTCATTGAAAAAAGGGCCTTTTATTGCGTTCAAGCTGGAAAAGAAAATTCTTGCTATGAATGAATCAGGTAAGAAGAGCGTAATTAAAACATGGGCTCGTGCATCAATGATTTCTCCTGATATGGTTGGACACACGATAGCTGTTCATAACGGAAACAAATTCATTCCTGTATATGTGACTGAAAACATGGTAGGCCACAAGCTAGGAGAATTTGCACCAACCCGTACGTACAGGGGACACGCCGGAAATCGTAAATAGGTGTGAGTCGTTAAAATCATTTTAAAAGAAAGACAATGGGTGCAAGAAAAAGAATAAGCGCTGAAAAGCGTAAAGAAGAAAAAAAGAAACAATATTTTGCAGTTCTGAAAAACTGTCCAACATCTCCGAGAAAAATGAGGCTAGTAGCTGATATGGTAAGGGGAATGGAAGTAAACAGAGCTCTTGATGTATTGAAATTCTCATCAAAAGAAGCTTCTAACAGAGTTGAAAAACTTTTACTTTCTGCAATTGCAAATTGGCAAGCAAAAAATGAAAGTGAGAGATTAGAAGAAAGCAAGCTTTTTGTTTCGAAAATATATGTTGATTCAGGCAGGATGTTAAAAAGAATCAGGCCATCTATGCAGGGTAGGGCACACCGTATCCGTAAGAGATCGAATCATGTGACATTATATTTGGATAGTAAAAATCCTGTAACCGAATAACCACAAAATAGTAATACATGGGACAGAAAACTAATCCGATTGCAAATCGTTTAGGAATTATCAGAGGTTGGGATTCCAACTGGTTTGGTGGTAACAATTATGGCGATAAGCTTGTCGAAGATTACAAGATTCGTAAATATTTGAATGCTCGTCTTTCAAAGGCAAGTGTTTCAAAGATTATTATTGAAAGGACACTTAAGCTTATCACTATTACTGTTCACACATCAAGACCTGGTATTATTATTGGTAAAGGTGGTCAGGAAGTTGACAAGCTTAAAGAAGAGTTGAAGAAAATTACTTCGAAAGAGGTACAGATCAACATCTTTGAGATTAAGAGACCAGAAATGGATGCTCAGATAGTAGCAGGCAATGTTGCTCGTCAGATTGAAGGGAAAATTGCTTATAGACGTGCTGTTAAAATGGCCATTGCATCAACGATGCGAATGGGAGCAGAAGGGATCAAGGTTTTGGTTTCCGGACGTTTAAACGGCGCAGAAATGGCTCGTTCTGAGATGTACAAAGATGGTCGTACTCCACTGCACACATTGAGGGCAGATATTGATTATGCTTTAGCCGAGGCTCTTACCAAGACTGGGTTAATAGGTGTGAAAGTTTGGATCTGCAAAGGTGAATTATATGGTAAACGCGACCTATCACCAAATGTTGGATTAAAGAGTGCGAGTAATACTAAAAACAGCGGAGCGCCTAAAGGTGTAAACCGTAAGAAAAAGAAGTAATTAACCCTTATAGATTATTAAGGATGTTACAACCAAAAAGAACAAAATTTAGAAGAGTACAAAAGGGAAAAATGAAAGGTGAAGCCCAACGTGGCAATCAGCTTGCATTTGGATCATTTGGGATAAAATCGCTCGAATCGGCATGGATCACTGGCCGACAGATCGAAGCAGCTCGTGTTGCCGTAACAAGGCACATGCAACGTCAGGGACAAATTTGGATTCGTATCTTTCCCGATAAACCAATTACGAAAAAACCTGCAGAGGTTCGTATGGGTAAGGGTAAAGGTGCTCCCGAAGCATTTGTCGCGCCTGTAACACCAGGTCGCATCTTAATTGAAGCAGAGGGTGTTCCATTTGAAATGGCTAAGGAAGCATTACGTTTGGCAGCCCAAAAGTTGCCTATTACAACTAAGTTTGTTGTAAGACGTGATTTTGTTGAATCTTCAGCCAGCGAATAGTAATAACATCAGATAAAAAAGATAGGACTGATGAAAGTTTCGGAAATAAAAGAGTTATCAACTAAGGAAATCGTCGAAAGAATCGATACTGAGAAGGAAAAACTCGTTAAAATGCGATTAAATCATGCAGTTACACCTCTTGAAAATCCAATTATTTTGAAGGATATGAGGAGGGATGTTGCAAGGTTAAAGACTGAGTTGCAGAGCCGAATGTTAACTGAGAAAAGTAAATGATTACAATGGAAAATACAAGAAACCTCAGAAAGGAACGTATCGGTGTTGTAGTGAGTAATAAGATGGATAAAACCATTGTAGTTGCTGAAAAACGTAAAGTGATGCATCCTATTTATGGAAAGTTCGTAAATAAGACTTCAAAATTTTACGCTCAGGATGACAAAAACGATTGCAACATTGGCGATACTGTGAAAATTATGGAAACCCGTCCTTTAAGTAAAACAAAGGGATGGAGATTAGTAGAAATCATTGAAAGAGCTAAGTAAAAATGATACAACAAGAGAGTAGATGTACTGTAGCTGACAATAGTGGAGCAAAGGAAGCACTTGTTATCAGGGTACTTGGAGGTACTGGTAAAAGATATGCTTCTTTAGGCGATATGGTTGTTGTAACCATCAAAAGTGCTTTGCCATCAGGCGGCATAAAGAAGGGTACCGTATCTAAAGCAGTTGTAGTACGTACAAAAAAAGAAGTACGACGTGCTGATGGTTCCTACATACGATTTGATGACAATGCTATTGTCCTTTTAAATAACGCAGGAGAAATTCGTGGGACACGTATTTTCGGGCCAGTGGCTAGGGAATTGCGTGATCAGTATATGAAGATCGTATCTCTTGCTCCTGAAGTACTATAATTGAAAATCAGAAGCAATGCAGAAAAAGTTAAATATCAAAAAAGGCGATACCGTTGTGGTAATCACTGGAGAATCAAAAGGTCAAAAAGGCAGGGTACTTGAAGTTATCCGTGAAAAAGACCGTGCGATAGTGGAAGGAGTAAATATGGTGAAAAAACACACCAAGCCAAATTCAAAAAGTCCACAAGGTGGAATTATTGAAAAAGAAGCTCCTATTCATATCTCCAACCTCATGCTTGTTGATCCAAAATCCGGTGCTGCTACAAGAGTAGGCAGGCGTTTGGGCGACAATGGAAAATTAGTTCGTTACTCAAAAAAATCAGGAGAGGAGATTAAGTAATGGAATTCGTACCTATACTACAAAAGAAATACAAAGAGGAAGTAGTACCAGCACTGATGAAACAGTTTGGTTACAAAAGCATCATGCAGGTACCAAGGCTCGAAAAAATTGTGTTGAATCAAGGTTTGGGCGCATCAATAGCAGACAAGAAATTGATGGAGTTGGCAACTGAAGAAATCAGTAATATTGCCGGACAAAAAGCAGTTCAAACCCTTTCACGCAAGGACATTTCTAATTTCAAATTAAGGAAGAAGATGCCCATTGGAATACGCGTAACATTGCGTAAGAAAAGGATGTATGAATTTCTTGAACGTCTCATTATAATAGCTTTACCACGAATCCGCGACTTTAAGGGGATTGAAGGTAAGTTAGATGGTCGTGGAAATTATACACTGGGTATTACAGAACAGATAATTTTTCCTGAGATTGTACTTGACAAAGTGAGTCGCATCACTGGGTTGAACATTACATTTGTAACTACAGCTCAAACAGATGAAGAAGGTTATGCTTTGTTACGCGAGTTTGGTTTGCCGTTTAAAAACGAAAAAAACAATTAAGATATGGCTAAGGAATCAATGAAAGCCCGTGAAGTTAAGCGTGCAAAGCTTATCGAAAAGTATGCTGCGAAGAGGGCAGAACTTAAAGAAAACGGTGATTATATTGGCTTGCAAAAATTGCCAAAAAACTCTAATCCAATAAGGTTGCATAATCGTTGCAAACTTACTGGAAGACCAAAGGGTTATATGAGGCAATTTGGAATCAGCCGTATCAATTTTAGGGAAATGGCTTCCTCAGGTCTTATTCCAGGAGTAAAAAAAGCAAGTTGGTAATTAAAATTAAAAGAAAATGACTGACCCAATTTCAGATTATTTGACCAGATTGAGGAATGCCATAAAAGCAGGCCACAAGGTAGTTGACATACCGGCATCAAATTTAAAGAAAGAGATGACAAAAATCCTTAAAGAAAAAGGATATATTCTCAACTATAAATTTGAAGATGATGTAAATCCACAGGGGAATATCAAGATAGCATTGAAATATCACCCTGAGAATGGTATATCAGCGATAAAAGAGCTTAAACGAATCAGTAAACCGGGCTTAAGGAGATATTGTGATTCCGAAAATATCCCACGTGTATTGAACGGATTAGGCATAGCAATTATATCTACTTCCAAAGGCGTAATTACGGATAAAGAAGCCCGTGATTTGAGCGTTGGAGGTGAAGTTTTGTGTTACGTATATTAACATAGGAGGAAAAATACGATGTCAAGGATAGGTAAATTACCCATTGAGATACCAAGCGGGGTTTCTATAAGTGTCAGTGATAACAAGCTGATCACAGTAAAAGGTCCGCTCGGGGAACTAACTCAGAAGGTGGATCCTGAAATCGATGTGGAAATCGAAGGAAGTCAACTTTTAGTAAAACGTCCAAGCGATTCTAAGAACCATAAATCAATGCACGGTTTGTACCGTTCGCTTTTGAATAATATGGTTACAGGAGTTTCAAAAGGTTTTGAACTCAAGTTAGAATTAGTTGGAGTTGGTTACAGAGCTGAAAACCAAGGACAAATTTTAACACTTGTTTTAGGATATTCTCACCACATCTACTTACAGCTTCCTCCTGAAGTTAAAGTTGAAGCAGTTACTGACAAGCGTAGTAACCCAATTGTGACCTTGAAAAGCTATGACAAACAATTGTTAGGTCATGTTGCTGCCAAGATCAGGTCGTTCCGTATGCCAGAGCCTTATAAAGGTAAAGGTATTAAGTTTGTTGGTGAAGAAATCAGACGTAAAGCTGGTAAATCAGCCAGTTCAAAATAACGTTTAATTGTAATAATCATGGCTTTAACAAAGCAAGAAAGAAGAGATAGAATTAAAAAGAGAATTCGCAAGGTTGTTAGCGGCACTCCAGAAACTCCACGTTTAAGTGTGTTTAGGAGTAACAAACAGATTTATGCTCAAATTATTGATGATTTATCTGGAACAACGTTAACTTGCGCTTCTTCTTTAGATAAAGATATTGTAAGTGCTACTGGAAATAAAACAGAAAAAGCAGCATTAGTCGGTAAGCTAATAGCAGACAAGGCTAAAGCAATCAATATCGAAAGTGTAGTATT
>CAYMTR010000099.1:0-2025 GCA_964393405.1 uncultured Prolixibacteraceae bacterium
TTATAAGGCAAATCCTCATTTCTAAATATATTCTTCATAAAATTTATAATTCACAATATTCACCATCATTTGCTAAATTCTTACATGGATATCTCCATCCCAGAGCCTCTTCTTTTATTATTCCTTCTGATTCTTTTGGTCCCCATGTCCCTGCAGGATATCCATATAATGGATAATCAGGGTTTTCATTCCATTCATCAATAACCGGCTGTACTATCTCCCATGCTTTTTCAACATTATCTCCGCGGGCGTATAAAGTCGCATCACCGTGGATGCAATCAAGTAAAAGACGTTCGTAGGCTGTAGGCATGTATGTCTCTGCCAAGTCAGAATAATGAAAATCAAGGTTTACAGTTTTTACGTTGAATCCTGCTCCGGGTATTTTTAATCCCATTTTTAGTTGTATTCCTTCGTCAGGCTGAATCCTTATTATTAATTGATTTGGAACATTAATTCCTGTTGAAACAGAATTGAAAAGAAGGTGAGGGGTAGGGCGGAAATTTATAACAATTTCTGTGACATGAGAAGGCAATCGCTTTCCGGTTCTGATGTAAAAAGGTATGCCACTCCATCTCCAGTTGTCGATGTTGAGTTTCATAGCAACAAACGTTTCAGTTCTCGATTCAGTAGCAACCCCTTCTTCTTCCCTGTAACCTTTCATTTGCTCCTCTTTTATCGACGAAGATGTATATTGACCTCTGATAACATTATCATTTAAAGTTTCTTTTTTCAGTGGTCTTATCGATTGAAAAACCTTAAGCATTTCATTTCTGAATGCCTCGGCATTAATTACTGTCGGAGGTTCCATGGCTATCAGCCCAACAAGCTGAAGCAAGTGGTTTTGCACCATGTCTTTCAGAGCTCCGGCATTGTCATAATATCCGCCTCTTTTTTCTATACCCAGCTTCTCTGACGAGGTAATCTGAATGTGATCAATATACTTATGGTTCCACAGGGGTTCCCACAGACTATTTGAAAACCTCATGACCAAAAGATTCTGCACTGTCTCTTTGCCAAGATAATGATCTATCCTGAAAATCTGTTCTTCGGCAAAGTACTTCAGGAGCTCCTTGTTTAGCTCTTTGGCACTCTTTAAATCCGTTCCGAAGGGCTTCTCAACAACAAGGTGTCTGAATCCCTCAGACTGGATATTTAAGCCTGCAAATGCTAAATTTTCAGGTATTACAGTATAGAGTTCAGGAGGGGTTGATAGATAGAAAAGAATGTTTGCCTCTCCATCTATTTCTTCCTTAATCTTGTTTATTCGTTCTTTCAGTATTAAATAATCCTCTTTATTTTTGGTGTCAATATCCTGATAATAAAGATGATTCATGAAATCGGAAATGCTGTCTACATCAGGAAGAAACTCCTTCATTCTTTCGCGGAATTCCTCGTTAGTCATTCTTGTGCGACTAACACCTAGAATTGCAAAAGGGTGACCAAGAAGATTTTGTTGGTGAAGGTTAAAGAGGGCAGGGATAAGTTTCCTTTTAGTTAGGTCGCCCGATGCTCCGAATATTACAATTATATGAGGTTCAGTCTTCTTCATTATTAAAATATAAACTAATTGGAGTTACATTGTGTTCTTGGAATATACAAATATATTAATCTAAAAACAAACAAGAGAATAAATGGTTGAGGAGCAAAAGCCATTTTTGGATTATTGTTAAGTTTTTCATCCTAGCAAAAACGTTTTTCGTCAAATATTGCATATTTCACATATGTTATAAGCGTTTATTGAATGGAAAAATAGATATAACTTCTTAATTTTGGCAATTCTGTAATAAAAGTCGTATTTAAAACAGGTCGGTAGGGAAAATGAAGAACATCATGAGGGGTAAGGTCATTTCAATTTTCAAGATATTTCTTTTAACGCTTGTGCTTGCTGCCGGAGTGAGTTTGAGGGGGTATGGGCAGACATGTTATTCAGCAAGCGATGCTAAAACTTTGGCACAAACTCTTACTGATTATTCCGAAAAAACAATTACTGTATCTGAGTTAACAAAAAACAATACTTTTAATCTT
>CAYMTR010000099.1:2035-5149 GCA_964393405.1 uncultured Prolixibacteraceae bacterium
AGCTAATCCCCCAATCTTAGTGATGAGTTATTATACATACCCAATGGTATAAATTTTACAGGATCAGTTACATGCAATAATTTAACTTCAGCGATAGCAGTAGCGCCAACAGCGACGTTTGTACCTAGTTCGTTTAATTTCAAAGGAATTTTCAGAAATTATAGTACTGTTGGAACGATAGCTTTTACAGGTGATGTAATTACAAATGGAAGAATAGAGAATTATGGAGGAACTATTTCAATAGCTGCAGGCAACTTCAATGATGCATGCGTTTTTCTAAACTTTAGTGGTACTTACAGATTTTTAAGTATTAATAATTTCAATTTGAACTCTAACTCTTCCATTTATAATGGAGGATTAATGAATATTGCAGGGCAACTTCAAGGGGATGGTTGTATCAAGAATGATGGATGGATGACAATTCCAAGTTATGTTGGTGCCAACGATTTTTATAACTATGGGAAAGTAGAAATAACAGGTATTTATCTTCATTTTAACTATGGAGGGCTTGTTTATAATTATTGTGCTTTCTTCTCTAACGCAAGTGGTACATCTTTCCAAAACAATACTAACATCATAAATAATGGTTTGATTTATTTGCCCCAGGGGACATGGGAAAATAAAGGAGGAGAAACTTTTACAAATGGTTCGACCGGAGTAGTTCGGACTAAAGACTTAACAAATGAAGGAATTGTAAGAGGAAGTGGTAAGTTTTACGTTACCGGCACTTCACAAAATATAAATGGGAGCGCAATATTTGGATTTGATGATTTAGATAATATTAATTTTTATGATGCATCCAATTCATCAGATCCCGGACATTTTGATGTTTGGCATTACCCTGCTGCTAAGATCGGAAATTTAGTTATTTACGATGAATTTCCAGCCCCTGAATATTCACCTGACCTTTCACTATACCAGTGCGGAGATTCGATATTATCAATTAGTGTTGATGCCGGTGAAATAGGTTATGATCAAATGATTTGTGATGGATCTACAGCTTCAACTTTGGTTAGCGTTGAAGATGCCAGTATGGATGGAGCTGCTATAACATATCAATGGCAAAGCAGGACAGGGTCTAATTATTTTACGAATATCACAGGAGCAACATCAAGTGAATACACTCCACCAACTCCAACTGTTACAACAGATTTTCTCAGAAAAGCTTATGCTAAATTTTCAGGAATAGATACTATAAAAAACAGTACTCGTTCATCAAATATTGTCAGATTAACTGTTTCAACAGAACCGGTTCCTCAGGGTAGTCTTACTGCAAACGGGCCTTTCTGTGGTTCAGGAACAGGCCAGTTGACATGGACAGCTATGGCTTCCACCGGACCTTTTACTGTTGTGTATAATGATGGTGTTGCAAATCATACTCAGGAGAATGTGACCAGTGGGTTGCCTTTTTATTTGTCACCTAATGTAACTTCAACTACCACTTACACTCTTGTATCAGTTACCAGTGCGGTTGGATGTACAAGATCAAGCGGATTCACAGGAGGGACAGCAACTATAATAGTAAGACCAAATCCAACGGCGACAATCGATGGTAGTGTAACAATATGCCAAAACTCAAGTAATCCGAATATTACTTTTACAAACTCTCAAACTTTACCGATAACTGTAACTTATAGTATTAATAGCTCGGGATCTTATACTATAGATGTGGATGCTTCATCAAATAACAGTATTTCAGTCCCGACAGGCACTCCCGGAACTTATACTTATAGTATTTCAAGCGTTGCTTATCAATCAAATCCCGGGTGTTCAAATAATATATCTGGACAATCGGCAACTGTTGTAATTAATCCTTTAATGTCAGCAGGAAGCGCTTCATCAACACCGAGTATTTGTATAAATAATCCATTGACTCCGATAACTCATTCAACAATTGGAGCTACAGGAATAGGTTCAGCAACCGGTCTTCCAACAGGGGTTTCAGCTTCATTTGCTTCAAATACAATTACAATTAGTGGTACTCCAACTGCTTCAGGAACTTTTAATTACACAATACCATTAACCGGAGGCTGTGGCACTGTCAATGCAACAGGAACAATAATAGTTGCTGCAAACAATACTGTTACAGCTGCATCTTCAAGTCCAACTCTTTGCATAAGCACACCATTATCAGCTATTACCCACACAACTACCGGAGCTATAGGAATAGGTTCAGCAACCGGTCTTCCAACAGGGGTAACAGCTTCATTTGCATCTAATACAATTACAATTAGTGGAACTCCAACTGCAATTGGGACTTTTAATTACAGCATACCATTAACCGGAGGCTGTGGCGCTGTCAATGCAACCGGTACTATTACCGTCAACCCCACAATTGATGTTGCAGTTTCTTCATTGATTACTTCAAACACTTGCCCCGATGTAATTCCTGCACAGGGTTTCAATTCAGACAATACTAATTTCGCTCTCGGAGCTACTAGTGTTACTTATAGAGTTCTGGGACCTACTACAAATTCGAATTGGCAGTTCGATTATGAGGTCACAATAACTAATTCAGAAATTAATCAAAGTGTTGCATCGCCAAACAAAAATACAAGCGGAACTATCACTCACTCAGATGATGGCTCCCCTTATTATGAAGATGTAGTATTCTGGATCAACAATAAAAATAATGTAGACAATATTTCTGTAGTTTTCGAAGTAAGTAACGTGAAATATGTTGATAATAGTTGCAGTGAAACTATCTTCACTAACAACTCAGCTTCTTCTACAATTTACGAAATGCCGAATGTAGGTCCTTTCAATGCTGAATAAAATCTGAATTCTAGATTGTCCAAACCACAATATGATCCTCAATTTCAATATAGGATAGGTCTAGCTGCGTCTCCTCCTTGTCGGTGATAAACTTCCCTTTTATTTTCCCGTCGTTTGTGATATCCTCAACAAATATTCTTGTCGCAAAATCTACGTTTACTGTATTTACCGACTTGAATATCGCTTCCTTGGCACACCAGTGAATTACCTCCTTGTCAGGAATATCCATAGTTTTAATATTCTCAAGTTCCCCGAGCGACAAGAACCTTTTCATCACTTTCTCGATATTGCGGTTTTTATATTCTATATCTACCCCGGCAAATGGACTTGTGCATAAAA
>CAYMTR010000100.1:0-5094 GCA_964393405.1 uncultured Prolixibacteraceae bacterium
ATACATTTATAGAATAAAAAAAGCGAAGTAAGTAACAAACATTTTAATCGTTAGTGTATTTGCTATATTCTTCAATTTTTGTCTCTAATCGTCTTGCTAAGAAATAATTGCCTTCTTTGAGTTCTTCTAAAATTATTTTTGCTTCTTCCTAATATTTTATTCTTTTCGCTTTATCCCAATGCGGTGGTGGGGGTTGAAGATTTGTTATTCTGTCGGCAATTTTTACTGCCCCGACTTCATGTTTTAACCTTTTTATTCTTGTCAAACTGTCTTGCATCTGTTGCTCTTTAGGTAAATCACTATTTTTTGTCAAAGCCGATACGGATTGCCAACAAGGTTATCTTTTTAAACATTTATTCAGCTCTTCAACTAATGAGAATACTGTAGTGCACGGGTTTTGATTGCTATATAAAATTTCTGATTTTTCTTCAAACAATCGTTTAGCATTCTGTATTGCAGTTGATTGTTGAGGTAGAAAAATACTATATAAACTTTTTGCAAAATCCTTTGATTTTCCTACTTCTTCGTAATTGCAATTTAATTTTATTGAGAGCATTTCGAAATATTCATTTCTGGTTAGCGATGAAGTTTGAAATCTATCGTGTAAAATAAACCATAATTCAAAACTATCATTGGAATACGCAACTCTAATGCCATTTCTTTTTGCAAGCTCAATTGCATTGTTAAAATCTTGTGCTACATTTTCTTCTCGCCGTAAATCATAATCAAATACAACCCAGAGTTGACGATCTTCATCAAAGTTATTTTGACCTTCCAAAAGTTCTTCTGTTGAAAGAAATTCAATTGTTTTTTCAACTAATGAAGTTTTACTACGACCTAATCCTATAGCCTCAATTTTTGTTTCTGTAGTCACCGGAAAGCTTTTAAAATATTCCGGTTCAGTGTTTACCCCCTCACAGTAAATCCTGAATAAATTGCGTATTTCAAAATTTTTGAGCTCACGGATATTTTTCATCTTCCGTTTTTACCCATGGGATGTTTTGGTCTTTGGGTTTTCGATTTGTCATTATTCAAATAGTTTTTCAAAGTCACCTAAATATGGAATTGCCCCATATTTTCCATTTATGTAGTCTTTTTCATAAGAAGCATCATTCCTGATCCCTTTAAAATCGGCTAAGGAGTACAATACTGTTTCAGAAAGTTTATTTTTCTCTGTGAAATAGATCTGATCTCGACGTAACAGTAAATTATTTAATAAATTAGTGTCATGGGTTACAAAAACCAATTGAGCTTTATTTTTATTGGTGACAGGAGAATTGAACATCTCTACTATTTTTTTAGCTAAAGATGGATGTAACCTGGCATCGAATTCATCGATGAATAAAGATCCTCCATTAAATAATGCATCCAGTATTACACCACTGTAATTAAAAAATTTAAGTGTTCCATCCGATTCCTGGGTATCGAAGAGTAATTCCCTAGATCCAATTTTTTCACCTTTTGAATTAAATACAGGACGTTTGGATAAGACAAATTCGTATTTCTCTTCAGTCACTTTTTTTATTAATTCTACAGATGAATTGTCGGGTAAATCGGCAGGAGTTATTTTTTTATTATTAATATCCTGAATGCCAAAATCTGCAAGATTTAAAAGAGTTAAAATGTTTTGTTTAATAATCTTGTTTTCCAATAGTGATAAAGTAGAATCCCTGAACTCTTTGTCATTACCGCTGGCACTTATTGTAATTTTATTCTTGAAGTATTCAATCATTTGTTTGGAGACTTGACCATTAAATGCTTTGCAAATATTTATAAACAAATTATTGCTACTTGTTTTATCAATCAATCCTTTACCCTCTATAAAATGGTTTTCGTTGAAATAGAACTCGGAATTCTTTCTTGTAAAAAAGGGCACTTCTTTTTTTGCAGGGGTACCAAATAACCATTCACTGTATACTATGTTTTGATATACTTCAAAGCCATATCGATACTTGATTTTATCTAGAATGAAAATTATTTGAAAAAATGTCGGTTCTGTATTGCTTTCAAGATCAAATGCAAAAGGTTCAATCAGTTGTTTCCCGATCTTGTCATCCTGGAAAGACTTATCAATAAAAACAAGCATAGCAATCAAAGCTCTAATTAATGTGCTTTTACCACTTCCATTAGCACCATAGATGGCTGCTGTTTTTAATAATGACAATTTATCCGAAATTGGAATGATGTTATTTGTATCCAATTCAGGAGACTTCGATTTAATTGGTGCAGCAACCATACTTAATGTTTGCAGTTCTTTAAAAGAACGATAGTTCTTAACACTAAATTCGACGATCATAATTGTATATTTGAGATTAAATCACAAATATACAATTATAAACACGCAATTGTTCACAAATTTGATTAAAAAGTCTATAACACATTCAAGTATGAAAAATTTTCCCCGAGGCATTTTATCATAGAGGTAAATGTTAATAAAGAAAATGCAGAAGTCTGATATCAATTGCATTGAATATAAAAGTTGTAATTTTTATATTCAATTTATTATAATATTATCCTTATCTCTTCGTTTTACTTTACAGATTAACCAAAATCAATTCAAATGAAAAAGCTTCTTTTCTTATGCAATATTATAGCAATCATTGCATTAACAATGACCGGATGTGATAAAGATGATACTTATACTGATGATGAACTATTACAGCAAGACCTGATAGGTTCATGGTATGGCCAAGATAATGGATCAATTTTCTATTTTGATAAAAACGGAACCTACTATGACTCTGTGTTTATTGATCTTCCTTTGAATAATTTGGCGACTGTTATAAAAGGGAAATATAAAATTGAAAACGGTCAGCTGATTTTCGGTGAATCTCTATATACATATACTATAGATGAAGCAGATCCGGGAGTGGAACAGTCAGTATTTTTCTTAAATCCTGTCAGGGAAGTTGATTTGACTGAAGATGGGGTGTTGTGTTTGAATGAAATTCAGGTTTATGAACATGTTGATTCTACCGACGAAATATATGGCAAGTGGAAGGAAAAGCAGATTATTGTAGTGTACGACAGGGATATGGATCCATATTTTTTTAGTGGAGAATCTGATTTAGTTCTTGAATTTTCGAGGGACACAAACGTATATACATACTCGCAATATTATCAGATTGGTAGTGAAAACATCGAAAACCATAATTCTTTGTATACATTTAAGTATGAGCCTCCATTGATAACAAACAGTAGCAATAGTGGCAATTGGGCAAGATTCGAAAATGGTAAGATAATTATTGAAGGAGAAGAACGAAGCTACAAGAGGACAAAACTATGGAAATAAACTTAGTTATTGGGGCTAGTGAAAACCCTGATCGTTTTTCTGCAGAGGCAATTAATGCTTTGCTATTATATGATCATGAGGTAGTTGCAATTGGACTGAGGGAAGGGTTGTATCTGGGCAACCAGTTATTATAACATTAAAAATAATAAAAATATGATTTCCGATTATAGATGTTTTTTTTGTTTCGCACGTGCTTTTGAGAAATTGATTGAAAAAGAAAAACTAACTGTTGCTGAGAAAAACAGTTTCACGAGGGAAATGAACTTCTTGTACGCTAACAGTCAGGAGAACTTTTCAGCTCCAGGTTTCTCAAGGGAATTGCACCATATATTAAAATCATACTCAAATAATGAAGATCCATATAAGGATGCAAAGAAACAGACCAATGATCTGGTTTTGTCGTTGTATCCTGGGTTGAAGAAGATGGTTTTAAGTTCGGAAAAACCTTTTAATACTGCATTAAGGTTGGCAATAGCTGGAAACATTATTGATTTTGCAGTAGGCGATCAACATAATTTGGAGGCTACAATTGACAAGGTGCTGAAAAAGGATTTTGCTATTGACAACTCAATAGAATTGAAAGAAGAGCTTTCTTCTGCTAAGACTGTCTTGTATCTTGGAGATAATGCAGGAGAAATAGTACTTGACAAGCTATTTATTGAGACAATAAAACATCCGAATCTGTATTTTGCCGTCAGGGGAGCACCGGTAATAAACGATGCTACAATTGAAGATGCCAAATATGTAGGTATGGATAATGTGGCAAAAGTTATATCAAATGGTTATGATGCTCCTTCTACAATAGTAGATAAAAGTTCGGATGAGTTCAAGAGGCTGTTCAACGAAGCTGATGTCATCATTTCCAAAGGACAGGGAAATCTTGAGGGATTACTGAATAAAACTGATAAACAGGTGTTTTACTTGTTGATGGTTAAATGTGATGTCATTGCAGAAGCTATCGATGTAAAAAAAGGTGACTTTGTGGTAAAGAGAAGCTTTTAGTGACAAAAAGAAAATTCAATGGTAAATAGCGTTAATTTAATTTATTTTTCACCTACCGGGACTACAAAGAAAATTGTTGAATCAATTGCTGAAGGTTTGAATTATAAAACTCTTTCAAGCATAGATATAACTTCTTCTCGGAAAACAAATTATAGTCTTTTAGAAAAGGGTTTGACTGTAATTGGTGTTCCTGTGTACGGAGGAAGAATTCCTGTAGTTGCAGCTGAACGGCTTAAAAAAATAAAGGTAAATAATAAGCCGGCGGTTCTGGTTGCGGTTTATGGCAACCGAAACTATGATGATACTCTTATTGAGTTGAAGGATTTAGCTATAGAGTTGGGATTTATCCCAATAGCTGCAGCAGCCTTTGTTGCCGAACACTCGTATTCAACAGATAAATATCCAATTAGTGTTGGTCGTCCCGATAGTTTTGATTTGGAAAAAGCATTCACTTTTGGAAAGGAAGTGGGGCTCAAGGTTGGCGGGAAAATTGAATTTGATAAAGTAGTTAAAGTACCGGGGAATTTTCCGTATAAAGCATTGGGAGAAAAACCTGACATATCGCCAGTAAATATTGAGTCGAAGTGTAATAAATGTGGAATTTGCGAAACTGTTTGTCCTACAGGTTCAATTCATATGGATGGTTTTCCTGTTACCGATTCAGCTACATGTATTTTATGTTGTGCTTGTATAAAAAGTTGTCCGGAGAATGCACGAGAAAACAACAATTCACATGTTTTAAGAATACAAGAATGGCTCATCAATAATTGTACTACGAGAAAAGAGCCTGATTTTTATTT
>CAYMTR010000101.1:0-5037 GCA_964393405.1 uncultured Prolixibacteraceae bacterium
CTTCAATCAAAATAGACTACTTGAATCCCATATTCCGCAAAACCAAAGTTTTGGTTGAAACCCGCATTGCCAAGCTTGGAAATAAAAGTCTTACCATGGAGCATTACCTTGTTGAAGAAGGTACCAACGAAGTGCTTTCAACATGCACTGCCATAATGGTTTGCTTCAACATCAAAGAACGGGTTAGTATTCCAATTCCCGAAGAATGGAGAAAGAAAATCATGGAGTACGAAGGAAAGTAATCTGCTTTTTTTAATTATTTTGTATTTCAGTACTTCATCTTATATCAATGATTTTCAAATTTCCATAAGCATGTGCTTCCCCTCTTTGACAAATTTTTCTGTACAATCAAACATATCCCCATTTTCTATCTTATAAAATCGCTGATTGGTATCCGGGGAATCCAATCCTCCCAGATTTTCAACATAAGGTCCCAGTTTCACATAATCGAAATTTTCTATTGAACAGTTTTCCGGAAATTGATTTTTTCCTGAATACCAGGCAGTTTTAATTTTGTTATTAGTAAATGATTCTACAAATGCGGAAAGTTCTTCTACAGTTTCAGGTTCTGAATCTCCTCCCATAAAACAAACACAGGTAATACAACTTGCATATCTCTTCAACAGTCCGACTAAAACTTCTTTGTTTAGTATTTCACCAATATCTTCCATCAGATAAGGACTATGACATCCTTTACATTTATTAGGACAACCAGAAATATTTATAGCTAGTGTCACCTCATCAGGAACTTCCTGAAAAACGATATCGAAATTAACGTACTTCAGCATAATACCTCCTTGATGCTTCAATTTGCCTTTCTTGTGAAAAATTACTTACTCGCTTCATATATCCAATTATTCGGGTGAGATAATCAATGTTTTTACTTTTACATATAGGACATTCAGTAAGCATATGCTTATTGATATGACCACAATCGTTACATACCGTATTAGGTATGTTGAATGTGAAATAATTACAACCTTCCTGAGATGCCACCCGCAAAAGTTGTTTATATTGTTCCTTACTGAGATGTTCCTCCAAATTAAGATGTAATGCTGACCCCCCTGTTAAATGCTCAATATACTGGCGCCCATGCAAACGGAATTTATCAAGTATGTTTAAAGTTTCATCTTCAACTATATAAAAATAGCTGTTATAGCAATCCCTGGGAACTTTGTATCCGGCACTTCTGTCCCATTTTGCATGTTTTACACCAACGTTTTCTGCAGGTATCATTTCGCAATTAAACATTACTTCACTCGTGCGATATTTTTTATTATATTTTTCTATCAAACCAAGCACTTGTTGAACAAAGCATTTATACTGTGGATTATCGTTAATCTCAATATCCAGAAATTCAGCTGCTTCAACCAATCCATTAACACCAATTGTAAGATACTGTCTGCTCATATTGATATATCCTGAATCAAATAAAGGCAACATACCTTTTGATTGCATATACTTCAGATTTTCATTGTAGGCTATCTGAACTTTATGCACTTTATCAACAACATCTTCAAGGAAAATCTGATACGGAATTCCTTCTGCAACAGCATATTGAATACAACGATTCAGGTTTATTGTTAAAACACTTTTCGAACCTGTTGATACACCACCCGCTCCTAATGTATAACTAAATCCGTTGTCGGTGATCTCATTGCGTAAACGGCAACAACTGCTTAAAGAATCAGCATTGTCGCTTAAGTATGTAAAGAATGAATGTCCTTCTGCATACATTTCAGCAGTAAACTCACCATATTCTTTGTCTTTTGGTTCACCATTTTCAGTCAGAAGTGCCATTGTTTCAACAGGGAAGGTTAATATTGAACGAGTCCGCTCAGTATTAAACCATTTCATAAACCTTTTCTGGAGCCAGTTTAATGAATCCCAGTGGGGTTTGCTCCCGTCAGGAAATATAAATTGTTCAAACAAACTATCGAAGTAATATCTGTCGTAATAGGATATATTCCAGAAAACAGCTTGGAAGTTTCTTGCTCCCGTAGGCTGATTTATTGAATAGACTATTTGCTCAAAACAATCAGTAATTATCTTATCCAGTGTTCTTTGCTTCTTTGAAAGATCAGCTAATTCATCTGCATTCAAGTAGTAATTCTCCCCATATTCCAGCCCGATAAAATAATTCATATACATCAGAAATTCAGGAGTAGCACAAGCTCCGCTCAGCATACTTGAAACCATGAACACCATATTGATAAATCCGCCGCAGAAAGACTTAAGGTTTGTTGGTGCTTTAGAATTTCCCCCGATAGATGTTGTCCCTCCTATCAGCCACGGATACATGGTAATACTTGCACAATAATTCGCAAGACTTGTCTCATCATTTTTATAAATAAAATGATTGTTCAGAAGATCTATATATTTATCTGCCAACTCTTTGCCATACATATCCTTCAAGCGATCAGTGAGCATACGGCGATTAAGCCTAATGAAATTTGATTTAGGCAATTCTCCTATAAGAGTGGCCATATTTTTGTTTTCCACGTTTGCATTTGAATCGAACTTACTTCCTGTAGCTGCATTCGAAGCATCGCAATAATCAATCAGAAATTTTAATTTTTCAGTAACTTCACGATCTTCAGCATGTCTCTGGCGATAAAGCATATATGATTTGGCTACTGTATAGTATTTCTCGGCCATCAATGCTATTTCAACCTGATTTTGTATCTCTTCAACGCTAATGCCATCCCTGATGTTTACCCTGCACATGATGTTACAAAGAACATCCTGAGTTGCAAAACTTCCTACTGACAAGAAAGCTTTAGATATTGCACTTTTTATCTTTTCAACAGAAAAAACTTCATTTTTCCCGTCTCTTTTAATAATAAATAATTCCATTGTTAAAAGTTTTTATTATCCATTAACATCCGTATTCTTATAAAAACAAGATAATCGGCAGGAAAATAAAGTATCATAGCGAGACCTTATCTTTTGCTTTTTACCCGAAAGCTACAAATTGATTATACAGGCAGGTCTTCTGGCTTGTCCGGTTTTGGCGCCTTCCCATCCCAAATAATTTAAGACAGTGGCGAGGTGTGCCAAAACTTTTTAATTAGACTTACAGCTGCGGGTACAGCCCCGGTTTTACACCGGGTTCCCTTTTCACTCCAAAACTAAAATTGTTGGAGAACCTGAAATCATAATACAAGTTTATTACATTTACCTGAAAGAGAAAAAATGAGTTATTAACATATTTCAAAAGAAGATGATTAAAACATTTAATTGATGGCCATTTTGATATGTTGATAAGTATGAAAAACAGAAATTGAACTACTATTTTACCCTGCACCACACCAACCTCATTCGTAGAAAAGAGCTATCAAATACCATAACGGAACCTCGCTTATGGTTTTTGGTTAAAATGAAGTATTAATGAGATCCCTTTTTATAGCCTTTCATCAAGGGCAAATTTTGATTTTAATCATAGTTTTAAAAGATGACAAAACCCATAAGAAAATTACTTTGCTATTGAAAATAATCTAATTTTATAAAGTTCTTTTTTAAAATAACCTTGGCATAATGCTTTATAAAATAAGATTTTGAAAATGAAACCAATAAAACTCAGTACTATTATTCTATTCATCGTATTCCTGCTTACCGGCTGTGACAAAGGTTTTGATAATCCAGATACAATTGTAACAGATTCTTTCGAATCAGGAAGTATCGGCAAGACTGAAATGATTTCAGAAAATGAGTGGGAATTATATATTGCTGACGACAATGACAACCCTGATTTGCCCGATTCATGGAGGTGCTGGTGGTACTTCAAAATCGAAAACCTTTCCAAATGGAAAACTACTACCCTGACTATCAAAAATTCCGGATGGCCGTATTACTACGTACCTGTCTATTCTTATGATCAAAAAGAATGGCTTCATTTTTCAGAAGAAGAGGTAACTCAAAATGCAGAAGGCGATATAATCCTAAATAAGAAATTCAAAAAAGGAGACGTTTGGATTGCAAGGTTCTATCCTTATACTTTTTCCGATCTTGAAATTTGGCTTAAAAGCATTGAAAACAAACCTTTTGTAGAGATTCAGAAACCGGGTTATTCCCAGGAAGGTAAACCTGTCTACCTGATCAAAATCACTGATTCTGAGACTCCTTCAACTAACAAGAAAAGAATCTTCATGCATGCCCGCACCCATTCTGCGGAAGTTCCTCCTTCCTTTCTGATTGAAGGTCTTGTGGACTTCCTTTTATCGGGTTCAACTGAAGCGAGGGAAATATTATCAGATTTTGAATTTTATATTTTCCCAATGCAGAATGTCGATGGTGCTATTGCAGGAAATTACCGCTCAACTCCAAAATCGGAGAACCTCGAAATGATGTGGAATTACGATTTCAACAATACTCTTGAACTTATTGAAGGAACCCCTCCTGAAGTAACTGTCGTTCACCAATATGCAAAGAATCTAATGAGCGATGGTGGTCCCCGGATAACTATAGCTTTAAATCTACATTCGTCGAATAGTGAGCCGGAAATATGCCCTTTCTTCTTCCCTCACTTTGGAAGTGAAGCTAATGGATATCAGCCGGCAGAAGCGTCACTATGGAATAATCAACTCCGCTTTATAAATACACTGACAGAATTGTATGTTCCATACAAAATAGAACCGGTAATTGAAGATGGTGGCGGCAGTTTTGCAACTAAAACATACCCTGAAAGCTGGTGGTGGGTGAACTTTAAGGATAGCGTGATGGCTATGACTTTTGAATTAACATATGGAAAGGCCGGCTATAACCGCTGGGTTAAACCCGACGACTACAGAAATCTTGGCCAAACACTTGCTATGGCAATAAGAGACTATCACGACGAAACATACAATCCGGCTGCTGTAGCTTTAAAATCAAGCTTTTCGCTATCAGGTTTAAAATATCCTGACTTGTATCCACCGGCAGCTAAAGATGAATTGAAAGAATAACGGGATTACCATTTAAAATACTTGACAACCACATGAAAACCACCATTATCGGGTAAAGCAACATGGTCCTTATAATAAATTGTAAGCCTAATTA
>CAYMTR010000102.1:0-4880 GCA_964393405.1 uncultured Prolixibacteraceae bacterium
TAGAGCACGACCTTGCCAAGGTCGGGGTCGCGAGTTCGAGTCTCGTTTCCCGCTCTTCAAAGAGGGTATCTTTTATAAGGTACCCTCTTTTTATTTTCCACATTTTGATCGCTATAAGTCCAACGAAATCAAAAAAATCATACCTTACAAGCCTAATTATCCTTTCTTACTTTTTTATTCAAATTTCATTTATACATTGAGATTTGTACATGTTTTATAGCTAATTGGAATGAGCGAAGATTTTATTAACGATATTGAATTATCAGACGTCTTCAGGACAAGTGAACTGCAACAACTCCAAGACCTCTTTTCTAACGCCACAGGTGTAGCTTCTATTATTACAAAACCTGACGGCACCCCTATAACTAAGCCATCTAACTTTTGCCGACTTTGCAATGAAATCATAAGAGGCACTGAAAAGGGATTGCGAAACTGCAAACGTTCTGATTCGGAATTGGGAAAATTATATCCCGGAGGCCCCCGCATTCAACCTTGCCTTAGTGGTGGACTATGGGATGCCGGTGCTAGCATTATCATCAATGGCAAACATCTTGCCAACTGGATGATTGGCCAGATACGTAACGAAGAACTCGACGAAGCCAAGATTAACAAATATGCCGATTACATAGGAGCTGACAGGGAAGCTTACATGGAAGCTTACAAGGAAGTACCTGTAATGCCAACTGAAAGGTTCAATGAAATTGCCTCGTTGCTCTATAATATCACCAACAATTTGTCGGAAAGGGCTTTCAGAAGCAAAAAACTTGAATGGCTAATCCTTGAGCAGAAAAAAATTGAAGACCAGTTAAGACAATCAGAAGAAAGATACAGGCTACTTGTTGAAAATCAAAGTGATATAATTGTTGAAGTTGATGCATCCAATAACTTGAAATACGTAAGCCCCAGTTATTGTAAAATTTTTGGTAAAGAAAGATCAGAACTTCTCGGCAAATCTTTTTTCCCACTTGTTCATCCAGATGATGTTGAGAACACAAAAGAAATAATGAAACAACTTTATGTAAGTCCCTATTCCTGTAAAGTTGTTCAAAGGGCTATGACAGTTAACGGATGGCGTTGGTTTTCATGGTCAGATAAAGCAGTAATAAATTATAAAGGTGAAATCGAATCTATAATTGGTGTTGGAAGGGATATTACTGAAAGAAGAAATACTGAAAAGAAACTCGAAGAATCAGAAAAGAAATACAGAAACCTCGTTGAAAACTCAATGGTAGGGGTTATACAATACATACCTGAAAGGGTTTTCTCTTTTGCAAACAAAACAGCCCTTAGTATATTTGAAGTTGAAAACATCGATGAATTGTCTAAAGATAAACAAAAGAAATTTTTTAAGAATATTGAAGATTGGAAGTATATTGAATCACTTCTAAAGGAAAAAAAACTTATTGAAAACTATGAACTGACAATTATTACTCCAAAGGGAAATGAGAAAAATTTGCTTATTAACCTTTCTTACAACGACATGCTTATTGACGGTACTTTTATCGATATTACTGAACGAAAGCAAGCAGAGAAGGAAATTCAGCTTAAAAATGAACAACTTCACAATAGCAACCTAGAAAAAGATAAATTCTTCTCTATAATTGCACACGACCTAAGAAGCCCTTTTAACTCATTCCTGGGACTTACTCATCTAATGGCTGAAGATATTAATAATATGACTCTGGAACAGATCCAGAAGATTGCTGTTACTCTTAGCAAATCAGCTAATAATGTTAACAATCTGCTTGAAAACCTGCTCAATTGGTCAAGATCAAAAAGAGGTCTTATAAATTTTGAACCTGAATACCATTTCATCAATAAAATTATTGGCCATTGTTCTGAATCTTGTATTGAAACAGCAAAAAATAAAGAAATTAGAATAGAATTCGACATCCCCGACAATCTGAAAGTATTTGCAGACATAAACATGTTGCTAACTACTCTTAGAAATGTTGTTTCAAACTCATTAAAGTTTTCTAAACCGGAAGATAAAATTATTGTCTCTGCACAAAAGACTGACAATGAAGTAGTGTTTAAAGTTACCGATACCGGTATAGGAATGAACAAGAAAATCAGGGATAACTTATTTAAAATGGATGTCAATACAACCAGAAAAGGTACAGGTGGAGAACCCAGTACCGGCTTGGGATTATTATTGTGTAAAGAATTTGTAGAAAGACATGGAGGAAAAATCTGGGCAGAAAGCGTTGAAGGAAAGGGAAGTTCTTTTTACCTTTCATTCCCGGATAAGAAAAACTAATAATTAATTTCAGACATTCAAGGCTCCTCTGCCAAAACTTCTATAACTATCTGGCTCTATATCAACTTCGGGTTCTGATAATTTCTCCCCGTGAGGAATGAAACTTATATATTTAATTTTTATACCCCTGCCCAACCACTGCTTTTCGTAGTATGTTTTAATTTCCATTTCCTGAGGTGCATCAACATCTTCATGAATATCAGGTATATTATGCAGAATCTTAAACCCGTTATGCTTTGCCATCTCCAGTGTATATAGATATTGGAAATTGCTGTCCGTTTTTAAATGTACAACTCCTTCAGGTTTTAAAAACTCTCTGTATAATTCAATAAACCTCGTTGAAGTTAATCTCTTACGTGTTTTTTTCATCTGAGGGTCGGGGAAAGTAAGCCAAATATCACTTACCTCATTCCTTCCAAAAAAGTGATTGGCCATTTCAATATGGGTACGCAGAAAAGCAACATTTTTAAGCTCATTTTCGAGGGCATATTTTGCCCCTTGCCACATCCTTGCTCCCTTTATATCGATCCCTATATAGTTTGTTTGAGAGCTCTTTTCGGCAAGGCCAACAGTGTATTCACCTTTACCGCATCCTAGCTCTAATACTATCGGGTTGTCGTTTTTAAAGAAATCCTTTGACCAGTTGTTTTTAATTGGATGGTCTTTCTGTTCTACCTCACTAAAAGAAACCTGCAAAACATTGCTGAAGGTTTCCATATCAGAAAATTTTGAAAGCTTGTTCTTCCCCACTGCTGAATTATCTTTTATCAATTCTGATGCCTACATCTGATATTCCTTTTAAAATATCATTGCGCATCCCATGCTTAATTTTAAGTCTGTAAGTACCTTCTGTGGGAAAGAAAACATTGTTGCGGTAAGGAAACCTGCATGAGAAGATACCACCGGCACCTTTCCCAACCCATTTTCCATTGGCCAATGCCATCTGAAATTCAACGGTATCTCTAACCATACTGTTATCAGGAGCAGCAATATCGACAAACATCCAAATATTGCTGTAAGGATAATCACCTGTATTCCTGACATTAACAGTCAGATTATATATTGCTTTTGTGTCGTGGATATCAAAAGTAAACTCAGCTATTGAATCTTGTTGCCAGCCCGAAGGATCAACTTTCTTATATTCCTCAAAGTTCCCATTGTGTTGACAGGAAAAGATTATTGCCAGAATAATAACAAAAATACTGATTTTAAGAATCTTCATTTTAAAACTCAATTTTTTCAGTCATTACTTTCTTTGTTGTCCTCTCTTCTTGGCCGGAAGTTTCCTCTATTGTTATCCCTATTGCCATCCCTGCCTCTGTTGGGCCTAGCTTGCCCTTCTGTTCCGGGAGCCGATTGCTGAACAGGTCTGCTCCTATGCTTACCGGGGCGCCTGTTTTTGCGGCTGTCTTCCCTTGGTTTATCAAAACGGGTAAGGCTGTCCTGCCCAACTACGTTACCATAATCGTTAACCGCTTTTTCTTTTGTGCTATCAGTGAATTCAATCAGTTTCTCAGGTCTCTGACCTTTTCTGTTCATACTGATAATTTTCTGTACCCTTTCAACAGGAACACCAAACTGACCAGACATGCCTTTTGCTTCTGAAACATACCAGTATGTTCTTTTGAAAACATCAGCTTTAAAAAATTGATATGATGCTTCCTCTGTTTCGATTCTTACTTTTGGAGGAAAATTCTTCTGTTCGTCGATATAGCTGTCGACTTCATAATTGAGGCAGCATTTTAGTTTACTACACTGACCTGCAAGCTTCTGAGGATTAAGTGAAATTTCCTGATAACGGGCAGCTCCTGTTGTTACAGAGCTGAAGGTCGACATCCATGAACAGCAGCACAACTGTCTTCCGCAGGGACCAATACCTCCAATGCGACCAGCTTCCTGACGGGCACCTATCTGCTTCATCTCAACCCTTATATGAAAGGTTTCAGCAAGCACTTTTATCAACTGCCTGAAATCAACCCTGTCGTCGGCAATGTAATAGAAGATAGCCTTAGTGCCATCGCCCTGATATTCAACATCCCCAATCTTCATGTTCAGGTTCAGGTCGGCAGATATCTGTCTCGACTTAATCATGGTTTCATGCTCACGTTTCATCGAAGCTTCCCACTTTTCAACATCGGCGGGCTTAGCTTTTCGGTAAACCTTTTTCATTTCACCGTTGACAAGAGTGACTTTGTGGCGCTTCATCTGTCTCCTAACGAGGTCGCCAATCATTGAAACCATCCCGATATCATGCCCGGGACTGGCCTCTACAGCAACCAGTTCGCCAACTTCGAGCTTTAACTGGTTTACATTTCTGAAGTAATCTTTTCTTGTATTTTTAAATCTTATCTCGACAAACTCCTCAGGATTAGAGGTGTTCTCAACATCGCTGAGCCAGTTGTAAACATCAAGTTTAACACACTTGCCTGTTCTGTCGTTTATCGGGTCTATCTGAAATGTCTGGTTTTCCGTATTCATATTTTAAAATTGAGCCCTTCATTTCCTGAAGGGAATATATTGTTGTTCATTCTTGCAAAAATAGTTATAAAAGTAATTGGTAAATGAAGGTTTTGATTTAATAATTCAATTGTCAAGCCCTTATCAATTTAACAACCCTTAA
>CAYMTR010000103.1:0-4806 GCA_964393405.1 uncultured Prolixibacteraceae bacterium
ACTTCTGAATTAAGTCCTGTAATGAAAGTAGAGGCTTTTGTAGCATTGTATTTATCGACACCTATTGCTCCGTACCATAACATTTCGCAGTAGAAATTTTTATATTCAAAATTATTGAGCCAGTTAAATGTAAAGTCGGGTATAGAATTCCCTATAGCCATTTTATCTCCTTCAACAACAGAGCTTCTTTTTGGATTCAGTGTATCCCCTCTCAGAAATGCTAATCCCGCATATTTAACACACCTTGAATTTGCACCCGTATATTCCGAAGGATCCATATCCTTTAGCTTTCCCTGATAATTGTATCCGATTATTGCTCCCAGAGGTTCATTTTCTTTTGCAATAAAATCGGGAATCAGGATGTCAGTGTTGTTAAAGCTGATTGATTTTTCTTCGTAAAGCTTAGTGATAATCTGGTTGTTTGTAGATAAGCCAAATCTGGTATCCCAGTAAAAATTATCTGTTTTCACCGGAGTGATGTCAAGGCTTAGTTCAAGCCCTTCGTTTTTCATTTCTCCAATATTCTGGAAGATATAACCTCCTCCATAATAAATAGGAATAGTCCTTTTTACAAGCAGGTTTGTGTTTTTCTTTCTGTAATAATCGGCTGAAAACTTCAATCTTTCATTAAACAAAGAAAACTTTAAACCAAGATTAACTTCTTCAACCTTTTCAGGTTTTAGGTGATGGTTTGCAAGGTTTGAAATATATACACTTCTCATTAATGAATCGCCGGAAGCGTATTGGGAAGTAGTTGAATACAAATCGTTGGAGAGGCTGTTGAGGGGATAGTTACCTGATTGACCCCAGTTGACAAACAGATTGAATTCATTCATCCATTTAGGAAAAGAAAACAAGCTTTCACGAACAAGGTCCCAGTTTAAAGCTGCGGAATTGAAAAACTGTCCGGTGCTTACGTAATTGCCCTCCTTGATATTTTCATAATTTGAAATGAAGGAGAGGAAAATCTTTCTTTTGTAATTGTAGTTGAGGTTTATTATACCTGAATTTATATCTCTTATTACAGAACCTCTTTCACCATAAATAACCTGTGAGCCCCGAAGAAAAATATCATCTTCTGGTTCTATCCCATCATAACTAATATTTGAAATCGAATCAATCATCCAGTTGACATTGTCCCGATATCCTCTGTATCTAAGTAAGGCTGAGAGATTATGGTTCTTAAACTGCTTTGAATAATTCAATTCATACTGATGGTTGAAATAAATATATTTCTCAGAGCTTTTAAGATATTCTTTTGAAGTTTTTCCTCCATATGCATAAGGAGTATTCAATGTAGAATAAATATAGTTCCGTAATGAGAGAGAAGATATTGCTCTGAAGGAAAGCTCGTTGTTTATTTTATAAAAAAGCTGTAGGTTTATTGTGTTACCGGCATCAGTTCTTGTTTTGTCGTTTGCATAAATCAGTGTATCAAATGGTGTTGAATGTCTGGATAAGTTTTTGATAGAATTGCTTGAATAAACATCGTTGAAAAACATCCTGTCGGACTTAAAGAGAAAGGAGTCGGGAGTAGATTCATACGCCGGCTCATAATTAATGCCTTTTAAGATGACATTATTTCCCAGATAATTATCAAGGGTATTTTTATTAATTTGATAACTTCCTTTATAAAGAAGCCTGATAGAGAGCTTTTCAGCAAAGGTTTTTGAAAGATTGGCAGTAATAGTGTATTTATTGTAATTTGTGTTTTGGATTACTCCCTTGTGATTATAATAATTGCCTGAAATATAATAATCTACAGTTTTGATATTACCTGATCCTGAAAGCTGATATTCACTTATATATCCTGTTCTGAACAGTTCATCCTGATAATCTCTGCCGGCAAGGTTATTGCCCAATGAATCGCGGTAAACAGGATACTTCTCATATCTTTGAGAAGAAGGGAAAATTTTATAAAAACTTGTGTTTATAAGATCATCACTGAGCACCAGTGTGTTAAAGAACTCTTCGGTGCCTTGGAAAGGATATCTTTTTGTAAAATCCTGAAATCCTTGTTTCACATTAAAAGAAATTTGAGGAACAGCACCTCCTTTCTTAGTATCAATGATAATAACGCCATTACTGCCCATGTTCCCGTAGAGTGCAGTTGATGAGGCGTCTTTTAGCACGGTTATCTTCTCAATGTCGTGAGAGTTGAGATCTGATATTCCAATATTTTCAAAATTGACAATCGGGATTATGGCTCCATCGACAACATAAAGAGGGTCGGAAGAACCAAAAATTGAGCTAATGCCCCTGATCCTAATTTTATGATGATCGCCCGGAGCTCCGGAAGCTTTAGTCGTCCAGACTCCTTCAACCCTTCCCTGAAGGGCATCGTTTACATTGTTAGTGTTTAGGCGGCCAATTACTTTAGAGTCTAAAGTTTTGATGTCCCGGCCCTTTTCAAGAGGTTCAATTGAATTATAGCTCCCTTGAATATTGATGCTGTTTATTTGATGCTGCTTTACCTTTAGAGCAATATCAAGACTTAAGTTTTTATACAACTTTACTTCAACTTTCTTTTCCTCATAGCCAATGTAGCGGAAGATTAGCGAATAAGTACCAGGTTTGAGGGTTATAAGAAATGAGCCTTCACTGTCGGTAACAAATCCTGTAGAGGTTCCTTCAACGATTATATTTGCAGAAATGAGGCCTTCACCGGAAGAAGCATCTCTTAAAGAACCAGATATCGAATAAGTATCTTCCAGAGTTCTGTTCCTGACGATAATATGTCCGTTGTTGAAGATAAAATCTACAGGGGCCTGTTGTTCAATTTCTTTTAGAATATTTCCTACTGTTGAATTGCGGGAGGGGAAGGTAACTATGTTGTTAGTAATCTTTTCGTTACTGCTGTAAACTATGCTTAATCCCGGTATTTTATACAGTTCATCCAGTGCCTGTTTAACTGTTAGTTTTCTGTTTGGCAGATCAACTACTGCCGATTTTGGTACTGTAGATTCTTTTTCCTGCGGAAAGACACTGAAGCTAAAAGAAAGAAGCAGTATCAGGATTATTGTTTTGTATATATTGCGGATCATTGGTTAAGGTTGGTTATTAAGGTCATTTCTGTAAGCTGTACTGATTGTCGTCAACATTGAATTCTACATCTAGAGTAATTCTGATAGTTGTAAGAATATCTTCAAGAGGATCGTTGTAAAAAGTACCGGTCAGCTTTAGGTCATTATTTATTGCATCAGAAGTAATATTCTTTTTGAAGTGTTTGCTTAAATCCTTGCATACTTCATCGATTGGGGTATTGTAAAATTTCAATGTACCGGTTTTCCATGAAATGCAATTTTGATTCGGATTCTGAAGAAGAGTTATATTGTTGCTTTCAGAATCAAACATTGCATATTCGCCGGGGGTAAGAATCTTTCTATCTTTTCTATCGCCTTTGGAATAAAAAGCAACTTTTCCAGAGTTTACCAACAGACCGGTATTCCCGGATATTGAATCAGAGATAATGTTAAAAGAAGTTCCAAGAACTTCAGTGACAGAATTTCCGGAGAAGACCCTGAAAGAATTGTTTTTGTCTTTGTGCACTTCAAAGAAAGCCTCTCCTTTGAGGAATAGTTTACGGTGTTTGGAAGAAAAATTCTCCGGGAGTGAAAGGGAACTGTTGGAGTTTAGCCACACTGTTGAGCCATCAGGAAGATTGATTTCCCTGACTGAATTGCCCGAAGTGAAAAGTTGCATTTTATTATGGTTCACCAGATCAGAGTTAAAGAAAAGGAAGCTTAACCCGATTATCAGAACGATGGAGGCAGCAACAGAATACCTCCAGATGGTGAGCATTCTTTTTTTCCTTTGTATCCTTGAACTGATTTTCTCTTTTGCGTCTTCCTTGTTGAAGAAGGTTTTGTTATAAACTCCATCCAATCTTTTCCAAATGATTGAATTTTTATCGTTGAATTCAGGTTTCATTGCTTTATGTCTTTAAGCTTTCCCATAAAGCAAAAAAAGAGGGTGCTACCCCTAAGCGGTTGAAAGTTTTTTTGATTTAAAAAGCAAATTGAACAGAATGATGGAAGAATCGTTCCAATGATTGTTCACGTATGAAGTTAATTTCTTGATTGCTATTGTAGTCTGGGCTTCAACCGTTTTAACTGAAATATTCAGGTGTCCTGCAATCTCCTGATTCGACATATCGGAAAATCTTTTCAAGGAAAAAATAATCCTGCATTTCTCGGGCAGACTGTTAAGAGCATCTTCAAGAATTTTTTCCAGTTCCTTGCACTCAAGCAATTCCTGGGCAGTAGGTTGTTTGTTTCCGGCATACTGAATTTCATTATCATTTGGAAATGATGAAACTGACTTTGCGAAATTCTTTTGTAACAGATTAAGTGACCTGTTTCTTACTGAAGTATAGAGATAGTGATTAATTCCTTCCGAGAAAGAGAGCCTTTTCCTGTTTTCCCAGAGGTACACAAAAGTATCCTGGACTACATCTTCGGCTAAATTATGGTTATTGACAAATTTCAGGGCATAGCGACACAATGGGATGTACAGATCATCGAATAAATGTTGAAATTCATTATTATAAAAAGGATCTGATAAATTCATAAGTATCTCTGTATTTCCCGCTTTATCTGTTTTTCTATAGAAAATCGATTATTTCAGATTAATCATTTTCAGGTTTAGTTTCTTAGTTTTTTCGAAGTTATAGTTTTATTGCTTAATTCAATGAAATTTGTTCTTTCTTGGGGTCACCATTTTGAGCAATAAGGTAACAGGCATAACGGGTTAGCATGATGTCATCTACTTGTCTTTCTGAACCCGAACCAAGTAATACCATTTTGT
>CAYMTR010000104.1:0-4699 GCA_964393405.1 uncultured Prolixibacteraceae bacterium
CGATGACCTTTTGACTGCCAGTCAAACGCTCTAGCCAACTGAGCTAATCCCCCTTGATTTCAGATAGCAAATATATAATTTTACTTAAAATAGAGATGATACTTTGTGCGTTAATAATTAAAGGAAACAATTTTTTGAATAATAATCTTGCCAAAGAATCTTTTTTGTAATTAAATTTGTAATAGTGGCATCCAATTTGAAGATATTTTTTAACTTTATCGCCCTATATTTAGAGTATTAAATGCATTAAATAATTACTATGGAACTTAAGAAGACACCAAAAGCTGATCTCGAAAACAAGAAGAGCTATTTTGTTCAGATTGGCCTTGTTGTTGCACTAGGTATTGTCCTGATGGCATTTAACCTTAACGATACAGTTAAATCTGCCGATTCATTAGGACAACTTTCTACCGAAACACTACAAGAAGAGATCATTCCTATTACTAGGACTGAGGAAATTAAACCACCGCCACCACCTCCACCACCAAAAGTTATTGAAGTGCTTACCATCATTGATGATGATGTGGAGATTGAAGACGAATTTGAATTTGAGTCAACTGAAGCTAGTGATGCTACAATCATTGATGCAGTTCCTGTTATTTCAGCATCTACAGACGAAGACGATGAATCAAAAGCAGAAGTTTTCGTAATCGTTGAAGACATGCCGGAATTTCCCGGGGGTGAATTAGCTTTACGTAAATGGATTGCTGACAACGTTAAATATCCTGTTATTGCTGCAGAAAACGGTATTCAGGGTAAAGTGTATGTTCAATTCGTTGTTGACCGTAACGGAGGTATAAGCAATGCACGTATTGCTCGTGGTGTTGACCCTTCTCTGGATCAGGAAGCTTTACGCGTTGTAAACAATCTACCAAAATGGAGACCAGGAATGCAAAGGGGGAAACCTGTTAGGGTATCTTACACTGTTCCAATTAATTTCCAATTGCAGTAATTATTCTTAAAACAATCTATATCCTGATTCTGATCCTTTCGGAATCAGGTTTTTTTATGCAAAGAAATGGCAGAACTTAATATTACAGAACAGAAGCAAGAAACTGTAGTCCTCATAGGACTAATCAGCCAGGCACAAAACGAAGCTAAAGCCAAGGAATATATCAAAGAACTTGAATTTCTGGCCTATACTGCAGGTGCTGTTGTTGTAGCTAAATTTTTTCAAAGGCTTGACTTTGCTCATCCTGTAACATTCTTAGGCTCAGGCAAACTCGAAGAAGTTGCTTCTTATATCAAAGAAAATGAAGTTGAGACCATAATCTTCGATGATGAGCTTTCTGCTACTCAATTACGAAATATTGAAAAGGTTGTCGAATGTAAAGTTCTTGACAGAACGAACCTGATTCTTGATATTTTTGCATCACGAGCTCAGACTGCCTATGCAAAAGCGCAGGTAGAACTTGCTCAACTTCAATATACACTGCCACGGCTCACTCGCTTGTGGACCCACCTTGAAAGACAAAGGGGAGGTATTGGCATGAGGGGGCCGGGTGAAAGTCAGATAGAAACTGACCGAAGAATAATTCTTGATAAAATTTCTAAATTAAAAGAACAACTCAAAAAGATAGACCTTCAGATGTCGACCCAAAGAAAAAACAGGGGAAAACTTGTAAGGGTTGCCCTTGTGGGGTATACAAATGTCGGGAAGTCTACTATCATGAACCTGCTTAGCAAATCGGAAGTTTTTGCCGAGAACAAATTATTCGCCACCCTTGACACCACTGTACGTAAAATGGTAATTGGCAATCTGCCTTTTCTCCTTGCTGATACGGTTGGGTTCATAAGAAAACTTCCTCATGGACTCGTTGAATCTTTCAAATCAACTCTTGATGAAGTACGTGAAGCAGATGTACTTATTCATGTAGTCGACATTTCACATATTGGGTTCGAGGAACAAATAAGCGTAGTGAATAATACTTTAGAAGAAATCAAGGCAGCTGACAAACCTGTAATTTACGTTTTCAACAAGATTGATGCATTCTCCTATGTTCAGAAAGACTCGGATGACCTAACTGAAGTGAATAAAGAAAATTTCTCACTTGAGGATTGGAAAAACAGTTGGATGGCTAAAAATAATACTCCATCAATTTTTATTTCAGCTAAAGAGAAAGTTAACGTTGAAGAATTTAAAACTATCCTATACGAAGAAGTGAAGAAGGTTCATGTCACAAGATTTCCTTACAACGATTTCCTTTTTCAGGTTGAAGAGACAGAATAAACTGAGTTTTTTCGCTTGTAAATATTCTCACGACACCTTTGTCGTTACACTCAGAGTTAAGCTCTGAAATCTTTTTATTTAATACCGGATGGACAAAATCAGAAGCCAATTCCGTTAAAGGTTCAAGTATAAATCTTCTCATTTGAATGTAAGGATGCGGAATAATCAAACCTTTTTTTGATATCACAAGGTCTTCATAAAAAAGAATATCAATGTCAATAATTCTGGCTTCATAACCCCCGCTACCTGTTCTTTTTCTCCCCATCTCTTTCTCGATCTTCATACACATCTTTAGTAAATGCTCGGGGTCTAAATTTGTATTAACAGATAAAACCATATTCAGGAAAGACTCATTGCATTCAAAACCCCATGGTTCTGTTTCATATATGTGAGATAAGTTAACATCGAAGCCAATATTATCCATTATACTTTTAATTGCACATTGTAGGTTCAACTCTCTATCTCCCAAGTTTGTTCCAAGCGATAAAATTACTTTGTTCATTTAAACATGTTGTTACATTGCAAAATTAATTTTATTAAATATTGTCTCTTCTTTTTTAAAAAACTTATTTCATATTGAATTTTTTAAATTTCATTTGTAATTAACTAAGCCTTTTCGGTACATATAATTAAGAATAAAGGAAAAAGGTTTGTAACAAGTTAATAAAACTTAAAATGAGAAGCTTCTTAAAATACACATTAGCAACAATTGTCGGATTGATAATCTTCATTATCATTTCACTTTTAATTTTAGGTGGTATAGTATCTGCAATAGTCGCAGCCACCGATAATAAGGAAGTGCTTATCAAGGACAACTCAGTGCTTTCGATACAATTGGACGAATCAGTTGTAGACCGTCAGCCAAACGATCCATTCCAGTCGATGGATATACCGGGGCTTACCGGAACTAAAAGGCTTGGCTTAGATCAGATTATAAGCGCAATAGAAAATGCCAAAGACAACGAGAAAATTAAAGGTATTTATCTCAAGATAGATGACGTAGATGCGGGGTATTCTGCTTGTGAGGAAATTCGTACAGCATTAAATGATTTCAAGGATTCCGAGAAATTCATTTATGCTTATTCAGAATCTTATTCGCAGAAAGCATATTTCTTGTCTTCACTTGCAGATAAAGTATTTATTAATCCCGAAGGCATGATTATGTTTTCAGGTATATCATCACAGTCGCAATTCTTTAAGAATGCCCTTGACAAACTGGGTGTTGAAATACAAATAATCCGTCACGGAAAATTTAAATCGGCTATTGAACCATATATGCTCGACAAAATGAGTCCTGAAAACAGAAGACAAATTGAAGTATACATTGGCAGCATTTGGAATACAGTTACAAGAGGTGTATCTGAATCAAGAAACATTTCGGTTGCCGAATTAAACAAGATTGCTGATGAAAATATGATATACCGTCCTGCTCAAACTTTATTGTCATATAAACTCATTGACAGCATTGTATATGAAGATCAGGTACTTGATATTATGCGTGAAAAAATAGGTGTTAAACCTAATGCCAAAATTAACTTTATCTCACTACGCGATGTTAAACCTGCAACTGTAAAACATGAGGGCAAATCGTATACAAAAAATAAACTTGCAGTGATTTATGCATCAGGTGAAATTGGCATGACACCATCATCTTCATTTACAGAAGAATCAATCAGTGGCCCTGAAATAGCACAAGTAATTCGTGAAGCAAGAATGGATACTACAATAAAGGCAATCGTATTACGTATTAACTCTCCTGGAGGAAGCTCTGTAGCTTCTGAACTTATTTGGAGGGAAGTAAAACTTGCCACTGATCAAAAACCTGTAGTTGTGTCGATGGGCAACCTTGCAGCTTCAGGAGGTTATTACATTGCATGTGCTGCCGATACAATAATTGCTAATCCAACAACACTTACAGGTTCAATTGGAGTGTTTGGTGTTATCCCTAATTTCCAGAAACTACTGAATAACAAATTAGGCATCAACAATGAAGTTGTAAAAACCAATGAATTAAGCGACCTACCATCAATTACAAGACCGATGAGCGAAAATGAAAAAGCAATATTACAGCAAATGGTAGAAAATGTTTATTCAACATTTGTTAATCATGTTGCTGAAGGTCGTGGTATGACTTTCGAACAGGTTGATGAAATTGGACAAGGAAGAGTATGGACAGGAGAGAATGCTCTTAAACTTGGATTAGTTGACATGCTGGGCAATTTGAACGATGCTATTGAGATAGCTAAAGAAATGGGAGGACTCGATCACTATCGCGTTATTAAACTTCCTGTAAAGAAAGATCCTTTTGAAGAAATAATCAAAGGCTTTTCTACTAAAATGAAATTCAACATATTGGAAAATGAGCTCGGTGAAGGTGCCAAGTATTACAAAGCTCTTGAAACCATTAAAAACATGAAAGGTGTACAAGCTCGCATTCCGTACGAATTTGAGATTAACTAATCAAGAAAT
>CAYMTR010000105.1:0-4600 GCA_964393405.1 uncultured Prolixibacteraceae bacterium
GAATAATTTATTATATTGTTCACTTGATTTGTCGCAGTTTGCTGTGGATAAAATACTAGAACGTTATCATCGCAACACGCGGTAGCATTCAACGTAAAAGACAATACCACTATGAGAAAGACAATATTAATTGTTGCTATTTGTATCCAGACTGTTTGTTTCGGACAAGTGAATTACAAATACTACTCAAGAACTGAACTAGAACAAGATTTAGCTTTCTTCTCAGAGAAACTTACATCTATTCATCCTCTTTTCTTAGACAAATCCGTACACAGTGCTTGGGAAGACAAATTACTGGACATGAGAAAGGCATTAAAAGATAGCATGACTCAAAATGAGTTTTATTTATTGCTAGCACCTTCTTTAGCATCTATTAACGATGGACATAGCTTTTTTAGAATGCCTTTTAACCAGCGGGTTCTGTATACAAAGTCAGGAGGCCGTGCATTCCCATTTTTTGTTGATATAATCGACAGCAAAATCTTCATTGCACAATACTGTGGCGATGACAGTACGCTCTTCTCCGGGGGAGAAGAAATTATCCGAATAAATGGTGTTAGTTCCACAGACATGGTAATAGAAATGCAAAAATTGTTCGGAGGCAGTTCAATTGCAAGTCGCCAAAAAGCTGTTGCCGATAATTTCAGATTTTACATTTGGATGATTTATGGTTTCGAAAAAGACTATGATTTGGTCATTAGGAACAAGCAAAATTATTCTCTTCAAGTATCCGTTTCTGGAATTACAAACGAACAATTCCAACGAAACATAAAACGTTTTCCTCCCCAGAAAAATGAACTCTATTCTTTTTCTATTGATAGTACTAACAAATCTTCGATTCTGAAAATTAAATCATTTGGACAACTTGAAAGTTTCTGTGCTTTTGCTGACAGTGCATTCTCTGCAATTAATAAAAATATGATTAAAAAACTGATAATTGACATTCGTGGCAATGGAGGAGGACGAAGTGTAGTTGTGGATTCGTTAATGAATTTTTTAACTGACAAGCCATATACTCAATATCGGAAGATTGACATTCGTGTTAGCCAAGAACTCAAAGAGCGATATAAGGAGAAATATCCCGACCGTTATGAATGGATTGATAACTATGCGATTGATGAATTAGTTGGGCCAGATATGAATCGAATACTTCCTTCAAATAACAAGTTGCGTTTCGTTGGAAACCTTTTTTTATTAACTGACAAAACATCGAATAGTGCTGCTGCGACTTTTGCCGGTCTTTTTAAAGAACTGAAATTAGGGGTGATAATTGGTGAAGAGACAGGTGGAACAATTGGATATTATGGCGATTATTGGGACATATTGACACCAAACACAGCAATTACCTTCTGTATTGCTCCAAAACGGTTTATACAATACGGAGGAACAGATTTAGATAGAGGTGTAATACCTGATTACTTAGTTAGAAACATTGAAGATTCAATAATCAATTATGCGACTAACATGATTAAATAACAACGAAATGCTAAAAAAAGGAGCTTTAGCGGTACGTAGTACCAAGCGATAGCTCCAAGTTGAACTATATCCGTTTTGTATTCTATGGACTTATGTGTGTTTTTTAGTAAACGAGTTGAGAAAGCACAAGGTGGAAATCAGCATGACTGAGGAAAACCACTGTTATGAAAATGCTGTTGCCGAAAGAGTTAATGCCATAATGAGTAACTCAAAAACATCCATTCGTTTCTTTGACGACCGCGAAGTTCGAGCTATTTGGGATGAAGAACAAAGCCATTCCGGAAGGGGTTTAGTTCAACACACAGTATAGACAAACATTACAGTAAATTTTAGGAGAGAAAATGCAAATAAAATAATGTTTAAAGAAGAAATGTTGTGAAGATTATATTAACTCCATTTGGTTCTACAGGCGATGTGCAACCCTTACTCGCATTAGGTATAGCATTAAAACAAAATGGTCATGAGATCTTAGTGCTTTCTTCACCAAATTATGAAAAAATATTTTGTGAAAATGGATTAACTTTTTATTCAGCAGGTTTTGATATACAGTCAACTATGGAGCAATACTCAAAGGAAATTTATGGTAATCCCTTCAAGTTGATTAAAACCTTTAAACAGATATACAGAAACTTGATAATTGACCAGTACAATCAACTTATATCAATTGCAGAAAATGGCACTGAATTAATCCTTGGCTCAGGATTATCAATTGCCTCTAAAAGTGTTACTGAAAAATTGAAAATTCCATATCATCATGTCTGTTATTATCCAAATGTATATCCAAGTCGATATAATCCTCCCACATTTATATCCTATCAACGATTTCCAAATTGGATTAATTCATTTTTTTGGAAATGCCAAAATTTTATTTTAAAAAAACTATTTGGAGAAAACCTAAATCTGTTAAGAAAAGAACAAGGACTTCCAAAGATTATAGACTTTGCAAATCATATCAATGAGAATTCAATTCTTGCATGCAATAAATCATTAATCACAGTACCAAACGATGTTAAAACAAAATTCATTCATACAAGTTATTTATTCATTGAGAATCAAATAAAATTAGATGATAAGATTCTTAATTTTATTAGTAAATCAAATAAAACGATATATATTGGATTTGGGAGTATGACGGATTCTAACCCCAAAAAATCGATAAAACTTCTTAAAGAATTATCAAACCTTACCGAATATAATTTTATTATTTCAAAAGGATGGGCAAAATTCAATATTGAAACACATTCAGATAATATTTTATTCATTGATTATGTTCCTTTTCTAACCTTATTTCCAAAGATGTCAATAGTCATTCATCATGGAGGTGCTGGTACAACTCTATCGGCTGCACAATCAGGAGTTCCACAAGTTATCGTTCCACATATGATTGATCAGTATTACTGGGGAAAATTGATATCAGATTTAAAAATTGGAAGTAACCCGATAAAAAGAAGCGCATTGAATTTGCATAACCTTAAGAAGTCAATCGATTATATATTCACTAATTCAGAAATAACTGAGAATGCAAAGAGAATCGGCTTTGAGATGAGAAAAGAAAATGGCCTTAAAAACACTATAAGCTATATTGAAAATGAATAGTATTTTAATTGTTTACGCTTCGGAACATGGTTCTACCGCTGAAATTTGCGATAGTATGAAAAATTACCTTAATAAAGCAAATTGTTTTGTAGAAACAATGCCAGTAGTGGCACAAACTGTTGATTTGTCAAAATACGATATGATAATTATTGGCTCAGGAATTTATGGAGGTGTTCCTCTTAATACGATAAAGGAATTTATAGATTTAAATCGTGATTCTTTAGAAACGAAAAACGTATCAGTTTTTGCGGTAAGCGGACTTATGACATCCAAATATAAATCATGGAAAGAAAAATCAACAACATTTGCAGATAGTGTTTCAAATGGGCTTCCATCAAAACATAAAGCAGTATTTGCCGGAAGAATACCTGATATGGGTTGGTTACAAAACGGGATTGGTTTTAGGCTGATTTGTGGAATGAAACCAGGTGATTACAGAGATTGGAATAAAATAAAAAAGTGGACAATTTCGCTTATTGAGTAAAATAATAAACCGGCAATTCATAAACTATATTAAGAAGTTGTAAAAAATGAAAATATCAGACATAATTTCACAATCAGAGAAACCTGAGCTTTATGCAAAGGGTACATCATTTATGTGGACTGATAAACATATTTCTAAACTGTCCTACCCTAAAATTGGCAACCAGTTTCTTTTAAATTTCACTAGATATAATACAAACTAAAATTTGTCCTTAAGAAAAAGGTGAAAAATGGCGGTAATGCTGTATACCTTTTTCAGTACAAGACAGTCAGACATATTGGGGTAAGTTAAGAAACACTTGTATTGTACGGATAATTTATATATATTTGTACGTATAATTGATTAAATATGGACTCTAAACTGACATTAAAGCTTGATAAGTTCGTGATTGAAAAAGCTAAGGATTATGCTTCCTCACAGAAAAGGAGCTTATCACGGATTATTGAATCCTACTTGAGATCGTTGGTAAATAATGACACTCCAAAAGAAACCGACGATATAGAGATTTCGCCATTTGTAAAAAGTATGGCAACTGGTTTTAAAATACCTGCTGATTTTGATTATAAAAAAGAATATAGTGACTATTTAACAAAGAAATATAAATGATTCCCAAACTATTTATAGATACAAACGTGATGATCGATCTCCTTGGTGAAAGATTTCCTTATTATGAATCTATTGCCAGAGTAGCTACACTAGCAGATAGAGGAAAAGTAAAAATGGTGGTATCTGCATTTTCATATCCAACTGTTTATTATCTACTTAGTAAATTTGAAACTTCTGAAAATGTAAAGGAAAAGTTAAGGAAGTTCAGGATAATTTCAGAAATATCGGATTTAGATGATATTACTGTTGAAAAGGGATTAGCGTCAAACTTCAGAGACTTTGAAGATGCTTTGCAATACCATTGTGCCCTAAAAGCTGATTGTGACATTCTTCTGACTAGAAATGCTAAAGATTTTAAGGAATCATCCCTACCGGTACTGTCAGCAGAGGAATTTCTTCAAACCATTAAGAATAAATAACCTACGCTTAATAACCCAT
>CAYMTR010000106.1:0-773 GCA_964393405.1 uncultured Prolixibacteraceae bacterium
ACTCCGCATTACTTTACAGTACAGCAAGCGGTTGCGCGGCACGTTGGCTGCAATACCTACTTGGGCATTAAGAAGACCCGCCCGAAAAATGCCGCACATCGTGTGCGTCAGGAGAATAAAATAGTAAATATGGAAATGGATAAAACTAAGGACGATAAAGAAAGGATTGGCTTAATGAAGGCACTGATCTGTATATCCCTATTTTTTGCGTTTGCAACTTCTAATTTTGCAGGAAACAATCAAGATTCTATTGTTTCTAAAGAACCTGTTTTAGATGCAAGTTCACAACCCAAAATCATTTATACATTTACTAATCCAAAGGACACAACAAAAGATTATTATGTAACCATTTTACCTAAAGGAAAGATTAAAGGTACACTCATCCTACTTCCAGGTTTTGGCGAATTACCAACCAGTACTCTTATCGAAACAGATATTTACGAATATGCTTCAAAATCTGGCTATATTACTTTTATCCCGGCATTAGGGGATTGGTCATTCTTCTATTGTGATAATGCTTCCCATCAAAAGCTGAATCAGTTTATTGACACGGTTTTTACAAAATTCAGTTTACCAGAAAAGCATTTCTTTCTTGGTGGTTATTCATTTGGTGGTGTTGCTGCCTTTCAGTATACCGAACAAGCTCAGCAACTCAATTCAAAACTCAGGAGACCGTCTGGTGTTTTTGGTGTTGACCCACCTTTGGACCTTGAGAGAATGTATATCAGTATGACGACTACAGACAGGCCTCCAAAAGATCCTGTATCTCAAAA
>CAYMTR010000106.1:783-4492 GCA_964393405.1 uncultured Prolixibacteraceae bacterium
AGTTTTTTCGGGTGTTTGCGCGGAGGCTGGGGCGGTGAAACTGCTCAGGGCGGCACCGGCAGCCAGGGCGGAACCGGCGGTACCTAAAAATTTTCTTCGGGTATAGGGCGAATCCATACGACAACTCCTTTCGTGCATCACAAGTTATACAGGCATAAAGCGGCTTGCTATTATACTCAGGGGGCGGTGTAGATTAAATAAACGCCTCCCAACAGTACTAATATACCGCAAATCTTTTTCAGAATAAATTTAAAACAAATCCAAAAGACAATCCTAAATATTTTTGGAATATTTCTCCCTTCTCTCGTTCTGACACTTCACATTCAGCAATAAAGCTATTAGTGAATATCCCCCTTCGAATTTACAATGACCCCGATTTAAACTGGTACATTGATAATAGACATGTTGATTATACCGATATGAATGTCTTTGATGCTGCTGGTATGATTAATTGGTTAAAATCAATGGGCAATAATAAGGCTGAATTGATTAATTGCATGGGTAAAGGCTTTAGAATTGAAAAGAATTTTAGACATCCTCATTCTTGGTCAATTGTCGACGGAAAAGAATTAATTGAATGGATGGACAAACTCTGATGACAGCAGTTCATTTAGTCAGGTAAGGCAAAAACATCGTGTTTTTGCCTTGAAGAGGGCGGGTCAAAGAAATGCCCAAGCAGGTACAGCAGCCAACAGCGAAAGCCTATAATGCACCAGTAAAGCTTCGCTGCGCTACGCATTACAGCTGCACTACAGGCGTTTCGCGGCCCGTTGTAAGAAATGCTGTCCATTCTGAAAACAGAAAAACGGCGGCGAAGAAAAAAATAAAATTATAGACTTTGATTACTTCTGAATGAAACAACTATGCAATTAAAAACTATAATAGATTTAATTCTTTTAATATTGTTTGCATTTACAAGCATCTATATTTTTCTGAAATTTATAAAAAATTTGGTTGTAGGTATAAATTCATTGAAATGGATAAAAACAAAGGCTGCAATTAAATACATTGGAATTAGAGAAGGGAACACAAGAGGGTTATCATTTTATTTTGTGGATATCAAGTATTCTTATTATGTTAACAACAATAAAATAGATGGAAATAAATATTCATACAAATTTTTGGCATACATAAAAAGAAGTAATGCAGAAAAAGTGATTAAAAGTATCACATCAAAAGATTTTTATATTCATTACAACCCGCAAAATAATAACCAATCAGTAGTCATACCTGGACCAAATTACTTTATAAATATAGCAATGTTGCTTTTGGGGATCTTTTGTTTTTACATATCAGTTTTGTATTTTGTTAAATTTTGAAAACAAAAAAGATCGCCGCCGAGGAGAAAAAACAGAATGGACAGCACATCTTACAACACGCCAAAGCCAAAATGTGGTAGTAAACCGGTAAAGACACCGCTTTACTACCACACTTCGGCTGTTGGCGAACCCGTTGGATCGTCTTGATTAGCTTGACGATACTTATAAAGTGATCATTGACAGGAGGTCAATGAAAGTCTTTTTCTGGAAAGGAATAACTAACCACCAGTACCGAGTCTTGCTTACCCGTAGGTAGTATTTACACTTAACCCTCTTATGTTACGAAGGGTGTCCAGTTAAGGTGGATACAGAACGAAAGGTAAAGAAGTGTAGACAGGGTACTTTGCAGGCCACAGGGTGATGTGACACCTGAAGCTGTATGCAGCCCCGAAAACGGCAAATGCGGATGACGACGCTTTCAACGGTGCCGGAAGTCAATACTTGGGAAACCGTTTCAGAAATGATATGGTGAGGTTTCTCGAGACCGCCGGGGTGACCGGGCGTGGCATGTAAAGAGAGTATTGTCAGGAACAAGAGAGAGCCAATACATCCCGATAGATTTATCGGTAAGCTTAACAAGCAACAACGAGGAGAGCTTACGATGTAGAGGCAGTCGGACACATTCATAGTACTCTGAGACGGGAGAGCCGTTCACGTGGGGAAGGGATGTGCGCCGGTACGTAACGTGTAAAGGCGAAACATTCTGCGACAATGGTAATGCTTGTCAAAAGAATAAACATCATTAATGGTAATGTCAGACCATCACAGAGAGGAATGATGCAAACCTCACTTCACGTAATAGCAAATGCAGCACGCAAAGACAAAACGAAACGTTTTCGCAGTCTGTATAGTTTGTTCAACAGAGTATTGCTGGAAGAGGCATACCGCAAGCTCAACAAGGATGCAGCTACGGGAATTGATGACGTAACGTGGGAAGACTACGGTCAAAATCTCACTGAAAATATCATCAAACTCGAAGAACGACTAAAACAGAAAAGGTACTGGCCACAGTACATCAAGCGAATTCTTATTCCAAAAGCAAATGGTAAGAAACGTCCATTGGGAATAACCATTCTGGAAGACAAAATTGTTCAGCAGTTAGCAGCAGACATTCTTACTGCGCTCTACGAACCGGTCTTTCTCCCATGCAGTTTCGCATATCGTCCTGATCGCTCTGCGAAGCAGGCGGTACAAGGGTTGCGGGAGGAGTTAGACAAGAAATATGTATGGATAGTAGAAGCAGATATAAAGGGGTTCTTTGATCATCTTGATCATGAATGGCTTTTGAAAATGATTCAAACAAGAATCAATGACAATGCATTCACAGAACTGATTCGAAGATTCCTGAAATCAGGGGTACTTTGTTGCAACAAAACGGTAATTTTTCCAGAAGAGGGAAGCCCACAGGGATCTATTATCAGTCCAGTTTTAGCGAATATCTATCTGCACTATGTTCTTGATCTATGGTTTGAAAAAGAGTTCAAATGTAAGGCGACAGAGTGTGCTTTCATGGTTCGATATGCTGATGATTTTGTGACAGCATTCAGATATCATAATGACGCGGCTCGTTTTCGAAAAGAACTTGATACCAGACTAAAGAAGTTTAATCTTGAAGTAGCAGAGGAAAAGACCCGAAAGATAATGTTTAACCGTCTTAACAAAGACAGAAGTGAAACGTTTACATTTCTGGGTTTTGAATTCCGCCGTTCTACAAGTGTAAAGGGCAAGCGCGAAGTAGTGACAACGTTAATGGATCGCAATAAAATCAAGAAAGCTGTAGACGAGTTTAAACTCTGGTGCAAGAAGTTTCGTAACAGAAGAATTGCATGGATAATGGGACATGTCAAAAGTAAACTTGATGGAATAATGAAATACTTTTCCCTTCCAGGAAACTCACATCGTCATAAAGAATTGGTAATCCTGTTTCAGCGGACACTATATTACTGGTTAAACAGAAGAAGTGAACGCAGAAGTTACAACTGGAGAACCTTCTATTGCATGTGGGATCATTTCTTTAAAGGTAAAGAAAAGCTCAGAAACAATGATGTACAGCTTAGTTTTGTTGATATGCTACTGTAATCACATAAGCGAGTGCCGGAGGAAGAGCCCGGTGCGGGAATTCTGCACGCCGGGATCTGTGGCGGGGCGGTTGGGCAACTGGCCGTCACTACGCTAACTTTTCAATTTTGTTAATCGCAAAGGCAGAAGAGCGCCGCAAAGACAAAAAGGCAATAAAATGAAATTTTGTACTAAACTATTAAACTGTAAATCAAAATATTATGATATATGAAAATGAATTTGAACTTTCATTTTATAGAATTTTACAAATAAAAGAATATGAAGAAAAAAAGGTCAAATACTCCTCGTAGAAAAAGAATGAAAAAAGAAGG
>CAYMTR010000107.1:0-4317 GCA_964393405.1 uncultured Prolixibacteraceae bacterium
CAGTTTTTTAACCCTGAAGCATTAGAAGCAAAATATCCTTTCGAAAATGAAAATTACCTCAACCTTTAATAGAATCCAGTTAGGTTTCGGAATAGCTTGAAAGCAAGCAAAGACCCACCAAAGACCCACCAAAGTCGTATTATCTCCCTTTATAAAGGGAGAAAGTACGAATGTGGTACGGTTTTGCTTGCTTGTTGATAGCTTTCAATTCCTTGGCTGAGTATTTACTTCCCGGTGGCTGAGCTGGCCGAAGCCAAATATTGTTATTTATCAATCCGGGGCATAAATACCCCGGCAAAGGATAATCATCTGAACCTGCTGTATATTTTGGCTCAACCTCCTTATTACCTGAAACGGATTTTCTGATAATTTATTGAGCTAAGATTAGGTTGATGTTAGGAGGAGGTACGGAGGAGGGGGGTAGTTTGTCATATCCTAAAATTGGTACACAGTTTTTAAAAGTTTCAATAAAATAAGGAGGCATTAGATTTTTAAATCCTGACTTAGTCGTTCCTCAAACGAACCTAAAACAGGGTTCCTATCAATTTTATGATTTTCTTTCCGAAGGATGTTCAAGTGTAGTGCAAAAATGGTTTATCCACAATTTTTTATTGAATTTAAGAATACTAATAAATAATTTATTATATTGTTCACTTGATTTAATATAGTGTGCCGCAGATAAAATACAAGAATGTTAGAAACAAAGAAATGCTTTAATGCTGTCTCAATACGGAATAATGATAACTTTGTAATAATGATATTTTAAATGATAATGCCAAACCAAAACCCGGAACAAATAGCTAGAGATAATATCGATAGACAATTGATTGCCTGCGGTTGGGTTATTCAAAAATACAAGGATAAAAATGTATTTGCAGGACTTGGAGTTGCAATTACTGAATATCCAACAGAAACCGGTCCGGCTGACTATGCTCTATTTGTTGACGGAAAACCAGTTGGAATTATTGAAGCAAAACGTGAAGAAGAAGGACACAAACTAACTGTGCACGAAGACCAGGCAGAGGATTATGCCACAGCCAAACTAAAGTATCTGAATAATGAGAAACTTCCTTTTGTGTTTTTGAGTACAGGAGAAGTAACAACACTAACAGATTTCAGAGACCCCAAACCTAGAGGCAGAAATGTATTCACTTTCCACAGACCGGAAACATTGAGAACCTGGCTTAAGAAAACTAAATCGGTTAGGGCTGCATTACAAGACCTGAATAATTTGCCCGAAGAAGGTCTGCGGGACTGTCAGATAAATGCTATTACAAACCTTGAAAAGGCTTTCAGACAAAACAAGCCCAGATCATTGATACAAATGGCAACGGGTTCGGGAAAAACCTTTACTGCAATAACTTCTGTTTATCGTTTGTTAAAGCTGAAAGACGATAATAACAATAATGTTGTCAGACGTATTTTGTTTCTGGTCGACACAAAAAATCTGGGAGAACAGGCTGAACAGGAGTTTATGAGTTACCTGCCGAATGATGACAATAGAAAGTTCACAGAACTATATGGTGTTCACCGCCTTAAATCAAAATTTATTCCTGACGATAACCACGTTTATATCAGCACTATTCAACGTTTATATGCAGTTCTGAAAGGCCAGGATCTTGATGAAAGTGCTGAAGAAGATAATCCAAACGAAAAGTGGCAACCCAAAGAAGTGCCACCGGTTGAATATAACGAAAAACTACCAATTGAATTTTTTGACTTCATTGTAATTGACGAATGTCATCGGAGCATTTATAACCTATGGATGCAGGTGCTTGATTATTTTGATGCTTTTCAGATAGGGCTGACTGCAACGCCTGATGCCAGGACAGTAGCATATTTCAAGCAAAATATGGTTTCAGAATATTCGCATGAAATGGCTGTAGCCGATGGAGTAAATGTAGGTTACGATGTTTATCTGATTGATACTAAAATAACTCAACAGGGAGCTACCCTTTGGAAAGGCGAATATGTAGAATATCGCGAAAGACTTAGCCGTAAGAAACGATTTGAACTACAGGATGAAGATGAAACATATTTATCACAGCAGTTAGATAGGGACATTGTGAACCCCAATCAGATACGTTTGGTAATCCGAACTTTTAAAGAGCATTTGCCGGTGATGTTTCCTGACCGCTTCGACAAAGAAAGGAATTTTGAAGTGCCTAAAACTTTGATTTTTGCTAAAACCGATAGTCACGCTGACGATATTATCCAGATTGTTCGTGAAGAGTTTAACGAAGAAAACCGTTTCTGCAAAAAAGTAACTTACAAAGCGACAGAAGACCCCAAATCGGTATTGGCACAATTCAGAAACGATTATCATCCTCGCATTGCTGTAACTGTAGATATGATTGCAACAGGTACTGACGTGAAACCTTTGGAATGTTTACTTTTTATGCGTGATGTAAAAAGTCGAAACTACTTTGAACAGATGAAAGGGCGAGGTACAAGGATTATTGATTTTGATGATTTGAAGAAAGTTTCTCCTTCGGCAAAAATTACCAAAGACCATTTTGTAATTGTCGATGCCATCGGAGTTACCAGAAGTTTAAAAACCGATAGTCGCCCTTTAGAGAAAAAGCCGGGTGTGCCTCTGAAAGATTTATTGGGAGCAGTGGCTGTTGGTGTGCGAGACGAAGAACTGTTCACCTCATTGGCTAACCGGCTTACACGTTTGGATAAGCAAATAACCGAAAAAGAAAAGAAGCAATTTGTGGAAAAATCGGGAGGCGTTACACTTTCTTCTGTAGTGAAAAGTTTGTTGAATGCTTATAATCCAGATACTGTTGAAACCATAGAATTAAGAGTTAGGGAAGAAAAACAAGGTGAAGCCCCAATAGTGATAGAAGCAGCCATTAACGAACAATTGGAACAACTGCGTGACAATGCTGCCAAAGTTTTTACCGGCGAACTGAACGAATATATTGAAAATGTTCGTAAGGCTCATGAACAAAAAATAGATATACTTAATCCCGATGAACTTGTAAATGCGGGTTGGGATAAAGACAACAGAGACAAAGCAAATGAGACTGTTATCGCGTTTAAAGAATGGATAGAGAGTCATAAAGATGAAATAACTGCTTTGCAGATTTTTTATGGTCAACCTTACAAAAGGCGGGAACTCACTTTTGTAATGATTAAAGAATTAGTAGATAGAATTATACAGGAAAAACCCACCCTTGCACCAATGAATGTATGGCGTGCTTATGAGCAATTAGAGAATGTAAGCGGACAACCTAAAAATGAATTGGTAGCTTTGGTTTCACTCATTCGCAAGGTGGCAGGTATTGATACTGCCTTAATATCATACGATAAGACAGTTGATAAAAACTTTGCCGATTGGGTTTGGAAAAAACAACAGGGAGCTGGCATTAAGTTTACCAAAGAGCAAATGGACTGGTTGTATATGTTGAAAGAACAAATTGCCAATTCTGTACATATAGAAGCTGACGATTTGGACTACACCCCATTTGACGCAAAAGGCGGACGGGGCAAAATGTGGCAACTTTTTGGAGAGGAAATGGAAACGATTATTAATGAATTGAACGAAGCACTGGCAGCATAATGGGATTACAAACAAAAAAAATAAAGTATGCAGAACATTGGGGCGAAATAGAGCTTAATGATATATGCAATAAAATAACTGATGGAACACATCATACTCCAATCTATTTACCAAATGGGGTTGCATTTATTTCAGTTAAAGACATTAATGACAATAAAGTTGACTTTACAAAATGTAAATACATTTCAAAAGAACAACACAATGAGTTAATTCAAAGATGTCATCCAGAAAGAGATGATTTATTGGTTACTAAAAGTGGAACAATTGGAAGAATGGCAATCGTTCCCGAAAAACCAGAGTTCAGTTTATTTGTAAGTGTTGCACTTATTAAAAATAAGAAGCATTTTACTACCACTAAATTTTTGAAATACTGTTTAGAAAATTTCTTTAATAGTATCAGTATTGACCAAGACATAAAAGGAGGACTTCTTAAAAATTTTCATTTAGAAGATATTCGATTAACTCCAGCTCCGGTTGTCTCCATTGCTGAACAACACCGAATTGTATCCAAATTAGAAGAATTGTTCAGCAGTTTGGATAAAGGAATCGAAAGCCTGAAAACGGCACAGGAGCAACTCAAAGTATATCGGCAGGCGGTGTTGAAATGGGCGTTTGAGGGGAAACTCACTAGTCTGAACCATGATTCGCCTGATTTTCGTGATGGACATGATTCAGAAAATAAAGAAAATCATTATAATCAAATCAATCGTAATAATAAAGGTTCAGACAATTTACCGGAGGGGTGGAAA
>CAYMTR010000108.1:0-4140 GCA_964393405.1 uncultured Prolixibacteraceae bacterium
GCCTCCCACATAATTGGGATTTGCTCCTTAAAACGGGTCAACTGAACCTGATCATCTTGTTTATTAATGTCGTATTCGGAGATGAGGATAGGAAGCTTTGTCGCGTTGTATATTTTTTCCAGAACCTTTTTGAAATTAGCACCAGACATATCGTTTAAGTCGTGAGCCTGACAACCTGCGGCATCAACAGGAGCACCGGCTGCTACTATTTTTTTCAGCAAATCAATATAGCGATCAGTATCATTCTGAAATGTATTGTAGTCGTTGTAAATAAGCACCGCTTTTGGCCAACGCTCGCGAGCCATTAAAAATGCTTTTACAATCCAGTCGTATCCTGATACTCCATCGCCACCCAGCGCATTCTTGAAAGGTGCCGGTTGATGTCCGGGAATTGCTTCGTTGACAACATCAATATATTCCAAGTCAGGATAACGCGTTGCAACAGCATCAAACCATTCTGTAATTTCTTCCAATTGATTCTCGGCAGAAAGACCGTTCATCCAAGTAGGATATTGAGCACCCCAAATAAGGGCGTGAAACTTGAACGGAAAATTGTTGTCCCTGCAGTATTTATATTCCTTGTCGCTTGATGCCCAATTGTAAACATCACGGGTTCCCTCTATCGAAGCCCATTTCGTTTCATTTTCAGGCGTCAGCTGATTCCAATAATTACCGAAATCACTTCTGACCGAACCCATAGTGGTAATGTTGCCCAAAAACTTATTCGGATTTTTCGACAGTTGGGCGTAACTGCAAATACCGCCCAAAATTATCAACGATAATAAAAGTATTGCTTTAATTTTCATGGTAAATAAATATTAATAATTATACATTGAATGTTTAGTTGGCTTTCTAAACTTGGGCAATATTACAATAATTCAATGGGTTTACGTCCCTTCTGAATTGTTTATTTTGGACTAATATGGATGCATTTGAAGATTCCATGGCAGTAAAAAGGTCATAGACTCGATTCCAATATTCTCCACTAAAATGGAATAGTTACAAAATAGAAGATTGTAATTTTCAAATTCTATTCTATTAAATATTCTAAAGCTTCTTCTTTTGTATTAAAACTGTGTACTTTATTTAGTAAAACTTTTAAAAACTGTGTACCAATTTTGGTATAGGACAAAAGGGAACACTAAGTGACCACATTCGTACCATATTCGTCCTTTCTCCCTTTATTAAGGGAGAAAGGACGGTTCAGGTACGGTTCAGGTACGAATCAATATAGTATATAGCAGGTTTGAGCTGTATGCTTTTTACAGCTAAATAATGAATTCTCAGCTTTTGATATTTAATTCTTTTAAGTCGGAGGATGCAACCTGTTTATGAACCACTTTCTTACAGATTGCATTGTATTTCGTTGATTTATTGGTGCACGACGGCGACAGGTCGATATCTCTTCGCTTTTTTCATGTGCTCCCCACCTTACTTCTATTCCATCATTTGGATTGTAAGCCATTTCGAAGGCTTCTCTCCTTTTAAGTATTTCAGCAACTGTTAGTTCTTGTGAAGAGCCATCAGTACGGGCATAGCTAATCGAAAGCTCTGATACCTTCTTATCCAGAACAGACTGAAGTTTTTGCCTAATTTCATCAGGTGAGCTTAATTTTGAAATATTGTAATCTTCAGGTGAATTGGCAACTTTCTCCGGAAAATTAATCACTGCATCTATGGCTATGAGAAGTCTCAAATCACGGTTTGGGGTTGAATAATCTTCCCAAAGACCGCCGGTCTGAAAAATACCTCTCGCACTTGGGGGCATGGAAATGACAGTGCCCGGATTTGATTTATAATATGCTTCACCATTGGCTACAGATTTTACTCGTACCAGCAGCTGTTCATAAAGGGCGCTAATCAATTCATTAAGTGTTGCTTCCGGATCAAGCGGTTTGGGATTAATAACACGTTCCATGGTCTGATAAAAAACCTCACTGTCCATCATTTTTTGTTGCATCGAAAATTGAGCGAATCCTGATGTTGTATTCATTGCTTCATTCTTCGCTAGACTTAGCTTGCCGTTTTCAAATAAGATTGGACGAAAGGCTTTAAAGCCCGGTTCTCCAATTACTTCAGTAGTATTAAACAGAAAGTTTCCTTTCCAGAACCGCTTGATGGCTATCGTATTATCGGGCTGGGCATCAACGGCTAACAGCTGGCCGGGTTTATCTTTTGTTTGGGGTATCCACCTTACTAAAACAAATGTATGTCCGTAGGGATCAGCATAAACAGTTCCGGGTCGAAGTGATTCTCTTTCAAGCGAAACAGGGTAGTAATCGGAATTTTCATTGTCGAGGGCTGTACGCGCTGTGCCTGAATGAACTCCATTCATAATATTCCTGATGAAAGAGTTAAAGGCAAGTACGGGATTTGTTTTTGAGGAGGGCGATTCGTTTGTAATCCACTGACCTGTACTCGGATTGCGTCCAAGGTAACCTCTGTCGCAGATGTGATAGCCAAAGGGAAGTCCTAGTTTCCAGGCAAAATAAGCCCTGAAGAAAAATGGGTTATCGGCACAGTCTGGCTCCATAATAACTTTGGTTTTGCTTTCAGGATTATCTTCTCCGAGTGAGTGATAGTTGTAAAGAACGTTATTGCTTTTATCCTGAGTCACTTCGTGTAATGCCGGCCATGAAGTCTGCTCGTCGCAATTTTGAAACAATGCATTTATCCATGCGGAATATAAGGCTTCAGTTTTATTATCCCAGCTCCTGATAGTCTTCCAGACAGGACCTTTTCGGGTAACAGCCTGATGGGTCAAAACATCGAATTCCACATTACATAACTCCTCTTTATTACGAATCAAAGTGGCTTTATATTTTCCTTCAGGAATTCCTTCAAAGTTGTCGATGCGCCAATAGGGTGATTCACCGCCGGTAACACTGTTAATAGATTTGAAATTATTAGCCTCGTTGCTTATTATGATTTTAGCTTTGCGGATGTTCTTTCCTCCGGTTGCAATAATACGAAACCCTTCACCGGGGGAAGGATTCGCAGGGGAAATCAAGATTGCATTGATTGAAGTGATTTCATCACTAGTATCTTCAATGTCAGTAGAATCAGGTTCAATAAATGATTCAAATACTTTGGTGCTTGATTGATTTTTACATGATGCGAAGCCAATGAAAACCCCAAAAATAACAGGCATAATAATCAGAGAACGGATATATATTTTAAGCATGTTTTTTCGTTTGAAATTCTGGCATAAAGATAAGATACTTAAGATATTATTTTAGGATATACCATGGATGGTCTTTTGCCCTGACAATACCTTCACTATTCAGAGAATTCAAGATTCTGCGGGCAGCAACGTTATTACGTGTAGCAACGTATTCAGGATCGTTAGGATCAATACTGCTAATATGCACTCTGCCTGAAGCATGAATAAAGTCTTTATTTCCTAGATAAATTCCAACATGGCCTATGTGTTTATCATCTCTTCCAAAGAAAAGTAGATCACCAGGATTTAAGTTTTCAGGATTATGAAAATCAATTGGTTCGCCATAACGTGCTTGTTGTGATGCATCGCGGGCAAGTATGATGCCCTGTGAAAAATAGGTAATCTTTACAAATCCTGAGCAATCAACAGCTTTAACAGAAGCTCCCCCCCAGATGTATGGTGAACCCATCATTTTTCGTGCTACGGAGAGCATGTTCTTAACATCAGGCTGCCTGTTGCTCCACTTTTCCCATGAAATACATTCTTTCTTATTAACATAGCCTATTCGCCCATCGGGAATAACAACCTTCAGGAATCCTTTAACTTCTTTTTTAACTTCAAATAAATCGTTTAGGGTCAGATCACTTACTACTTCGCCCTTTTTACCGGGAGAATCATAGATATAACCTGTAACGCAGTTGTATAGGTAGCGGTTTGAACTCTTCCATTTGTCTAATTCGCTTTCTGTTATGCATTTGAGTCCGCCGGCATCCATCCACCCGATATAGTTTTCAGGAGTTTGAACTCTATACCATCCTTTTTTGAAATCAAGAACTTTCATCGGGGTTCCCATAAGAACTTGCGAGACAAGTTCTGAAGCGTGGTCAGGGAGGTAGCGCATATTTGAAACTGAAAGCATAGCCAGTGCCCAGGTTTTATCTCCAAGCAAAGAGTCAGGTAAAACTCTGATTGAATCA
>CAYMTR010000109.1:0-4039 GCA_964393405.1 uncultured Prolixibacteraceae bacterium
ATCTAGAAAAGATTATTGAATATCTGAGGGTGAAAGGGGTGTTTCCGCTTCGCGGTTAGAGCTGCACTCGTTAAGGCTGCGCCTTGTTAAACTGCTTCGCAGTTGTTAGAGCTGCGCTCTGTTGGAAAAGCTTCGCTTTTCTGTTAGACGGCAAGCCGTCTGTTATTAAAAAGTAGCACAACGATGGCACACCACTATTCAAAGTCGCGCAGCGATAACATTCGCTGCACCCATCACCACTCCCTTGACAAGAATTCCCGTAAATTGATATGTGTAATACCCCGGATGGTGTTACCGGCAAACTCATCCATCGATACTACCATTTTAGGATAGTTGTCATTTATCTTTTCCAGATTGCCAAATTCCCTTTCAATCGTCGATTCATCATGCAGCAAATAGCAAACCTGAACATAAAGGGTTTCTCCCTGCTTACGGCAAACAAAATCAATCTCATTTGTGCCCGACTGACCGATCTTTAAATCATAACCATTGAACAGCAAATGATTATAAACAACATTCTCCATAATTTTTGAAATATCCGATTGCTTGAATTCATACAATGCATTCCTCAATCCTAAATCTTCAAAATAATATTTCTCCCCTATTTCAAAAATTTTCTTGCCAGCTATGTCCATTCTCCCAATCCTGTGAATCAAAAAAGCATTGCTTAAATGCTTCAAATAGCTTATAATCTGAGAAGTTGCAATATTGATTTTTTGAGACTTTAAATAATCACTGATTTTTCTTGCTGAAAACAACTGCCCGATGTTATCGGCAAGAAACAAAACAAGATTTTCAAAAAAAACACTGTTCCTGACATCATGCCTCATTATTACATCCCGATAAACAATAGTACTGTAAATACCTTTTAGATAACCAAATACAATTTCATCACTCAACTCAAGATGCCGGAGATAAGGTAATCCTCCATATTTCAAATAGGCAGAAAGTGATTGTTTTGTATTTTTGAGATTGTTGAACGTCAGAAATTCATTGAACGACAAACTATGTATAGAAAATTCAATGTAACGGCCACTTTAATCAATTGCTTTTTATAAAAGGCCTGATTTCATTAATATATTTTGGCCTGATTATTATATCAAGTTTCATATTTGTGTAGTATATGTACTACAAATATACAAAATATTTGAATTATGAATGACATATACTAAGGATTGCTTCACTGAGCAATGAATCAATGAAGGTTTAATACTTTTGTCCCTATGGTACTTGGATTGTAGGTTGCTGACTATTTCCTATGAAGTTAAAAAATCCAAATAATTATCCTGATTGATAATATGTTCTTCTTTTACCGGATAAGCATCCAAAAAAGTTTTAGGCAATCTTGGTTTTTTATTTGAATTCCATTTAAATTCAAAAGCAATCAATTTTTCAGATCGTAATCGCAAATTTATATATAATTTTGCGATTATAAAAGATGTATTTATTTTTTCCTCCTATTCCCCGGAGTATCTTCGTAAAAGAAGCGGTTATATTTCTTGTTGATGTAGTACTCATTTTCGAACCTTGATTCCCTTTTCTTCCAAGGGTTGGGAAACTCAAACTTCCGCCCTGAATAAAGATCAAAGTGGTAAGCGACCCCAATTTTCAACTCCCCCACTACGTTGATAACTCCTATACGCTCGATGCTGCCATTGGACAGCAGACGGTAGTTTTGTACCCCGTCGAGGTAATCGTTGCTCACAAAGAGGAACATCACTTCTGCATTGACAGAAACCCTTTTGGAGATATAATAATTGAGACCGGTGCCAAAGTGCCACGTGCCGTACGAGTCCATAGGAATTTTACTGTTCATTCCTTTGCCGTAAAGAGGGTACGTAAGATTCGAACGTCCGTAATCGGCAAATTCCCTGTAGCCCAGTTCAACAGCAACCATCGAAAAACCTACTCCCGCCTTTAAATATAGGTTAAGGTTCAGCAGGTTGTTTCGGAAAGAATAAAAATTGGGCAGGTAATAAACAGCATTAAGATAAAACGATGAAATGTGTGTTGAATAGTAGATTGGCGCAGCTACATAATGCGCAGTATCATTGTTGAAGCGGATATCGTGGTTTAGCCAGACGACATTGCCGGAGTAATCTTTAAAACCTGAGAAATAGTTCTTTTTAAATTCTACTCCCAACAGAAAATCTTTAGTAAACCGCTTGTTGATGAAGAATGAATAATCGTAGTTGGGCAGTGAGTTCATATCCATTGTTGCCTTGCTGAAATTTTTATGAAGCTCAAAAGCCAGATAGTCAGCTCCGCCCATGGCACCTATCTGCCAGTTTTTATGAAGGTTCCTGATAATAGTTTCAATCTGTGCAGGAAGCAGAAACGGTAAAGTGGCAAAAATGAATATTAATACATACTTTCTCATCGTCGGCGCAAAAATATACATTTTTCTAAATATGTAGGGTACGCAGATATGGGGTATAACGGTAAAATTATCATCATATTATCAACAGGGGGGTAAAGTAGGGGCGTATTGAATACGCCCTTTTTATTAAATACCGACGTCAGTATGGTAGAATTACATATCCCTTAACGACCAATGTTTTATCTCAACCTTATACCCTGAAAGTTCTTTTTCCAGTACCTTTATTTTCTTTTTGAGCAATGCCTGATTTATCTTCCCGGGATTCCTCTTTACTTCAGCTATTACTGCAGTTTTGGAAATATAGTTCAGTGCTACAATATCTATCTCATTTTCTCCCTTGCTGTCCCAGTAGCTCCCTACATATGTTGCCTCCCCCGACGAAGATAGTTTCTCTCTGAAGTATTTTTCAAGCACCAGACCGCTGTATTGCTCATAATTCTGCATTATATATTGCCTCAGCAGCCCGGGCTTACCCATTTCAATCAATGATTGGTTCGGATATATAAACCTGAACCAAAACGCTAGAAAATTATCATTCAGCTGCCATCGTGCCTTGCGACTTTCAGGCTTTGAAAACACAGGTTTCTTCTTTGATACCAGCGAGTATTCTTTCTCCAGATTCAATAGATATGCTCCTGTATTCTTGCCGATTATGGAATCTACTTCAGACTGGGTATTTTTGCCCGAAGCAATCAACTGAAGGACTGAAAAGTAAGTGCCGTATTCCTTGCCAAACTCGGTTATCAGCAAATCTTTACCTTCGCTTGTAAAGGGTGAATCAAGACCTGTGACTCTGTCTATCATTCCCTCCTTGCCAACAGCCCCCGAATCCATCAAAAGCTCTACATAGCGTGGAACACCGCCTGTAATCATATACAGACAAAGCAAATCGTCGGGTGTATAGCCCGGATTATAATCAGCAAGTATTTCTTTCAAAACATCAACAGTGAAGGGCTGAACAACAAATTTTGATGTCAACCGGCCAAACAGCGGCTCTTTCCTTTCTTCAAAAATCTTCATCATCAGCGAGTAAATTGAACCGCAAACAATCAGGTTTATCCTTGCCTCGCCTTTATACTTATCCCAGAGATGCTGGATATCGCTGAAAATTGATGTATCGACATATTGAAATTCCTGAAATTCATCAATGATGAGAGTGAAATTTTCTTTAACGGAATATGTCAGAAGCTGTTCAAAGAGATCCCTGAATTTGGTAATTGTTCCGAAGATCTTCAATCCGAGGGCATCTTCTGTATCCTTCTGAAACTGAGAACAAAGGAGTGATTCATTTTTCCGGGTGACAAAAAGGTAGAGATACTTCTCCCCTTCAGATGATTTCAGAAGAAGGGCAGTTTTACCGATACGACGGCGCCCTATAACAACAGTGAAACTTGAACTTTGGGTAGATTTCTTTCTATTGGCGGAAAGAAGTTCCAATTCCTGGGTACGGTTGTAGAATTTCATTGTTGAAGTTATTTAATGGTCATTAAATTAATGGCCATTACAAAAATAAGAAATATTCTTTGGATATTGGTATGCTGGGTCGCAGAATTTATACCACCGTCATTGCGAGGAGGTACGACGAAGCAATCTGTTGTTCAGGACGTCATTGCGAGGAGGTACGACGAAGCAATCTGTTGTTCAGGACGTCATTGCGAG
>CAYMTR010000110.1:0-4028 GCA_964393405.1 uncultured Prolixibacteraceae bacterium
GTCAAAGCTCCAAAGATTCATTATCTGGATAATGGAGTATTACAGTCTGTTTTGCAGAAAAGAGGTGGAGTTACAGGTCAGGAATTCGAGAGTCTTGTTATTGCAGAAATATATAAGCAGACAAAAACTTTACAAAGGTCGGCCTCGTTTTATCATTTGCGGACACAGGATGGTAAGGAAGTTGATCTGCTTATCGAATTTCCGGAAGGCTATTTTGCTTTTGAAATTAAAATGACTGAGCATGTTACCAAAACTGATGCCCGTCATTTGAAGAATTTAGAAGATATTCTTGATAAACCTGTTCTGAAAGCTTTTATTTTATCGAATGATCTGTCAACGTCTTATTTTGATAAAAATATAATTGCAATTAATGCAGCAATGTTTTTGGGTTAATAATATCTATACTGTGGCTGCAACAATTCCGCACTATTCCAATCCCCTCCTAGGAGGGGCAGGGGTGGGTTTCCCTCAATCCATCTACCATACTGTCGTAGCTTCGCGACTAACCTTAGCAGAATAATAGCTTGTGCTTTATCAAGATAGTGAAGGTAATTCATTATGCTAATCCTTGCAGTATCAACATCTTTACTTAGTTGAGTGATGTTTGGAGTATTTCAAGTTATATATAGAATACGCCCCTACTATTTATTTTTTCTTCTTCTTAAACCAAAAAAGGAAGCTACACCTACTCCAAGGAAAGCAAGAATTGATCCAATGATTGGGAATGGAACTGCGTCCATTTCAGTGCCATAGATTGCGAAACACAAATCCTGGTGAGATGCATTAAAAACAGTTGGAAAAGGTGTCCATGTAGTGGCTCCATTCATAAAACCATCACCCGGGCACATCCAATAGCTACCATTATTTTTAGCAACACTACTTGCGTTCCAGAAAAACTGCCCATTAGTAGCAAAATCCATATTTACAACAACTGAAATCCAATTTGTTCCTTCATTAAGAATGACCGGAGAAGTTAACGGGATAGTACCCAAACTCATAAAAGTTGATGTATTTACACTTAATCCCACATACTCTTTAATAAGTTCTCCGGGCATACCGCCATTGTCGAGGTAAAAACGAACTGTAATGTTGGTATTCGGAGTAGGTAACGTTGCATTAAAACTAAATGCAATTTCTACTTCGTCAATACTCCATCGGCTACCTGCAGGTACGATAAAATCATCGGCAGCCTGGCAATCATAGTTGTCGCTAGCACTTTCGAAATTTTGAGACGCTACATCAAAAGATGGATTATCATACTGCTCATAAAGCAAAACCCCTGCGGTTGTCAGAGAAGACTGTGAGGTACTTCCTCCATGTACAACACCTGATGTTGATTGCATTTGCGGAACAGACTGTCCGTTTGATTGATTAAAAGATAACAATAATAAACCAATGCATATTATGCCGGTTGTTAGGTAGGTTTTGAATTTTGATTTCATATAAGTTTATTATTCTGTAGTTATTAATTGCAATATAAGAGGCTTTTATAGGTGTAAAGATAAATAAAAATATTTAATTGTTATTAGATACCAAAGGGGCGTATTGAATACGCCCCACAGTCCGACATTGAAGGTCACATTTTTTTAAATGGCGACACTAAAATTCACATCGTTTGAGTAGATTGACTGGATTGAGTTCTCAAAGAAAACGTAAACCCTTACTGTCTGTCCCTCTGTAAAAGGAAGTACAATTTCTGCATTCTCATCGGCACGCATTGCACCTGCTGTGCCTACTGTAATAGCTGAATCGCCGGCAATTGCAACTATCCTAAGGACATCATCGGAGCTTGCCATGAAACTGCCCGAATTGTCGGTCCAGCTGATAATAACTCCGCGAGGAACGGCTGCATTTTTTTGAACCATAATGTTCTCGGGCAAAGGCAGCGGTCCGGTTGAAAGAACTATTCCTTCGTTCTCGACTAGCGGAAAGTCGGGATTTACATGTCCAAAGTTTTCCTTTATGAATATGTTGCTTCCGGTTCTTTGGGGCACCTTGTTGCTCCATATTGGCTTGATGACACTTGTCAAAAGAGAACTCGCGAGTTTCACCAACTTGCTGAAGGTTTTTCTCGTTGCCTGCTGCAATTCGCTGTTGGCATCTTTGTGACTTTGGGCTTTGCCCCTAAGGTAGCTGATTCCTTTCCAGCTCGACCCGATTACTGATCCTACTGTGCCTGAGACACCTCCGAGGATACCTTGATTAATTTTTCCCATAATTTTAAAAAATTTAATTGTAATTGATTGATTAAAAAATAACTTGATCTGAATGAGACCTGACCTTTTCCTGCCTGTGCACACTAATGCAGGAGTTGAGGTCATTTCTTATCCCATTTTTTTTTGATCCACGCCACCAGGATGGCTGAGAGCAAGCCGCTGACCAAACTGATCAGCGCTTCGAGTGAGTTCACTATGGATGCAGGCATTTCTGCGCCAGCCATTGCTGTCCCGGGTATCATCATTCCAACACCCAAACTTGACAGCGATCCGATTAAAAAGCTTCCTAAGTTTTTCATAATTATTATTCTTTTGTTTCAGCAAGATTACCCCCTTTTTCTTAAAGAATAAAATTATAAATACAAAAAAATAAATTATGAACACTAATGAACACTAATGTACATTAATGCACAATAAAAATTTGAACAATTTAAATAAATGTTCGAAAAGCTAGTAGAACATGGAGAAAAAGTGCTTAAAATCTCAAAATCTTTAGTAATAATTATTGTTAAAAAAAAATTTATGTGTGAATTTTAACAATTTTTAACATATACAAAAATATGAATATGTATTTTTTAACAATTTTTAACATTTTTTTTTTACGTTATTTATAGAATAAAATTTATTATTGTGTCCACAAATTAAAACAAATTTTACCCTTTGCCTATGGCCCTAAATTCTACAGAAATTGAAGACTTTTTATTTTTTTCAGAAAATCTGAATTTAATAGTTTCAGTTAATAACAGTGACATTGTATTAGTAGCTTTAAATAATATTCCGATGCCTAAGGATTTTATATCTGAAGTAAACGCTAAATGTAATAAGGCAATTAGTTTTTTTTCTGATGCTCTTTATAACAAGAATATAAGTCCGGAATATTACAGGATTTTAAGTAAGAGATTAAGATATAGATTGAGTTGCTGTTACTATGAGAACGAAATTTTGACTTACGATAAGCTTCAGATAGTTGATAAGCAAGGAAATAAGTTCGATTATGATGATTTAACCGACAGCGTGAAGCATGAATTATCTGAGCTTATTGCTGTTCTGAAAAATGAACTTTTACGTTTCGAAGATATAATATCTGAATATGAAACTGAAAAGCCATGTACTTTAAAGTATATAGGAGCAAAAATCGATTTAGTTGCGGAAGCTGCTATCTATTATGAGTCTGATTTATTTGATATCGATAAGACAATAGTTTCACGGAATGATTTTATTAATCTATTCGTAAAAGCATTAGGAGGAACTGTTGATAGTCCGTCAAAAACCTTCGATAAGATTAAGAACAAATCTAATCCTGTTCAGTATCTGATAGAAAAAATGGAAATTGGAAAAGAATTATTCTCGACTAAGTGATTGATAATGAGAGGGGATTGCCTTATCCCCTATAAAACTGATTATTTTAATAAATTATCACTTCGCAACTATCAGTAAATCAAAATTATAAGAGATATATTAAACTCAATTTTCCGGAAATATCAGGGGAATCCCCTGTTAAATTTAATCCTCTCACTTAACATTGCAGCCATAATTACCAAGTAACAAACTCTTAAGCTTGCAATGGGAATAGTAAATATTGATAAAGAAGTTTTAGTGACGCTGATCGATAAGATTGATGGGCTGATCAAAGAGAAGGAAGAAAATTCCTCAGAAGAAGTACTGCTAAGTACAAGTGAAGTAAGCAAACTGCTGAAAATTAAAGATCGCACTCTGTGCATCTACCGCGAAAAATTTCAAATTCCTCACCTCAAAGTGGGACGGAAATACCTCTACAAGATATCTGATTTAAAACAATTCATCGATTTTATT
>CAYMTR010000111.1:0-3363 GCA_964393405.1 uncultured Prolixibacteraceae bacterium
GTTGCTGCTCCATCTCCTTTATTTCGGAGGCTTTCTTGACTATGTGCAATAGGGCTATGCCGGTATTGAAGTTCTTAGCCAGGTAAACAGCGTGGGCAACAGCATTCATTGCGACCTCTGTGAAATCGTATGCAACTATGATGCTATTTTTTAGGGAGTCCATAATAAATCAGTGATTCGGGTTTCTGTTATCAAATATAAATTTTTTGAGCAAACAAACACACTTTAAACGTCATAAAATAGTAAAGCATAAACAAAACTAATATAGTTTTGTAAAATATTGCTAATTTCTTAGAAGAAAATAGGAATTAGGAAGATATTATGAAACTAGTAAATGGTTTTAAATTATAATTTTATAACATACTTTTTTCTGTTGATAATACGTTTTACCTCTTAACTGAGAAGATTTGACCGGAGTATTGAATACATACCTGACTGTTTCCGTAGTTGCTACTTGGATACATGGAAGTATCCGGTTTCCGGGTATTGGTGCAGTGATTATAGTAGTGTTGGTACTGCTGCTTGTGGCAGTTTATGTTAGGTGTCTTTTTTACAGGAAGGTTGAAGAATTGGTAAACCTTAGGGTAGAGAGAGCGCTAAGAGTAAAGGAAAAGGCAAGTAAGATAATGTCGGGAATGGACCCGGTGCCTGTTGAGAATAAAAATGGGGAGAGAAAGGTCAAATCGATAAAATACAAAAGTGTAACAGTATTATTTGCGGATATTCAAGGATTCACAAAGATTGTGGAGCACCTGAATCCGGAGATTCTTATTGATGAACTAGACCAGTTCTTCTTCAAGTTTGACTCTATAGTAGAAAGCTACGGCATAGAGAAGATAAAGACCATCGGTGATGCTTATATGGCAGCAGGAGGTATCCCTGAAATGAGTAGGGTACACCCTATTAAGATGGTACTTGTGGCAATGGAGATACACAGGTATATGTTTGAGCTGAGGGCTGCCAAGGAAGACAAGCATCAGGACTACTGGGAGCTCAGGATTGGTATTCATACCGGTCCCGTGATTGCAGGAAGGGTTGGACGAAACAAAACATCCCTTGATATTTGGGGTGATACTGTCAATATTGCTTCAAGAATGGAATCTTCAGGGGTTCCGGGTGAGATTAATATTACAGGTGCGACATATCTCCTTGTTAAAGACTTTTTTATTTGTGAATACAGGGGTAAGATGCCAATTAAGTATAAGGGAGAAATAGACATGTATTTTGTGAGGGGAATTGTTCCGGAGTTGTCTGTAGACGGTGATATGAGAACCCCTAATTCTCGTTTCCGTTTCAAGATGCAGCATATTAGGTTTAGTGACCTTGAGGAGGCGGTACTTGACAGGTTTGAGAAAGAACTCCCCAAGCAGATATATTATCACAATTTCAAGCATACGATAGATGTAGTAACACAGACTGAGATAATTGCCCGGGGCGAAGGAGTAAGTGAGGAAGATCAACTTCTGTTGAAGACAGCTGCGTTATTGCATGATATCGGTTTTATCCTGTCTTACGAGGATCATGAGACTCATTCAATAGAACTAGCACGTGAAATACTGCCTCACTTTGATTATTCAGATGAGCAGATAGAGAAAATTGCAGAACTTATTGGAGTGACCCGTCCTAATGCAAAACCGGTTAATAAGCTTCAGGAGATATTAAAGGATGCAGATCTTGATTACCTCGGACGATCAGATTTTATTCAGCTGTCAGCCAGTTTGTATCGCGAGTTGATAGAGCAGAAAGGGGAGATGAGTGAACTGGACTGGAACAAGAAGCAATGTGATTTTTTGAGAACACACATTTACTATACTGAAACTGCACGGAAAATGCGTCAGACCAACAAGGAGAAGCAGCTTGAGAAGTTAAAGCTGTTGTCAGGAGATGTATCCGAAAAGTGATGAGGAATTTTTGATATATTTTATTACATTTGTTGAGATAAGCCTGAAACGAGATTGCCCCAAACCTACTTGTAAGGCTCCAAGCCTAAGTCTGAAGCATTAAATTGATTATTTACAAATCTTTAATTCGGAATACGATGAAGAACCTGGAAATTGAAAGCAAACTTCCAAACATGATTGGTCCGGGAACCAAAATTGTAGGTAATATTGAAACAAACGGGGACATTAGAATTGACGGAAATATTGAAGGCAATATAATCTCCAAAGGGAAGGTTGTAATTGGTAACAATGGTGTTGTAAAAGGAGAGATTGTTTGCAGCAACGCAGAGGTTTCCGGCAGCGTAAACGGAAAGATGAATGTGAGTGAGCTACTTTCGCTCAAGGTCACTTCCAAAGTAAATGGCGACATCAAGTCAGGTAAGCTTTCTATTGAACCTGGAGCCTTGTTCAGCGGAACATGTAGCATGGGGCATAACTCTTTATCACATACCCAGGGAGCAGGTGATGCAAAGAAATAAGTGTCCTAGGACACCAGATGTAATGAAAGCCGGGTTAAACCGGCTTTTTTACGGGCTTGTGTTTTTGTATTTATTTGAATATCTTTTATTTGCAAGTGCGGATCAAAAACAGACGGGTCGGTACGTATAGGTGTCAGTTGGGAGACGAAAATCAACGTATGCAAATATTTTAATATATAAACAATAGCTTAATCAATTCATTATGTAACTTGACATGACGAAAATTTTAATCAAAGAACTGATTCTGGGAATATCCGTATTAGCATTAGGTCTTTTTGGTTTCAGTTATTTTGAGACAGGTGTATTTAAAAAGTGGGTTATATTTTCCTTTTTAATCACAGGGTTTATGATGTTTTCAACTCTGATCACTGATTTGACAAGGATGATTAAGCCAACTTTAATTGGATTGGTGCTTATCAGTTCAACTTTTATTTTTCAGATTATTCTGGTAATTATTTTATTTATTTTTCTTGAACCTGATAACATAAAGCACCGTATAACTGTTAAAACTGGTCTGCCGGTTTACCTGATTATGCTGGCGGTGGATTTGTATTGGAAGATTAAGTGGGTTTTTCTCCCGAAAGAGCGAAAGCGTTTGAATGTCAACAGATATGATCTATTCTGATAATTGTCTTACAGTTACTATAAGGAAGGTGCTTCACAGGCTCTTTCTTTTTTTGTGTTTTTTGGTTATTCCTTTTTCACTTTCTGCTTCTGATGAGCTTAGCGGCCAAGAGGGTTTTGATGCAACTGAGATGATTATGCATCACATTGGCGATAGTTATGAGTATAGTATAGTATCATTTACAAACGGAAGGGGTGAGAAGGTCAAGGTTTCACTTCCACTACCTGTGATTATTTGGCATGAAGGGCATCTTAAAATCTTCTCATCAGCTGATTTTAAGGGAGGAGAGGAGCTTGTTCCAATAGGTGATGCCTATCTT
>CAYMTR010000111.1:3373-3680 GCA_964393405.1 uncultured Prolixibacteraceae bacterium
GTACAATGAGAATAAAGAGGTAATCAATGCAACACCCTTGAACTTTTCGATAACAAAGAACGTAGCCAGCATGATTTTGTCATGCGGACTTATATTGTTGATTTTCATACCTGCGGCCAGGCGTTATTCAAGAAAAGGTGCTTATGTTGCACCAGGGGGCACTCAGACCATAGTTGAGCCCTTAGTACTGTTCCTTATGGATGATATTGTAAAGGCCCAGATTGATGAGAAAAAAGCCGAAAAATTCAGCCCATACCTCCTTACTATTTTTGTGTTTATACTGATGAATAACCTGCTAGGGTTGATA
>CAYMTR010000112.1:0-3628 GCA_964393405.1 uncultured Prolixibacteraceae bacterium
ACTAACGATTAAAATGTTTGTTACTTACTTCGCTTTTTTTATTCTATAAATGTATATAATTGCCTAATAGCTATCCAACGGCCATTTTAGCTGAATCTTTCCAAAGAAATGGTGGCATTGGTTCTTTTAGTTCCCATGTTATATTCATAGGTTTCGATCCATATGACTCAATATACTTAGCATTTCCTAGAAAAACATATGAAATTGTATTTTTATATTCATCCTTATTTCGTTCTCTTACAAACAATAAAATTGTCTTATTTAGTTCTTGTTGTTTAATATATGACAATCCCCTTCCAATATCAGGTCTAGCTGAATTCTGAGTTTGCCAATGAAATAGTTGTTCGCTTATAGCATAATCTTGATACAATGTAGAAGGTGAAAAATCTTTTTCTGATTTAACTAAATCAACAAAAAGTAGCTCTGTATTTAAACTATTAATTATTGCAACACCTTCTCTATTTTTAGATTGGATATTAAAAGTACTTAACCCAAAAGCTGCGAGTATCTGTTCTCTAGTGTAACGACTGTGAAGTTTAAGGGGTTGCTGATAATGAAGAGATACTTCTTTTTCCAGAAAATTAATTTTATCAATAATAATCTCAAGGACTTCGACTATTTCGTTATTTAATATATGATTTCTACCAATTGCTCTGATACTATCTTGAAGCGAATCAAAGCCCCCTGATGTTTGCCATATATCGTAGTGCAGCATTAAGCACAATTGTTTTTGTTCTTCATCTAAATCATCAAGATTGATATTGAAACTTCTTTTAGCTAAATATATAATAAACTGGAAGTATGAAATTGAATTACAAGAGAGCCATTTTAATTTAATTGCTCTGCAAATTTCTTTTTCGTTTATTGAAGGATAATCATCAATTTGCTCTGCCATTACACATAATCTCCTCCAATTACCTTTCTTGTAAATAAACTGTAAAGGAATATGATAGAAATTTGAGAAGTTCTTGAGAGAAAGAGGTAAAGTAGTTTGATATTGGAAATTACGTATTTTATTGATTATTTGATTTCTGTTTAAATTAGTCGCATTTCGAATATTTTGGAGAATATAATCCTTTGCCTTTTTTTCAAGTACAATCGTGCATCCTAGTGGTAAGTGAGGAAAATCATCTTCAATTTCTTTTTGTGTTGAAGTACTGGTTTTGCCAATCAATGCTCGGAATTTTCCTTCATAGTCATATTCCGGTCTTGAATTTCCAACAAAATCTAAGACTGTTAAACATTCTTTTCCATCAGCTAAACGCAAACCTCTTCCTAATTGCTGAAGGAAAACAGTTAAACTCTCAGTTGGCCTCAAGAATAAAACAGTATCAATATCTGGAATATCAACACCTTCATTGAATATATCAACAACAAAAAGATAATTGATTTCCTTTACAAGAAGCTTTTGCTTTAGTTGATCTCGAAAATTAGCATTATTGCTTACTAAATAATTTGCTTTTAATCCCGCCAATACAAATTTCTCAGTCATAAATTGAGCGTGTTCTTGTGTTACACAAAAACATATGGCTCTTACATCATTTATATCTCTAAGGTATTTATTGAGATTGTTAATAATTTCTCCTACCCTTTTGTCAGTTTGTGTATAGATATTTGTCAGTTCGCTTGGAATATATCGTCCATTTTGCCAGGAAACTTTAGATAAATCGACACTATCAGTAATTCCAAAATACTGAAAAGGACAAAGAAGTCTTCTGTTTAATGCTTCTGGTAATCTAATCTCAGATGCAATAGTATCACAGAAATCTTTTAGAATGTCTTCCCCATCCATTCTTTCCGGAGTAGCAGTTAAACCTAAAAGTATTTTTGGCTTAAAGTGGTTTATAATTGGTCGATAACTATTTGCTGCAATATGGTGAACTTCATCAATTATTATAAAATCATAAAATGAAACTGAAAGCGAAAGAGTTTCAATCCTATTATTCAATGTTTGAACCGAAGCAAAAACGCAATCGTAACTTTCTGGTTCAAGTCCATCTACCCATAACTCTCCAAAATTATTATCTCGTAATATTCCTTGAAAAGTTGCTTGTGCTTGTTGAAGTATTTCTTTTCTATGAGCTATATATAAAAGTTTTGCACTTGAAAAATTCTTTTTAAAATTTTTGAAATCAAATGCAGAAATAACTGTTTTACCTGTACCTGTTGCAGCTACAATTAAATTTCTATAACGGTTATGCACTAATCTTTCAGTCTCAAGATTTTCTAAAATCTCATTTTGGAATGGGAATGGTTTAATATCAAAATAAGCATTTGAATTATTCCTATCAGTGATTCTTTCTTTTCTTAAAGCAATCCTAAGTTTTTCAGAGTGAAAAGTTCTGTTAAACAATTCAAATTCTTTGTCCTGCCAATATGTTTCAAATGTTTTTTGAAATTTATCAATAATGTGACTTACTTCCTTAGTTGTTACTTTAAGATTCCACTCTAATCCACTTGTTAAAGCAGATCGGGATATATTCGATGATCCAATATAACCAGTATGAAAGCCAGTTTCTCTAAAAAATAAATAAGCTTTAGCATGTAATCTCTCATTTTCAGTATTATATGAAACCTTAACCTCAGTATTCTTTAAACTTGACAAATATTCTACAGCTTTCAAGTCTGTAGCACCCATATAAGAAGTAGTAATTACTTTTAATATTCCGCCTCTTTCTGTAAACTCGAATAACTCCTTTTCAAAAATTCTTATACCAGTCCATTTGATAAATGAAACAAGAAAATTAATCTTATCCGATGAAAGGATTTCTTTTTTGATTTCGCTTTCAAGAGAAATACCAGCATTACTTCCCGTAAACAACTCACTTTGAGATAACCTAGTATAAGGAGTGATTTCTTTTATATATCTTTCAAAATCAGAAAACCTTGCATCAATTTTTGAAAATATTGCAGAAAGAATCTTAGCTTCAGTTACAATCAAATCTTCATCAAACTCTTCTTTATTAAGCTCTGATTTTAGAAGAAATATTATTTTGTTTGACAATTCAATCTGCCTTTCAATACTATCATCACCAGTAATTAAATTAAGAGCATTTCGAATTACTTCAGTCAAATATTGAGATAGAACTTTAGAGGCTTCATTTTTATCAATTGCATTTTCTTTGATATAAAAAGTATTTCTGTCTAAATCATTTAGTTTGGATGAAATCAATTTATTTATGAGTTGCTCATAAAGTCCTTGTTGTGTCATAAATTAAGTAGTTGTTCAAATTGAGTAATAATTTCGGTTAAGTCATTTATCCTTTCCTCATACCATTTCTTCCTAGTGTATACTTTTGGAATTACAACCTCTCCATTTCCGTTTTTAAAAGTCATTGTCAATATCTCATCAACAGCTTTTTGAGAAAATTGGGTTGGCACATCTGTGTTGTGAGTGATAACTTTTCCTGTTTCATCAGTTGTAATTGTCAATGCACCTACCTGAACAATGAACGGACATTTTTCTAAAACTCTAAATTCAACCTGGTCTTGATAGTTTCTAGATTTAATTCTTAGCTCTTCAAGTGTTTGATTAAGTGCTATTTTTTCCATAGAGAATTCAGTTTAAAATATTCAATGAAGTTCATTCAATAAATTTAAAATGAAACTATTAAGATTTTCACCTTTA
>CAYMTR010000113.1:0-3590 GCA_964393405.1 uncultured Prolixibacteraceae bacterium
TTACAACCCGAAGTGCTTCTTCGTCCAGATAAGGATCAACTCTTCTGGCTACATGGGTATTTATAACACTTCCGTCTTTTTCAACTACAAAACCAATAAATACCTTACCCTGAATGCCTTCTATAGCTGCTCTTTCCGGGTACTTAAGATTATTAGCAACAAAACTCCGCAGTCCTGTTGGACCTCCGGGAAAAGAAGGTTGAATAAAATAGGGATAGTAATTAACTTCATTACTTGTTGAATCCCATGTAACCCCCTTAGTAAGTTCGCCTTTATCAAAAAGATCTTTTCTTTTCATTTGGCCATTTTTCCAATAAGTAATCAATTGGCTATATGTGTTATTGTCATCTAAATAATAAATTTCTTTAAGCTGGCCATTTTTATGCCATTCTTCATACTTAGCATGAACTGAATCAGTTAAAGATATATCGGTATATTTCTTAAAAATTTTACCATTTTCAAAATAAGTTGATAATGTAAATAAGGTCGGGTCATTTGCGTTTTTTGTGATTTTTACATCATCAGTTAATTTTGAATTGTCAAGGTCTTTGAAATCAATAACTATTTTATCCTCTTTATTGAGTATAATTTCAGGGATAAAATTTATCCTGGATTCCACTTGAGCAATAACAAGAATTGCAATGAGGCTAAAAAATAAAGTGAATGATAATTTTTTCATAATTTGACTAAATACAATTTGTACTTAAAGATATAAATTTTTAAGTAACCTGACTTAAGCCTATCTATTAAACATTAAAATTATTGAAGATTTATCTTTATTTGGGTTTGGTCTACCCCCTACATCCTGGGCATTAGTAATTAGGATGTTATAAGTTCAATTTAACTAAAGAAGATTCCATAATTTCCAAATTTACTATCAATGTTACATCAATTCTCCCGATTATCGGAATTTGCAAGTCTTGTGTTTTATAGCTTATATCCAATCACAAATCCCAAAAGATTTGAATTATCTCCATCGTCCCTATATAAACTCAAATATGCACCAATCATTATATTGTTTGAATAAGTGTGATCGTATTGTATTTTAGCCGGATTCCACCAGATATCGAAATATCCTTTTTCATATCGGGGATTATATTGATCCAGTGAGTTAAATGATAAGCTATAATACTTGCCTGCATTCAATCCGGTTGAAACCGATAATCTGTTATTATTTTTATTAATAACAATCCACGACAAGTTCAAAGCCAGAGCATTAATCACAACCCTGCTTCCAGAATTACCGACTAAATAACTAAACCTGTAGTTTCCGGAAACACTAATGTGCTTTGTAAATTCATTTTCACAGCCTAATTCGGCATTGACTCCTCCCCTTCCAAGATGATGCATCGCTCCAACTGAAAAAAAAGGAATTACTTTATCCTGACCTGATGCATTAAGACCAATAAATTGAAGGAAAAATAAAACTGAAAGAATAGTAACAGTGTTTCTCATAAGGTTTTTTTTAGAATAAATGGGTTAACAAATGATTTGGTTAATAATTCAACAATCAAAAGTCGTTCCATTTTTTCTATATTTATTTAGAATGTTTAGTGGAAAATAATTCAGTTATTCCTTGATAAATTTCAAGTTCCCCACCCCTCCCCCTGAAAGAAGCCTTACAGTATAAATACCTCTGCTTAATGAACTTGTATCTATTTCTTCTTTTAAACCAACTTCTTTTTTTAATACCAGCTTCCCGTATAAATCATACACATACAATTCTGACTTACCAGTTATTCCTTCAATCCTGAAATAATCCCGTACCGGATTTGGATATAGCTTTACCGATTTTAAAGGCAAATCATCACTTCCTGTAAATTCACCCTGAACTACAATCACAGTTTTTCCCCCAAAAAGGGTGCTGTCATAATTACTGGTCTTAAATGAAATCACGGCAACACGTGAGGCTTCTCCGGTAAATGGTTCAGCTATTATTGTAATTTTACTATCTGAATTACCTTCTGCGGGATTTACTTTTAGCCAGGGTTGATTAGAAGAAGCTCTCCAGTTGTATGTTGAAGTTTTCACTTCAATAATTGCTGTATCTTTAATTTCAATAAAAGATTCTGATACATTAAAATCTACAGCACAATCACATATATTAAATTTAGCAATCCCTGCACTATCCATGTTCAACCTGCAATCTGTATTTTTTGAACTCCATGATATAGCTGCAGGAGCTGTTGTTATTCCCTCATCCTGATCAACAATAATTACATCAAATCCAAAAACCCCTTTAGCTTCAGCAATATTCCTGCTTATTCTTACTTTATTCTTATCGTAAAAGTTTATAAAAGGAAATGCTATTTCATATACATAATCTTCCCCATATAATGCATAGCAATAAGTACCTCCCGGGTAACTGACTGCTTCTGAGGGTTCTTTTGTAATGACTTTATTATACATTCCTTTCTCAAATCCTTCAGCAAACATATAATGACCGGAATATGGTATTGAAGGTCCTAAACCATCTTTTGGATGTTTATTCCAGTCAAAGAAGAAAACTGGAATATCGTATTCACTGCTATCTCCCCCTGATTCCCATCCGGGATAGTGGTTTCCTTCATCAATTACATTAACTACTACATAAAGATAATCGGCATCATAGAAACCTTTCCACCATGAAGTAACAGTTGGAATTTCACTCTGACATGGTGAAATTATGGCATTCTCAATAGCACAATCCCAAGCTTCTTCAATATAACCATCGATTTCAACAGTGCCCATACGTATATCAGCAACTTTTTGAGCAAGTAATTCATCGTTAAATAAAATGCTAATCAGGGTCAGGATTAAAAATGAAACCTTTAAAATACTCTTTTTCATTTTTGCTAGTTTTTTGTTTTACTATTCAAATTTAACAACAAAAAAAAAAAAAAATAAATAATAAAATCTAAAATCTTATTAAAAATATAAGAACAACAGGTATTTGCATAAGTTAAAACACGTTTTTTGACCTTTGATAATCTGATAATTATAAGCTGCTGTATAGAATTACAAATCCCGATCAGCAAATCCGGCAAGGTAAAATTGATTTCACCAGATGAAAGGAATCAGCCGGTATTTTACTTCTTTACAATACTCAGAGTATCCGGTCAGTTCTTTTTGTAGAGTTGTATCCTCATAGTATGTTCTGATAAATATTAAAATAATCATTATTCCCAGAGGAATAAATGCAAGTACTGAGCCTAATGCCAGCGGTATTGATATTGAACCTGATAGCATTCCAAGATATCCCGGATGACGCACTATTTTATACGGCCCTGTATTTATTACATTATGATTTTTCTCTTTCTGTATCCTTATAGTACCTTCAAAGAAAGGATTGTGAAGCATTGGCCATGTAGAAAATATTGCTGAAAAAATGTATAGAATGATACCAATATACAAATAGAAGAAAGGCAAGTATTCAAAAATATTCAATCTTCTGTCAATTCCGGCAACCAATGGAGTTATTACAATTGCAAATAAAAAGTAGGTTAGTATAATAAACTTATCCAATGGTTTCGTGCCCTCCTGCATCTTCCCTCTGTCATTTAAGAGTTTCGGAGATTTTTTCAAGAGTGTAATTCCTATTATTACTGAAC
>CAYMTR010000114.1:0-3337 GCA_964393405.1 uncultured Prolixibacteraceae bacterium
GAAAGGGAACATAAGTATATCTATTCCTTTATAAACCGTTTAATAGTTCGCTCTTCATCACTAAAAATATTAATCAGGTAAAGCCCATTTCTGAGATTGCTCACATTAACAGAATTATCTGAGATTATTCCTTCTGCTACATTTTTTCCTGAATAATCATGGATAATGTAAGAGGAACCTTTTTCCAATGAGCCAGAAAGATAAATAGCTTCTTTTACAGGATTAGGATAAATACTTACTTCCATTTTTGATGTCGGGTGATTTGATACAGTACTTTTCAGAGAGCTGTAGAAGTATATCTTTTGTTCACTTAAAACCCAGTCATGCAGGCGGGCATCATAAATGAACATCTGGTAGAGGGATATGTTGCCATCATCGTTGTATTCATATTTAAGTCTTGCCTGTTCGTACCATTCACTTGTAGTTGAATTTTGTATGCCCCAGAAGTAAATAGAAATCGATACAGGCTGACCATTTTCATTGTATTCAAAGAAAGTATGGGAATCATAGTTTGAAAATCCATAGTTATTTGCTGTTACTGTTATTTTATTGGGTTTCCCATTATCATTAAGTTCATAATCATATACATATTCCGAGGATAAAACTTTTGTTTCTATATCAGAAACATCTGTAGTGTTATAGAAACGGTCATATTTTTTTGAAATATGTTTCATCGTATTTGATTCTGTGTATTCAAATTGTTCAACATATAGTTGGTTATTACTATTAATCTTTTCAATTCTTAACCTTAGATGGTCAGCGTCATAGTAATAGTAAAAAATTGAATCTTTAGTTTGTTCTTTATAAACCAGATATAAGTTACCGTCTGTATTATAGAAATAATTGCTAAAAATTTCATTGTACTCAATTGAAAAGTGCAATACAAGTTCTCCGTTTACATAACTTCCTCCGGCACTTGCCCTGCTAATCGTCTTGCTTTTTTTAAGTATGAGATTATCGCCTGCATATGTATTTTCCTGGAGAACTTTAACAAATAAGCTGTCCGACAAGGTCGTAAGGACATCTCTCTCCTGATATTTAACTACTTGTCCTCTTTCATTGTAGAACCATTCTTCCCGTAGGTTTAATGGTTTGCTGTAATCATCAGAATAGTACAGGTGCTCTTTAGTAGTCAAATTGTTATTGTCATAATTGAGAAGCCATTTTCTTTTAATGGTTTTGTATCCGATATTCAAATCTTCATAGATCGAATCAAGCTTCAGGGAAGTGTTTACGCTCTTGATATCGACAAGTTCCGGGAGGGAGGCAGAAATGCCTCCTCCAATATTTAACTGCAGATTTTCCTGTGCAAATGATGTCCTGACAGAGATTACAGTCAAAAAGATAATTGCAGCAACAATTTTGATATATATATTTTTTTTCATGACTATTTGAAATTAGGATTTAACCAACGATCTTGTTCAGGAATAGGGTAAAAATACCATTCATCAGTAACACTGGCTGATGTTACCTTATTGGGGAAGTCGTAACTATAACTCATTGAAGGTAGTTGATCTTTAAGGTTTAATCTGATAATATCAAACCATCTTCCATCGGGTTCACCTGCAAGTTCCCAGGAGCGTTCCTTTACAACTGAATCAGCAAATTGCTCAGCAGAAAGGCCGGGTGTAAGATCAAATACTGAAGGAGAATAAATATCAAGATGATTGGCGCGCCTCCTTATCCTGTTGATCATTTCATAGGCTGATAAATCAAGGTTACCGGAGCGTGCTTTAGCCTCGGCATAAGTAAGTAAAGTATGTGCATAGCGCAACAAGTAAAGAGTTACTTCTGAAAGGGCAGGATGTGAATAAGATTTATCAGCAAAATTTCCGGGATCGTACTTTTCATTAGTAATATCTATCCACTTTTTATATACAGCACCACGTATAAATTCACAAGGTTCTTTTATCGGGTCAAAGGGTGAAAATTGCATAACGTAAAATGATGTATCCATTGTATTGTAATATTTCGCACCATATGTGCCGATGACAAAGGTTTGTTCTTTTCGGTAGTTTAATGGAAAGTCAACAAAGAATTTGATTTCGGGATTATAACTACTTTCTAAATTCATATTTGCCCATTCACCTTCCATGTTATAGTTCAACATATAATTTCCGGCATTATTCATGATATTCGGGTCATTGCCTTTAAAGAACAGTCCGAATAGATTTTCCTTATTGTGTTTGTATTCTTCTTTCCAGAGGGAAGCAAAATCATCGAGTAGGGCAAAGTTATAGTAGTCGGCTTTTTCAATTACTTCGCCTGCCAAGAGGGCGGCTTCTGCATATTTGCTTGTATCAAATAAAGGAAAACCGGCCATTGAAAGATATACTTCTGCCAGTAAAGCTTTGGCAGTCCCTTTATGGGGGGTTTCTCCCGAAACCCTTGCCTCAGTATAAGTTTCCGGCAGAAGGTCAATTGCATTAAGTAAATCTTCTTCAATAAACTGATAGATTTCCTGATGTGTAGGTTTATCAAGAGTATAACTTACATCTGTATCCATTACCAATGGGGGAGTACCGAAAAGCCTGGCGAGTTTTAAATAACAGTAAGCCCTTAAGAAATGAAGTTCCCCGAGCAGATACTTATCCTCGGGTTCTTTTAAAGTTTCAAGGAGGGTATTAATATTAATGATGGCAGTGTATAAAAAGGAATATTTTTCAGAAGCGTTATCAGTATAATCGATTTGATTGCTGGCTGAAGCACCACAATTGATACGACCATCTTCCAGATAAAACATATAGCTGATGTATTGATTTAAGTCATCGGCTCTGCCGGTTAAACTAAAATAGTTATAATTATGCACCTTTACGAGGTTTGAGTATATGCCATTCATCATTTCAACCTTTTCTTCTTCAGTATCGATTGCCAGGTATTTGTTTACATCTTTATAGAATTCGTCTTCGCAGGAGAAGAGAAGTAAAAAGGATAATATTGTGATATATTTCTTCATTGCCATTATTTTAAAAAGTCATGTTAATGCTTAAGAAAACACCTCTCGGATTGGGGTAAGCTCCTTTATCTATTGCATTATCCGTGAAATTGTTATCTGTATATATTGAAGCCTCTGGGTCATAACCGGAATACCGAGTTATTGTAATAAGGTTTTCAAAGCTTAAAGTATATTCCATACTAATTTTTGAAGCTATCTTCTTAGGCTGGGAATAAGTAAAGCTTAATGTTTTAAGCCTGATAAAGCTGGCATCCTCTACAAAGTAAGAGCTTTCATAGAAAATATTTGTCGTGTGGAATTTCAATGTGTCCATTACAATATTCCTAACTTCTGAATTAAGTCCTGTAATGAAAGTAGAGGCTTTTGTAGCATTGTATTTAT
>CAYMTR010000115.1:0-3315 GCA_964393405.1 uncultured Prolixibacteraceae bacterium
TCATCTTTGTTTTTTATTTATTTAATATGACTTCAAAATCGGAAACAATTTCAATCGCTCTATCTTTATTTGATGAAGGTTACGCATGCTCCCAATCTGTACTCTTATCTTTTGCCAAGAATTTTAATCTTGATAAAAAATCTGCTAAACTCATATCTTCTACCTTTGGGGGAGGAATGGGCCGACTTAGAGAAAAGTGTGGTGCTGTTACCGGAGGCTTTATGGTTATCGGACTGGCAATGGGAAATGAAGACCCCCGAGATATGGATGGCAAACTTAATTCCTATAGAAAAGTTCGTGAACTTAATAAAAGAGTTAAGGAATTATACGGTACTGTCAATTGTGGCGAAATAATCAAAAAACATGCTACTGAAGCAGAGATAGAAGACAGAAAGCACCATAAAATAATATGCAGGCAAGTTATTGCCGATACTGTTGGATTAATATGGGATATAATTAATGAAGAATCACTTAGTGTATCCTAAGTTGATCATTTATTATTTCTTTTTTTTTAATTCTCCAGAACTTTTCATTGAATTATCCGTTCATTTTTCAGAAACGTGATTAATTATTAATTCAAATCTTAAAATATATGTACATAGAAGAAATTATTGGTAGGGAAATTCTTGATTCAAGGGGAAACCCAACAATTGAAGTTGAAGTCACTCTTGAAAGTGGAATCAAAGGTATTGCAGCTGTTCCTTCAGGAGCATCAACAGGTGAAAACGAGGCAATCGAACTAAGAGATGGCGATAAAAACCGTTATTTGGGCAAGGGCGTTTTGAAGGCAGTGAATAATGTCAACACTATTATTGCTCCTGAAATTGAAGGCATGAGTGCTTTCGACCAGGTTAAGATTGATAAAAAGATGATCGCCCTCGATGGCACAAAAACTAAAGGAAAATTAGGCGCAAATGCCATTCTTGGAGTTTCACTTGCTGTTGCAAAAGCTGCGGCTAACTATCTGGAGCTTCCTTTATACAGATATATTGGTGGAGTAAATGCTAAAACACTTCCTGTTCCAATGATGAACATTATTAATGGAGGTTCTCACTCCGATGCTCCTATTGCTTTCCAGGAATTTATGATTCGCCCGGTTGGTGCCCCTAGCTTCCGCGAAGGATTAAGAATGGGTGCTGAAGTATTCCATAGCCTGAAGAAAATATTCCACGACAGGGGTTTAAGTACTGCTGTCGGCGACGAAGGTGGTTTTGCTCCTACACTCAAAGGAACTGAAGATGCTCTTGAAAGCATTATTAAAGCAATTGAAAATGCAGGATATGTTCCTGGCAAAGATGTAATGATTGCTTTAGATTGTGCTGCTTCAGAATTTTACAAAGATGGTATTTACGACTATTCGAAGTTTGAAGGTCCATCAGGTGCTAAACGTAATTCATCACAGCAAACTGAATATTTGGCTGAACTTGTATCAAAATATCCTATTGATTCAATTGAAGATGGAATGTCAGAAGGCGATTGGGATGGTTGGGTTGAGCTCAATAAAAGATTAGGTGATAAAATTCAACTCGTAGGTGACGACCTGTTTGTTACTAACGTTGAATATCTTAAAAAGGGTATTGAACTCGGAGCCGCTAATTCTATACTTATCAAAGTGAACCAGATAGGTACTCTTACTGAAACTCTTGATGCTATTGAAATGGCTCATCGTGCAGGTTATACATCAGTTACTTCCCACCGTTCAGGTGAAACTGAAGATTCTACAATTGCCGATATCGCTGTAGCAACAAACAGTGGCCAGATTAAAACAGGATCATTAAGTCGTTCCGACCGTATGGCTAAGTACAACCAGTTGCTTCGCATCGAGGAAGAACTTGGTGAAGAAGCTGTTTATGGATATAAAAAAGTGTACCAGAAATAATTTGATTTCTATATATAAAAAAGAGCCGTAGTCAATACGGCTTTTTTTTTGACTTATTCATACCACATCCATACCCCATTCCTACCCCAACCCAATTTTCTGCAAAATGGAAGACGTTATTTTGGGGTGTTGGTCGAATGTGGTACGAATGTGGTCCCTATGTGATCCCTATGTGACATCTCCTTGACTTACCCCAAAATTGGTGTGTCCTATCCTAAAATTGGCATTCAGTTTTTAAAAGTTTTACTAAACATAGTACACAAACTTGTTTTTTGCCATTCATTGGTACCTTTCTTTTATAATTATTTATAAATATTCTATTTTTTTTTAAAATAGTTATAACTTTATATTGAATTTAAAACCTGAGACTTATGAAAAATTTTCCTTGTATCCTTATTTTTACATTTATTATAGCTGTAAGCATAAATGCAACAGCTCAAACCTATCCTCAAAACAGAGTTATCGACAATTCAGAATATCTCCCAAGTGGAGGCGTTCAAAGTGTTCCTCTCGACGGGCAATACTTATGGGTAAATGACGGTGTTTACTTTTTTACGCTTGATTTTAATACCTCTTTTACAAATGCTCTTTACTTTGGTGCTGCTGTAGAAGGCGATTTTGATGATAAGGGAACTTTTTACTACGTTAATAATATATTTACTTATAGTAATCTTTATAAAATTGATTTAGCAACGGGTATATCAACCTTAATTGCTCCACTTAACGGTTCTTTAAATTCAGGATATGATTTTATAGTTTCAATGAGTTACTATAATGGGAAGATGTATGCTGCTTTTGTTGATAATGACGAAACAGACATTTTTTTAATTAATTTGGAAGATGGATCATGCAATAAGATCACTTCAACTCCGATTCCCGGTTTTTATACAGCAATGGCTTTTAATTCTTCGGGTAAAATATATGGAGTTGATGGGTTGAATGATAATTTATACTTGCTTAATATCTCAAATTGTACACGAAGTTTAATCGGCGATACTAATTTGCTAAACACATATGATATTTGCGATGCTGATTTTAACAATAACGATAACCAGCTATATTATACCGGATACGGCGGGACATTCATAATAAATACCAGTACTGGTCAAAGCACATTATTTTCAATTTTGGAAGGAAACGTTTGTGCAACTTCAACTTTATCATCTCAAGCTGTCCCATTTAATAAATATTTAATGGTAGTTCTTTTTGTTTTGATAGCAGGAACTATTGCTTTTAGGAGATTGATTTTGAGATAAAACAATACTTTATTGTTTTTTGCTTTTTAAATTGAGTTTATTATTTCAGTGGTTTATTTTTATTATCTACGCAAATATCAATACTGCCTTTTGCGGTAAAAGATTTATATTTGCCCCGAATAACTCAACCAACTGACCAAATCTTTAACTTTAACAGTATTTTCACTTTTAAGGATAAAT
>CAYMTR010000116.1:0-3186 GCA_964393405.1 uncultured Prolixibacteraceae bacterium
TGATCATTTGCGCGAGTGCAAAAAGGAATCAAAAGTGTTGTCAGAATTAAAATAATTAATGGTTTCATTTTATTATCAATTAATTAGATTGTTTTATTTATTTTAAGTTTAAGCATAGCAATCACTGCTCTGATTTTCAGAGATCACTTTTAATTATATTTTCAAGAAGATTATTTTTTAATCCACATCATGAAATTTCGAACATTGTTGTAGCTAACAATAACATCCTCAGTGAATCCAGGAGTCAATTCAATTTTCAACCTGCTTTTTGAATAAGGAATCATTTCCTTAATTGAGGATACTTGTGCAATGATTTTTCGGTTTAACCTGAAAAAATCATAGGGATCGATTTCCTTTTCGATATTTTCAAGAGTCTCATCTATCAGAAGATTTTCGTTTTTCCTTGTCCTTATAAAAACGCCCCCCTCAAATGCATAGAAATAAGCAATATCGTTGTCAGTAATAATCCGAAGTTTATTTCCTGCCTGACTAATGAATCGTTTTTTGTAAGTAGATGATTTAGCAGCCAATAGCTTGATTGAATTCATTAAAGAGGCATAGTCAATTGAAGAAGATGTTAGAGATTTAAATTTAGCAATACTCTTTGCAAGTTCTTCTTTTGATACAGGCTTTAGGATATAATCAATTCCATTGTGTTTAAAAGCCTGAATTGCATATTTATCGTAGGCTGTAGTAAAAATTACAGGACATGTTATGTTGACCTTTTCAAAAATTTCAAAGCATAAGCCATCTGATAAATGAATGTCAAGGAATATTAGATCGACCCGGTTTGCCGATAAGTATTCTGTAGCTTCAGAAACAGAAGAAATTATGGTTTCAACCTCAATGTTCTGATCTATCTCTAAAAGTAGAAATTGTAGCTGTTGCGCTTGAGGGAGCTCGTCTTCAATGATTATTGACTTCATGCTTCATTAGTTAAAATAGGTACTTCAACAATAAAAGAACTATCGTTTTGTCGGAAAGAAATGTTTTTCCCGACAAAATTCAGGTAGCGCTGTTCGAGATTTACCAATCCGGTTTTGGTTGTATCTTCAACCTTGCGGGGCTGAAGGTTATTCTTTACCACAAGAACTTGTCTTTTCTCATCAACAAAGACATCAATTTGCATGGGAGAACCAGTCGACATAGCATTATGCTTCAAAGCATTTTCTATCAGTAGTTGTAGGGTTAAGGGGAGAATAAATGAAGGATAATACTTTTTATCAATATTGTTCTTAAAAGTAAACCCTTCGCCATATCTTATCTGCTGAAGAAAAATATAAGAATCACTAAAGTCAATTTCTTCTCCTATAGTAATTAAATCGTTGTTGTTTACTTCAAGAAAATACCTGTAAATCTTAGAAAACTCGTTGACATATTGCGTTGCCTTATTCTGATCGGTATTAATCAGAGAAGTCAGTGTGCCCAAACTATTGAAAAGAAAGTGAGGATTTACATGGTTCTTTAGGGCTTCAAATTTAGAGCGAATATTCTCTTTCTCAAGATCAGCCGATCGGGTTAGCTCTTTTTTCCAAAGAAAGAACAAATAAATTGCTTCGTGGACAGTGACAGAGAAAACAAAAACAATTAAAATAGCCAGATGAAAACCCCAATGAGACTTCCAGTAGTTTACCTGCTTGCCTTCAACTAATAAATTCAAAAGGTAAATCATACAGATAATAACTGCTGTGAAGAAAACGATATAAGCCAATACACTGGCGATGTGGAGCAAGGGATTTTTATTCCATGGAATCTTTTTCCACAAATAAGTGCCTACCCAGCGAGTTATTCCCCAACTTAAAAATGTTATTACGACGGATATCAATATCCATTTAAAGAATTCAGGATTATCATCTCTCATCCCAAAGATTAGTGGGAAGGTGATACCTGTTATTATTACACCAATCAACATTATCCATCTGTCGTTGAATAATTCTAACGAATGTTTTTTTCTATTGAATAGCTTTGGTGTCATAAATCAGGTTGTTAATAAAAAAGCAATGTAAATATCGTTAATAATATATTAATGCGATACAAACGTATTACTTGATAATACCGGATAAAAATAAATTTTAATCAAATGGGAAATAAAGGGGGTGAAATGGGAAGAAGGGGAGGTGGGGGAGTGAATACGTTTAAATTATATAGTATAAATAGAAATGCATATCACTTATAAAAAAAAGTAGTCAGCTAAAAACTAACTACTTTTTTGCGATATTCCTTTAATAAATTGCCAGTTGAAAAGGTATGCTTTAGAATTTAAGGGAATATGATTATTTGCTGCTGTCCGGTTTTTCGTTTTTTAATAGAACGGACTTTGTGGTACCGTAATTTTCAGCAAGACCATCTTGATCATATAAAACCCGAGTATCGCCAATTTCAATATAGATATCGCTTGGATCTCCAAAGTCATCAAGCATCGTAATAGCTGTATATAGGTCTGAAATCCCGTATGAAGTTAAATTGCCTGAAAAAATACGGGCTATTAGACATGAATCATAAGTGTCGTTTGTATATTCTTTATCAAATACAAAGACTGAGAATGATTTTTTATCTCCTACAATAAAGCTTCCTGTCCCTTCAAAAACGAAATTGGCCTGAGTATATCCTGTTTTTACAGTCAATTCTTTCTGGTCCTGATCTGAAAATGTCAATCGTAAATCACTATATTCATTGCCTATTACATCTCCAAATCTGTTCGATGAATATAAAATATGAGGGGATGACAAATAAGTCCCTTCAATAGCTGGAGGATTACCGCCTTCATTTATGGGCATTCCAAGTGAATCGAGTAAGTCAAGTATATCCTGAGAAATAACTTCATTAATGCCTTTTGTAAGACCATTTTTTTCGATAACGCCGTCATCCTTCTTACACCCGGCAAAAAGAAAAGCAAAAAGCGAAATGACTACAATTAGTTTAGTTACTAGTTCTTTCATGTTTTTAGGTTTAAATGGTTAATAAACAGATGAGATAACTGTTCTGATTAAGTATTTGTTTTAAGTATAATAAGTTTCAATAAACGAATATAAATAATTAATTGATTGACAACCTTAAAGATGCTCTCAAATTACGCAAATTTCCTCATTCTTGATTAATAACTTTTCTATTTATCGACTTTTGATTTGAATTTAGGAGCATTGTAAACGACAGTATGTCTTAACCCCCTATATGTTGGACATTTTT
>CAYMTR010000117.1:0-2947 GCA_964393405.1 uncultured Prolixibacteraceae bacterium
AAAATAAAAATTTACAGCTATGAGAACAATTATTTTAATTTCAGTATTAGTCGCCTCATGTTTAGTAACACTTGGCGGAAATGTTATTTCAGGAAGCAGCAATACACCACTTGATGATTATTGCCTTACCCAGGTTGACGACACACATTTTACTCTCACTTATTCAAATGCAGAATCAACTTTTACAATTGAAATTTGTAAAAATGAAAATGAGTGCTGCTACTTGTTAAGAGGAGAATCGGTAGAAATCATGTACTTATGCAACGAGGATGGATTTGGTATGCGGAAGATGCCGGAAAAATTTCAAAAGCTTGATGTTAATGGATATAAACAATCTATTAATTATACTGCCTTTGGTCAGCAATCACTTTTGACACCGAATAAGAAAAATAAAAAGGATGCATTGGGATTAATTGCATGTTTTTTTCCAAATTCAATAAATACTGAAGCTTACGAAACCATTTTCAAGCTTAAGGTTCCACTTGAAAAAGAGCAATTAAGTCAGGTTGCTAACTAATATAATAAACCATTTACAATTGAAAATCAGTTGAAAGGCCCATCTTTACTGATGGGTCTTTTTATTTTACAATATTTGTAATTCATGCTCAATATTTTATAAAAATTGAATTATTTTTAACATCCACAGATTTTGTTTTGACTTTAATTAAACTATAAAATATCAGCTATGAAAAGAACCCATTTATTCTTTATTGTAATAGTAATTTCAGGCATGTCGTTAAATGCCTTTTGTCAATCAAATGATTGTTCCAAAGATATAAAAGACTCAAGGGGGAAGATGAAGCCCTGGAAAAAAGGGGCACATGAAACGGGCCTTTACAGGAATGTATTTCTTGAAGCCGGTTATCCACAGCAAGAGATAGATGCTAAACTAGCAAAAGCATATTCCGACTTATTTGAAGGGCCAGACAAGGTATACTTTGAAGTTGGCGATTCAATGGCTTATGTTTCAGATATAAAGAACCATGATGCCCGTACTGAAGGGCTTTCATACGGGTTGATGATAGCTGTCCAGCTTGATAAGAAAGATGTTTTTGACCGTCTATGGAGGTGGACAAAGAAATATATGCAGCACCAGGGGGGAGCAAGGGATGCTTACTTTGCATGGAGCGTAAACCCAATAACCGGAAAGCACAATTCTGAAGGTTCTGCTTCTGACGGGGAGTTATATTTTATAACAAGTCTCCTTTTTGCTTCAAACAGATGGGGCAATGATACAGGTATTGATTATTATGGTGAAGCAAGGAGGATTCTTGATGCAATGTGGAGCAAAGATGGAACTGAAAAGCAAACAAATCTTATTAACGTAAAAGAAAAGAAAATAACTTTTGTACCTGACAGTTCAGGTTATAACTGGACTGACCCTTCTTATCATTTACCTGCATTCTATGAAATATGGGCTGAATATGCAAAAGATGGTCATGAAGATTTTTACAGTGACTGTGCCGATTCAGCAAGGGTTTATCTGCACAGGGCATGCCACCCAGTTAGCGGATTAAACCCTGATCAATCAGAATTTAACGGTCAACCAAGGGAGTTTTTCAAAAGAAAGTCTGCTTTCAGATATGATTCGTGGAGGGTTCCAATGAATATTGCAATGGATTATTCATGGTATGCAAAAGATACCAAATGGCAAAAAGATTACGGAAAGAGGATTCAGAACTTTTTGTATTGTAAGGGGATTAAGACATTTGATGACCAGTTTAATGTTGATGGAACCACTCCTGAGTGGGTAATGCCGGCAGGGGGATTTAAAAAACTGAGACATTCACTTGGTTTTGTATCAACTTCAGCAGCAGCTTCAATAATGGGAACCCAATCAAAAAGCTGGTTATTTATAGATGAACTATGGAATGCAAAACTTGAACCATATGCTGACGGTTACTTTGACCCTTATTATGACGGGCTGCTTTATCTGTTCAGCCTTATGCATTTAAGCGGCAATTACAGAATAATAACTCCGGCTAAATAGATGTTTTTTAAAACATTAATTATTAAGATTTGTTTTATATGAAATTAAAATCTTAAAAAAATGAAAACATTTTTAATAATTATTGCTATGCTAATATCAGGTGCTGGTTATTCACAAAACCCTGCAAACTTATATGACTTCACAGTTAAGGATATAAGTGGAAAAGATTATCCTTTGTCGCAGTTAAAAGGTAAAAAGGTGATGATAGTAAATACAGCATCAAAATGCGGATTTACCCCACAGTATAAAGATCTTGAAAAATTATACAAGGATTACAGTGACAAGAATTTTACAATTATCGGGTTTCCTGCCAATAACTTTATGAAACAAGAACCGGGTACCAATGAAGAAATTGCTGAATTCTGTCAGTTGAATTATGGAGTTACATTTCCAATGATGGCGAAGATTTCAGTCAAGGGAGATGATATTCATCCTTTGTATAAATGGCTTACCAAAGAAGCTGATTGTGAAGTAACATGGAATTTTCAGAAGTTTCTGATTGATGAGAATGGTAAAGTAGTAAAATACATGCCTCCTAACAAATCACCCTTATCCAAGGAAATCATTTCATGGATAAAAGGTGAAGAATGATTTTTGAATAAAAGTGACAAAAGTGTTTTTTCAATAAAAAGCGAATTAATATATTTCAACCTTAAAATTTTAAAACCAATTACACATAATTATGAAAACTTTGAAACTCTTTTCAATCCCTGTAATAATTACTGTTTTTTGTATGTTTGCAGCCATGAATAGTAATGCACAATCTGAAAGGGCGGATATCGCCGACAAGTACAAATGGAATCTGAGCGATATATACAAATCGGATCAGGAATGGAATAAAGCAAAAGAAACAATAGCGGCTAAACTTCCTGAAGTTGAAAAGTATAAAGGTAAACTTACCTTATCGGCAAAGGATTTGTTAGCTTGTCTTAGCTATAATTCAGAAATATCAAAAGA
>CAYMTR010000118.1:0-2943 GCA_964393405.1 uncultured Prolixibacteraceae bacterium
TAATCAAATCAATCGTAATAATAAAGGTTCAGACAATTTACCGGAGGGGTGGAAAGCGAGATTGATTTCAGAAGTTGCAGAAATCAATCCTACACTTCCAAATAAAGAAAAAATTGACAGGAATCTTGAAGTGCAGTTTCTTCCTATGAAGTTAGTTGAAGAAATAGTCAACAAAATTCACTTGACTGAAACAAGAAAGGTCGCTGATGTTTTGAAAGGCAGTTATACTCCATTTATAGATGATGATATAATTTTTGCAAAGGTTACTCCGTGTATGGAAAACGGGAAAATTGCTATTGTTAACCACCTAAAAAATGGAATTGGATTTGGTTCTTCCGAATTTCACGTTTTAAGATGTTCAGAACAAATTCTCAATAAATACTTACACCATTTTATTGTTCAGGATGTTTTCAGAAACAAGGCGCAAAAAGCAATGACTGGTGCAGTAGGATTAAGGCGTGTGCCTAAACAATTTATTGAGAATTATTCAATACCAATACCACCAACAATTTCTGAACAAGAAAAAATAATTAAAGAAATAGAATCCCGCCTATCCGTTTGCGACAAGATAGAAGAAAGCATAAGCACAAGTTTATTGCAAGCTGAAGCACTGCGCCAAAGCATTTTGAAAAAAGCCTTTGAAGGTAAATTGGTAGAGCAGGATCCGAATGATGAGCCTGCAAGTGTGTTGTTGGAAAGGATAAAGGTGGAAAGAGATATAAACAGGCAAGCTCCGAATAGTAAATTAGTGAAGAATATTAAACCCCCGAAAAAAAGAAAAGTAAATGTCTGAAAAAGACTCCATACTGAAGATGAAAGTATCTGCAGATAAAACTGTAACAAAACAACAGAGCGAAATAAAAATTATGGTTGGTTCATCTGTTTATGGTTTTGAAGACCAGCTGTCATCAATTGTAGCTCAGCTTAAGACGATGGGCTATAATGTGTTGAACTCTCACTGTGGAAGTATTAAAGTAAATCCTAAACTATCAAACTTAGATAACTGTTTGAATGCAGTAAATGAATGTGATTTGTTTCTCGGCATTATTAGACCATATTGCGGAACAGGAAATATAGGCGAAAAGAATATTACATTTGAAGAAATAAAGGAAGCCATCCGGTTAGAAAAGCCCTATTGGTTTTTGGTTCATCGTGATGTAGTATTTGCAAGAACATTATTCAAGAAGATAAAAAAGAAAGAGGGATGCGAAATTGAACTCTCTGATAATAAATTCTTCGATTTACGATCAATTGAGATGTATGAATATGTGATAAAGAATCACATACCGGTAACCCTTCGCAATGGGAACTGGGCACAAGAATTTTATCGTCTGGACGAAATGATGACCTATATTATTGCACAGTTTTCCAGCAAAGATTTTATTACCGAAGTAATAAACTTTAAAAACAGGGACCATGGAAAATAGCTTTATAATAGAAAATTTGCTGCAACAAAACGAAGGTGTCAGACTTGAGTTTAAAGCGAAACCTGATGTTGATGCTATTGCCAGGGTTATCACTTCTTTTATCAATACGCAAGGCGGGGATTTAGTGGTGGGGATTGATGAAAACAAGATAGTTGTTGGAGTTGAAGACGCAGTAACCCAAGCTAAAGAATTACAAAACAAATTAGCAGAAGGGATAAAGCCTACAGCTCCAATTTCTGTACAACCCATAGGATATAAAAATAAGCAAGTTATTCTAATCAGTGTTTGGGAAGGAGCTAAGAAACCTTATCAATATAAAGACACCATCTATAGCAGAATCGGACAATCAACAAAAACTACTACTTCTGACAGACTTCCTGAATTGATTTCTCAACGTAAACAAGCCGATTTTAACTGGGAACGTATGCCTGTCTTAGGCGCTGAGCTATCAGATTTAGACTCACAAGAAATAGAACAAACCATTAAACTATACAATGAATATAAAACCGATACCGGGGTTGAAGACATTGAAGATTTTTTAATTAAGGTTGGTTTAATTCAAAATGGTAATATCACTAATGCCTGTATGGTGTTGTTCGGTAAAAATCCAATACGTTTTATCCCCCAGTCAAGAATCAGGCTTACACTTTATCCTTCTGAGACTTCAGGCAATCAATTTATTGGCGATAGAATGTTTGAAGGAAATATTTTTAAAAACATCACCGACATATTTGATTATTTGGATATTGTTTACGGTAAAAACCTATCTGTAAAGGGGTTACTAAGAGCTGATAAAGCAAATTATCCTGTTATTGCAATGCGTGAAGGTATTTTAAATGCTATTGTTCACAGAGATTATAATTCGATAAAGGGGTTTCTGCAAATATCCATTTACTCTGACAGGACAGAAATCAGTAATTATGGTGCTTTACCCGAAGGCATTACAGTTTCTGAATTAAAAGTTGAACATCCTTCAATTCTTCGTAATCCTGATATAGCTCAAATGTGCTTTTACAGGAAGTATATTGAAATGCTTGGAACAGGAACTCAAAGAATGATTAGAGATTGTAAGGAAAATAAGTTTAAGGCACCTTTATGGAAACAACATGAAAGTACGACAACTGTTATTTTTCAAGGTGTCACACATAGCAGGAAGAATGAGGGTATAACTAAGGATATAACTGAAGGAATAAGCAAGGAAGTAATTGAGAAAATTGAGGGAATAATTGAGGGAATAACAGAGGGAATATCTGCAGATGTTAAAGATAAAATAGCAAAGATTCTATTAGTGCTTTATAAAGAAGGTGGACTTAGAACTTTGGATATAGAGAAGGAGCTTGTAATTCCGGCGAAGACCGTTGAGGGGCATATCCGGCAACTTAAAGATGCGGGGTTAGTGGTTTTTGAGGGTGCAAAAAAGACAGGTGGATATTATCTTACTCAGGATGCTATTAATATTATTGATGGTGTAAGTGATGGTGTAAGTGATGGTGTAAATACGCTATTAAATGATGGT
>CAYMTR010000119.1:0-2861 GCA_964393405.1 uncultured Prolixibacteraceae bacterium
GACCCGCGCTTGCGGTGGGATCGCCTGCGCCCCCGGGCACAAGCCTATCACTGACTACCATTGATCAGAAAGCATCGAGCCGGCTGCAATTTGCCGCGTAACCTGCAGCTCGGCTGCTGGTCACCAACCCGAAGGCCCCCGGATCTGGGTTTACCCTGAACTATTCTACGCCACACTATTCTACTTCCCTACAAAATGCTCATGTACGCTTCACTGCGCTCCATTCTCCCGCACTACCTTGAATGAGCCAACCGGAAGCCTAGATAAAAGGATTTCGAGTTTACACTATATCCAGTTCGGTAGGACACCCTTGTACTACCAGGATCGCCATACCAGCTTCCTCCACGACGCACACGATCCGTATCCCGAACTGCGGCAGGAGGTCCGGTAGGGTTGATTTGATAATCATTGCCATAAACATCAAACCAGTCTTCCACCCACTCCCATACATTCCCGCTCATATCATATAATCCTAGCTCATTTGCTTGTTTTTGCCCAACTGGATGAGTCGCTTCGCTACTATTGAACGAGTGCCAACCGGACATATTTGCGTCGTTGCTTCCGCTATATACATAATTTTGGCTTTGATTGCCGCCTCGTGCAGCAAATTCCCATTCTGCTTCGGTTGGCAGGCGATAGTTCATTCCCGTTTGTACATTCAGCCTCCTGATAAATTCCTGCACATCAGCCCAACTCACATTATCAACCGGCCTGTTGCCGTCGCCTGAGAAATAGGATGGGTTGCTTCCCATCACCGCTTCCCACTGAGCCTGAGTTACCTCATATTTCCCTATGTAATAATCGCTCGTCAGACTTACCTGATGCGCCGGTTTCTCCTCCCATGCACAACCATATTCGCCGGGAGCAGGTGTAAATGTGCAACCCATAATGAAGGAACCGCCTTGCACCAAAACCATTGTATGGTCTACGTCGTTGGATCTGACCATAATGGTAAGAAGAGTTCGATCAATCAGACTATCGGTGTCCATAACTTCCAAAATGACGTCATAACTTCCTGCTCTCAAATAAACCCAACTATCTTGTTTGTTATAAGACCATTGCGTATCGAAAATGCCATCGGCATTAAAATCCCATCTCACCTGAAGCATATCAATGCTGTCTACATCATCATAAGATCCTGAGGCATCAAACACGATCGCTTCATTCACATGCATCGATTCAGGAGAAACCTTGGTCGCGACTGCCTCTGGAGGAATATACCTGCAGGTTTCAGTCACCAAACCATTCATTTGAGTTACGCAAAAATCTACTTCATTTGGCATAAGGAGAGCATCCCAAAAAAATGGAATGGTCTCATTGGCTGCATCATAGGCCTCTAATACTTTAAGAACCGCTTTCGCTCCACTTAGCAGCATCTTGCTATCCTGCAAAAATTCCACGACCGCATCCTTATGAACAGCATCTTCATAAAGCGCTTGCGTAAGAGGGGCCCATACCTCCTCCTTGAGCATAAAATCTATCGTTTTTCCCAACGCAACTTCCACCGTATCACTGCTGAAAATGTCATCTGCCGCAGACGCCAACAATTCTATTGGTTCTAGTTCAACAAACTTTTCAATTGTGTTGTTCGAAGCCGGACAAAAATAAAAGGTGTCCAAGACAATACAACCCGCCTTCAAGAAATTGGCAGCCCCGCCCATGATCTTGGCATTATTGCTTATTCCAAATTTTGAAAACTGAATGTTGTACGCTCCATTCTCGAGATCTACCTGCTCAACAACAGGGTCAACAAACTTTGCCGAGACGTCGGGTGGCCAAATGCCGAATTCCAGGTCCCAAACAGACGGCTTGCCGGAAATGACTTGAGGAGATTTATAATCTATGTCCACGCCGTAAAAAATCATTGTCGGGTTTACAATGTTGATGCTTGCACCATCACTGAATGTTATGTGTGGCCTGCTTTCCTCGCCGACGATCGCCTTTTCATTAAATGCCCTTAGCCCTAGATCAGTAGCTTCCTGGATTGTTATTAGTTCCGACGATTGAATAGTCTTTCTCACGGCAAGTAGAGCATATTCATAAACTCGTGGAGATGATGCACCACTGAGAAGACTATAAGGCTCAACCTGAAGAATTTCGCGAATTTCGTTCTTTAGCTTTTCATAATATTCATTGGATCTTGCCCGCTCCAATATCTTAATCCGATCAATGGCGGAAAATCCCATCGCTAAAGGATTAGCCATGATCAGGCCATCAGCAATGCTTTCTATGGTTAAGATGAATGTTCCCTTCTGGATATCTTCATTTCCGACAAATGCCACAACATAAGCGTTGCCCGCCATATTTCGTACAAAAATGATTTGCCCTCTGCCCACGTCAGCAAATTCAAGATTGGCGATTTGGTGTTCATTTGACAATGAATCCTTCGAAAACATCGACATCACGGTTATTTGTTCCCAAGCGATTCCCTGATCGGCCAAAAGCTCTAGCTTTATAGATACATCCTTTTCATTAAGGCTTCTGGGTTGGATAGAATATCCAAAGTAGGTCGCCCAATTTTTGTTCGAAAATATTGCGCCGTTTCCCCAACCTCCCTCCTTCTGCACAACATTCCCGAAATTGTCAAGCAGACTCAAATCGGCATGTGCGGCGATGTAGAGTTCGGTATTAACCGCATAGCCAGCCTGCTTCAAGTTAATTACATAAACATATTCATTGATTGATGTGTGCGTTGTTTTATGGGGAAAGGACCCAACGATAGGAACTCCCTTTTTTGTCCTAGGAATATCATCAAGAGAAGTGCCGACCGCCAGATGCGTTTTATCTAACACCCAGCCGTCAGTGGTAGTAAAACGTACATATAGATTTTCGCTGTCATTAGAAACAGCAACTGTGCCAAC
>CAYMTR010000120.1:0-2800 GCA_964393405.1 uncultured Prolixibacteraceae bacterium
TGAGGAAAAAATTGCAATATTGCAAAGTAAAATTATGATACATAATCATAGGCAAAAACCAATATTTGGAGAAAATGAAGTTTATGAAATAGAAAAACAAGGAGCAAAAATAATTGAAAATGAAATTCATTATTTAGGTACAAATGTAAATACTGAATATATTGATGTTTCATCAGAAATTGATACCTATAGTTCAAATTATCTAACAGATGAAGATAAAGAAATGTATAAGAAATATAAAAAAGAAAAAACAAAAGTCATTTTCGGGAACTTTAGAATAATTTTGGCTGAATTCGCCTAACAACTGCTTCAACCGGACAGCGCCTTTTGTCACGGTTCTTGCTACGCAACAACCGCGCCAACCCGCTTCGCGGGCCAGGCTTGCCGGTTAAGCAAATGTTAGACTGACGCCTTCGGCGCAAAAGGAGAAATTAGGTGTTATTTCCAGGTGTTAAAAAATTAGGTAAATCTTTCGGTTTAGTTAGGTCTAGTTCTGTAGCAATGGGTAACATCGATAATAGCTATATACGGTTATACGATGGTAATAATCAGAAAGTTTTAGAATTCGTTTTCCCCAAGTTAGAAATTCAAGATAAAAATGAGATTAGTGAACTTCTTAAAAGGAATAAGGTAAAAAAACATGAATGGTCAGGTGATACCGTAATAATCACATTTGCAGAGTATTTCAAACCATACCCAATAAAGAACATAAAAAATATTATTACTCAACTTAGTAATTATTCATCTATTCATTATCCAAATGAGAAGGTCTCTTGTCAAAAATGTAATGTATCAACAGAAGCAAGTTCTTATTCTTTGGGTAATGCATCTTTATATTTATGCAATGATTGTTTTAAGAATCTTGAGTTTGAATTATCGAATAAGAAGTCTGATTATGAATCTATCCCTAAAAACTATATCTTTGGAACAATCGGTGCACTTTTATTTTCCATACCAGGAATAATCGTTACGGCTCTTGTTTTTGTTTTCCTTAATCGCATTGCAGCACTTTCAGCAGTAATTTATGTTTTATTGGCGACAAAAGGATATCTATTTTTCAAAGGTAAAACTGATAAAATCGGTGCATTAATACTAACTATCACTGGGTTAGTATTATCATATTTTGGTATTATATTTTCTTATAGTACCATGATTTTGTACAAGACTAAATCCATACCTTACACCTTAGAATTACTTCAAAATTCTGAAATCCAAAAGGAAATGAAAAATAATATATATATTGGTATGTTTGTATGTTCTATATTTTTAGTATTTAATTTACTATCCCTCCTCAGTGAATGGAAGTTCCCTGTTCTGAAGAAAGCTAAAGAGATTTAGTCTAACAACTGCTTCAACCTGATATTTTCTTTGTCATGAAACTTGCTGTCGCTTCGCTCGGCAAGTTTCACGCCAAGCCCTACGGGCACGAAAATACAGGTTAAGCAAATGTTAGCCAGACCCTGCGGGCGCAGAAGGAAACAAAAAATGAGAACTAAAATACTAGCTGTATTTTGCTGTCTATGCTTTTTTACTTTACCTGGAATTGTTTCATTATTTACAACTCAACCACTATTTGAAACATCTTTTACTATTTATAAAAATCATATTGTCATTAATGCAACAATTAATGATATTTCGGGTAATTATATGTTTGATACGGGATGCCCTCTTGTAATAACAAAACACCCCATCAATGATTTACCTGATACAGAAATAAACTTGAATGATTTCTTTCTAAATGGCGAGTACTCTGACTATAAAGTTAAATACATAGAAAAGTTTCGTATTGATAATGAGACCATCTCAATACCTTGTGCTATTATTCAAAGCAGTAATCTCATTGATCCCTATTATGATGGAATCATTGGCCTAACTGCTTTCCGTGGTAATTTTCTTGAAATATCTTTTTCCAAAAAGAAACTTCGTGTATATAGAGAGAAACCAAAGAATTATAAGAAAAATATACCACTTCAATATGAGTTTGGTATTTATCCAGTTATACAATGCAATGTTGATGGAGTAAACGTTCCATTTCTTGTAGATACCGGTGCAGACAATAACTTACTGTTTCCATTACCAGATTCAAATACTATTCCTCAAGAAAAATATGCACGAATCCTTCATACAAGAAACATTCCGTACTATCGAGTACAGAGTTCCTATTTAGATGTAAATTTTGAAAAGTATAAAAATATTACTGGATATGCAAATACCATTAATGGAATTACAAACTATACAGAGTTATTTCAACAATGGGGCAACATAGGTTTCGACTATTTGAAAAGGTATGATTTCGTGTTTGATACTCGCGGATCTCAAAAAACATTGCTTTATTATAAGAAAGCTAGTGCATTTTCACACTTATTTATTAATAATGATTTCGCAAATTGGTATCTTAATGGAAGGGCTAATGTCCAATTTAATAGTTTTGGTATCGATAGATGGGATGTTCAAGAAACTACCCTGATCATAACTGCAGTAATTGTTGACTCACCTGCTTTTAATAATGAGTTGCTACCAGGAACAAGAGTATCAAAAATAAACAACAAATCAATAACACATTATAGTAAAAAAGAGTTAGAAAACGTTTTGCTCTTCAGTAACAAAAACTTGTTGTTGTCAATAATTACTGATAATAACGCAACAAGAGAAGTCATACTCTCTATTAAAAGAGATAATGAAGATGTGGCTAACAACTAGTTCAACCTGACATTGCTATTGTCACACTTTTTGCAGTCGCTACGCTTGGCAAAAAGTGCGCCAATGTACGCAATGCAGGTTAACTAAATGTTAGCCAGAC
>CAYMTR010000121.1:0-2687 GCA_964393405.1 uncultured Prolixibacteraceae bacterium
TCCTACTGCCTCTTTTTTGGGCTCAACTGTGCCTTAAATCCTATATTGTTAGCGGCTGAACTTTTTAGTTTTATTTAAATTTGTCCACATTATGATAGAAAAAATGATCTCGGGTTGAACTGCCCTATCATTTCAATGGTAAATCACTCAAACCTCAATGCTTTAATAGGATTGGTGCGGGATACCTTGGCAGAATGAAAATAAACTGTTAATAAAACCACGATAGCTGCGACTATAAAGGCTATAAAAAATACCCACCAGTTTATGCCCACCTTATATGAATAGTTATTTAACCACTTTGTCATGAAATGCATAGTCACAGGAACTGAAATTATTGTGGCAATAAAAACAAGAACAACATTCTCATATAATAACGAATAGAGTATTGATTGCTCGGAAGATCCTAATACTTTTTTAATACCAATCTCCTTGGTTCTTGTAGTAGATACGAAAAGGGCAAGTCCAAATAAACCAAATATGGCAATTATGATTGTAAAAAATGCTGAGATTGTTACTATTGTTGTCAGACTTTTCTCTGAAGCATATATCTCATGAAATAAATCGTCAATGGTACTGTAATAAAATGGCCTCCCATCAGCATTTTTATTCCATTCAGATTCAAGCATAGGAAGAATAGTGCTAAGGGTTCCTGGTTTATAACGGACAACTACCTTTGTAATATATTTATCGGTCATACTTATTAGCAAAGGTGGAATTTCTGTGTGAACGGAATGTAAATTAAAATCCTTTACAATCCCTATAATAGTCACATCTCCCATCATTGTCCCTACCGGATTCTTTATCCCCAATTGTCTTACGGCTGATTCATTTAGCATGAATGCTTTTTCCAAATCGTTGCCATATTCTTCGGAAAATGCTCTCCCTTGAATAACTTCAATTCCCATGGTTTCAATAAAGCCAAAGTCAACAGCCAGTCCTTCTACTTTAACCTGTACTTCTTTGTCTTCAAAATTTGGATACAAAGAAGTCATTGATCCCATCATAGGAAGTCCTTCCATTACACCGGCTGCTAATATCACATTGGGATTGGATTTTATGCTGTTTAGATAAGCTGAGTATCCATGGAAGTCAAAACCCAGATCAATCTGGAGGATGTTCTGTTTATAATGACCTGTGTCCTTGTTAATGGCAAATTGATACTGAGAGCGAATTATAAGTGCACAGGCAACAAATGAGCAGAAAATAACCAGCTGAATCACGATAAGTGAAGAACGAAATAGGATTTTTCTTTTACCAGAATAAGTGGTGTTCTTTAGGATATCCAAAACTTTAAGCCTGGACAGGTAGGTTGAAGTATATAATCCGGATGCAATGCCAATTAAGATCGTAAGAAATATATAAACTAAAATATAAATTGTACCATTCGTGCCAATAATACCAAGTTCTTTGTAGAAAAGCTTTCCAGCATATGGTAGCGCTATCCAGGTTAAAACTAATGCAATAGGCAATATCAGGAGTACCAATAAAACAGATTCGCTTAACATCTGATTTCTGATATTTCTGTTGCCAGCTCCAAATGTTTTACGTATCCCAATTTCTTTTGCCCTGATTGATGAAACCGCCGTAGAGAGAATAATATAATTAATGGAGGCAACAAGAATGATAAGAAAAGCGATGAGGGAAAAAAGTTTGACATTTTTCATGCTGCCACTAATACCGGAATTTTGTACATAATCAGACTCTAGATATACATCTGACAATTTTTGCAGAGAGTAGTGGTTATGCGGTTTTTCACTGATATATTTGGTTTCAAATGTTCTAAATTGTTTTTCAAGGGAATTTGCATCACTGTCTTTCGAAAGAAGAACCCAGGTTATCCAAAAATCATGTGTCCAGCTTTCATCAGCGTTTGCTATACCAAAGTTTTTATTAATGTCCTCAACTGTCCATTTGCTATATAAAAAGCATTGTGCCTTTAATGTTGAGTTAACAGGAATATTCTCAAAAACACCAGTAACGATAAAAGTATGTTCTACATTTTTGACTATTCCGACAATTTCTTTTCCAACTGGGTTTCCCCCTGGAAAAAACTTTTCTGCAAGGTTCCTTGATACAACAAGTGAGCTTTGGTTTTCTAATAAATGATTATTTGAGGAACCTGTTATCAAAGGAAGTGTGAATATGTCAAAAATTTCAGAATCAGTTGCAATTGCTTCATCAATGCTGATAAATTCATCCTTAAGTTTAAGTTTAAAACCTCCAAATCGCCTAATATTAGTTGATCTTTCGATTTGCGGGAATTCTTCTTTAAGTGTTGATGCTAAAATATATGGGCTACCAGACTGAGTTATATTAAAATCATCGTAATAATTAAGCACCCTGTAAATTCTTTTGCTGTTTTTATTGAAACGATTGTAACTTAATTCATTGATTACAAACAGCAAAATAAGAAATGATGCTGCGAGTGCAATAGACAGTCCTATGGCGTTGATTGTGGTAAATACCTTGTTTGTTTTCAAAAACCGCCAGGCCGCTTTCAAATTACGTTTCATTAGATTTGTTTAGATTTAGGTTCATGGAATTATAATAAGTAAATTTCTTCGGTGTATTCCATTAATAGGTACAAAAACAGGAAAGATTTTCTTAATCTGTAGTCTATGTAAGTTTTGCCGCTAACGTCTGCCGGTATGCGCAGTTGCCGATCTGGAGCGCTCGCTTGTCGTGTT
>CAYMTR010000122.1:0-2646 GCA_964393405.1 uncultured Prolixibacteraceae bacterium
AAGATTACTGATTTAGGAGAATATTGGTCAGAAAACGACTCAAAGAAAGGTTGGATATCAGGTCAAGGTATTGTTGGAGGTGACAACTGGACAATGTACGTTGATTCAGGGCAACCAATAGGTAACTTTTATTTATACGAATATGTGGGTATAGAAAAAGGCAAAGCTATGTATTTAAACCGTGTTAAGGTAAAAGAGTCGGAAGCTGATTCAGTACCTGCAGGAAAATTACTGACAATTGAAGACAGATATATAGCTGGTAACTCTACTCCTAAAATGGAAATTTCGTGGTCTAACAGCTTTACCTTCTTCAAGAACTGGAATCTAGATTTTTCTTTCAGAGGTTTATTTGGTCAACAGGTGTATAATCATACAAACGCTTACTTCTCTTCACCAATATTTTTTCCAAATGCTAATGTAATGCAGAATGCTGCAAAATATATGGATGAAGGATTCTTTGGTCAGTTTACTGTTCCATCTGATGAATTTATTGAAGATGCTTCTTTTGTAAGGCTCGATTATTTGAGTTTAGGGTATAATATCAATTTGAAAAACAATTATATCAAAAACATCAAATTATCAGTAATGGGCAACAATCTGTTTGTTCTGACGAATTACTCCGGTGCTGATCCTGAAATGACTATTGATGGCTTAGATTATGGGGTAGATACTTTTAGTTTATATCCTAAAAGCAGGACTTTCAGTTTCGCAATTAACGCAACATTTTAATCTTAAAAATAAATTGTCGTGAAATTAAAAAATATATATATCGTAATCCTAGCCTTAATTGTTAGCGGATGTACGAACCTGAATGAAGAATTATATTCAGGCATTGACGAATCTGGTTATCCTCAAACAAAAGGACAAGCAGCTGTAAGTCATCTATCAAGTTATGATGCTCTTGCCAGTTTATTTGATGATGGCGGATATTGGTTCTTATCGCAAGAAGTTACTTCAGATGAATTAGTTGCACCTACGAGAGCTGCTGACTGGTATGATGGAGGTAAATGGCTTGCACTTCAATACCACAGCTGGTCAAATTCAGCTGACGCTGTAAATGGAATGTGGAATGTTCTTTGGGAAGGTATAGCTGAAGCAAATATGGTACTTGACAAAATTGTCAGTAATGACGATGCTGCAAAGAAAGTAAAAGCCGAAGTTGAAACAATCAGGTCACTTTATTATTTCTGGTTGTCCGACAATTTTGGTGATGTTCCATATTTAACTACGTACTATACTGCTCCTGATCAGCCATTTCGCACAAAAAGGTCAACTATATTTGACAGTCTAACAGTAACTCTAACACGTGATTATAATTTGTTGAATTCTATTCAGAATCCAAGTTATAAAAATTATGCATCTAAGGAAATGGCGTTGGCTCTACTAGCAAAAATATATTTAAACGGAGCGGTTTATTCAGGGCAAGAGAAACCTGAATATTATCAAAAAACAATCCAGTATTGTAATGAAATCTTATCATTGAGCCATGTAAGTCTTGATGATAAAGTTATGGATATGTTTAAGCTAGCTACCAGTGGAACTTCAAGCGAATTGATCTTTACTGTTCCTTTCAACGAACAAACAAAAAAAGGGTTCAGGTTGCATATGCGCTCTTTGGGATATATAAGCAAGCAGACATTCAACATGACAGATCAGCCGTGGAACGGATTTTGCGTTATTCCTACCTTCTTCGATAAATATGAAGAATCTGATCTTAGAAGAGACGGATATTTCCTTTATGGTCCACAAAATGATTACCTCGGAGCACCAATAATTGATGCAAAAAGTGGAAATCAGGTGAACTTTGATCCTCAAATAAAGATTCCTGAAATGACAACTGCAAATATGCAGATTGAAGGAATAGACAATTTTCATATGACACATGATGGAGCAAGGGTAAAGAAATATGAAATATACGCTGCAGCAAAACAAGAACTTACTGTAAACTTCCCAGTTTTCCGTCTGGCAGATGTTGTATTTATGAAAGCAGAAGCTGAATTAAGATTAGGAGGATCAGTTTCCGGAGAAACTATGACCCTAGTAAATGCAATTTGGTCAAGGGCAAATCAGACTCCACCTTCAGGAGGTCTTACTTTAAGTAATATTCTTGACGAAAGAGGAAAAGAACTTTTCTGTGAAGGTCACAGAAGAACTGACATGATAAGGTTTGAAACTTTTGATAAACCATTCTGGGGCATGGGACAAACTTCTATGACAGGCGTTCCTGAACCAAATGTAATTCAAAATGTATTCCCAATACCATTAAGTGCAATTACAAGTAATCCTAATTTGGAAGCTGCACCACAATAGTTTTTTATAATATTTATTGCGAATTACCAGTAAACAGCGTATCCATTTAAATCAGGATACGCTGTTTTTATCGCTATCAACTTATAATTTTAATTGTATGAAAATCAAAAACACTCTACTTATACTGATGGCTATAGCTATCGTATCATGTTCAAGAAAAGCAGATAATGTAAGTCAATTATCTCCTGATGGTAATATTAAAGTAGAATTCTTTACTATTGGGAAAGGAGAACCTGTATATAAAGTTTCATACAAAGGTAAAACAGTAATCGACACTTCAGGTTTGGGATTTGATTTCTCAAATAATATGTCGGTGAAAGACGAACTTAAAATTAT
>CAYMTR010000123.1:0-801 GCA_964393405.1 uncultured Prolixibacteraceae bacterium
TTCCGGCTCCGGGTACGGTTTAAGCCTCGTATGAAATTGATTACGAGGCTTTTTGCTTTTTTCAAGGTGTACTAAAGGTGTACTAAACACCAAAAGCGATACTTTTGCGACTTTGTTTTGATAATCTTTTCCCGTTATGCAGATTCGCCTAACGGCTCTATTTACCGGCCCAAAACTGGCCCCAGTCATTAATGGCAGGTTTCAATTGTGAGAAAATCTAACAATTCAATAGCTCAAATAGCTATGGGAAAATCCCACAGGTGACCCGCTATGAAGAAAATCATACCGGGCAACGCCACCGAATCCCAGAAAGCCTACCTGATAGGTAAACGGTATGAGAATGAAAAAAAGTTGAGGGCCGGAGCTCCTGAGGGTAACTCCAATGCAAAGAAACAATATGGTAAAAACTACCATATTGATTTACCCAAGGCGCATCGCACCACATCATTCATTCTCGGTGAAGAATACGGCATTTCAGAAAAGATAGTCCGAGATAACGAGAAATTCGCCAAAGGCCTTGACGTATTGCCTGAAACAGAGGGGATGTCGTGTTTTGCTACCCCCCCTGCCCAATTTTGGGCAACCCCTCTTAATTATTGATTTGTAAACAAGCCTTTGTTTAAAAGTATTTAATAAAGTATGCAATATTGTATTATAATATGTATTATATTTGACATTGTTTTTAATCCAAACTTTAACACAATACCATGAAAACACCATTGTCACTAAGGATTGAAGAGGATCTCTTAAAAGAAATCCAGTCAAGAGCTGAAGGCGAAAAAGAATCTGTTAACGGGTTCA
>CAYMTR010000123.1:811-2460 GCA_964393405.1 uncultured Prolixibacteraceae bacterium
AAACTGCTAAGCCTATACATCTATAAAAATAAATATGTAGCCGCCCGACGTGCCAGGGAGCTTTATGAAGAGCATTTACCAGCTGAAGGTGTAATATCCTCAAATCCTGAATACCTGATTACGAACGGGCTGGATCATATGTTTGTCGATGATTATTATAATGTCCCACTTGAAAAGGAGGATTTCGTTTATGAATGCTCTGTGATGGAAGGGAATATAAACATAAAGCAAATCACAAAATTTTAGATTATGAAAACAGGCACCCATACCATAAGCCTCGATACAGAAGATAAAAGGAGAGCAGATTTCTTAAAGGAGAGTGTGGAAGGAATGATCGAAATGCAAAAAAAGGCCACAAAGGTCAAAGGCAGTCAGCCTATTGCAAATTATAACACACCTGTCCTCCCCAGTTTTAGCAAACCCGAACCCTTAGGTTAGTCAGCCGGCCACATGATCAGGGCCATAACAAAACGTTATATCCCTAAATTTTCACTATCTTTATACTATGGCCACCACCTTAACCATACTCAACGACCGCCACCAGGTCATGAATGTTTACACCTCTGTGTGCAGCAAGTGTAAGCATTTCGATTCCGTTGAATTCTCATGCCGCGCGTTTCCCGGGGGAATTCCGGATGAGCTGCTCGAGGGTAAATGGAGGCACGATATCCCCCTAAAGGGTCAGCAAGGAAAAACAGTCTTTGCCCAGAGATAGGGGCTTGGTCAGCGTTCGAAAGAACAATGGCCCTCCTCAGCCAGGTTGAAAAATCTGGCTATTGTATTTTAGTTCAAAGCTGATTTATAAGGAATCTTCATTTTTGACAACTTTTGTCAACTTTCACTTGCCGAAATATAGCTCTAAAAAGCTATGGGAAAATCCCATAGGTCAGAAGTTGCATGAAGATGTTGCCCAGGGATTGTCCGAGGTGAGAAAAATCAACTCGACTGATTTAGTGAAAGTTGTGTACGGCGAAAATATTGTGGTTAACGCCACAGAGATGGCAAAAGCATTTGGAAAATTACCGGCAGACTTTCTTAAAACTCAGAGGGCGCAGGATTATATTATGCAATTAACCGTTATGAAGAATATCATAACGGCTGATATTGTGAAAGTTGTACAGGGCGGTAATAATACTCAAGGTACCTGGATGCATGAGGATATCGCCATCGAATTTGCCAGATTGCGAAATTGCAATCCGGCTGATTGGATTGGCTAAAGTGAGAATTTTCAGAGGGCGTTTAGTATCACGCTAATACGCTTTTCATCAAAAGATAAGCCGACAATCCGGCCTATCAATAAAGATTCAAGATACCAGCTTCCCTTCGGTAACTTCCGCCTGCAAGCTGTTAACGATACGAGCTGTTTCAGCGGCAACATATACCCCGCCGTCAATGCCATAATCTTCGAAGGCTGATCCCAGAAGGTCCTGAATTTGGCGGTCGAGAGTAAACCGCCGGTCGATAATTTCCTGTAATTTGTCGTCCATTTGCTTTGAGGTTAAAGGTGTAAAACTGCGTTAATATTGAAAATCAGGCATTAAACTCGTCAACAACCTGCTCGAGGTCATCAAACATCCTGTTTATAAGGTTGAGGCCCTCAGCGTGCTGCCCGGCAAGGATAGCGGCTGAATTTGCGGTATCTGCCAGGG
>CAYMTR010000124.1:0-2350 GCA_964393405.1 uncultured Prolixibacteraceae bacterium
AGCTTTTCATAATATTCATGTATTTTTCCCCCTGCGCGGAGCGTCAAACTAACATTTGCTTGACCTGCATTGCGTCAATTGGCGCGAAACTTGCCGAGCGAAGCGACTGCAAGTTTCGTGACAATAGCAATGTCAGGTCGAAGCAGTTGTTAGGTCTCAGTTTTGTGGAATATCATATGCTTTTATGGTTAAAAATATTTCTCTATTGTTATCTGTTTTACTTGCAAAAATATACCTAAACTCAGTTTCTCCATTTGATTTTAGCATACGTTTAAAATTCTGATGAGAAGGAGTAACTTTTTTTATAACATCTAGTACACTAGATAAATCTTTATTTTTATTAAATATTAGTATAGCAGTTTTAGTATCTCGCCATGAGGTATATCCCAAAATTTGATCAATTGTTTCAAGAAAAACTTTTTCACCTTTCCAAAATTTGCATTCGCCTATAAAAATATTTCTGTCTTTCGATCTAATTAGTATATCAGTTTTTCCATTATAGTTAAATGTTTCACCAGTTGCCTGTCCTTCGTATTGACCATTTAATTGAACAAGAAAATGGGTGCGCAATGCTTCTTCATCCATGTGAATAAATGCTGAAGGACTTCTTTCCATTACATGGGTCATGTTATCAATTACAGAAAGAATATGATCATAATCTTCAATGCTGAGAGACGGCTCAATTTCATATTTAGCATTGCTTGCATTAGGAAAAACTGGATTAATTTTCCTTTTTACTTCCGGAGCTTTATATGTTTTAGGTGCATTTGCATTTTCTTTGAGTTTAAAGCCTAAATTAGAAATAAGACCAGCGTTTGATAAAAGTTTAGCTTTTCTAGCTTCGATATTATTAGTTGCAAGACCTTTTAATGAATTATTAAATCCACTTACATCTTTTCTTAATACTCCTAACCATTTTTCAATTTCAGCAAGTTGCTTGTCAATCATATTTTTCAAGTTTGTGGATTGTAACTCAATTCCTTGAAATTTAACAACTATTTGATTCTTTTCAACAGTTGCAGAAGGTGGACTAAATGAGAAAGTAGTTGGTTGTATTTTGAAGAAATCAGCATCGCCTTGAAAAGGGATCTCAAAAATTACTTCTGTTCCATTTATTAATGGAGACTGACCAGGAAAGAAAGGTCCTCTCAGTGGATCTCTACTTACATCTATTTTTGTTTCTTTTTGTGATACTTCAATGTCTTCATGTTGTAAAACAGGAACATCTAATAAGTATTTATCATAATAATATGAGGCCAAGTCTGTTGTTGCTGTATTTAATAAGCGATTGATTTCTATTTTTTCAATATCATCATTTATAGCTTTTTTCTGTGCTTCAATTACTGAGTAAATCTCATAGCTACTAAATAAATAATCATCTCTCATTTTTATCTCCTTTGTAGACCTAACATTTGCTTAACCTGTATTTTCGCGCCCGAAGGGCTTGGCGCATTTTGTGCGTCAGGAGCGCAGCGACAGCACAAAATGTGACAAAGAAAATATCAGGTTGAAGCAGTTGTTAGAACAAATTTTCTTAACATTTTTAATGATTTATTAATTTCCATATTTTAAAATTCTACTATTTCTTTTATCGATTAATTCGATTGTTTTATCTTTATATTGCCTATATTCATCACTATTTTGAGGCAATGGTGAACGTATGAAATCATTAAAAGGCAATGTAAATTTTACTTGTTTTTGATCATTAATAAAATCTTGTAAAAGAAAAAATTCAACATACTCATTAAAACCAACAAATAAATCAAAAAAGTCTTTATATCTCATTAGTGTTTCATAAAGAGGACTTTTATCTTTTTCATAAAAACGTCGAATGCATTCTAATGTTAAATCAAACCTATCTCCAATACTTCGATTAACACCTCTTGCTTGGTTAATAGTAAAACCGTCCTTTTTATGTGCTGGGAAAACTATATGACCACCAATTGTCCGAACCTTATGTTTAAGTAATTCAATCTCTTCGTTGGTGAGCCAGCCATTAAATAGTCCGTTATATTTACCATCAAAATGTGGGCACATTCTATCACTTGAAAAGTTCATATATTGGTTATTCTTAAGCAATAACCTACCGTATCGATCTTCAAAAATATTGATTTCAAGCATTTTCCCAGAAGGCAATAATTTGTTCCATAATATTCCATGAGCGCTATATAATTTTTTACTATCACTATCAGGATCACCACAGTTACTATCTTTTCTAAAATCGTATGTTATATCAAATAATTCCATAATTTGTATCCTGTTTATTTTACTCTTATATTCATCGCGCCGAAGGCGTCGTTCTAACATACGCTTAACCTGCAATTCCGGCCCGAAGGGATTGGCGTGAAAA
>CAYMTR010000125.1:0-2165 GCA_964393405.1 uncultured Prolixibacteraceae bacterium
TAAGGATCTTCTTCAGCTCCTCCGGAGTCAGCACTTTCCGCTTTAACGCAGTATCGTTTTGTAATCCAAAATCCCTGCTTCTTTTTTGCGATTGTTGTATGATTGCTTTGTGCGATTTTCCCATGCCTGCCACTTCACCATTTGAACGGGCAAAGGTAATATTTTGGCAATACAGGGTGAAAATTACCTATCAAATAAAAAGTTTTAGATTTGATTTAAAGGATGATTAACTAACAAGTCAGGCAAGAGTATCGAATACCAATTGAAATCTATTCAGATGATGAACAGCTTTCTGCAAACTTCCAGAACGTTTGCAAGCTCTCTGAATATTCCAGAAAAAAGTGACATATTCTGCCAATCTGCCATTATAATTTGGTCCAGTAGCTGCAAATTCATCCCTGGGTAATATATCCTCCTTGATAGCTCTTTTTCTACATTTCCTGATAAGATTTAGCAATATAAGTTTGGGATCAGCTAATTCTTCAGGATTTTTTGGGAAATTCGCAATTGACAACCCTGCAAATTCTGAAAAGCCCTCAATATCAGCCAAAAGCCATGCCTCAATCTCTCTAACAGCTACCCTAAATATTAAATTTGGTTGTGCAGGAACCTTCAGCCAGCTCTTAATAAGAGAAGGCGCACAATCACCAGTATCTAAATCTGTCAATATAAAAAAAGGACAACCTTTGGAAGCATTATTAAAACCATTCAGGTTTCTTTTTATATAGCCAAAACCACCTTCTGAATAAGTCTTGTCAATCCGGTATTTTCCAGTACATTCAACAAGCTTGGCCATAACAAATTCACTGATCTGATCCTCGTATACAAGATTAATCGGAATCAATGACATATCAGAACTCTAAAGTTAATTGATTAATAATGGGAGGCTTAATTCGTGGCAAGATTGCTGAAGCGGGGGTCATGCCAGAATCAAGCATGTTCTTCACATCTGTAATATTTGCTGCAACTGTGGCCTTTGTCCCTTCTTCAGCAGGCTCCAACACTACAATCTCATTAAGCGAGATCCCTTTATCATTTAACAAATCTGAACTGTGTGATGAAATAAAAACCTGCCTCTTCCTGGGCTTTTGCAAACGATAAATCATCGGTGCCAACCTTGCAACAATAGCTCCGTTTAAAGAAAGCTCCGGTTCTTCCATTAATAACAGAGAATCTCCTTCCTGCAATGACCATAGAAGGCCTATTAATCGAAGTGTCCCGTCACTGAACTGATCTTCCTTTTGTTTTCCTGCTCCTGGCCTCCAATGTTCATAAATAGCTTCCAAGTGAGGATAACCGTTCTCCTTTGTAAATTCCAATTTGGTTAATTGCGGAACTGCAATTTTAAGGGCATGTTCAATTTTACCAAGCCAGGCCTTCCTGGTTTTTTCATTCACTTTAGCAATTCTTTCAAGAAAACCCTTGCCAAATGGGTCGCCTGGCAGATCAGGACCGGTAAATGCTTTTGGATATTTTAATAACTGAGGAACTAAATGAAGATAAAGTGTGTTTTCGAAGAACCTGGCAATATCCCTGAATTCTTTATTGGTATTTATTTGTTCAAGATATGTTTGAGTCAACCTTAATGAGTCTACTTTATCCTCTTTACCAGGCCTGTCGACCAACAATTCATTTTCCCTGTATACCTTCTCATAAGTTAATAAGGGTAACCTGTAACCTCTTGATTCCTGCTTAATTCCAATTGAATACTTCCACGATATCTTCTGTGAACCAAATTCTGAAAGGTGTACCTCTATTTCAATATTCGGGTTTCGTCTTGCAGCTAATGATCTTATTTTTGTTATTCCGCCCCTGTCTTCAACCGCTTTTTGCAAACCACCTCCGGACTTTGCAATATCTCTAAGAAATCTGAATACGTCTAATAAATTCGATTTCCCTGAAGCATTTGCACCAACTATAATTACCCTTTCCTGCAGCGAAATATCAAGCTCTTTAAAGTTTTTCCAATTCTTCAATATGAGTCTTGTAATAATCATTGCTTTATCTGTTTAAGCTAAATCAAAACCTAATCACCTTGATGTTAAAGCAGAAGAAACTGAAAATAAAACTTTTCTACAAAGTAAAAATCTTATCCACTATCCCATATGCAATGGACTCCTCAGCATTCATCCAGTAATCGCGGTCGAAATCCTTTAATATTTTGT
>CAYMTR010000126.1:0-1677 GCA_964393405.1 uncultured Prolixibacteraceae bacterium
TATTATTTTTTCAAAAAAGGTCAATGGAAACTTAAAGAAGTTTAATAATTTAACCGCAATCAAATATTTGGTTGCGGTTTTCTTATTATTTTTGAGCGTTTAAATATAACAAGCATATTATGTACAGAACACACACTTGCGGTCAGCTGAGAATTGAAAATATCGGCGAAAAAACAACATTAGCGGGATGGGTACAAAGAGTAAGAAAACTCGGAGCTATGACATTCCTTGATCTTCGTGACAGATACGGAATTACACAACTCGTTATCGATGATAAGGCGACTGATGAACTAAAAGCTTCAGCTAATTCGCTCGGACGTGAATTTGTTATACAGGTTAAAGGAATTGTACGGGAACGTGAAAGTAAAAATAATAAGATAGCAACAGGAGAAATTGAAATTGAAGTATCAAACATCCAGGTATTAAGCCCTTCAGATATTCCACCTTTCACAATTCAGAATGATACTGACGGAGGTGACGAGTTAAGAATGAAATACAGATATCTTGATTTACGTCGCGATGTAGTTCGGGACAACCTTATTCTTCGTTCCAAAATGGCTATCAAAGTAAGGAATTATCTTGATTCTTTAAATTTTATTGAAACAGAAACTCCTGTATTGATAAAATCCACTCCTGAAGGTGCCCGCGACTTTGTTGTGCCTTCAAGAATGAATTCCGGTGAGTTTTATGCATTACCTCAATCACCTCAACAACTTAAGCAACTTCTAATGGTTGCTGGATTCGACAGATATTATCAGATTGTTAAGTGCTTCAGAGATGAAGATTTAAGAGCAGACCGTCAACCTGAGTTTACTCAAATTGATTGCGAAATGGCTTTTGTCGAACAAAATGATATCCTTAATACCTTTGAAGGCCTGACTCGCCATCTTTTCAAAGAGTTAAAAGGTTTCGATCCGGGAGAATTTCCAAGAATGCCATATAGTGAGGCAATGGAAAAATACGGAAGCGACAAACCTGATATACGTTTTGAAATGATGTTTAATGATATTACAGAGCTTACTAAGGGAAAAGATTTTCAGGTTTTCAATTCTGCAGAAATAGTTATAGCCATTTGTGCTGAAGGATGTGCTGATTATACCCGCAAACAATTAGATGCTCTTACAGAATATGTAAAAAGACAACAGATTGGAGCTAAAGGATTAGTCTATTTACGCTACGGAAATGATGGAACACTAAAATCATCCGTCGACAAATTCTATACTGAAGAAGATCTTAAAAAATGGGCTGAAGCATGTAATGCTAAACCAGGAGATTTAATATTATTACTCTCAGGCGAAAAAGATAAGACCCGGATTCAAATGGGAGCCCTTAGACTAGAGATGGCCAAACAAATGAACCTGATAGATAAAACTGTCTTTAAACCTCTTTGGGTAGTTGACTTTCCATTACTTGAATGGGATGAAGAAACAGAAAGATATCATGCAATGCATCATCCGTTTACTTCTCCAAAACCAGAGGATATTACTTTGCTTGATTCAAATCCCGGAAGCGTCAGAGCGAATGCGTACGACCTGGTAATAAACGGAGTTGAAATAGGTGGAGGATCTGTTCGTATATTCGATAGTGAATTACAGGCAAAGATGTTTGGCCTTTTAGGTTTTACTCCTGAACAAGCTCAATATCAATTTGGATTTCTAATGAATGCTTTCAAATATG